>JAMOZY010000037.1 GCA_023667695.1 Clostridium sp. | reverse complement strand
ATCCGTATAAAATCAGTATACATATTTGAATATTGATTGTCAAATATTTTTTGTTGTCCATTTGATAACTCTCTATTTAATGACATCCATTCCTCCCATTTCTCTTTCTCTATTTCCTCATGGTTATATAAATAAAGGTCCCCTTCTCCATTTTCTTCATAACCATCTCCATCCCTGTCATATCTGCTAAAGGTATACACCTTCTGATATTCTTCTCCTTCCAGACGATACCACTGATAATCATCATGTAGCGGCGCTCCGCCAGGACGATGAAACCAGATTGTCCCATTCTCCAGAAGAATGAAATGTGACACCCAGCCGATTTTGCTTATCTTACTGTCCCTGGCAGTAAGAATCTATACAACCTTGTCAAGTGATAAGTTGAATTTTAGCAAAAAAGCAGGGACTCTTTCGAATCTCTGCTCTCATGGCTAGCTTTCCCGTTATTCAATTCTAAATTCCTCTGCCTCTTCATCTGTAAGCGGTCTACCTAACTCTTTTGAAAGTTCAATCATTTTCCGCCACTCATACCTTTTCCCATCAGACGGTTCCGTTAATCTGCTGTCTTTTGCATAATAAGTAATGTCGTGTGTATAATCTGTCATTTTTTCAGCCATCGCTAACATTCTACCACCTACTTTCTCATATATCTGTCTAACAATATCTGTGCAGCATTTTCATCAATATACATTCTTCTGTCACGAAATACCTCTGCATTCAGCTTTTCTTTATAGTATTCCACTAAATCACTTTTTGATGTAAATGCCACAAAACCATCACACCCTGCATCAAGGCTTACCTGACAAGCAATCGCAAATAGATGTGCGCCAACTCCTTCATATCTTCCTGTGTGGCTGTAATTATGCGGTGCAGTTTCTACAATATCCACATCTGCAACCCCACCATCAACCTTTACTGAAATCCTGCCCTGAACCGTATCATCACCCTTTAAGAACAGTTCATATATATCATACCCGTTTTTCTCTGTAATGCTCCAGTTGAATTTCCATCCTTTATAATCTTTCGGTTTAATCGGTGTTTCACGCATCCGATATTCTGTTTCCACTTCCTCACCAGTTTTTGTATCTATCAGGCAGTCTGTAATTTTGTCAATTAAAATGTCCACTTCCATTTTTATGTATCTCCTACATTCTTTTAAATTTTATCATATTTTCCTGCAAAATACCATCAAAAACAAGTTTTTAAGGAATACAGGAGAGCTTTTGCAGTTCTCCGAATCCAGCATCGCAACAGCAAACAGGAAATCATTCTACTCTTCCCGCCTTATCGTTCCTTCATTCAACAGTACCGCCTTTTCACTGTCAAGGAACGGCTGAATCCATTCCTCCCATTTCTCTTTCTCTATTTCCTCATGGTTATATAAATAAAGGTCCCCTTCTCCATTTTCTTCATAACCATCTCCATCCCTGTCATATCTGCTAAAGGTATACACCTTCTGATATTCTTCTCCTTCCAGACGATACCACTGATAATCATCATGTAGCGGCGCTCCGCCAGGACGATGAAACCAGATTGTCCCGTCCTCCAGCAGAATGGAATATGGTACCCAGCAGATTTTACTTATCTCATTTTCCCTGGCAGCATAAATCTTTACTGTACCAGGAACTGTATAAATCACCAGTTCATCTATTCCGTCCCCATCCACATCATAATAACCATAGGTTCCTTCATCCCGAACTCCATCCAAAATATCATCATAATCCGTATATTCACCAGTGCCTACTAAAAATAAAGCATTCAACTGCCTGCCCGCATCCGGTAACTTCGGAATGCTGTCTTCATACACTCCGCCAGAAGCTCCGTCCGCCTGTGCCTTTTCTTTCGAATCGTAGTCAAATACAGGTTCCAGCTTCCCCTCGTCGTTATAGCGAAAGAAGCCCTTATCCTCCAAGCCTGTTATTTCAAGAATCTGATTGTTGTACAGATTAATCACCGGACTATCCATGTCATAGGGGATAGATTCCCATTCTACCAGACTACCATTCTCATTATGAAATACGAACAGCCTTCCGGAACTATCTCGCTGCCGCAAATGAAGCAGCAGCTCCTTTTCCCCATCTCCATTGACATCCTCCAGCTTCATGTGAACCGCCCTTGTGGATGAATCCACATATGTATCATAATAGTCTGACCAATGTCGTTCTTTCTGGGAATCCCCATCTATTGCTGTCACTTTGTTATCCAAAAAGGAAGCATACAGGAGAATCTCCTGAATGGACACATCCCGCATGGAATAAATGGATGTATCCCGCTCCGTTCTTCCTTCCTCCTGCTGTTCGGTTGTGGGCGCTTCCTCCGTCTGCATCTCCCCTTCCGAAACCTCAGCTCCATCTGCATTCGGTGTAATTACGAAGCTTATCGGCCAGTCATCTATACCGCCATCCATATCACCATAATAATCAAAGGTATAGTAAACGGTCACTCCCCTCTCATTCTTTCCCAGGCTTCCTGACAGAATCCAATAATCTCCCGGCATACCGCTCAGACTCACGGTGGGATATCCCCAAGTGTCACACAGTTCCCCACGAGTGTGTCCGGCAAGACAACTGGTTGCCTCTGCATCGGACATAAGGGCGACCTCCCTCAGATTTGGAATCGTACTGGTATTTTCCTTCTGCCATATCCAAATTATACATCCAATCAATAGCATTGCTGCCAATACGCCTATACAAATCAACCATAACCGCTTTTTCATTCCTTATTCCACCTCTATCCCCTGTACTTTTACCAGTGTATTGCTGATAAGAGTATTGTTCCCGCCCAGCAAATGCACCATCCCGATACTTATAAACCAATCTATATAAGAGGCTGCACTACTTCCTGCGTATCCGCAAATAATGCTCTGGTCCGCCTCTGACATATCTGCTATTATCGACAGGGGTTCGCCTGCTTCCACAACCGCCGGATAATAACAGCATCAAGTAAAAACCGGTCTTTCATAATCCTCTTTAACCCAACCCCCCCACCAGTATCCTTTTATAATAATCAATATAAGCACAACCGAGGACTGTATTCCTCGTCAATTATCAAACAGCCGAATGGGGTATCTGAATCATTCTCATATAAATAATATTCCTCTCCCGACAGGGCAGATGAATAGAAAAATCGGGAATAAATCTCCCTGTCCTTTTCATCATAGACAATACGGCTGAAATGACCCAAGGTGCCAAAATAAGAGAGATTATGGGCATAGGTTTTTTCCGTCATACCGTTATCATAGTAGGTATAACCAATCGAATATAAATATTCTGATTCCCGCACGCTGTCTTCACCCTCTTCAAAATCGTATATGATATCGCCGGTCACCTCATATGAAAGAAGCCTGCCGGAAGCATCGTATTCCGTATTCTCCTTTACATTATGGATTTCTAAAGAATCCGCAGCATTCAGTGCTATAAAATCATCTACAGACAATACCTCCTCCACAGGTTCGAAATCCCACTCCCCTGTTTCTTTCTCTTCCACTTCATCAATTACAAATTCATAGGGATAACTGGTACTCTCTGCATAGCGGATTCCGCACCATAATCTGGAACTCGAATTATTCCATAATTCCATCTGCAATTCTCCTTCCGGATTTACATAAGAAAAATAAGGCTCCTGTTCATAAGCGCCCTCTCCCCCTTGTTGCTCTTCTGCATTCGTCTGGCTCTGCGCTTCCTCCATCCTTCCTGTATCTTCCGTCTGACCCTGCTCCTCTGTGTCTTTGTCTATCATCTGCTCCCTGCTTCCACAACCGCCGGATAATAACAGCATCAGGCAAAGACCTGCCAAAAGACTTGTTCTTAATCTCCTTTTATTCCCCATTTTCATAGTCCTCCTTCATCCAACACCCACCAGCATCCTTTCATAATAATCAATGCATCATTCTATGTAATTCGTCTCATAAACATATCCCTGGGTATCCGTAATGAAGAACACATGACACAGCTCTGCATCTGAATCAATATCCACCATGGTAACGGACAACTCTCCATCCAGCCGGAATCCGCTAAATGTATTGGAGTTGTCCTCCCATGTTTCAAAGGGTGCAACATTTCCTTCCTCATCAAAAGCAATCTGCCGTATGAACGCAAAGGGTGCTATGGATGTTCCCTGCTTTATTTCACAAGACACTCTGCCTGGTACCGGACTATCCAGACTATCATAGCCCTCATAAATTCCGGTAATCACGCCATCCGGATGCTCTTCATCGACTCTGACATAGATTGTTGCCCAGTCCGAGTTGAACCTGGAAGCATAATCCTCCGCCTCTTTATCTACCCAGGAAAGATACACCGTGATTCCATATGTGGCATAGGCATCATTCCGCTCCAGCTCCATAGCTGTACAGGACGCGCCATGCCCGGCATCATCACATAACAGGAAGCGCCTGTCATTCATCACGGCACTAAGGTTTCCCGCTTCATCTAATGTAGTATCTGAGGATTCCATCCACATGACATAACAATCCTCATAGCCTTCCTGCTCTATCCGTTCCCACACACTAAGTTCTGCACGAGCATAATGCTCCGCCGCCTCCGGTACAAGAGAAACGGAATACTCCTGCTCCTGCCGCTTAACCGGTACGGTTTCCGAAAAATTCCAGTTTGTCAGACGCTCTCCGGTTAACACCTGAGAAAATCCCTTTACGAACTCCACATAAGTATCACAGAAGGGAAGCCGGCTGTACCTTGCCAGCCAGTCGGGAGCTGCCTCCTTGTTCTCATAAGGAAAATAAATTGCCACCCCGTTGGCATCTGCCACATTGGTCTTTTCATATATCACCAGCCTTCGGATGGCTTCCTGCAGTGCAGCAGCCTCCTCCGGATGATACTCCGCAAATTGCTCGGAAAGGTTATATAAATCTACGGTATCATAATCCACCGTACTGCCAACAGCACCACTCAGACTGAATGCCTTGGTTCTGCTCCGTTCCCTTGCCAGCCGGGAATAGCTTCCATTCATCAGGTCCGTTCTGGCAGTATGGATAAATTCCTCCAGCTTTTCTATGACATACTCTGTCTCCGATAAATCCATGCAGGTAAGGGTATATTCCGGCTGACAGGATTCTATGGAATCATAGTAAGCAGCATAGGTATCTATGATTTTTTCTCCTGTGACCGCACCGGAAAAACAGGCCTCGTCCTGAATGCCGCTTAAAAAAGCATAATTCCAGCCCTGCTCAGGCGCCATACCTTCGGATGCCACAAGATACTCTGCATAGGGCGCACACGCGGATGCCACCTCCAGCATCCCCATAAGACATGCATCAAATCCAATCCATTCCAGCTTCCTGCCTTCTGCTGTCAGTTGGGATTTTCTCAACGCAAAATCCAGTTCATATAAGGTCAGGGTATCATAATCGTGATTTTCATCTCCACCATAACCTACCACAGCACCGCCTCCATGATTCCATAGAATCAGACTATAGCAATCAGCGGTGTAATTGTTATATACATAGTCCAGAAATGCGGTTAAGGTAGCTGCCTCTGCCATATTGGTATGATTTAAGGTACTGACCTTTTTCAATTCCTGCGGATGTAACTCAAATACTCCGCATTCCTCCTCGGATATGGAAGGATTCCACCAGTGAGCAGCGCCTCCGGTACACAGAAGAATCTGCACATGGTTTTCATCAAACCCGCTTTCCTGTATCTCCTGAATATCTTCACTGGCAAGTCCCCGCTCGGACTCTAAATCCGAGCCTACCATATAGAGCATAATGATTTCCTTCCGGTCTTGAAGGGCATCCTCCTCCCCGGGAATTACCGTACATGATGCCGGCAAAAGTATAAGGATTATGCCTGACAGCATGAGTGATATCCACAATTTTATCCGGTGTATCTTCTTCATCTTTCCTCCTGCAGAAGCTGCTTTAGCAAACGCTCAAACTGTCGTTTCGACATATCATTCCCAATCAAATAGTATTGTATCTCTCCGATACGATAAGCGGCAAAAAGCTTCCCGCTTTCCGGTTCCTCCCCTGCATAAACTGCAATGCCGTTTATAACACCAGCCTCTCCGGTCAGAAGCCCCTCCGGCAGCTCCAGTCCGCTTTGGGAAAGCTTAAATATTACCACATGCCCATCCACATCCAGGTAAAAGGTTCCCTCATCCTCCTGTATGCTTCGGGAAAGCGTCTGTGCATCCTCCCCATAGCTTACATAAATCTTCGAATCGCTGCATTCATATCCTTCCAGCCATTCAGAAAGGTTCACACCCAGATAGGCTTCGTATTCCTCTATTGTCAATTCTTCCCTGTTTCCTTCCGTCAGACCGCTCCGAAGCATAGAAGCGGAAACCGGCTGATAGGAAAGCCGGGGCCGGCTGGCAAACACGCTTATGACGATAACCAGACAAGCTGCAAGACCTGCTGCCCCGATGTAAATTCTTCTATATAAATTCCCCCTGCTATGATTCCTTCTATTATGCTCATTTCCATACATACCGCCTTCGGAATCCAAGGCTTGCATACCGTTATTCAAATCCCCATTTTCTTCCCAAAGGGCTTCCACAGCAGACCGCTTTTCTTCCTCCCGGATGCGTGCTAAGGTTCGTTCTACCAGCTCTTGCGGCGCATGCTGGGAATCCATATGCTTCCTATATTCTTCCATCCGAAAATCCTCCTTCCAGCTTTTGATTCAATAGCTTTCGCGCCCTGGCAAGCCGGGTTTTCACCGTTCCCTCTTTTTGGTTCAGTATCTCCGCAATTTCCTTCACTGATAATTCCTCATAATAATACAGATGTATGACCTGACGGTACTTTAGCGGAAGGGACTGAACCAGCTCATATACCTCCGTATATTCCTCTTTCTTCACAGGCTCTGCTATGTCCCCCATAGTATCCAGAGACGCTGCCTGCCGTTTTCTCCCGGATGCCGTCATGCTCTTACATTGATTGATGGTCACCCGAATCAGCCAGGCTTTTAAATGCTCTTCACTTTGAATACTATTTTTATACCGGAAAAGTTTCAAAAAAACTTCTTGAAATACATCTTCTGCATCAAATCTGCTTTTCATATTTAAAAGGGCAAGACGATATACCATATCACTATATCGTCTTACTGCTTCTTCCATATCAAATTCAAATGGATATCTTTCTGCCATTCTGCCCTCTTCAAAGTCTAACGCAAGGACTCCTCCCATCTGCAATGGGTCCTTATGCCTATTGTATATCCTGCTCTGCTTTTTCACTTCTGCAACCTAACGCAAGAACTCCTGCCACCTTACGGTGAATTCCTTCTCAAATTTATTCTTATCATATATCATATCTTCAAAAGACTGTAATACATAATAAGAACAAGTATACTAAAATTATACTGTTACTTTCGCCATTTTTCTACATGGGATTACAACCAAAAAAGAATCTCTCTTCAAAGTCCTTCTTTGGTGATTCCACCAGTAAATATTAATTTTCCATAACAATTGTATTACTATTTCTGTTTTACCGATTCTCCAGAAAACGGTCTATTCCATTGGCGATTCCCTCTGTAATCTTATACTGGTATTCCTCCGTTGCCATCCGGGCATCTTCATCCGGATTGGTCATATAGCCCATTTCTACTATCGTAACCGGAACCTGGCACCAGTTGATGCCGGACATGGTATCCGTTTCCCATACATACTGCTGTCTTGCTCCGGTAGCCGCCACAAATTCCTCCAGCACGCAAGAGGACAATGCCTTGCTCTGGGTATACAGGTTGGCATTATAGGGATTTGCCTCTGTCTGACAAATTGTCATAACACCATTTACACTGCTGTCCTCAGAGCCATTTGCATGAATCCGTATAAATGCGTCCGCTTCCGCCTGATTGGCAACCTCCGCCCGCTCTGCATTGCTCATGTTCACATCATTGGTGGTCCGTATCATAATGACCTGGTATCCCCGACTCTCCAATTCATCACAAAGCTTAAATGCTACCTGTAGGGTCAATTCATATTCTGCCAGACCGCTGACACAGCCTGCGGTACCTCCGGCAACCTTTGCCTTTGTCTCCGCTGCACCGGGGCCTACCGGCTCCTGCTCGCTGTTACCATGAGCCTGATGCCCGGCATCAATGACGATTACCCTTCCGTTGTCAGCACCGTTCTCCGGCTTCACCTTTAAGTATTCACTGGCAATATAATATTCCACTCCGTCAATCAAAACCGTACTCCATTCACCATCATCCCGAAGCCGTTCGACCTCCTGATGATACTCCAGTCTGCCATAGATATCACTGTCTACCGATGGCGCCGTCCGGATATTTACCAGCGTTTTCGCATATACCGTTTCCGTTATGACCGAGGCCGTTTGTCCGCCTCCGGCATCCGCTTCTGTTCCGGTATCTCCTGCTTCACCCTCAGAGCTGGAAGTATCGGTGGAAGCAGACCCTCCTTCCGCTTCTATGATACCCGCCTGGGAAGATACCGTCGTATCACCGGTAGGATTTATCTGAGCCTTCTCTCCGGAATCGTTACAGGCACATAAGCTGACAAGCAGCATTGCCAGAAGGAATTGTTGTATTTTTCTTCTCATTTCAATACCTCTGCTTTTCTTTGATTTTCTGTTTCATTTTTCATCTGCTTCTCGTGGCAGAAGCGCTTTTTTGGCTTTCTGCCGGATTCTTTCTCTAAGTTCTTATCTGCTTTCTCTGACTGAATATTTCGTCCTTTTTATTTTAGAGGAATCCAGTGGTATTGTAAAGCTTCTATCCAATTATACTGTACATTTATTCTCGCGAGCAAAGAGTCAAATAGCCATGCTTGCATGGATATTTGACTCTTTTGTAATAATTCTCGAAAATCACTTGAAAATAACTATGATAATGTTAATATAGCTATACAAAGGGAAAGCACCCACTCCAAAGTGGATGTCCCGGATTTCGGTTTATTGAATGTCCTTACGGACACCGCCTATCCTGTGGTCAGACAGGATAGGCATTTTATTTTTGTATATACATATTGTTTTTATCACTTGAAATCCTTGTATTTTTTTCTTTCAAATGTAATAATAATAAATGCTTTGCCAAATGGAGTTTTACGCCCGTTTGGCTCATTACTTATAAAAATGAAAAGGAGATATTATGAAATCATCAGACGAATTACGCACGCTGCTGCGTTCCATCGACCATAAAAGCTATCCCGCTTACAAATCTCTGGCAGGAGGCTGGCGCTATCCTTCTTTCTGCTTATACATTGACCATGTACAGGGTGACCCCTTTGCTTCGCCCTCCAGTATACATATCGAGCTTCCTCACACCTATACCGGACTTCCTTCTGCTTATTTTTCTAAGGATTGTATGCGGATTGCCTTACAGGACCTTCTGACCCGGAAGCTTTCCGAGCAGTTCGAGCAGTATAATTTCAAAGCGAAAGGCTCTGGCAAAAGCGGATTGTTATCCATCAGCCGGTGCGGACAGAAGGTACTGGAGCGCAGCGCCTGCCGGATTACGAAGGATTCCCTGACGCTCCGTTTTCATATTGGCTTTCCGGCTTTTGGTCGAACCATTAATGCCGGTGAACTGGAAAAGATTCTGTTTGATTTTCTGCCAAAATCTATCGAGAACAGTCTGCTGTACCACCGACTGAATCCAAAGGAAGTGGAAGCTGCCGTATTTCTGGCAGAGGACCAGGAGGAAATCCGCAGCTTTCTTCAAAAGGAAGGCCTGGTTTCCTTTGTAGCAAATGGTTCCATTCTTCCCCGAAAAAGCGGCATATCCCAGCTTCCCATGAAGGATAGCATCCCTTTTCAGTCTCCGGCTCCCATGGAACGTACCATCCATCTGCCCCATTACGGGGACATTTCCGGCATGGCAGTTCCGCAGGGTGTTACTCTCATTGTAGGCGGCGGATACCACGGAAAGTCTACTCTTCTCAGTGCCATACAGGATGGCGTATATAATCATATCAGGGGAGACGGGCGGGAATTTGTCATTACAGACGATACGGCTGTGAAGCTGCGGGCAGAGGACGGACGCTCTATCCGTAATGTGGATATTTCCCTATTTATCAACGACCTGCCCAATCAGAAGGATACCCACCGATTTTCTACCGAGGATGCCAGCGGAAGCACCTCTCAGGCTGCCGGTGTCATAGAAAGCATGGAATCCGGCTCCCGCTTATTTCTCATGGATGAGGATACCTCTGCTACAAACTTTATGGTACGGGATGCCTTTATGCAACAGGTTATCAGCCGGGATAAGGAGCCAATCACGCCTTTTATCGAACGGGTACGGGAGCTATATGAGACTTCGGGTATTTCTACCATCATGGTTGCCGGAAGCTCCGGCGCCTTCTTTTACATCGCGGACCATATATTGCTGATGGACTGCTACCGGGCTGTGGATATCACGGAACGGGTCAAGGCGCTCTGCGAAGAACAGCCGGTTTCCCATGGAGAAATACCGGCCTTCATTCTGCCGGATTTCCAAAGAGTGCTGCCGAACTACCAGAGAAAACAGTCTGACCGACCATCCTATCGGGGGCGTCCAGACACGAATAAAAATGGGAATAAGACGGACAACCGGGATGCCCGGCATGAGCATATGAAAATCAAATCAAGTGGTGTCGAGTCCTTCTCTCTGGATAAGGAAACGGTCAATGTCCGTTACTTAGAACAGCTTGCGGATTCGGAACAGACCACTGCACTTGCCTACCTGCTGCGCTACTGCCTGGAACAGACTGTGGATGGCAGGCGGACGGTTCAGGAAAGTGTTCAGCTTGTTATGGATGCTTTTGATAAAGGCGACTGGAATGCCTTCTGTACCTCTTACATTCCCTGCGGGCTGGCAAGACCCAGAGTACAGGAATTATATGCCTGTCTGAATCGGTTTCGGGGATAGTCAATCGCTCTGGGGCAAATCAGCAGAATATTAGAGCCTTGCGGGAATAGACCTAATTTCTGATTACAAAAAGCGATGAAAGCCCTTGGAAATCCTATCGGAATCCCTCCGGTCTTTCATCGCTTTTTTCATTTAATCTCCGTAATGCCAGCCAATAAACCATCTGGCTCTCTGCTTCCGGAAGTCAACAACCCCGCCGCAAGCAGCCACTTGGCTCGTTGCACGCAGGAATCAATACCTGTCTTATATACACTCTGAATTACATGCATTCCTTTACGGCTGCCTTCACCCGCTTTCCAACGGTATGATAGTAGAATAAGATACATGCAATGGAGAAGCCTGCAAAGCACTTTGCTGTGATACCGCGCTTTCTTGCCCATGCAGATAAAGAAGCAATCAGTTCATTCTTCTCTGCCTCTGACATCCTTCTCTGCTTATCCGTAAAGAGCAGCAACAGATATGCAAATCCGGATAATATTGCAATCGTCATATACATGCCAATCGGAGAAGTATCACCAGTCTTTGGTACATTCCGGTTTGTTCCGGTATTGCTGCTGTTGGTAATGGTAATATTGTTGTTTACAATCGTGCTGCCGTCACTGGTATTGCTGCTTCCGTTTCCGGTATTACCAGTGCTTCCATTATTACTGGTACCGCCATTATTGCCTGTGCTGCCGTTGTTTCCAGTATTATTTCCGTTATTACTGGTGTTATTGCCATTATTTCCATTATTGTCATTTCCATTGGCGTCAGCCGTATCGCGATAAATAATTGCATAAGTAGAAAAACGGTCTGTCTCTAAGGTAATGGTGTTTGCATCATCATCCAAATCATTCAGAATCATCGGTACATTATTATGGAGGCGAACAATGGCATAGGTTCTGCCCTTGCTTCCAGTCGTATCCTTCAGTGCATCCGGTACTGCAATACAGATTCGGATTACATCATTGGCCTCTGATATTCTGGAGCGTACACGACCGATTGCCGCATCAGCCGTAATCGTCTTATACATCTTAATATCCAGATACTGCCCTACCTGATAGTGATACGGACTAACAAACTGATTGATTACATTTTTGGTTGGCTCTTCTATCGTCCGGCTGATATTCTCTACCGTCAGCTCAATTTTCAAGTCATCACCATTCATAAAATGTGCTTTTTCATCCGATGTTAAAACTGCATCCGCCAGTTCATTTAATTCTGTTGTCAGCTTTACCGTCGGTGTGTTAGAACCCTGTTCAATTGGGTCCAGAATAATCTCACCTGCATCTCCGGATGGCTCTGTTTTTGGAATCACTTCCGTTTTGGTCTCTTCACACTCCGTACAAGTGTAGGTCTTTTCTCCATCTGTTGTCACAGTAGGCTCTACCGTAACCTCACCTGCATCCCAGGTATGCTCTGCCTCATCCTTGCGTAATCCACAAGCACATTCATACCAGTGGCTGTCGCTATCATGCTTCCATTCCTCCGTATCATAATCATGTGCTGCTTCATCTTTCCTCTTACCACAATCGCATTCATGCCAATGGTTTTCACCGTCATAAATCCACTCTTCATGAAAATCATGGTCGCTCTCATTCACATGTGGCGCTTCAAGCGCTGGAATAGCAACAACTCTCGTCTTATCACAGATTTCACAGGTATAAGTACGCTCACCTTCTGCCTCTGTTGTCGGTTTTGTTGTTATAATACCCCGATTTTCCCTATGCTCTGCTACAGCCGCCCTTTCATCACAGTTCTCATTCTTACATGCGTGCCAGTGATAAATATCGTCTGACTCCCATACTTCGGTATCAAAGTCATGTCCCAGAGCATCTACCGATTTGCCGGTTCTATAGCCACACTCCTTACAGCTCAACACTTCCCAGCCTGCTTCCGTACAGGTCGGTGCCTTTGTAGCTTCCGCTGTAATCACTTCAAAATCATGAAGGGCATAACCATCTGCCGCCTCTATCGTATCTGCATTCCATTCAATCGGACAATCCTCCAGCACACACTCATGCCAGTGAGCAGCTTCGTTACTGCTCCATTCTTCATCCCATTCATGGTCATGACCCGGTACCTCTGCCAGCTTCCAGGACGGATATAAAACCGTCGTGGCTGTGATAGCAGAAGTAAAATCAAATACATCTCCACCATCCTGTGTCGTTACCCACTGATCAAATACAACATCTTCCTTTTCTGGTGAAGTATCCGGCCGGCTTGCCTGACTGCCGGAAAGAACAATCTGTGAGTCTCCAAAATCGGTTCCATCTGCATCCTTGAAAGAAACACTGTAATAATTAATTGTCTGTGTAGCGGTCTGCTGCTCTGTCGTAAGCGTGGCACTTACTCCGGTATCCTTGCCATTCACCTGCACCTGAACTGCTTCATTCAACGGTACAGATGCCGCCACATAGACACCATCCTTATATTCACAAGACAGGCTTCCCTCACTCTTTCCTAAGGTAACTGTCTGCCCTGCCCATGTGCTGTCATCCAGATTCAAGGTGATGGATACCGTTCCAACAGTCTCAGTTTCATCATCCTTTGTATCTGTCTCAGTACCCGTCGTTTCACCATCAATCTCACCATCTGCTCTGGCATTCGACGGTATCACACAAAATACCATACACAAGGTACATACCCATGCAAGGATATTTTTTATAATTACCTTGGTTACTACTTTCTTTTTACTGCTTTCCATTCTTAAACATCCTCCTTCCATATATCCCTATGCTCCATTTCCATTGGGAATGAATCATAATCTGCTCTAACCTGCCGGGTCGGATTTTCCAATCCAGGACTTCATGCATTCCACTAACTGCTCCATATTCAATGGTTTGCTTATATGCTCATTCATCCCTGCCTGCCGGCTGGCAAT
This sequence comes from Clostridium sp., assembly GCA_023667695.1. Taxonomy (GTDB): domain Bacteria; phylum Bacillota; class Clostridia; order Lachnospirales; family Lachnospiraceae; genus CAG-632. The sequence continues at coordinate 8,992 of JAMOZY010000037.1, read as the reverse complement.
TACATCCTCTGCAAATGCATTTGCCGTCATGGCAATGATTGGGATGGTCTCAGCATCCGGCCGTTCCATCATCCGAATCGAGGCTGCCGCTTCATATCCGTTCATCACCGGCATCTGAATATCCATAAAAATCAAATCATAGTACCCCGGCTCTGTCGCCATGAATCGCTCTACCGCCTGCTCGCCGTCAGAAACGCTTTCAATCATAACTCCGGTGCTTCCGATTACCTCTTCCGCAATCTCCCGGTTCAGCTCATTATCCTCCACCAGAAGAATCCGTTTACCCTGAAATGCTCCTTCCGTAACCGGAATGGCTTCCGGCTCTTCACTCCGGCTTTCCTCACCCAGGAACTTCTTGAATAAATAAACCAGCTTCGACTTAAATGGCGGCTTCGATAAAAAGCCATCCACTCCCGCCTGTCGGGCTTCTGCTTCCACATCACTCCAATCATAGGCGGATAAAATGATAATCGGAATCTCCAGTCCTACCTCTCTGCGAATCGCTCTGGCGGTCTGGATGCCATCCATTTCCGGCATCTGTAAGTCCAGAATGACCGCAAAAAAGTCTTTAGCGCTCTCATGGGCTTCCTTTGCCCGGCTTACGGCATCTTCCCCGCAAGTGACAAACTCGCTCTTCATGCCAATCTCCTCCAGAACTGCACAAGTGGTCTCACAGGCTTTCCTGTCATCATCCACCACCAGAACCGGAAGATTCGCAAGCCGCTTCGTATCCAGCATGGAGGTCTGCTGCCGCTTCAGATAGACGGTTACCGTAAACTTCGAACCCTCGCCCAATCGGCTCTCCACACTGATATTGCCATTCATCATATGAATGATGTTCATGGCAATGGTCATTCCCAGACCGGTTCCTTCAATCTTGCTGATACGGGAATCCTCCGCCCGGCTGAATGGTTCATATATCTTCTTAAGGAAGTCCTCCGACATCCCGATTCCATTATCCCGAAATACGAATTCAAAGCAGGCATAGCCAAATACCTTCGATGGCTTTTCCTTAATCAACAGCTCCAGCTTACCGCCCTTTGGCGTATACTTCACGGCATTTCCAAGAATATTCGTAAAGACCTGCTGCAGCCGCAGAGTATCACCAATCAAATCCTCATGCTCCACCTTCATAATACGAAGGTCCAGCTTATGCTCCTTCGCCTGTACGGACGGACGAATCATGGTAATCAGATTCTGTATCAAATCAGAGAGATTAAACTCCTCTTCCGTCAAATCAATCTTACCGGACTCAATCCGGCTCATATCCAGCACTTCATTAATCAACGACAACAGGTGCTTGCTGGAAACCGTAATCTTATTCAGACAATCCTCTACCCGGTCAACATCATCTAAGTGGGAGCTGGCAATTGCCGTCATACCAATAATAGCATTCATCGGCGTCCGGATATCATGGCTCATCCGGGAAAGGAATTCACTCTTCGCCGCATTGGCATAGGTGGCTGAATCATACGCCTCCTTCAAAATCCGACGTTCCGCTTCCTCCTTCTCCTTACTCTCTGTTATATCCTGAGCAACATATATCGCTTTCCGCGGTCTACCGTCTGCGGCTTCTGCCAAAATAATTGTCGCCCGTATCCATCCATCATTCTGGAAGCTATCATCTGCTTCTGACTTAATCCGCTGATATTCAACCGCAACCATCGGATGCTCCTCACTCAGGTTGACCAGAAGGTTGTCATAATCCATGTGCTTCAGATATTCCTCTCTGTCATCCGGATGTACAAACCGCTGCGCATAGGCCCGAATCCCTTCCCGATAGTTCATCTCGCTGCCAAGGATTTCTCCAAGAATCTCACCGACTGCTTCCATCTGCGTGACCATGCGGAATATGTTCTTATCCAAATCCACAAAATAGGTGGCAAAAAACATATCACTCAGAGAATTAATAATCAATGCCCGTTCCCGCTTCAGCTTCTGGTCTGCGGACTCTCTCAGCTTCTCAAAGGTAATGTCCCTGCCTAAGATATTAACCATAACGGTTTTGTCATAACGAACGAAAAAGGCATGGTCCTTAATCCAGGATACAGGCGGTCCCTTAATGCGGTACCGGCAGGATATTTCCGAAAAATCCTCCACATCCCTTGCCATATTCCGTAAATTCTCCAACGAACGCACCCGCAGGAATTCCGTCCGGTCTTCCTCAAACACTTCTTCCGTAACTGTTTTTTGTATGTAAGCCTCATAGCTTCCGGTCTGAACCCGCCGGGCTTCATCTGCTTCGTGCAGATAAAGCCGCTCAAACATACCAGTATCCAAATCCACGGTATCCATAATATTATATCTGGACTTTATAATCGCCGCCATTCGCAAATCGTCCCGGCTCCGCTTAATCTCCTGCCGGGTCTGCTCATCTACATCCTGAAGAGCAAGAATCACATATGGACTTTCCCGATTGCTCTCATTATTGAAATACGCTGCTGCAGAAACATACCGGAATTCTCCCTGATGCTTTCTCAGACAAAGAACCTCCAGCTTATCCCTGCCTTCTTCTTTGGATTTCCGCAAGGATTCCAGGGAAAAGGTACTTAATATCCTGTCCTTGTACTCCGGGTGTAAATACCGTTCTACCACCTCTCTAAGCAGAACATCCCACTCCAGAATCCCCTGTCGGACAAGCTCCTTCAAATCATCCGTCACTCGTACCGCATTCGACATACCGCTTTTCAGATTCACCACATAAACGCCAAAGTTCTGCTCACCCAGGGAATTAATGATTTCCTGGTTCTGAATGTTGATTTCCTCCAGCTCCAGGCTTTCCCGATATATATCATGCATATCCTTTACATAGAGCATAACCACCTGGTCCTGCTGTGAATAGTCAGGGTCCGGAACTACCTCTAAGGTGTACCAGCGGTATCCCTTTGCCACCCGGCGCCGATAGATACATACCAGCTTTTCCTTTCCATTTTTTAACGCTTCCCTGAGATATTCCAGACGGATAAAATCCTGAAACCGCTCTATATCATCATGATAGACATAGCCCTTCTCTATAAACTGCTTCAGCCATTCACTTAAAGGGATATGGTCCTGAATCAAATCTGCTTCTTCCGCCGGAAAAGACTTGATAATCTCAAACCGGTCTGTCGTCAGGTTCCCTCTCAGAATTCGGTCGTAGGTATAGCTCAGGGTCTCTGCATGAGGGGAAATCGCAAGTACAAAGGAAGGAATCTCTTCTTCTCCCCACTGAATCCGGTTGGCTGAAATATCCACCATCTTGCCAAAGGGCGCATCAAAACCAATGGAACGGTTCTGCTTCCGGTCCCCGATATGGAGCAATGGACAGTTGGCGCAGGACCCCGGCCACAGCTCATGACACACGATTCCTGTTTCAATGCCTGGTGCTATCTCCTTCATACGCTTATTAAAGTACAAGATTTGATGATCGTCTTCCCGAATCACATAGACGCCCGTTAACTGCATGGAATCCAGAATCATCTTATAATCCTTTATTTCCAAAGCTGACCTCTCCTGTCTTCATAGTAATATAAGCTTATTTTAACACAAAGAAGAACTGAAATCCATACCAGTGCGGGGGTTTTTATTTATTATTTATTTCCTTCCTGTGGCATGAGGCTGCCGTCATACCATTTATCCCGGCTTCTTCCCAATGATATTCAGCCATTTTTCACCCTTTCTTTCTGCTCGTACATCCATGGTAACAAAGCATTCCAGTACAGAAAAGCCTGCGGATACAAGTAACTCCCGTCCGCTGTCCTCCTGAAGGTCACTGAACTGCCTTTCCCCTCTGACCGTCTCCGAAGCTCCGTATTTGAATGAAGCATATAAGATTCCCTGGGATTGTAATGCCTGATATAGGCGGTGAAGGACGGCGGGCAATTCTGCCCGGCTGACATGCAGCAGAGAGGCACATGCCCAGATTCCGTCAAATCGTTCTATGTATGTAATATCCTGAAAACGCATACATTGCACCTTCTGACCGATATTCTGTGTTGCAATTTCACAAATCTTCTCGGAAGCGTCCATTGCCTCAACGGAGAAACCCCGCTCCAAAAAGTAACGGCTGTCCCGTCCGCTTCCGCAGCCGGCATCCAGAATCGTGATGTTCTTGTCCTTCGGTAGAAAATGGAGAAACCGGTTCCGGCAGATACTCATATCCGCATGAAAGGTGCTGTCACAGAAGGCTTTTGCATTTTTATTGTAATATGCTATGGTCTGATTCATCCTTGTATACCCAACTTCCAAAACCACTGTTTTTCGCTGATTCATAGACGGGAGAGAGGATTTCCCGTAATTGTCCCCGGAACTCTTCCAGAGACTGATTTTTCCGGTAAAGCCGAAATGCAAGATTGGAATCATTTAAATGCTTCCTGGCACAGTTTTCAAATTCCTTACGGAGCTTTTCATACTGCCAAAGCATCTGATAGGAACGATACTCCTGCTCTGCCAGCAATGGGAAGTATAGCTCCCAGTGTAACATGGGTATAATTCCTAGGTATAAATAATCAAATATTTTTACAAATACATTACAATAAGTCCATAAGAAAATGCTTCATTTTTTCCTTTTGGATATATAATAAATCCACATAACAATTTGAAACTCAGGAGTTTTATCATAATTAGTAGCCATATATAATTGTTCAACAATATTCAGTCAGAATAATTCTCTTTCTTCTCTGCCACCATTTTAGTCTCTATCGATTCTACATCATATTTAATTGATGTCTGAAACGATACAGCACCTTCTCCGCCTCTTCCAAAATCATCATTATCTGCCCACAACTCGCATTGCTCCATCACAGTTTTAAGTGCATCTTCCCTTCCTGCAGGCGGATAATCATAAAGTTTTAAAAGCTTTTTAATCATCATACGCATTTTAGCACGCGCAGACTCTTTCTTCTGCCAGTCAATAGTACGATTCTTTCTTAATGTTTCCGTGAGTTCCTTCGTCAAGGCAATCAATGCCTCATTCTCATAAAAATCTTTAATTGCTTCCGGCTTTGTAAGTGCATCATAAAAAGCCATTTCTTCATCTGTTAATCCTAACTTGTTGCCTTCCTCTTTCGCTCTTGCAATTTCATTTGCCAAACGTAACAGTTCCTGAATAACTTCTTCGTTTGTAATCATACCGTTCAAATAAGAATTCATCGTTCTTTGAATAATTTCCGAAAATTTTTCCGACTTAACTACATTCGTTCTTCTGTATACATGAATTTGCTCCGCAATCAATTTTTTCAACAATTCAACTGCAAGATTCTTTTCTTTCATTCTGGATACTTCTCCCAAAAATTTAGGATCAAACAGTGAAAACTCTTCTTTTACATCTGAGAATAAATTGATTACACCATCACTTTTTATACTGTGTTTGAGCAACTCATTTATCCTAGCATTCATTTCTGGAAGAGAAATCTTGTTTCCATTTCCCTGATTATCCAAACGCATTACCAGCACTCGCACAGATTCAAAGAATGCTGCTTCAAATCGGAGCGGTTCCTCTACCAACGAAGAACAAAGAGATAAAGCTTGATGTAACATCAATGCTTCTTTCACAAAGTCTTCCTTTTCCTTTGCTTTACTTGGAGAAATAATAAAGTTCACAGCCCCACTTATCGTTTTAGCCCGTTCCAAATTTGTCCCATTTTCAAATGAAACATAATCATATCCATAGAACAAATCTCTACAAACAGATAACTTCTCCAAAAATTTCGGGTACGCAGCTTTACATATATCCGTATCTCCGTAATTTTTCTTATCACGAGTTGTATAATCGTTCATAGCCCGCTTTAATGCAGAGGCAATCCCTACATAATCAACTACAAGACCGCCTTCTTTATCTTCAAACACCCGATTCACTCTTGCAATTGCCTGCATCAGATTATGCCCATTCATTGGTTTGTACACATACATGGTAGCAAGAGAAGGAACATCGAAACCGGTCAGCCACATATCTACAACAATTGCAATTTTCAGTTCGCTATTATTATCTTTGAACTTTTTTGCCAGTTCATTTTTATGAGCCTTGTTACCAATAATCTTACGCCAATCTTCCGGATCACTATTTCTTGATGTCATAACTACTGCTATCTTCTCTGTCCAATCCGGATGCACTTCTAAAATCTTCCAATATATCTTCAATGCAATTGTTCGAGAATATGCAACAATCATTGCTTTACCAGTCAATTGATTTGCACGATAATTTTCATAATGATTCAAAATATCATTTACCAATGAATTGATTGTGGTATCAGCACCAAGGATTGCTTCCATTCTTCCAAGGTCATGTTTGCTTTTTTCAATCACTCCTGCATCTGCATTTTCTGCCATCAAATCATACTCTGCATCAATGAGCTTGAGTATCTTCTGGTCGAGCTGCAATTTTACAACACGACTCTCATAATAAACAGGTCTGGTAGCTCCATCCTCTACCGCTTGGGTCATATCATATACATCTATGTAATCACCGAATACTTCTCTTGTACTCCTGTCCTTAGTCGAAATAGGCGTCCCTGTAAAACCAATAAATGTTGCATTTGGCAAACAATTACGAATAATTCTCGCTGTTCCAATTACCTTTTGGGCTTCTTCTTCACCATCTTCATTCTTCACCATTTTAATTTTTTCACTTAATCCATATTGCCCTCTATGCGCTTCATCTGCTATTACAATAATATTTCTTCGTTCTGATAATGGCTCTAATGATTCTTCAAATTTCTGCATTGTAGTAAAAATAATTCCATTTGCCTTTCTACCATCCAACAAAGATTTCAAATGCGCCCTACTCTCTGCCTGTATTGGCTCCTGACGTAAGAAATCCTTACATTTCATGAATTGCCCATATAACTGGTCATCTAAATCATTTCTATCCGTAAGCACTACAATAGTTGGGCTTTCCAATGCTTCCTGTAATAAATGAGCATAAAATACCATAGATAATGATTTTCCCGAACCTTGCGTATGCCAAAAAACACCGCCCTTTCCATCGGTAATCGTGGCATGTTTTGTTGATTCAATTGCTTTCTTTACCGCAAAATATTGATGATATCCAGCTAATATCTTTATATCGCTGAATCCATCGCTTGAAAAACAAATAAAGTTCTTGATTATATCCAATAATCTTTCTTTCTCAAATACACCCTCAAAAAATGTATCAAACTGTGCATGCTGAGTATTTTCATAACTGCCATCTACTGTTTTTCATTCCATAAAACGATCTTCCCCTGAAGTAATCGTACCTGCCTTAGATGTTAACTGATCACTCATAACACAAATAGCATTATAAATAAACATGGATGGAATCTCATGCATATAATTTCTAATCTGTGTATACGCTTCCGATGCATCTGTCTCCTCTCTGGAAGGAGATTTTAATTCAATTAAAACTATTGGAAGTCCATTCAAAAACAAGAGAATGTCCGGACGCTTCTTGCTATTTTCAATATATGTCCATTGATTTGCAACAATAAAAGAGTTATTATCTACGTTCCTATAATCAACAAGATAAATAATAGCAGAACGTTCTTCTCCTTCCTCCAGATAACGTACTGATACACCATTTTGCAGATAATCCATAAAAACAGCATTCTTTTGAACAAGTTCGCCATTCTCAAAATTGCGTAACTTAAATAAAGCTTCCCTGATTGCTTCATGAGGTACTGTCTTATTAATCCGGTACAGGCTATCCTCCAGTATTTCGTCATAGAGTGGGCTTTTGAAATTTCGTTCTATGTCCGGACCGTAGATATGGTCGTAATTCATATCTTGGAATAGTTCTATGACTGATTTTTCATAATCTGCTTCTGTGTAGTTTGAAGACATATACATCACCCCTACTAATCTTTCAACAATTTCTTCATTTTATCCACTTCTTTTTCATCAATTTCTTCACATATTTTCTCATAAAAATTTTTCACATCACTATCTTGCAAAATATATCTAACTTGTCCATTTTTTAATGCAATTCTAATCAACTTTCTCTTTTGATTTACCGACCAGCATTCAATCTTATTTAATTGAGCTATAATCGCATGTGTATTTGCAAAACTAGTACTATCTTCAAGCTGATTAATTAAATTCTCTTTCTGTAACTCTTCTTCACTTTGATTTTTTGTTTCTTCTTCTTTTTCATAAACACAATTAAAATGTACATCCTCAAGTATTTCATTTGAAACTGTACGATCAATAATTTGCTTTAATAAAATTTCCAGTTTTGAATTTTCTGTGTAATCTGCGGGAACAAAGTATCTTATTCTATTCTCCTCTAACATTCTAAATACTTTTGACTTATCCTTCGTATTTGAGTTATATACTCCTATAGAATGTCCTCCATTTATATTAACCAATTTCATGCAAGGTATATCAGTATCGCTATCTCCAATGTAAACCATATTTCTAAATGGTACTCTGTATTGATTCGGTTCAAAATATGCATTAACATTTTGATCATTAACGTCTAAAACACCTTTTTCAATCCTAAATAAAAACTGTGTTTTATTTGTATAATTAACCACCTGAGCAGGCCAAACTGCGACACCAGTCTCATCAAAATAAAAAGAACTTGCATATATCTTCTTAAATTTATTAGCCACCTCAGTTCCTTCTATCATTTCTTTTAACCCAGAGGAAATTATATAATGCTCAACCAAAACTCCATTTTTTTCACCATACTGATTTATTCTATCAAACCATGTACTTACCCCCGGAAACAATTTCACTTTTGCCCCATCATTATGTAATGTCTCTTTGGTAAAAAGAACTTTTCCTCTTGACTTATTTGACATCATATACATATATGCTAAATTTTGATCCATGTCATTACTTACTGCCAATTGATTAGATTCTTTCCAAAAGTCAGCCACTTCATAATTGATTGACTGTATATATCCCTGAGCTTGCATATCGTCTGGTGATAATGTTTTGTCAAAATCGTAACAAATAGCTAAGATAGGCTTATCTTTCATAAAATCATCCTTTCTACTATAATATATATTTATCCAAGATAAACAATAATTTA
>JAMOZY010000036.1 GCA_023667695.1 Clostridium sp. | reverse complement strand
AACAGAACCGGGGCAGCTCTGTCTATTTAATTCCTACAGTAAATTTACGCTATCTGCACAGATACAGCGGATTGATAGAAAATCTGTAAGTATGATAATATGGATACAAGAAGGAAGAAGGAGCTTCTTATCAAGGAATTGGATTGGTGCAATGGACATATCAGCGAGTTGGCTAATACTGCAAATGTTCTTTACAAAAAATATGTTTCAGGGGAAGAATTTGCTGCTAAAAAGCAGTGTTTGAATTTTAAGAGAATGGAATTAGAATGTGCTAAATATAATTCAAAAATAAAGAGAGGCATGGAATAAGTCTCCCTTTACAAGTATTACCAACTGTACGCTACACACCAAGCAGCTTTTAATTTAGAAAGCAAATATCATGCCATATTTTAATATTGTAGCTAAGACATCAGAAAATACAACAGTTATCAAAGCGTCATTATGAAATAAATGGATTGTAATTATGGTTAAACTATAGATTTAGCAGGAAAAAGAGCAGTAATTAGGTCTTGTAGAATCCTTTTGTTTCTGCTAAAATATATTGTGCTTTGCAAATAGATAAGGAATTATGCTAAGGAGGCAGTTAGGGGAATGAAGAAGAAGATTGATTTCGACAAAGAAGGCTTCAAGAAGGAAGTCATAAATAATGTAAAAACGCTTTATCGCAAGACTATCGATGAAGCTACCCAGCAGCAGGTATTTCAGGCTGTAGCATATGCAGTTAAGGATGATATTATTGACCGCTGGATTGCAACCCACAAGGAATATGAAAAGCAGAATGTAAAGACCGTGTATTATTTATCCATGGAGTTCTTAATGGGACGGGCTTTGGGAAATAACCTGATAAATCTGACCTATTATAATGCGATTAAGGAAGCCTTGGACGAGCTGGGCTTTGATATTAATGCCATTGAAGATCAGGAGCCGGATGCAGCTCTTGGTAATGGTGGTCTGGGACGGCTGGCAGCCTGTTTCCTGGATTCCCTTGCAACCCTGGGATATCCGGCATACGGCTGTGGCATCCGCTACCGTTATGGTATGTTCAAGCAGGCGATTGAGGATGGCTATCAGGTAGAGCGTCCGGATGACTGGTTACGGGATGGCAATCCATTTGAAGTACGCCGTGCAGAATATGCCTGTGAAGTAAAGTTCGGCGGATATGTCCGGGTAGAGAACCGGGATGGCCGGAATTTCTTTGTGCAGGACGGTTATCAGGCAATTCGTGCAGTTCCATACGACCTGCCGGTAATCGGTTATGGCAATAATGTAGTAAATACTTTAAGAATCTGGGATGCAGAAGCCATTCAGGACTTCAATCTGGATTCCTTTGATAAGGGTGAATATCAGCAGGCAGTTGAGCAGCAGAATCTGGCAAGAACGATTGTTGAGGTATTATATCCGAACGATAACCACTATGCCGGTAAGGAATTGCGCTTAAAGCAGCAGTATTTCTTTATTTCCGCTTCCATTCAGACTGCAATTAGGAAGTTCAAGGAAAATAACAGTGACTTAAAGGATATTCCGAAGAAGCTGACCTTCCAGTTAAATGATACCCATCCGACAGTAACGGTGGCGGAATTAATGCGAATCTTAATGGATGAGGAAGGCTTGGAATGGGATGATGCATGGGAGATTACTACCCATACCTGTGCATATACCAACCATACCATTATGGCAGAGGCACTGGAAAAGTGGCCGATTGAGCTGTTCTCAAGACTGCTTCCTCGTGTATATCAGATTATTGAAGAGATTAACAGACGGTTTGTATCTGAGATTGAGAAAAAGTATCCGGGTGACCAGTCTAAGATTAAGAATATGGCAATCCTCTATGACGGACAGGTAAAGATGGCACATCTTGCCATTGCAGGCTCTTATTCTGTGAATGGTGTTGCACAGCTTCATACAGAGATTTTGAAGAAGAGAGAGCTGAAGGACTTTTATGAAATGCGTCCGGAGCAGTTTAATAATAAGACCAATGGTATTACCCAGCGGAGATTCCTGTTACACGGCAATCCATTGCTTGCAGAATGGGTAACGGATAAGATTGGGGATGAATGGATTACAGACCTGAGCCAGATTAGCAAGCTGAAGCTGTACGTAGATGATCCGAAGTGCCAGCAGGAGTTTATGAACATCAAGTATCAGAATAAGATTCGTCTGGCGAATTATATTAAGGAGCATAATGGTGTTGATGTAGACCCTCGTTCTATTTTTGACGTACAGGTAAAGCGTCTCCATGAATATAAGAGGCAGCTTTTGAATATTCTGCATGTGATGCACTTATACAATGAATTAAAGACGAATCCGGGCATGGATATGGTTCCGAGAACCTTTATCTTCGGTGCAAAGGCGGCAGCCGGCTACAAGCGTGCAAAGCTGACCATCAAGCTGATTAATGCGGTAGCAGATGTAATCAACAATGATGAATCCATCAAGGGCAAGATTAAGGTTGTATTTATTGAGAATTATCGGGTATCCAATGCAGAGATTATCTTTGCGGCAGCAGATGTGAGTGAGCAGATTTCCACTGCTTCCCGCGAGGCTTCCGGTACCGGTAATATGAAGTTTATGCTGAACGGTGCATTGACCTTGGGAACTATGGATGGCGCCAATGTGGAGATTGTAGAAGAGGTAGGCATGGAAAATGCATTTATCTTCGGTATGTCAGCAGATGAGGTTATGAAGTATGAGCGGGAAGGCGGCTATAACCCTTGGGATATTTATAATAATAACCAGGCAGTCCGTACCGTATTGACCCAGCTGATTAACGGCTTCTACGCAAAGGACGACCCGGATTTGTTCCGGGAATTATATGATTCTCTGACCAAGGAAGATGTATACTTTACCTTGAAGGACTTTGATTCCTATGCAGAGGCCCATAAGAAGGTGGATGCGGCATATCGTGATGAGAAGGGCTGGGCAAAGTCCGCTATGCTGAATACGGCATGCTCCGGTAAGTTCTCTTCGGACCGTACCATTCAGGAATATGTGGATGACATCTGGAAGCTGGAAAAGGTAACGGTAAAGCTTCCGAAGAATACAAAATAATAAAATCAGGTGAATGGAGAAAATCCCCTTTTTAAGGGGATTTTCTTGCGTTAGGAATATGAAGGATTCCTCCGGAATAAATTAGAAACAGGGGGTGAAACCATGCGGGAAAAAATAACAATGATATTTGCCATGCTGGTATTAATGGTCATGATTCCTTATCTTGGCACCATGGCATTAACCGGAACGATAGGCATGGCAGTTACCTCTGTAGAAGAATTGAATACAGGGAAAACGGTATCGCTGGAATTGGACGGGCAGTATGTCGTTATGGATGTAGAAGCTTATCTGGCAGGAATCCTGCCGGCAGATATGGAAGGCTCGGATAATCTGGAAGCATGGAAGGCGCTGGCGGTGATTGAGCGGACCAACATTTATAAAAAGATGGAGGGGAATGGAAATATCGACGAAGGAGATTTGGAGATGAGATACCTTCCGGAAGAGGAAATAAGCGAAGCCTGGGGAGAACGGAACTATGAAGCATATAGGAAGGTCGTGGAGCAGGCGATTCTGGAAACGGCCGGTATTACGATTCAATATGACGGGGAATACATTGATGCCTTATATCATAAGGCCAGCGTGGGAAGTACCGTCAGTGCAGAGGAGCTGCTTGGGGAAGCGGTTCCCTATCTGACGGCTGTTGTAAGCAGTCATGATGTAGAATCCAGGGATTATATGAATATCATTACCATATCCAAGGATGCGGTACAGGAGCTGTATGTAACAGAAAGCACAGAGCATGGATATGTAAAAACAATAAACTGCAATGGGGAAACACTGACAGGTGAAGAAGCCCGGGAACGGTTTCAGATAAGTTCGCTGAATTTTTATATTGAAGATATGGGAACGGAATTCCGGATTGTAAGTCTTGGTACAGGACATGGACTGGGGCTGAGCCTCTATGGGGCGGGAATTATGGCAAAAGAGGGAAAGACATATGAGGAAATACTTTCGTATTTTTATTCCGGCATACAATTGTCAGAAAAATCAGTGAATTAGGGGTTTACTTAGACAGGGAAAATGGTGTATCATTGTAACGATATGTGAAAAATAGTTTTTCTTTAAGCAAGTCAGAATGCATAATAGGATGGGAAATGCAGAATATGAAGATACAGAAGAAAATAGGTCTTACATTAATTCTCCTATCAATACTTACCTTAAGCGGATTTGGAGTTTTGTGGGGACTGGAACAGCGGAAAGGGACCGTTGCTCCTTATGATAGCAACATGGATAGTCGGATGCCCACACAGTCTGTGGATGAGATATCCATTAATCAGACTAACGAAATCGTTGACAGTGATATAGCGGGGGGAGATGGAAGACGGCTGGTTGATTTGGAGGACTATTCAGAAGCTCCTTCCGATAATGGCTGTCCCTATTATATTAAGGTAAACCGTCTGCGGAATACCGTAACAATATATGGCTTGGATTCGAAAGGATATTATACCGTTCCGATAAAAGCCATGATATGCTCCGTGGGGGAGGATGATGGGACGCCCCTAGGGACGTTTCAGACCTCGGACCGGCATCCCTGGTGTGCCTTGGTAGGGAATGTATATGGGCAGTATGCCTATCGGATTAGCGGACCGATTATGTTCCATTCCGTTCCCTACTATTCCATGAACAAGGACGACTTAGAAACCGAAGAATATAATAAGCTGGGGGAGGCAGCATCCCTGGGCTGTGTCCGATTGTCTGTGTCCGATGCAAAGTGGATTTATGATAATTGTCCAGCCGGAACCATTGTTACGATTTATGATAATGAATATGCCGGTCCCCTGGGGAAGCCGTCTGCGGAAGTCCTGGATGTAAAAGATGAGCGTTCGGTCTGGGACCCGACAGACCCGGATACAGAGAATCCGTGGAACGAGGGTAAACCAAGGATTTTGGGTGGTGGGACAAGAGTAATCGAGCGAGGCTGTACCTATCAGTCTGCTTGTGGTGTTCTTGCTCTGGATGGAGACGGGACTGACATTACCAGTCAGATTATAACAGAAGGACTGGTAGACGCGATGACTGTAGGGGATTATCCCGTTACCTATCACGTTCAGGGTAAGCGTGGAAAAACAGATACTGTTGCAGGTGTGATTCGGGTAGTAGATACGATACCGCCGGAGCTTAAGCTGGAAGCGGATAGGATTACCCTGAACCGGGCAGAGGCAGCAGAGGCGAATTGTATCACAAGAATTCAGCAATATGTGACGGCTGTTGATATGGGAGAAGAGCTGGAGGCAGATTGTCTCGATATGGATTTAAGCAATCTGTCAGAACAAGGCTCCGGACAGTTTTCCATCGTAGTCCGTGCAGTAGATTCTGCCGGGAACCGTTCAAAGCCGGTGGCGGTAACTGTTCTGCTGGACCGGGAACCGCCAGTTATCCATGAGCCGGCGCAGAAAGCATTTACGGCTGTTTCGGATGAGGATTTAGAGGAGCAGCTACAGGAAGCAATCAAGGTGGAGGATAACTATAGCGGCGTTGACCAGGTACATGTATCCTGGGTAAAAGAAGGCGGAGCAGATACCTATATGCTGTTGGTAACGGCAAGAGATGGATATGGAAATGTAAGCAGTGAATTTTTTTATGATTTTTTAATTTCTTATGAATCCGGTGAATAATTTCATCACCTCAGGCAACAATAGTAGCAGAGGTGATGAAAATGAAAAAATCCGTAGCAGAATTTTTAAAAGCGAATGGATTCTACTTATCCTTCGGTGTCGGTGTTGTCGCTCTGGTGGCGGCGCTGGCTGTATACAACGTGAATACAAATAAAGAAGAGCAGCAGCAAAACCAGGAAATAAATCTCAATGAGCCACTTGAGAATGATATTGCTGATGCAGGTGCCGAAGTAACGGAAGAGCTTTCGGAAGCCGTTCCGGATGGCGACATGGATGTACCGATGGATATGTGGAGAAATGATGATGTAGCAGAAGCAAACGAGGATGCAGTAGCAGCCAGTCTTGTACCGGAGCAGGATACAGAGGAACCGAACGAAGAAGAGGGCGCAGAGGAAGTGATGTCAAATGAGACATTGGCATATGCACCGTTGGAGGGACTTACCTTTTCCGGAATGGAAGAAGTGACCATGCCGGTATTGGGGAATACGATTTTACCATATAGCATGGACACGACCGTTTATTTCCGGACGCTAGGCACTTATCGCTGCAATCCGGGTATGCTGTTACAGGCGCCGGCAGGCACCAATGTAGTGTCAATCTGGCATGGACAGGTGACAGCAGTAGAGGAAACAAAGGAATACGGTACGACGGTGACAGTTGATTTGGGAGATGGATATACGGCGGTCTATGGACAACTGCAGGACGTAAAAGTGGCCGTAGGAGATGAGGTATGGAAGGATACGGTTCTGGGAATCGTTGCAGAGCCTACTGCCTATTATAAAAAGGAAGGCGCGCATCTGTACTTTGCTATGGGAAAGGATGGAGCTTCCATTAATCCGATGGAGGTCTTACAGGTAGAGTAACCGATTATAGTCAAAATTCAATAAAAGAGGGTGTCTGATTCGATAAAGGATTTTATCGAATCGGATACCCTTTTCTTAAACGGCATGTTTCTTTGCACCACTGTCGGGAGCTGTCTCTCAGACGGCATGTTCTTTTGCGTCGATACCAGCGACGGTATGCTCAGACTGCAGACAGGCTTCGCAGATGCCATGATACATAACGCTGCAGCCGGAAATCTGCCCTTTGAATTCAGAGGAAATCATATCCGGCGCTTCAAAGGAAAAAGAATCGGGAAGGTCCTGTACACAACCGCAGTGCTTACAGTAAAAATGCGGGTGCGGCTGGGTCGTGGCATCAAAATGGTCGGTTCTGCCGTCACATGAAATGCGTAAAATCATTCCCTGGTCTGCAAGCTGGGATAAATTGCGGTATACGGTACCAAGGCTGATGCTTGGCATGGTTTTCTGTATTGCGGAAAAAACCATTTCTGCCGTAGGATGGTCGGTTCTGCTATTCAAATAGGTAAGGATTGCATCGCGCTGGCGGCTTCGTTTCATAACCGGCATTAAAAAAAACTCCTGTCATAATTTACTGCATTTATCATAAAGGAACTATTTTTTTTTGTCAAGGCGGGGAAACGATTGACAAATATATCAAAGTCTTGTTACTATGAACAAAGAAGGGCAAGGTGGAAATTATGGGGAATGATGTATTTATGGAAGAGATGTATTTGGCAGCAGTAAAGCAGCTCCGAACCATTGTCTTTGAAATCAACTACATAACAGGCCAGAATTACTGTTCGCCATTGATGATGGAGAATTTTGGCATTGAGACGATAAAAAATGAAGATTTTATGTGCGAAGAAGAAACGGCCGGGATTGTTTATAAAGAAGATGTGGAATTATACCATACTTTATTTACAAACCGGGAGGGAGAACGGACGGTTACCTGTCGATTTATAACGAAAACAGGCGGGATTAACTGGTACAAGGTTACCCTGCAGTATGACCGGAATGAAGCCGGTGAGCTGCAGAAGGTCATTGGCACCATGAAGGATGTCAGTGATGAGATACGTTCATCTGCAACATTAAGATATCAGCGGGATTTTGATACACTGACAGGCTCCCCGAACTTTGAACGCTTCAATGAAGAGGTAAGCCGGCTTTTAGTGTGGGATAATGGACACCGCCATGCCATGATTGTTTTTGATATAGAAAAGTTCAAGGTGATTAATGACCTGTATGGCATGCGGATGGGAGACCTGGTATTAATCCGGCTGGCAGATGCTTTAAAGGAAAATGTGGTGCCGCCCAATACCTATTGCCGCATGCACAGCGATGTATTTTGCATCTGTATTATGTATGAAACGAAGGGTGACATCATAAGATTTATTGAGAAATTAAAAAAGAAGATTGAAACCAACGAGTTTCATTTTGAGATTAAGACCTCCTATGGTGTATATCTGCCGGACGATAATGACTCCCTGGCGGTAAATCTTATGTGTGACCGGGCAGCGCTTGCAAAGAAGAGCATAAAAGATAACGTAATGCAATTCTGTGCATTTTATGATGAAGAATACCGGAATGAGATTGTGAAAATCAGTCAGATAGAATCCGAGATGGTGCAGGCATTAAAGGAAGGGCAATTCGTGATGTATCTTCAGCCGAAGTTCAATCTGGAAAACGGACAGATTGTAGGTGCAGAGGTTCTGGCAAGATGGAATCATCCCACGAAGGGAATGATTCAGCCGGACGATTTTATTCCATTATTTGAGAAGAACGGCTTTATTATAAAGCTGGATGAATATATGTGGGAGGAGGCATGTAAGGCGATTCAGGGTTGGAGAAAGGAAGGACGCCGTGAATTTCCGGTTTCCGTTAATGTGTCCCGGTATCATATTTTTAATCATCAGATTGAGCAGAAATTAAAAAATCTGTTACAAAAGTATGAGCTGACGCCTGGCGCCCTTTCCTTAGAGATTACGGAGACTATGTTTTTTGGAAATTCAAATGAGCTGTATTACCTGTTAGAACGGTTACAGCGCATGGGCTTCCGATTAGAGGTAGATGATTTTGGCTCTGGCTATTCCTCTTTAAACATGCTGCGGAATGTACCGGTAGATGTGATTAAGATTGATAAGGGATTTTTGGATGATACCCTGACAACGGAAAAGGGGAAGATTGTAATCCGCCATACCATTGCCATGGCAAAGGAACTGCAATTACAGATTATCGCAGAGGGTGTAGAAACGACGGAGCATGTAGACTTTTTAAGGAATTCTCACTGTGATGTGGCACAGGGATTTTATTTCGCGCGGCCAATGCCTCTGGAGGAATTCAATAAAATGGATTTTTAACAGAGATTTCCAATGTTACTGTTGACATCAATATATCACTGTTGTATATTACTTTTGTATTAGCGATAAGCAATCAGATTGTAGTAAAAAAGGAGATAGAATTGTTATGTTTGATAAGATGAAAGATATTATTTCAGAACAGTTAGGAGTCGATGCAAATAACATAGAATTAGATACCTCTTTCAAAAATGATTTAGATGCGGACTCGTTGGATTTATTTGAACTGGTAATGGCAATTGAGGATGCTTTTAATGTAGAGATTCCGGCTGATGATGTAGCCGAGCTTGACACGGTTGAGGATGTGATAGAATATTTGAAGGGACTTGGCCTGGAGGCATAAAGGCATCCTTCGGAGCTGGGAACAAAAGGTGTCAGATACGTAGAAAATAAGCCCTGCCGTATAAATACGGCAGGGCTTTTACTGTGCAGTTATATGAAGTTTATTTAACCTAATACGACTTCAACGGCATGCTCTTTTCCATCGGAAAATACCGGAAGTACATTTCCTTCAACCGCATTACCATCAACGGTCACACTCTTCACACCCTTGCTCACATGGGATGGATTGCTGATTGTAATGTTATAGGTAGCATTCCGGAACTGGCGGGTTGCCTTAAAGCCGTCCCATGCAGATGGAATGGAAGGGTCAACCTTCAGACCGTTATAATCCGGAATAATACCCAGCATATACTGGGAAACAGCAACAAAGTTCCATGCAGCAGTACCGGTTAACCAACTGTTCTTGGCCTCACCGAAACGGCCGGCATCCTTACCGGCAATCATCTGTGCATATACATAAGGCTCTGTTCTGTGTAAATCAGAAATATCCTCCAGATAAGCAGGCGCAATCTTGGAATAGTATTCAAATGCCTTGTCCCCATGTCCAACAAACGCCTCTGCACAGATAATCCATGCATTGTTGTGGCAGAAGATACCCGCATTCTCTTTATAACCGGCAGGGTAAGTAGATATCTCACCAAACTCAATATAATACTTGGTAAATGCCGGATTATTCAAAACAAGACCATGCTTGCAGTTCAAATACTTGTCAATGCTCTCTAAGGTCTTCAGGTCATAGCCCTTGTCCTTGCCGATTTCTGACATAACGGCAAAGCCCTGTGGCTCAATGAAAATCTTACCTTCGTCATTTTCCTTGGAACCAACCTTATGACCAAAATCATCATAAGCACGCAGGAACCATTCTCCATCATACCCATGCTCAACAATGTTGTTCTTCATCTTATCAATCTCAGCCTGGGCCTTTGCAGCGGCATCATCTAAGCCTTTATACTTACAAAGGGCTACATACTCCGGACCTGCATAGGTAAAGAGGGTTGCTACAAATAAGCTTTCTGCAACCTTGGAATACTTGTCCTCTCCGTACTTTGGAGAAGTCCATGTCTGGAAGCTCTCTCCCGGCGTATTCGAGAAGCAGGAAAGATTCAGACAGTCATTCCAGTCTGCACGCATACTGAGCGGCAGTCCGTGAGGTCCTACATTGTTTACAACACGGTAGAAGGACTGCTGTAAATGATGCATCATAGGCTGAGCCAGTGTTTCATCATTCCGATACGGAACCATCTCATCCAGAATTGCATAATCGCCGGTTTCCTTGATATAAGCGGCAGTAGAAAGAATCATCCATAATGGATCATCAGAGAAATCACCGCCTACGGCATCATTCCCCTTCTTAGTAAGCGGCTGGTACTGATGGAAGCAGCCGCCGTCTTCGAACTGGGTTGCCGCCAAATCCAGGATTCGTTCTCTTGCACGATCCGGAATCTGATGTACAAAGCCAAGTAAATCCTGATTGGAATCACGGAAGCCCATGCCCCGTCCGATGCCGCTCTCGAAGTAAGAAGCGGAACGTGACATATTGAATGTAACCATACATTGATACTGGTTCCAGATATTAACCATACGGTTCATCTTGTCGTCTGGTGTATTAACGGTATATTTTGAAAGCAGGTCAGCCCAGCTCTTCTTTAATTCAGCAAGAGCGGCGTCAACCTTTTCTGTGGAATTGAACTGCTCAATCATAGCATAAGCTCTGGACTTATTCATGGTGCCATCCGCATTGAACTTCTCTTCCTGTGGATTCTCTACATAACCAAGGATAAATACAAAATCCTTGCTTTCACCTGGAGCAAGACTGATATTCAGGCAGTGAGAAGCAATTGGCGACCAGCCGTCTGCCTTGGAATTATTTGCCTTGCCAGCCAGGACTGCCTGTGGATTTTCGAATCCATTGTAAAGACCCATGAAGCTTTCACGGTCACAGTCATAGCCTTCAATATCGGCATTTACGGTATAGAAAGCAAAATGGTCCCGACGCTCCTTGTATTCTGTCTTATGGAACAGGGTAGAACCCTCTACCTCTACCTCACCGGTATTAAAGTTTCTCTGGAAGTTCGTGGAATCGTCTTCCGCATTCCATAAACACCACTCCAGGAAGGAGAACAGCTTAAAGGTCTTTGGAGATGTTCCCTCATTTTTTAATGTAACCTTTTGAATTTCGCCTTTATAGTTATTTGGTACGAAGAAAGTGATTTCCGCTTTCAGACTGTTGCTCTTTCCGCTGATAACTGTGTACCCCATACCATGACGGCATTCATAGAATTCAAGCTCTTTCTTTACCGGTGACCAGCCCGGTGACCAGATATTGTCATCTTCATTAATGTAGAAATAACGCCCACCCATATCTACCGGAACATTGTTATAACGATAACGGGTAATTCGTCTCAGCCGCGCATCCTTATAAAAACTGTAACCTCCGGCGGTATTCGAAATCAATGAAAAGAAGTCCTGGTTTCCTAAGTAATTAATCCAAGGATATGGAGTCTTAGGATTCGTGATAACGTATTCTTTGTTTTGGTCGTCAAAATAACCGAATTTCATGTAACTATGTACCTCCCTTTGTTCTAGCTGGCCTATGTGCCTCATATAAGCCATTATATATTATTCAGGGGATAAAAACAAGAAAAAGTAGATGTAAAAAGAAGTCTTTTTATTCGGATACGGCTATATAAAAATGATTACACAGACTGATGCGGAAGCCCTTGCTTACCGGATACAGTCTGTACAATCATTTAACGGTACTATTTAGTGAAAAGAATCCATCCTTCAGACCCTTCAGCGAAATGGCAGATGAAAGGTGTAGCAAAGGAACAGGGATTAGGAAACCACGGTGTAAAAATGCTGGGTTACGGTCTTGCTTTCTCCAGGCGCCAGCTCTTCATAGCCGGTATCCTCCGGAGCCAGTGGAAGATTTGGCGCATCAATAATCCAGGACATTGGTTCCGGACAGAAGTATCCTTTCTCGCCCCAGTCATTCCAGATAATCCAGAACTTGTAATCCCGGCAGACCTCATAGCGGATTTCCTTTTTGGAGGCAATGTCCGTTGCAACGATTCCATAAAACGGTTCCCCGTTGATATCTCCGGTTTCCGCATAGTATACATCATTGTTGATAATCTGCTTTACAGGCAC
This sequence comes from Clostridium sp., assembly GCA_023667695.1. Lineage (GTDB taxonomy): Bacteria > Bacillota > Clostridia > Lachnospirales > Lachnospiraceae > CAG-632. Next base: position 11,258 of record JAMOZY010000036.1, on the reverse strand, counting down.
CATGGAACCGGTCAGATATTGTTTGTCATGATTATCCAGCGGCATGAAAACCCCCGTTGGCAGACAGCGGTCGTTTAACTGCCATTTTTCGCCAATCGGCACATACAACCGCATGTCCTCACCTCTGCCCTCCGAGGTAAAAGGCCCCATCATGGTGGTATGGGTACATACACCATAAGGCATCTGTACCGAGGAAAGATTGGTCATTGTAAATTCGTAGCTTAACCCATCTGCAGAAAGAGTAAAGGTAAACTCTGCCTTAAACGGAATCGGCAGATGCTGAAAGAACGCATCGGTTTCATCATATAAATATTCGGTTTTTGCTACCGCAGTCTGTTCCTTTGTCAGAACCTCCACAACAGAATAAGGACGCTTATGTAGAAAACCATGGATAAAGTTGCCTAATGCAGTTTCATTGACCGGTAATTGATAAGTGGCATCCGAAGTCTTTAACTTACCGCCATTTAACCGGTTCGGAAGATAAAGGGAAGGAAGCCCATAGACTTCAGGGGATTGTTTTATCTCCTCTATTGAAGTGTCCGCATGAAAACGGAAGATTTCTATATCATTGGCTTCATCCCGCAAACGAATCACGTTGCTGCCAATCCCAGGTGCAATCAGGGCAAGATAACCGCCTGCCCGTAATTCAATACAGGATTCTCCTTTATAATCAATTAAATGTGCTGTTGCTGCTTCCATCTTATTACCTCCATTCTCATTCATAATAGTATGTGGATTGTAAGAGCCTGCATACTTTAAATAATTATACCATATGTGAAAGGGAAAATCGACTAAAAAATACGACGGATTTTTCATAAATATGTAATAATTGGGGATAGTTATTTTAAATGAATCATGATATAATATATGCGCTTATATGAGAAAAAGAGATTTTCAGTCAGAATATGATGAAAGGAAATGCAACGATGCCGCTGGATTATAAAAGAAGTTATAAAACAAAGGTAAAGCGCCGGAGAATATTAACCATATCCATTATAATCGTAGTGTTTCTTTTAGCATCCTTTTCTATATTTTATTTTAAATACTGGGCGGATGATACATCCTGGAATCCCATTACGCTGATTCAAAATCAGATAGAGCAGCAGGAGCAGGCGTCTGCAAGCGATACCGGAGTGGAGGCAGGACAAGCCGGGGAGCCATTTGGGCTGGCATTAAAGCGGCAGCCGATTCACATATATACCATAGGGATTGCCCGGGTTGGTCTGGTAAATGTGAGAAGAGAATATGTGCATGTAGAGAAAACGGTAGAGGATGCCTATTTTGAAGATGCTTTATTTATCGGGGATTCCCGGACCGAAGGCTTTATGCTCTATTCAAACCTGAGTAATATTCATGCATACTGCTCCAAGGGCTTGAGTATTTCGCGGATTTATACCGATACCATTGTAAATATGGAGGATGGACGGACCCTGACTGTCATGGAAGCACTGCAGGAGCAGGAGTTTAAGAAGATTTATATCATGTTCGGCGTGAATGAATTGGGCTGGCCTTATGATGATGTATTTCGGGAGCAATATTCAAAGCTGCTTCGGGATGTGCGGCAGCTTCAGCCGGATGCAGTGATTTATGTGGAGAATATCATTCCGATTTCTGCGTCCCGGTCCGCCACCGACCCGATTTATAATAATGATAATGTCAATCGCTTTAATGACATGATTAAGGCGGTTTGTGAAGAACAGGATGTAATCTATCTGGATGTTGCATCTGCCCTGGCAGATGAAAATGGAGCGCTGCCGGAAAATGCAAGCTCAGATGGTATTCACTGTAATATTGAATATTGCAATATATGGATGAATTACCTGCGCAATAATACATATGAGTTACAATAATAAGGGAAGGAGTAGGGAAATCATGAAAAAGTTAATGAAAATCATAGCTGTTCTGAGCTGCGCCGTTGTACTGCTGACCGGCTGCGGCGGAACTGAAGTAAAGGCCATTGATACTGCCGGACTTGCAGATGATTTATATTCCGGAGTCACCTGGAAGGACCAGTTAGGTGAGGTGGACTTGAGTAAAGCCCTTACGGTGTATGGGATTTCTACAGAGGCGGTAAGTACCGGTAAGGTATATATGGGAACCAATGCAACGGCAGAGGAAATCGCAGTATTAGAGGCGGCTTCACCGGAACAGGTTGCTGCAGTTGAAGCAGGCATAAAGGCCAGGGTAGAAGCTCAATTGGCATCCTTCCAGAGTTATAATGCAGCGGAAGTCGTGAAGCTGGAAAATCCCCTGATTCAAACCAAGGGAAATTATGTTATTCTTTGTGTATGTGATGATAAATCCGAAGCGGAGTCCATTGTAGACGCTTGTTTTGAAAAAGAATAATAAGCTTAAGACGAAATTATATTGTATGTTCAAGAAATCGCAGTAAATATTCCTGCGATTTTTTGTATTTCTCCATACGACGTTCATCCTCCAGCGTGAGAATGCCCAGCCGGTCCCGGTTTAGATTGTCATGAAGATCATACAGCTTTACCTGAACGGCCAGAGGGTTCTGCGTCATAGCCTGTATATATTCTGGATAAGGAACCGCGCGGTCATGGGTCAGGAATTGTAAGGCATCTAAAATGGTATCGGAAAAGCCTTCCGCTGCAAGCATTTCAATGGAAACGGGAGTATCCTCAATGACATCATGAAGGATACCGCAAATCATTTCATCTTCATTGGTTCCGGCAAGCATGACACGCATGGGATGGAGGATATAAGGCTTCCCTGCTTTGTCAATCTGCCCTCTGTGGGCTTCAACGGCAATGGCGATGGCTTTTTCCAGCATTCGGTATCCTCCTTATCCTTTCTTAGAAAAATTAGTCCAAATAAAACAATTTCTTATATGCCTAAAATTATACAATAAGCAACGGGTATCTTCAAGAGATATTGTGATATGTCCAAAATCGATTGTAAGAAAAAACACAGAATTAATAAATGGTTTCTTAAAAAAATAATTATAAGCTAATGGTAGTGTAAAAAATGTCGTATATAAGAGGAAGGTTAGGAAGCGTTTAGCCTTCGGTAACCTTTAAAAAGATGGTGAATAAGATATTTTATAAGGGAATTAACAAATCAGCAGTCGTTATTCACCATTGTACTGCGGTTGTAAACAACCATTTTTGGAACCGGAGGGATAATATACCAGTTCGTCGGCTGCTTTGTATATAGGAATGACACTGCACGGATGAAAGCCGTCCGTGCGGTGTACTACTGACCGGTACATATTCTCAAGGCGAAAGTATCTATTGCATCAAAGGCGTTCTGACCGTATGATAAAATAAAAGGAATCGAAAGAATGCCGGGTGAGGATATGAATTATACATATATTTTGGAATGTAGTGATAAAAGTCTATATACAGGGTGGACGACGGATTTGGAGCGGCGGCTGGCTATGCACAATCAGGGAAAGGGTGCGAAATACACCTTTAGCAGACGGCCGGTAAAGCTGGTATATTTTGAGGAATTTGGCACCAGGGAAGAAGCGATGAAACGGGAATATGCAATCAAGCAGCTGTCACGGCAGGAAAAGCAGAAGCTGATTCTGGAATATCAGAAAAGGCAATATGAAAATACCGCTTGTGAAAAAACGGATTTGGATAAAAGCGGAAAATACGAATGAAAAAGAGGAAGCCATATGTCAGAAAAGAATATGCAGAAAAAGAAAACACGAAAATTTGTGCTGTTCTGCCGCGTAATGCCTGTCCTAGGAGGAATACTGGCAGTATTTGTAGGAATTATCATATTGATACTGGTACGGGGTGCCGGAGAAGACGGGAAGGATGGAAATGGGCTGATATCTATATGGATGCCGCGAGTGTATGTGGAACCAATCGTTTCTGCAGCAGAGCAGTTTCCGGATTTTAATATACAGGAAGAATTTTTAACGATTAACGATTATTCCAGACCGGGGGATGAGATTGACCGGATTCAAAAGATTGTAATTCATTATACCGGAAATCCGGGTACAACTGCCCAGGCGAACCGGGATTATTTTGAAAGCCTGGCTGAGAATCCGGTTACCTCTGCAAGCAGTCATTTTGTAATTGGTCTGAATGGGGAAATTATCCAGTGCGTGCCATTGAATGAAATCGCATATGCATCCAATAAAGCGAATTCCTATAGCATTTCCATTGAATGCTGTCATCCGGACGAGAGCGGGGAGTTTTCAACAGCAACCTATAATCAGTGTGTTGCTTTGACTGCCGAGTTATGCAGGTATTATCATCTGGACCCGGAAACGGATGTAATCCGTCATTATGATGTGACGGGGAAGGAATGTCCCCGGTTTTATGTTGAGCATCCGGATGAGTGGGACATGTTCCTGGGATTCGTAAAGGACCGGCTGGAGTCATAGGTTAAACTTGATTTTAACCGGTTCTTTCAGCTTTTGTCCACCCTTGGAACGGACCTTGGTAGTGATGTTCAGGTAATAGGATTGCCCTTCTGCATATGGTTCTAAGGGGGCGATTTCAATCAAATTATTCTGGATATCATACCGGATATTTGTTTTCAATATTTCTCCGGCTTCGCTGGTCAGATACATGTTCGTTGCATTTACAGTGGAAGGGTTCAGTGGAATATTGAATTGTACCTTCCAGATAAAGCTTCCTGTGCGGAAGGCGAGATTTTGATGTACTTTATTATGTAATGTCTCAGGGACGTCCTCGATATTTAAGTATTGTGGTGCCATATCCTACCTCCAATAAATGATAATCATATTATATGTTTTCCCAACAATAATTACAACAAAAATTGTGTCTGTTTTCCATATCCTTCGGAATTGGACTTGCCAATCTGGTCAGAACAAAGTATTCTTTACAAGGGTCCTGTAAAGGACATAAGAAAAGAGAAAGAAGGGATAAGATATGGGAAAGGTGAGTTGGAAACCGGGAAATATGCTGTATCCATTACCGGCAGTACTGGTTACCTGCTGTGATAATGCCGGAAGAGATAATGTGCTGACGGTTGCCTGGACCGGGACGGTCTGTTCGGACCCGGCAATGCTTTATATATCCGTGCGGCCGGAACGCTATTCCTATCCAATGATAAAGGAAACCGGTGAATTTGTGGTGAATCTGACTACAGAGGCATTATGCAGAGCGACAGATTATTGCGGAGTCCGTTCCGGCCGGGAGGAGGATAAGTTTCAGGCGGCTGGGCTGACCAAAGGGAAAGCAGAAAAGGTGAAACCGCCGATTATCATGGAAAGTCCGGTAAATATCGAATGCAAGGTGACGGAAATCCTGCCATTGGGAAGTCATGATATGTTTCTCGCCCAGGTGGTAAATGTACAGGTCAGTGATGATTATATGGATGAAAAGGGAACCTTTCATCTGACACAGGCAAAGCCGCTGGCATATTCCCATGGGGCATATTATGAGACAGGAGCGCAGCTGGGAAGCTTTGGGTATTCCGTGCGCAGGAAGGGATAGGAAATAGTATGGATAATGTAATATTGATTGGGATGCCCGGATGTGGTAAAAGTACGATTGGTGTGGTTTTGGCAAAGGTGCTGGGATATGAATTTACGGATTCTGATTTGTTGATTCAAAAACGAGCCGGCAAGTTACTGCGGGAAATCATTGCAGAGCGTGGAGAAGAGGGATTTCTGGCATTGGAAGGAGCGGTAAATGCCGGAATTCAGACCGAAAGACATGTGATTGCTACTGGGGGAAGCGTCGTGTACAGCAAGGATGCCATGCAGCATTTTCAGAAAATTGGAAGAATCGTTTATTTGAAATTATCTTATGCTACCATTTGCAGCCGTCTGGGGAATATCCGGCGCAGAGGCGTTGTGTTAAGGGATGGGCAAAGCCTGAAGGACTTGTATGATGAACGGACTCCGTTATATGAACAGTATGCAGATATTATCGTGGACGCAGAAGGCTATGGGATTGAAGAGCTGATGGAGGAAGTGGCAAAGGCACTGGAGAAATAGCTGAAAGATAATAATATGGAGAGAAATATATCTGGAAGGACTTTACTTTCGATACATTATTTGTTATTATATATTACGAAATTATTACAAAACGGTAAAGAAATCAGCAACTATTACAAGGAAGGGTTTTAATGATAGGAGTCATGTCATGAATAAGCGCAGAATCAAAGAAACACGTTGTAAATTGAAAATGTATCGTGCTTTGCTGATTGCAACAGGAATATCCTTATTGGCATTTCCGGTGGCAATGGATAATGATTTACTTTCCGAACGATATCAGATATTAATTAATGGAAAGCCCGTTGGAATTGCAGAAAGTCAGACTGCTGCAGTGGAAGCATATGAGAATGCCCGGCTTACCTTGAATTCCCAATCGGACAAGCTTACCTTACTGGATGCAGAGGTTTCTTATGAGCCGGTAAAGGCACGGGCGTCCCATGTATCATCACGGACGGAGCTTGCCCAGCAGGTATATGATGAGCTGGCGGACTGTCTGATTAAGGAACGGACCTTAGCATATACGGTAAAAATCAATAATTATACGGTGACACTGGGAAGTGAAGCAGAGGTTCTGGCTTTATTGGAGCAGGTGCAAAATGCATATGATGTCAATAATGAATTTGTGGTTGAGTTATTATCGGAGGACAAGCAGGAGGTTGGTGCGATGACCCCTAATGTGATAAATGCCTCAAAGACCGCGAACAATCCGCCGATTCTGGCTTCGGCTGATGAAGCAGGCAACCCGATTGTAGGGGATGCTTCTGCAAATGTAGGGGAAGATGGAACCATATCCGTAGAGTTTCAGGAGCAGGTAGAAATTATTGAAACCTATGCATCAAAGGAGCAAATAACGGATGTAGAAACTGCTTATGGAGAAATTACCAAGGAGCAGGAGAATAATGAGGTATATCAGGTGCAGGCTGGTGATTGCTTGTCCATGATTGCAGATAAATACGGAATGTCTACCAGTGATTTGCTGGCAATTAATGAAGGCCTGGAGATAGATTCTAATATTCTGATAGGCGACCAGCTTGTAGTCATGGTTCCAAAGCCGGAATTGTCAGTGATTATGAAGGAACAGACCACCTATACAGAGGATTATGAAGCAGAGGTTCAGTATGTGGATAATCCGGACAAATATGTAGGAGATAATACTGTATTACAGGAGCCTCAGACAGGAAATCGTACGGTAACGGTAGTTATTACATATAATAATGGAGCAGAGACCGGGCGTGAGATTATTAAAGAAACCGTAAATGTGGAACCGGTTGCCAAGATTGTAGAACGGGGGACAAGACCGATTCCGACCTATATCCGGCCGACAACCTATGGTACATTAACCTCCGGATATGGCGCACGTTGGGGAACCATACATAAGGGGATTGACTGGGGCGTTCCGGTAGGAACTGCCTGCCGGGCATCCAGAGCTGGAACTGTTGTTTCAGCCGGCTGGGCTGGCGGTTATGGCTACTGTGTCGTCATTGACCATGGCGATGGTGTTCGTACCCGATATGCACATTTAAGCTCGATTCAGGTAAGTAATGGGCAGTATGTAGACCAGGGGCAGGTAATCGCTTTGACTGGCAATACCGGAGATAGTACGGGACCGCATGTTCATTTTGAAATTATTGTGAATGGAACGGCGGTGAATCCGGCGAACTATCTGTAACGGATATAGAAAAGAGAAGGTCGTAAAATAGCTGGATTTTAGTTGTTTTACGGCCTTCTCTTTGTTTTTCTGTTTTTATTTCTCATAGATTTTAATTCCCAAACTTTTGTGAAATTTGTTTACATAGGTATCGGATAAGTATTATAATTAACTAGAACATTTTACATTAGAAATCTTTTAATTAGCTGACAAAATATTGGGCATCTGGGATTCTTTACATCTTATGGACAGAGGAACATTAAGTAATTAGAAAAATCACATAAGCAAGGGGGGAAATTCAATATGACAGAAGAGCAATATAAAAGGGCAAACAGTACCGTTTTTCCAGGGGTTGTGATTATACTCGGATACATTGCAGTTTCCATGCTGTTATCTGTATTATCCAGTTCCCCGACGTGGAAGACATGGCTGCAATTTGGTTCCGCAATATGCGGTTTGATTGTTTCGATTTTTATTTATGCAACGGCAAGAAGGACCAAAAAATGCGGTGTCATTATGATGACAACTGCCGCCATAGTTTACATAATCGTAAGCTTGTTTGGGGCGACAGCGGGAACCTGGTCCTATTCCATACCGGTTATATTTGCATCCATGGTCTATCTGAATAAACGTCTTGTGCTTGGTGGTAATCTGGTCAGTATCGCTATAACATCTTATCGGCTGATTTTTGCTATTGCAAGTAAAGATACTGCGAATTTGGAAGTGTTTATAATTGCCATCATTATTTTGGTGCTTGTTGCATTTTCTTCCATCCGCACTGTCATTCTTCTGATTCGTTTTAACGAGGAGAATATGGAAAGCATTAAGGAAGGGGCAAGGAGACAGGAAGAAAGCAGTCAGAAAATGATTCTTGTTGCAGAAAATATTTCGAGTCACTTTGAAGACGCTACCAAAACATTGTCTCAATTAAAAGGCAGTATTGAGACAAGCAGCCATGCCATGAGTAATATCGTGGATAGTACGGAAAGTACAGCGGAAGCGGTTCAAAGCCAGGCGGAAATGTGTACGGACATTCAGGACAGCATGGACCGGGCGGAGGCGGCTACGAAGCGGATGCTGGAGCTGTCCCATAGTACGGACCAGACCGTAGAAGAAGGCTCCGTAGTTGTGGAGAATCTGAAGGAGCAGGCGGATAATGTAGAAAACGCAAGTAATATTACGGTAGATGTAATCGAGCAGCTCACGGTTAAGGTAAGCGAGGTACAGGATTTTGTAGGCTCGATTTTGACAATTTCCAATCAGACCAACCTGCTTGCACTAAATGCTTCCATTGAAGCGGCACGGGCTGGCGAGGCAGGAAAAGGATTTGCAGTGGTCGCAGAAGAAATCAGAAAGCTGTCGGAGCAGACGAAACAGGCATCCAATAATATTACGAGCATTATTGGCGAGCTGATTGATGATACCCGTCATGCAAATGAAATGATTGGAAATTCCGCGGCATTTGTTAAGAAACAGAATGAATTGATTGAAGATACAGGGGACCGGTTTGAAAAGGTCAAGAAAGAGGTGCGGGAGCTTACAGACAATATTGAAAATACGGAACAGCTTATTGCCGGTATTTTGGAATCGACCAGTACCATTTCGGATAGTATTTCACAGCTTTCCGCTACAAGTGAGGAGGTCGCTGCATCTTCTACAGAGAGCCTGAATACCTTTGAGGTGACTGCCCGCGACATGAAAGAAACACAGGATATTCTGGAAAGTATTTTTGCACTTGCACAGGAGCTAAAGGAATCGATTTGATTCCTTCGAGCAGCGAGCCAAGTGGCTGCTTGCGGCGGGGTTGTTGACTTTGCATACAAAGGGTGATAAAAAGGGAGCCATTGTAGATGATACAAGGCTCCCTGATTTATATTGAAGTATCGTTATGCATCCGGTCCGTTTGAACGAGCGGATTCTGAAGCGTTGGTATTTGCAGCGGTTCCGATTACAGCTGCTGCAATACTGTCGCTGGTTTTTGCATCTGCATCTTCCAGTCCGGTAATGTTGATGTTCCGGTTTACTTTGGCATCATAAGTATTGGCCTTCATAATTTCTACGATATCCAGGCCAGTCGTTTCCTTTACGGCTGCAATGGTCTGAGCCAGTACATTTGGAACATAGGAGCCCATGCTGGATACACCGCTTTCTCCATTTCCACTGTCAATAATCGTTACTTTATCAATGGTAGACAACGGCTCTGCAATCGCCTTAGCCATTTCAGGCAAAGCATTTACAATCATTTCCATCATAGCAGCCTGCCCGTATTTCTTCATGGCCTCAGCCTTTTTCTCAAGGGCCTCAGCCTCTGCTACACCTTTGGCTTCAATGGCTTTTGCTTCTGCCTCGCCGACCTTACGAATACCCTCTGCTTCCTGTGTCTTGGCATATAGCTCGGCTTCTGCCTGCACCTTTTTCGCCTCGGCTGCCTTTTCCCGCTCGAATTTCTCAGCCTCTGCTTTCCTTTGACGTTCATACAGGTCAGCCTCAGCCTTTTGCTGACGGGCAAACTTTTCCGCTTCCGCTTTCTTTTTGATTTCGGCATCCAGGGTCTGCTCCGTTACTTCAACCTCTTTTTGCTTTAAGAGGATTTCCTTTTCCTGCTTGGCAATATTGGCATTGGCAGTTGTGATTTCAATTGTTTTTCTTTGCTCTTCCTTTTGAATTTCGTAAGCAGCATCCGCCTCTGCCTGCTTTACATCTGCCGTCGTTTTTAATTCGGCTTTCTTAATGGCAAGCTCATTCTGCCGTTCTGCAATGGCCGTATCGGCAGCTACCTGTGCATCATTGGCTTCCTTTTGTGCATTTGCCTTCGCTTTCGCAATTTCCTTTTCGCTCTCGGCACGGGAAATAGCGGCATTTTTCTGAATTCTTACTACATTGTCTACACCGAGGTTTTCAATTACGTTATTGTTGTCCATGAAATTCTGGACATTGAAGCTTACGATGTCCAGACCCATGGCAGCCAAATCCGGCTCTGCATTCTGCTTTACCAGCTCTGCAAATTTCTGACGGTCGGAAACCATTTCCTCCAACTGCATCTTACCTACGATTTCACGCATGTTACCCTCTAATACCTCTCTGGCAACCTGGGCGATATAATCGGTCTTTTTATTTAAGAAGTTCTGGGCGGATAATGCCAGCTTTGCCGGATCGTCGCTGATTTTTACATTGACAGCGGCATCTACATTGATATTGATATAATCGGCAGTTGGAACCGCATTGGAGGTTTTTACATCAATCGGAATCAATTGCAGACTTAATTCATCCTTCTTTTCCAGAAACGGAATCTTGATTCCGGCTTTGGCAATTAATACCTTCGGTTTTTTTCGAAGCCCCGAAATGATATAGGCTTTATCCGGCGACGCTTTGACATAACCGGAAAGCAGGAAAATAAACAGGGCAATGACAATGATTGCCACAATGACAATAATTGGTATAATGTTGAAATCTGGCATATGATATCCTCCTTAAAAATATTTATGATTTATTCCCGCGAGCAACGAGCCAAGTGGCTGCTTGCAGACATTTGGCGACTGCCGCGAGGGTCAACATACCCCGCCCCTTGGGGCGTTTCAAATTTGATGCCCCGCTGCTTGCGGCGGGGTTGTTGACTAAGTGTATAAATGCAAAGAAGCAGGATGCTTCAAAGCAGATATCCGG
>JAMOZY010000035.1 GCA_023667695.1 Clostridium sp. | reverse complement strand
ACAGAACCGGGGCAGCTCTGTCTATTTAATTCCTACAGTAAATTTACGCTATCAGGCATAAATCCTTGGTTGACAAGATTTTCCATATTTGCTAAGATGATATAAAAATAGGAATGATTCCTATTTTGAATAAATAAAAGGATAAAGGAGAAAAAAGGATGAAATTTGTATGTTCCGTATGTGGTTATGTGTATGAAGGCGATCAGGCACCGGAGAAGTGTCCACAGTGTGGCGCGCCTGCAGAAAAGTTTACTGCACAGAGTGGTGAGATGACATGGGCAGCAGAGCATGTAATTGGTGTTGCTCAGGGCGTCAGTGAAGATATCATGACGGATTTAAGAGCCAACTTCACAGGCGAGTGTACAGAAGTCGGTATGTATCTGGCTATGGCAAGAGTTGCATATCGGGAAGGTTATCCGGAGATTGGTATGTATTATGAAAAGGCAGCTTTTGAAGAAGCAGAGCATGCAGCAAAGTTTGCGGAGCTGTTAGGTGAGGTGGTAACAGACAGTACCAAAAAGAATCTTCAAATGCGGGTAGAAGCAGAAAACGGTGCTACGGCTGGTAAGACTGACCTGGCAAAGAGAGCAAAGGCTGCGAATCTGGATGCGATTCATGATACCGTACATGAGATGGCAAGAGATGAGGCAAGACATGGAAAGGCATTTGAGGGGCTTTTGAAAAGGTATTTTGGATAGGCTTAAACGGCGTAAAATCAAGGATTTTAGCATTTTTAAGGGGATTGGCTCATTCGGGCGAATCTCCTTTTTTATGTTAGCGGCTGTGCAAATGCCAGTGTATGTTTTTTGAGCTTTCCATTTCGGGTTGTTCTCTCTTCTTTGTATAAAATATTTATAAGACGTACACTATAAATTATTTATAGTGTATACCATATTTAGCGTATATGTGCTAGCCCTTGTTTTAGGTAACAAACAGCAGTGTTTAGTATGGTTTTTCCGCTACCTTGAAATAAGTTATAAAATATGGTATGCTTTACCCAAATTTATAAAGACAAATCGGGATTTGGAAGAGGAGTAATAAAGTAACAGAGATGGATTTGATTAAGATTATATCACTTTTGATGATGATGGTAAGATTATAATTTCTGAAAGATTAACAGAAAACGACAGGGTGCTTTTTATATTGATAGTAGAATGCATATACAAATAGAACTGACTGAAAGTGATAAAAAGTATCTGAAATTTCATCGAGAAAATGTTTTTAATAGATAAATGAAACTTCTTAATTTGGAGGTATTTCTTTGAAATTTGAATGGGATGAAGACAAAAATCAATTGAATTTGAAAAAACATGGTATTAATTTTGAAACAGCTATGTTGGTATTCAATGATTTACAGCGTATTGAAATATATGACATAGAACATAGCATAAATGAAGACCGTTATAATACAATTGGAATGGTAAATGATGTGTTGTTTGTTGTATATACAGAAAGAACGGACAATATACGTTTGATATCTGCAAGATTAGCCACTAAAACAGAAAGGAGCATTTACTATGATACGGACAGTTACTTTGGATAGAAACCAGCAACCTACAGATGAACAAATCAGACAGATAAAAGAAGCCGCAAAGAAGCCTATTGTATTTGATGAAGATTCTCCTGAACTTACACCTGCAATGGAAAAGGCATTTCGCTTAGCGGCAAAGAACCGTAATACACAAAGAAAAATAGATATATCATGATTCGATTGTCAAAGGATAATATAAATGTGTATGTATTGTAAATGGAATGCTTTAATGGAATCTACCAAAACATGTAACTATCAAAAATCAAGTGGAAACAAGGTGGATACCCTTATTTAGTGATATGAAAGAAGAACGCTAAAAGTGGATACCTATATTTCTTTCAAGGGACTGTTAGACCGTTCCTTTGGTTAATATTAGAATATCATAAAAGCGATGTTTTGGAAGCTTAGGGTATGCCGGAGCAATCTGGCATACCCTTTTTGTGCAATTGGCTTTGTAGTACCCATAGTAGATAAATACATAATTTAATGAACGGTTATTTTGTAATGATTGGCTTTCCTTCAGCATCTAATAGCGGAGAAAGACCACCCGCATAACCTGACTTTACCCATAGATAATTGACACCCGTCTGTTTATCAACAATGATTTGGACTAAACCAGAGTCTTTCAGTTGATTTCCTTCCTTTTCCGAAATTTCAAATCTCTCATCTTTCTTTGGCATAATATTCACCTCCATTAATTTACAATTGTCCTTTTCAACAACAAAAAACAGTATAACATATCTTTGTATATAATTCCAAATTTTCCTGAAACAAAATGCGGAGCAGGGAAAATGGTCCAATGTGTTTTGCACATTGAAAATGCATATTTATGAATCTTCCCAGAAAAGGGTTGACAAATAAAAACTAATGTATTATTGTATTAAGTGCGTAATACAATAATACATTAATACAAAAAAGGTATTGAAGTTTTTCCCGTTAAAGCGGGAATCAGAACAGAGGAATACACAGATTGAGAAAAAAGGAAGGAGAGGAAAGGAGTGCCTTGGGATTTATTAAATGACAGACCCATTTATACACAGCTGCTGGAGCAGATTAAGCGGAAGATTGTTTCCGGTGAATACCATGTCGGAGAGCGGCTGCCATCCGTACGGGAATATGCAGCGGAAGCCGGTGTGAATCCGAACACCATGCAAAAGGCATTGGCAGAGCTGGAACGGGAAGGACTGGTATGGACAGAGCGGACGGCAGGACGGTTTATTACGGAGGATGATACATTGATTCAGCAGGTAAGAGAGGAATTAGCAAGAGAACAGATACAGGCATTTGTAAAGGCAATGAAGGATTTGGGATATTCCCAAAAAGACAGCATGGAGTTGCTCAGCCGAATCTTAAAGGAGGACTAGAAATGGAGGATAGATTGTTAATAGAGACAAAGGGACTAACCAAGCGGTATTCGGGCAAGCTGGCGCTGGACCATGTGGACCTAGCCATAAAGCCGGGCGTGATTGTCGGGCTGCTTGGTTCCAACGGAAGCGGGAAAACGACCCTGCTTAAGCTACTCAATGGACTTTTGACGCCAACGGAGGGCAGTATTCAGATTCAGGGAAAGCCGGTGGGTGTGGAGACGAAAGCCAGGGTAGCCTATCTGCCGGAACGGACCTATCTGAGGAGTCGAAGCAGGGTACAGGAAATGATAGATTATTTTACGGATTTTTATGGGGATTTTAACCGGGAGCGGGCGTATGATATGCTGGAACGGCTGGAAATCAGTCCCAGGGATTCCCTTGGAACCATGTCAAAGGGGACCAGGGAGAAGGTGCAGCTTATTTTGGTCATGAGTCGGGAGGCGGACCTGTATCTGCTGGATGAACCGATTGGCGGAGTGGACCCGGCAGGCAGGGAATACATTCTGAATACGATTATCAGTCATTATAATCCGGATGCCTCCATCCTGCTATCCACCCATTTAATATCCGATGTGGAAAACTATCTGGATGAGGTGGTTCTGATTCGGGATGGAAGGATTCTTCTGCACAAATGGGCAGAGGAGATTCGGGAACAGGAAGGGAAATCATTAGATGGATATTTTCGGGAGGTATACAAATGTTAGGTAAATTAATCAAGCATGAATTTCGGGCAACCAGAAGGAATTTTACCCTATTGTTCGCCGTCTTGTTCGGCGTCACACTACTCATGAAACCATTGTTCTGGATTCGGCAGGGCATGATGGAGGCGGAGGACTTTCCGGTTACGGTGACGGAGCTGATTGTCATCTGGTTATTTTTCCTGATGCTCAGTGTATTTGCAACGGCAGCTCAGGTATTAATTGCCGTTCGGTATTATCAGAGCATGACCTGTGATGAAGCATATTTGACCTTTACCCTGCCGGTGACACCGGTACAGATTATCTGGTCTAAGGTAATCGTAGGGGGAATCTGGAATCTTGCGGTGATGGTTTTTTCTTTGCTCTGTATTCTGCTGGCCTTTGCAGGAACCCCTTTTATGCAGAACGCAGGACCGTTTTTATGGGACGATATGTCCTTAAGAGTATCTGCCGGTTCTTTTGTGTTAGGCGGCTTGGAGCTGTTTCCGATACTGATTTCCCAGAATCTGCTCTTAATCTGTGCAGTCGGAATCGGACAGTTGTTTGGAAAATACCGGCTGCTGGGAACCATAGGCAGTTATTTTATAATCAATACGGCTATGTCAATTCTTTTGTTTGTGGCCGGGCTGTTAACGGGAGTAATCTCCTTCGCTTATAGTGAGCTGGATACGGGAGAAGTAGAGCTGTTGGCACAGACGGCTGAGAATATGGCATCCAAGGAACTGATGATTACATTGGTATATGTACTGATTTCCGGTACTGTGACATTTCTGGCTGCCAGATATACGTTTACAAAAAAGCTGAACCTTGAGTGAGAGGTCCGGATTGGGAAGGGTATCCGGTATAGGATGATATCGAAGTAAAAATGGAGGATATAGGATGGAAGAGCAGGAGAATAAGAAACGGAAAAAACCATGGTCCGGGAAGAAAAAGGCAGTGGTAATCATTGTGGCAGGATTGTTACTGCTGGTATGTATCGGCGGAATAGCTTGTGTGGCATCGGTGGTGCAGCTGTCCGGTAATATAATAACTACCATGACCGATTACGGAACTGTAGAAAAAGGGGATATTGAAGTAGTGACGGAAGGCTTCGGAGTTGCAGAAGCAGTGAACAAACAGAATCTTATGATTAAGTACGGCTGTGAGCTGTTGACTTTATATAAGCAGGATGGAGAAGCGGTACAGGCAGGGGATGTGATTGCAGTTTTTGCTCCGGTTGTAACGGACACGGATATGGAAAGTCTGGAGTCTGATTTGGCCTATCTGGATGAACAGCTTGCCTATGCCAGCCGGAAGGGAAACAGTCGTATTACAGCTCCGGCCGCCGGAAGAGTAAAAGCGATTTATGGAGCATCTGGTCAGGAAGTGGCACAGGTTATGCAGGAGCATGGCGCTTTAATACTGCTGTCAGGCGATGAAAAGCTGCAGGTTCGTGTAGAGATGGAAGCCTTGGATATGGAAATAACCATTGGGGAGCCGGCTTCCGTGATGCTCCATGGAACTACGGTAGAAGGGAAGGTGGAACAGTGTCAGGGAAACACGGTGACGGTAGTCTTTCCGGACAGTGCCGATTATGAAGTGGATACGGAGGTAGAGGTTACGATAAATGGAGCGGTAATCGGAACGGGAAGGGTTTCCTGTCATTTGCCGGTAACGGTAACCGGAACACAAGGAATTATTGACCGGATATCGGTAGAGAAAAATAATAAGATTTCTATCGGCAATACCTTACTTACAGTAAAGGATGTGGAGTATTCGGATGATTATATGGCATTGGTAAACCGGAGGGAAGAAGTGGTCGCCCGGCTTACAGAAGCAAGGCAGTACAGGTCCGGCTATACTCTGGTGGCACCGAGGGCAGGGATTATCAGTGAAATGACTGCCGCAGAGGGCGATATCATTCCGGCGGGAACGAAGCTGTGCAGCATTCTGGAAACGGACCGCTATCAGGTGAAGGTGGAAATTGATGAATTGGATATTCGGGGAATTGAGACCGGACAGGAAGCAGTTATTAGCTTTGATGCCATAGAAAATGAAGTGTATTCCGGACAGGTATTCAATGTTTCTTTGGCAGGGGACAACCAGGGTGGTGTCGCAACCTATATGGTTACCATCCTCTTAGAGGAGCAGGGAGATATTCTGCCGGGCTTAAGTGCCAATGCCAAAATCACCATTGGCCGGAAGGAGCATGTCATGCTGGTACCAGTGGAATGCATACAGACGATAAGGGGTGAAAAATGTGTGATTCGATATAATGAGGATGGGACCATGGAGTCTGTTCCGGTTACCCTGGGACTGGTAAATAATACCTTTGCTGAGGTAGAAGGGGATATACAGGAGGGGGACCAGCTTCAAAAGGTCGTGACCATGGAGGATATTTATACCCAGATGGGCTTCAGTCTGGTCGAACCGGCTGGGGAATAAAAGGACATAAAGCTTCGCAGCAAAGGAGGTTGTGGAATGATAGAACTGGAAGAGATATATAAAACCTATGTCCTTGGCGGAGAAGAGGTTCATGCCTTAGATGGTGTGAGCCTGCGGATTGAAGACCATGAATTTGTTGCCATCATCGGTGCTTCCGGAAGCGGGAAATCCACATTGATGAATATTGTGGGATGTCTGGATAATGCGGACGGAGGACAATATTATATTGACGGCCAGAATATTATGGACATGTCAGAACGGGAAATTGCAATGATGCGGAATCGGAAGATTGGTTTTATCTTTCAGCAGTTTAATCTGATTCCCAAGCTGGATGCCTATGAGAATGTAGAGCTTCCATTGATTTATCAGGGGGTGGCGGCAAGAGAACGAAAAGGGCGGGTGCAGGAGGCATTGGAAAAGGTGGGACTGGCTGCCCGTATCCATCACCGTCCCAATCAGTTATCCGGCGGCCAGCAGCAGCGGGTAGCCGTTGCCCGTGCGCTGGTTACAAGGCCGACGTTAATTCTGGCGGACGAACCCACCGGCAATCTGGATTCCAAGTCCAGTGGAGATATTATGAATCTGATTCAGGAATTACACGGGCAGGGGAATACGATTATTCTGATTACCCATGATAACCAGATTGCGGCAAATGCACCCAGACAGGTGCAGCTTATGGATGGAAGGATTATTCGGGATACGAAAGGGAACTGGAGTCCGGACCAGGAAGCAGACGACAGAAGGGAGGAAGCGTAGATGAAATTAAATCAGGCATTAAAGATGGCATTGGCTTCTATTCTGACTAATAAGATGCGTTCCTTTTTGACGATGCTGGGTATCATTGTGGGTGTTATGGCAGTGACCTTGCTAATATCCATCGTACAAGGCGCCACCAATAGTATTACAGAGCAGTTAAGCAGCTTAGGCGGCGGCAATCTGACCTGTGTGGTAAAGAAGGCTTCCCCCCGTCTGACCTTAGAAGAGGTAACGGCCTTGGAAGAGGAGGACTGTATCGGAAGGGTGTGTGCCAGCATTCAGGGAGATGTTACAGTAAAAGCAGCAGGAAACCAGTATGATGCAGTACTATATGGAGTAACGGAGCATTATATGGATATAAATTCCATACAGATAGAACAAGGAAGAGGAATTCTGGAAATGGATAATGAATATCGCCTGAATATCTGCGTATTAGGCGTAGAGGTTGCAAAGAAGCTCTTCGGCCATACGGATGTGGTGGGAGAAAACGTCCGCATTAATGGACTGGATTATAGAATCGTGGGAATCCTGAAGGAAACTGGTGCCAATAATATGGATGGTACAGATACCCAGGTATATATTCCCTTTCTAAATGCACAGCGTCTGTCCGGTCAGTCTGGCGTCTCCAGCTTTTCTGTATCTGCCGCCAGTGAGGAACAGCTGGAGGAAGCAGAGTCCTACGTGAATGATTTTTTAAAAGATAAATTTGGTAAAGACGGCTATATGGTCATGAATATGGGAAGTATTGTTGATATGATAAAGCAGATTTATGATACCCTTTCCTATATGCTGGGTGGTATTGCCGGTATTTCGCTGCTGGTAGGCGGTATCGGCATTATGAATATTATGCTGGTATCCGTAACAGAGCGGACCAGGGAAATCGGAATCCGTAAGGCGATTGGCGCCCAAAAGGCGGATATTACGGTTCAGTTCCTGATTGAATCCGTGGTATTATCCATGATGGGAGGCTTGATTGGCATGATGGTCAGCGGAGGAATTCTTGGTGTTGTAAATCTGTTTGCAACGGATTATCATTTTGCCATTACGGTACCGGTAGCCTTGGTTGCCGTCCTGTTTTCGGCAGGGGTGGGAATTATATTTGGCATCTATCCGGCAAATAAAGCGGCGAAGCTAAAGCCAATCGATGCATTGCGGTTTGAATAAAATGCCCTGGTTTCTGTTGTGCAATCTGCCTGTATATGATTCGAATTTTGAATTGTCATTGTTGAATACTTGAGAAAATTGACGATATGCTTGCAATGACAAAAAAAATAAGGTATTATCTATTTAGCTTATTATATTTTATATATAAGAGATGGAGGATAAAGTTATGAACACAGCAAGGGTGACAAAGACAGCAAAGGCAGAAGTAAAGACAGCAGATAAAGAAAATGTTAAGGTAACAGCTGCAAAGGCGGAGCCAGTCAAGACAGAGGCACCTGTGAAAGCAGAGCCAGTAAAGGCTGCAAAAGCAGAGCCGGCAAAGACCACCAAGGCAGCCGCAAAAGCAGAACCGGCAAAGACCACCAAGACAGCCGCAAAAGCAGAGCCGGCAAAGACCACTAAGGCAGCTGCAAAAGCAGAATCTGCAAAGACGACCAAGGTAGCAAAGACCACAGCAAAAGCAGCCACCAAGACAGCTGCAAAGAAAACGACTGCGAAAAAGACAGCAACAACGAAGCGAGCAGCCAAGGCTACGGAAGAAGTATTTATTCAGTATGGCGGAGGAGAAGTATCCACTTCTGATATCGTTGCAAGAGTAGTAGAAGCAACCGGAAAGAAGGCATCCTCCATTAAGGCATTAAATGTCTATGTTCAGCCGGAGACCGGAAAGATTTACTATACAGCTGACGGCATGAGTGGTGAGATTGCTTATTAAAAGCAGTAAAGTTTATCCGGATATAAAAAGAACGTTATCAGAGAAATCTGATAACGTTTTTTGCGTTTGTAAGGAAAACAACGGTGACAGCTTTCGGGAGGATTATGATTTCCCGGCACCGGGGTGCAGAAGCCGTTT
This sequence comes from Clostridium sp., assembly GCA_023667695.1. GTDB lineage: Bacteria > Bacillota > Clostridia > Lachnospirales > Lachnospiraceae > CAG-632. The sequence continues at coordinate 16,508 of JAMOZY010000035.1, read as the reverse complement.
GATGGTATCAAAGGTTTTGCTGCGTTTTTCCGCCTGGGCTGCGATTTCTTTTTCATGGCGGGAGCGTAGAAAAATACCCACATCCGGACGATTGGTAATAATACCGTCTGCCTCTGCCTCCAGAAAATGTGTAATAGCCCTGGGTTCATTGACTGTCCACACGTAAAAGGGAATCCTGGCGTGCTTCATACGCAGGATAAAATCCGGAGTAGCAAGCATATGATGGGCAGAGATGAAGTCTGCATGACATTCCTTTTGACGGCGGATGGGATAGTATTCATTAAAGCGGGTGCTGAAATCGGCCTGCTTTGCACCAAGCAGCAGTCCGGTATTTACATTGGCATCAATTTTCTTGATACGGCGGACTACGATATCCAGAAAGGACTGGAGAGAATACTCGTCGTAAGAGAAAATGGAATTCACCATGGATAATACCCGTTTTTCATATCCGGCTTCCTTTAATTCGATAAGTAAGCGCATCTTTTTCTGACAGAGGAATAGTACCTCTTCTAATGTTGGAATCCGGTAGCCTGCCTCTTCCGACAGGGCGTTCAGTTCCTTATAGGTCAGGGTTTTAACCGGAATCCCATTGAATTCTTCATCATGAAAGACAATCAGTGTCTTATCCAGTGTCTGTCGGATATCCAGCTCAATGCAGTCTGATTGGATATCCAGTGCGATTTGGAAGGCTTCTATTGTATTTTCATGATTTGCCAAATAAGAAGCACCGCGATGGGCAATGATTTGTGTATTCATAGTTTCTATTCTCCTGCATTATCCGTTCTGCACCCTCATTGTAACGAAGAATGCCCCTGAATACAAGGGGCATTTCTGTAGAAAAAATGAAGAATTCATGAGAATTCTTTGGCAATTTTTCCGGAAGGGCTTAGAAAAAAAGCTATGGAATCTGCGTCAGCTTTAACAGGTCATCCGGTGTACCGTGGGCGATGGAGCTGCCGCCAATCAAAACTACATTGTCACCGGATTTTACAATTCCAGTTGTCTTTGCTTTATTCAGGGCATACTCAAAAATATCGCTGGTATCCTTATGCAGTGCAGCCTGAACCGGAGTAACTCCATAGGATAGGTTCAGCTGACGGCAGCATCTGGACTCTACGACGACAGCAATAATCGGACAGGCCGGACGGTAGTTTGCAATGTTTCTTGCAGTAGCCCCGGTACGGCTTAGGACGATGATTGCTTTGGCGTTCAGATATTCCGCTGCAGTACAGGCAGATATGGAGATAGCATCAGAGACGCCGGTACCCAGACGGAGATTATCCGTAAGCCCATGCATATGAAAGGACATGGAAGCCTCGGCGCTGTCTGCGATTTCTGCCATGGTTTTTACTGCTTCTGCCGGATAATCCCCGGCAGCAGATTCTCCGGACAACATAATACAGGTGGTACCATCAAAAATAGCATTTGCCACGTCGGATACCTCCGCTCTGGTCGGGCGGGGATTCTTGGTCATGGATTCCAGCATCTGGGTTGCTGTTACGACCTCCTTGCCCTTCAGGTAGCATTTTTGTATCATTTTCTTTTGAAGAGCAGGCAGCTCGCGGAATGGAATCTCTACACCCAGGTCGCCCCGGGCAACCATGATTCCGTCACTGGCGTCAATAATCTCGTCCATACGTTCCACACCCTGTACATTTTCAATTTTTGAAATGATACGGATGGTAGGCACGCCGTTTTCTACCAGGAAATCACGAAGCTGATGGACATCTGCTGCAGTCCGGACAAAGGAAGCAGCGATGTAATCCACCTCCTGTTCAATACCAAACAGGATATCAGACTTATCCGCTTCGCTCATATACGGCATAGGAATAACTACATTTGGAACATTAATGCTCTTATGATTGCTGACCCGGCCTCCGTTTATAACGGTACAGACTACATCAGCCCCTTGGATTTCTGCAACATCCAAAGCAATCTTGCCGTCGTCAATCAGAATCCGGGTGCCAATCCGGATGTTCTGTGCCAGTTTATCATAGGTAAGGGGAATCTGTTCCTCGTTGCCAAGGGCATCGCCGGTGCTTAAGGTAAAGGTTTGCCCGGCGGTCAGGTCTACATATCCATGTTCAAAGTTTTTCAGGCGGATTTCCGGTCCTTTGGTATCTAACAGAATCGGAAGATTTACCTTCATCTCCTCACGCAGATGTTTTACCCGGTCCATGCGGAGCTTTTGCTCTTCATGGGTGCCATGGGAAAAGTTAATCCGACAGCAGTTCATGCCGTTTTCAATCAGCTTCCGCAGGATATTCTCATCATCGACCGCCGGACCAAGGGTACAGATAATTTTTGTTTTTCTCATTGTTTTCCTCCATTTTATAAAGATAGCTTGCGGTGGTTCCTTCCTCCGGTTCAAGTATAACACATCAGGACGGCTGGTGATACTATTATGAGATATTTTCCGGTAAAAAATGTATACAGATATCTTTGTTTGCATTCTGCGAAGGATAATGATAGAATAGCATATATTCATTAAAATCGGGCGGTTATGCCGGTACAGAAGCAGGTGATAAAGGATGAAGAAAAAGGGAAATACACTTTGGATTTTATTGGGAATTGTCATTTTGATCTTGTTGGGAATTGTTGGAGAGCGGATGTTTGCCGTACAGGTTCACAGAGGCAATCTGATTTCCTCCACGGAAGAATTGGGTCTTAAGATAACGGAAGAGCTGACAAAGGGAAAGGATTCCTTTTCCACCTATGTGAATGGTCTGACCGAAGAGGAGCTGGTGACCATTAATCACAATCTGGATGGTTTTTTCGGACATGTTTCTACATATACCATATTACGGGAAGTGAATGAAGAGGTTAAGCTGGTTCTTTTTAATCTGGAGGTATCGGATAATTATTATGTGTATCAGAAGCTTGTAAATGGAAAAACCATTGAAAATAACATGGACGCAGTAATTCTGGCGGAAAAGGTCCGGCAGGTTATGGAGGAATGCCAGGCAGACACGGATTATGAAAAGGTAGTATTCTATCATGATTATATTGTGACCCATACCAAATATGGATTTCTGGAAGGGGAGGATGAATTGCTGCCTTATACGGCAGCCGGCGCTTTGCTGAAGGGGACAGCCGTATGCAACGGATATGCAGAGGCTATGGAATTGTTATTGCTTTGCAGTGGAGTTGAGGCCTATATGGCAGTGGGAACCACAGAGGAAGGGAATCATGCCTGGAATATTGTCAATATTGATGGCAAATGGTATCATGTGGATGCAACCTGGGATGACCCTGTTCCGGATATGGGAGAGGATTCCATTCATGTCTATCTGAATGTCAGTGATTCCGTTATGGAGAAAACCCACACCTGGAACCGGGATGCTTATCCGGAATGCAAGGACCTGGAATACAATTATTATGAGCAGGAGGAAAAGGCCTTTGACAGCTTTAATGATTTTAAAGCATATATATTGGATGAGATGACATCCAGCAGCCGGATGGAGGTTATGGTTACGGATGCGTCTACCGTCCAATATGACTGCGGATTTGTGGTACAAAGCGGCGGGGCCAAATCCGTATCGTGGCAGAGTTATGAAGATGGGGATTATATGGTTATGGTTATTATGACAGAAAGGAATTGATGATGACAAAAGCAGAATTTTTAGAGGGCTTACAGGAAGGTCTGAATGGTGAGGTGGCGCCTCAGGTGGTTCAGGAATCCATAGCCTATTACAGTCGATATATCACGGATTCCATAGCAGAGGGAAAGACGGAGGAGCAGGTACTGGAGGAGCTGGGACCGGTTCGTCTGATTGTAAAATCGATTATTGATGCCAACGCTGCCGCTGGAAGGCGGGAGGAAACCCGTTCCCGGCAGGAACAACAGGAAACGGGAAACGAACAGAAGACAGCTTCCTTTTCTTTCAATTCCTGGTATGGAAAACTGCTGTTGATTTTGTTGGCGGTATTGGTGGTTGTCATTATCGTTGTTCTGATTGTAGGCGCCGTTATGGCATTATGGTATCTGCTGCCGGTTCTTGCGGTGGTCGCACTGATTCTTATTCTGGTAAAGGTATTTTTGGGAAGGCGGACATGAGCCGGATAAAAAAGAATGTTCTGCTTCTGTTAGGAAGCGGAACATTCTTTTTTGATATAATCACAAAATTCTTTGCCAAGCTGCTCCGGCAGATACCGTCTGGTTACAGTAGCATAGGCTTCTAAATCAGCGGATTTCAATTGCAGCATGGCCTCTGCCAGCTTCTGAATCTGTTCTTCTTCCGTACCGGAACAGTCAAAGTAAGAAATAGCATCCCCTACGATTTCATGAAAAATGCTGAGATTGCTGGCTAGAATCGGCTTATTAAAATGCATGGCCTCCACCACAGGGATACCAAAGCCCTCTGCCCGGGAAGGAAAAAGGAAGCCGGAGCAGTACCGGAACAGGGCATTTTTTTCCTCATTGCCTACATAACCCAGAGATACAATACCGGGAACCTTTTCCTGCATCCGGTCAAATAACTGCTGGATTTCAGGTTCCCGAATCCGGCCGCCCAGGTAGAGCTTTTTTTCGCCGCCCAGGGCGCGGTATGCTTCATAGGCTTTTAAAAGCAAATCCGTTCCCTTTCTTTTTTCCAGATTCCCGATATATAAGAAAAAGTCCTCCCCATCCACCTTCACCTTGGAGAATAAGATGTCCGGCGTTACCGGAGCATCGGATAAATCCGGTTTATTTACAATGATATAGCTGACCATATGGGGAATGTCCTTTGCCTGTGGAAAGCGGTTTTCCGTTTCACACTTGGTTTCTATGGAATTATAGGTAATCAGGTCCGCCTGCTTTAGGGTCTGTTTCATTCCGTACCGGAAGTATTTCGGATACAGGAATCCGTGATGCTCCGGCTGGCTGATTGGAAAAATATCATGAATGGTTACCATGATTTTTCCAGTAAAGCGTCGCAGCGGTACCGGAATCAGGTTATTGGGTTCCCAAAACAAATCCGGCTGGTAGTAATCCAGAGAATCCTGAATAAACTTAAAGTATTGGAATACACCGGCGCTTTGGGCGATTTGCTTTCCATATGTAATAATAGGAACATTTTGCTGCGCCAGCCATTGCATTTCACTGCTGAGGGCTACGTCGCTCAGTAATGTGACTTCAAAGACTTCCTGTTTTATCAGCTCTTTTAAAAAATCATATAAATATATGCCGATTCCGCTTGGATGGCTGCCAAGGGAACGTGCATCAATCAATAGCTTCATAAGTATTCACCGTCCTTGGGTAGATTATAGACCAAATCCGGCTTTGGTACAACCGGAGAATGATTGTTTTTCTCTGGCATCCGAACAGGCATTGCCTCCAGAAATCCATTGTCCCAGAGTGCAAAGTGCCGGATTTTGTGTTATCATAGGAGCATAAGGATTGGAAGTCGGAAAGAAGCGAAAGGAGTTCATGGAAATGAAAGAGATGGAAGCTTTAAAAGAAATCATCATGGAAAGTGACAATGTAGTGTTTTTCGGCGGGGCCGGGGTATCAACAGAAAGCGGTATACCGGATTTTCGAAGTGTAGACGGACTGTATAATCAGAAGTACAAGTATCCGCCGGAGCGTATCATCAGTCACAGCTATTATCAACAGTATCCGGAAGAATTTTATGAATTCTACAAGGACAAAATGATTTTTCGGGAGGCGAAACCCAATGCAGCCCATATCCGTCTGGCAGAGCTGGAGCAGGAAGGACATGTAAGGGCAGTGATTACACAGAATATTGACGGTCTGCATCAGATGGCAGGCAGTAAGGAGGTATTAGAGCTGCATGGTTCCATACATCGAAATTACTGTGAGCACTGCCATAAGTTCTATGACCTGGATTATATTGTAAAATCGGAAGGAGTTCCTCATTGTACCTGTGGCGGAATCATCAAGCCGGATGTAGTATTGTATGAAGAGGGACTGGACCCGGATACGATGCAGAAGGCCATGTATTACATTTCCCGTGCGGAGGTGTTGATTATCGGCGGAACCTCGCTGGTGGTATATCCGGCGGCAGGAATGATTGATTATTTCCGGGGGAAGCATCTGGTCGTGATTAATAAGGCGCCGACACCCCGGGATCAGCAGGCGGACCTATTGATTCAGGACAGCATTGGAACTGTATTTTCTAATATATAACGTTAAGAAAATCTGAAAAATGCATAAATTCCTTTTTTCGATTGGGGTTATATGGTATACTGTTTTTTGTGATAAAAGTAGAAGATAGGAAAATAAAGGAGTGATGGCATGCAGGGGAATTTTTCGGAGATTACAAATGAACTGGTAGAGCTTTCGGAGCTTTGCAGGCAAAATGGAACCATTGATCCGGAATTATATGTAAAATACGAAGTAAAAAGGGGACTTCGTGATATTAACGGAAAAGGTGTTCTGACCGGATTAACGGAGGTTTCAAAGATACAATCCTATAGTATGGTAGATTGTGAGATGGTTCCCTGTGAAGGTAAGTTATATTACCAGGGAGTTGATATTGAAGATATTGTCAATGGATTTATTAAAGAGAAGCGGTTTGGATATGAAGAAACCTTGTACCTGTTATTATTTGGACAATTGCCGAATCAGGCACAGCTAGAGCAGTTAACTGCGATTTTGGCAGATTACCGCTCTCTGCCTACGACCTTTGTCCGGGACATTATTATGAAGGCGCCAAGCCGTGATATGATGAATACGTTGGCCAGAAGTGTGCTGACCCTATATGCTTATGATGATAAGGCGGATGATACCTCTCTGCCGAATGTATTGCGGCAGTGCTTAGAGCTAACGGCTCTGGTGCCGTTGATTTCTGTATATGGATACCAGGCATATATGCATTACCATGAGGGACAGAGCCTGTTTATCCACCTGCCTCAGCCGGACCTTTCCACAGCAGAGAATATCTTATATCTGCTGCGTGAGGACAGCCAGTATACGGAGCTGGAGGCAAGGATTCTGGATTTGGCACTGGTGCTGCATGCAGAGCATGGCGGCGGTAATAATTCAACCTTTACCACCCATGTGGTGACTTCATCCGGTACGGATACCTATTCCTGTATTGCGGCTTCCTTAGGCTCCCTGAAGGGACCAAAGCATGGAGGCGCTAATATTAAGGTGGTAAAAATGTTTGACGATTTGAAGCAAAAGGTGAAGGACTGGAAAAATGAAGACGAGGTTCGTCAATACTTAAAGGATTTACTGAACAAAAAAGCCTTTGACCGTCAGGGACTGATTTATGGAATGGGTCATGCGGTTTATTCGATTTCCGATCCAAGAGCTAAGATTTTCCGGCAGTTTGTAGAAAAGCTTTCCATCGAAAAGAACCGGACGGAGGAATATGAGCTGTATGCCATGGTGGCAAGACTGGCGCCGGAGGTCATAGCAGAGGAGCGGAAGATTTATAAGGGTGTAAGTGCCAATGTAGACTTCTACAGTGGATTTGTATACAGTATGCTGGATTTGCCAACGGAGCTGTATACGCCGATTTTTGCAATTGCCAGAATGGCAGGCTGGAGCGCCCACCGGATGGAGGAATTGATTAATCAAGGGAAAATCATCCGTCCGGCTTATAAATGTGTGGCAAAATCCAAAACCTACATACCGATGGATGAGCGATAGAAAACAGAAAGGAAGATGGATACCATGGCATTGGAACAATTACCGGGTGACCCATTGCTGCTGCTTAGCGTGGTGAATACCAAGCTTCGGGATTTTTATACGGATTTGGACAGCATGTGTGAGGACTTAGGCGTTGATGCTGCCTGGGTGGAAGAGAAGCTGAAAACCGTGGGTTATGCATACGATAAGGAGCAGAATCAGTTTCGGTAGATGCTGTTTCGCGTTGGCAACTAAAAGTTGACAAAGATAAACGGTAAGTTTCTTTACATTAGAAGAGATATCTGCTACGATTTCCTTTATAAATCGCAGGAATGGAGGAAAAAGTATGGATAATAATTATAACAATATGAATCAAAATGGACCGGTATACGTGGATCCTTCCAGACCGCCGGCACCGTCACAGGGCAAGGCAGTTGCAGGACTGGGTCTTGGCATTGCCTCCATTTTGTTTGGGTGTACTGGTATCATGAGCCTGATTTGTTCGATTATCGGACTGATATTATGTAGTCAGATGAAGAAGGAAGCAGGAGAGATGTCGGGCATGGGTAAGGCTGGCATGGTTCTGAATATCATAGGTCTTGTAATCGGAATACTGGGCATCCTGTTCTGGCTGATTTTGATTCTTTTTGGAGACTGGGAAGTGTCAACGTATTATTAATGGATGCAGGAAATAATAATATAAGGAATGGTAGAACGATTTTTTCGGAGCCGGAGTGGAAGCATCCGGCTTTGGAAGGTCGTTTTTTCTATGTAGAAAAGGCGGAATTGGTTTTGATTTTATAAATTGTTAGCACTCCACCTAAACGAGTGCTAAAATTGTGTTGACAGAAAAGTGGAACAGTGTTATATTCGAAATAGAACATCAGAAGGGATGTTTCCATGACTGTAAAAAGGAGGTATGGGTGATGGATGCTGAGAAATTTACGAAAAAATCATTAGAGGTAATTGAAAACTGTTCCAGACTTGCCTATGAATATAATAATCAGGAAATCGATCAGGAGCATTTGCTTTTAAGCATGATTACGGTTGAGGATTGTCTGATTGGAAAGCTGATTGAAAAGATGGGAATCGACCTGTCTGCATTTACCGGAGAGTGTGAGCGGGCGGTGGCTTATCGTCCCAAGGTGACAGGAAGCAGTGATGTATACATGAGCCGGGAATTTACCATGACTCTGATGGATGGTGAGAATGAATCCCGGCAAATGGGGGATTCTTATATTTCTGTCGAGCATATTTTTCTTGCCATGATTAAAAAGGCAAATAAGACGGTACGCGGAATCTTTCAAAAGTATAATATTACCAGGGATAATTTCCTAAAGGTGCTGGCAGAGGTCCGTGGAAATCAAAGGGTGGAAAGCGATAATCCGGAGGCGACCTATGACAGTCTTGCCAAATACGGTTATGACCTGGTAGAACGGGCCAGACAGCAAAAGCTGGACCCGGTAATCGGACGGGATTCTGAGATTCGGAATATCATCCGCATCCTGTCCCGTAAGACCAAGAATAATCCGGTATTAATCGGAGAACCCGGTGTAGGAAAGACAGCAGCGGTAGAAGGCCTGGCACAGCGGATTGTCCGGGGGGATGTGCCGGATGGATTAAAAAACAAGCAGGTGTATGCACTGGATATGGGTGCCTTACTGGCAGGCGCCAAGTATCGGGGAGAATTCGAAGAGCGGTTAAAAGCAGTATTGGATGAAGTAAAGAAAAGTGAAGGAAGGATTCTTCTGTTTATTGATGAACTCCATACGATTGTAGGCGCCGGTAAGACGGATGGCGCCATGGATGCCGGCAATATGCTGAAGCCCATGCTGGCAAGAGGAGAGCTGCATTGTATCGGTGCCACGACCTTAGATGAATACCGTCATTATATTGAAAAGGATGCTGCCTTAGAGCGGAGATTCCAGCCGGTTTTGGTGAATGAGCCGACGGTAGAGGATACGATTTCCATCTTAAGAGGTTTGAAGGAGCGGTATGAGGTATTCCATGGGGTAAAGATTACAGATGGCGCCCTGGTTTCGGCGGCAACCCTGTCCAACCGGTATATTACGGACCGGTTTCTGCCGGATAAGGCTATCGACCTGGTGGATGAGGCCTGCGCTTTGATTAAGACGGAGCTGGATTCCATGCCGATGGAATTAGATGATATGTCCCGGAAAATCATGCAGATGGAGATTGAAGAGGCAGCACTGAAAAAAGAAGATGACCGCCTGAGCCGGGAACGGTTGGATGAGCTGCAGAAGGAGCTGGCGGAAATAAAGGATACCTTTGCCAATGCAAAGGCAGACTGGGAAAAAGAAAAGCAGGAGGTAGAACAGGTTACCAGACTGCGGGAGGAGATTGAATCCCTGAATAACCAGATTCAGATTGCCCAGCGGAATTATGACCTGAACAAAGCAGCGGAGCTGCAATATGGAAGACTGCCTCAGCTGCAGCAGGAGCTGGCAAAGGAAGAGGAACGGTTAAAAACAGAGGAGCATACCCTGGTACATGAAAGCGTAACGGATGAAGAAATTGCAAAGATTATTTCCCGCTGGACCGGAATTCCGGTTGCAAAGCTGACAGAAAGTGAACGGAATAAAACCCTGCATCTGGATGAAGAGCTGCACAAGCGGGTAGTCGGACAGGACGAGGCGGTTTCCCTGGTCAGCGAGTCCATTATCCGTTCTAAGGCAGGCATCAAGGACCCCGGCAAGCCCATTGGTTCCTTCTTATTCTTAGGACCAACCGGCGTAGGCAAGACAGAGCTTGCAAAAACCCTGGCAGCCAGCCTGTTTGATAATGAAGCCAATATGATACGGATTGACATGAGTGAGTATATGGAAAAGCATTCTGTGGCACGGCTGATTGGAGCGCCTCCAGGCTATGTAGGCTATGATGAAGGGGGACAGCTGACAGAAGCCGTCCGGCGGAAGCCGTATTCCGTTGTTCTCTTTGATGAGGTAGAGAAGGCGCATCCGGATGTATTTAACGTACTATTACAGGTATTAGATGATGGACGGATTACAGATTCTAAGGGTAAGACCGTTGATTTTAAGAATACCATTTTAATCATGACCTCGAATATCGGTTCTCAATATCTGCTGGAAGGAATTGATGAAACGGGAAATATAAAACCGGATACCCAGGAATTGGTTATGAATGAGCTGCGGGGGCATTTCCGGCCGGAGTTTTTGAACCGTCTGGATGAAACGATTTTATTCAAGCCGTTAACCAGAGAGAATATTGGCGGGATTGTAGAGCTGCTGGTTGCGGATTTGAATCAGCGGCTGGCGGACCGGGAGCTTCGGATTTCGCTGACGCCGGAGGCAAACGCCTTTATTACAGAGCATGGCTATGACCCGGTTTACGGTGCAAGACCATTAAAACGATACCTGCAGAAGAATGTGGAGACATTAGTCGCCAGAATGATTCTGGGCGACCAGCTGGGTATCAATCAGGAAGTCGTGATTGATGTAGCACAGGGCGCTTTGATTGCAAGATAAGGATAGGAACCGATAGGATTCTCATATACAGAATCCTATCGGTTATAGTGCAGATTCGAAAATTGACAGGATTTGAAAGAAGTATTATGATAAACAATATGACTGGAAGAAGAATCCGGCACAGCCGGGAGAAGGAGAACATAGGTGGAAGCAGTTGGCACACAGGAAGGGAACGGGATTTCCGGCAGTACCATAAAGATGATAGCCATTATCGCTATGCTGATTGACCATACAGCTGCAGTCGTGCTTGAGCATATGATTCTGAAACAGCATTTAAGTCTTGCTCTTGAAGTATCTGCGCCGCCCATGGTAATCCTGTATTATATCATGCGGATAATCGGACGGCTGGGGTTCCCGATTTTTATATTTTTATTGATTGAAGGATTGGAGCATACCAGAAATAAGTGGAAGTATCTGCTTCGTCTGGTGCTATTTGCTCTGGTATCGGAAATCCCCTTTGACTTTGCCTTTAATCTGAAGAAGGAAGAGATTTTTTCGGGAAAGCTGTTGGAGTTTGGCTATCAAAATGTATTCTTTACATTATCCATTGGACTTCTTACTGTTATCGTCATACAGATAATGGCAGAAACGAAGTGGAATACAGCCATAAAGACCTTGATGAATCTTGTCGTTACCCTTGCAGGGATGGGGCTGGGCTTTCTGCTTCGGACGGACTATGGCGCAATCGGTGTTCTGGCAATCGTTATCCTGTATTTGTTTCGGAAGCGGAGGCTTTTGGCAGCAGGCATGGCATGTGTGATTCTGATGGGGAGCAGTATATTGGAGGTCAGTGCATTTTTGATATTGTTACCAATCGCACATTATAATGGAAAACGGGGCTGGAATCTGAAATATGTATTTTATGCCTTTTATCCCCTTCATTTACTTCTTCTATGGGGGCTTTGTCTTGGAATGGGAATCTTATAAAAGAAAGAAAATCTGTAGCATAAGGTAGACTGGAAATCATATGAGGTAGGGGTTATGAATGAAAGACCGGGAAAGGATGAATTGAAGCAGAGGTTTGCCAGACATCGGGAAACCCAGGAGTACAAGGAAGAGTTTGCGCAGTTAATGGCATTGGAATTTCAGGATTTCATGAAAGAGTTTTTTGACTTCCATACTCGTGTTACGGAAGAAATGGTAGATGAGACGGGAAGGGAGAATCCGACGGTCGAAGAACGGGAATGGTACTATCTGTATTATGGAGGCGAATTATATTCGGATGTGATTAAGGCAAAAAAATGGGGCAGAATGGTAGATATGGCATTAGAGTTGATGGATAAGGAACAGCAAGATTAAGAACAGGCAGGAGAATCCGGTGAAACAGCAGATAACGAAAAACGCAATTGAAACCGCTTTTTTGAAGCTTTTGAGGGAGAAGAATTTTGAGAAGGTAATGGTAAAGGATATTGTGGAGGAATGTGGGCTGACCCGCAATACCTTTTACTATTATTATGAAGATACTTATAATATTATCGAAGATATTCTGGAACGGGAAGCATGGAAGATGATTCAGGAAATGCAGCAGGGCGGTTCTCTGATGGAGGCAACGACAGATGTGTTTGAATATTTGGAGGAGAATCCGAAAATCGTCCGCCATCTGTTTGCTTCGGCAAAGAAGGATGACATGTACCGATATGTAAGAAGCACGGTGGAGATTGTTCTGAAGCATTACTTCGAGCATCATGCAGAGGAAGGGAGAATTTCCGAGCAGAAGAAACGGGCTTTAATCAATGCCAGTAAGTATGTGATACAGGGCTTGATTGAGGAATGGCTGGAAACAGGCATGAAGACTTCGTTATCAAAAGAGCTGGAGGAAGTTGGGCGGGTATTTTCCAAAGCATTGCCGCAAATACTGGAGGAATAAGGAAACGGAAATAGAATTTTTAGTACATTTTCGGCTTGGTGTATGGTTTTCGGACACCGAGCCGTTTTTGTTTCTATCATTTTTCTACAAAAATTGATATTTATATACATGATAGTTTTGAAAACTATGTCAAGAGGTCAGGATATTGACATATATACCAAAATGGCGGCTGTAGAATCAGAAAGCATAGATTGGGAAGGTCAGACATATTCTGAAAACGAAAGAGAAGGAAAGCGTGGAATCAGTCATGGGAAAGATGGTACAAGGGTTACTGCGAGGGCTTATTCAGGCAGGCATGTATATGGCTTATCGCCCAAAGATTGAATATGATGCTCCGGATATTATGAAGACTGATGCTCCGGTCATATTTATCTGCAATCACATGAGCCATAAGGACGGAGCCTTGATTGCCTCCGTATTGCATAAGAAGAAGCCTTATTTTCTGATTGCAAAGGACTGGTATGACAAGAAGCAGTTTGGAGTATTCTTAAAAGCCTATGGAAGTGTTCCGGTGGACCGTTCCGGCATGGATACTGGCTGGTATGATGCCTGTAGAAAGCTGGTAGAGGCAGGAACCTCTATTTTAATTTTTCCGGAGGGTAAGACCTCCAAGGGGGAAATGAATGAATTTCAACCGGGCTTCGCTGTTTTGGCGGAAAAGACTGGAGCTTCTGTTGTAGAATGCGCCCATGTAGGCAGCTATAAGCTGTTTTTGGGAGAACGAAAGAGAATCCGGGTCGGAACCGGCTATAAGCTGGAGTGTCCGAAGGACCTGAGAAAATCCATTTATGCAAAGCAGGAAGCGGCAAAGGCCAGGGAACGGATTGCCCTTATGAAGCTGGAGCTGGAAAAACAGAGAAAGGGAACGGAAGCCGTCCCTTCGGTTGCAGAAGCGGCAGCAGCAGAGGAATAATGTAGGATATTAGGCGCTATGCGCTTGATATGGAGCAATGGCTCCGGATAGAGAATATTTATGTACAAGAAAGGAAGTTATAAAAATGGAGAGAGCAGAAGTAGCAGCAAAGATTAAAGAAATGTTGGTTGAGAATTTAAGAATTCCGGAAGAAATCTTAGAGGATGATTCCGAGTTGTTTGGTGGTGATATTGGTTTGGATTCCGTTGATTCTTTGGAAATTATTGCCGGAATCGACGATTTGTTTGGCGTTAATATGACAGGCGTTGATAAAACGAACTTTCGGGATATCAATGCATTAACCAATTATGTAGTGGAAAATGCGGAGGCGTAATTCATGAAAAAGCGATGCGTAATTACCGGCCTGGGAATTATTTGTCCGGTGGGAAATAATGTTGAGGAAAGCTGGGACAGTATTAAGAATGGAAGAACTGGAATTGCAAAGGTTACTTCCGTGAATACGGAGGGCTGCTACGCAAATCTTGGCGGTGAAGTGAAGTACGGAGAGCTTCCGGCACCTCAGTATGACCGTTCTGCCCGTTTGTGTATCAAGGCAGCAGAAGAAGCCATTGCTGATGCCGGATTTCAGAAAACGGCTGTTCAGGAGGCAGGTGTGATTGTAGGAAGCTGTATCGGTGGTGCAGTCAGCATTGATGAATATCTGACGGCACAGAAGGAAGGAAAAGAAGACGACAGCCGGATTTCGAACATGGCCGCCTCTTCGATTGCCAACAATACTGCTGCTTATCTGGGGCTGAATGGTGTAACTGCGAATATTGTAAATGCCTGTGCGGCAGGTACGATGAGTATTGCTTATGCCTGTGATTTGATTCGTTCCGGAAACGGCAGTGTATTCCTGGCTGGTGGTACGGATCCCTTTTCTTCTCTGGCATTTGCCGGATTCCATGCTTTACAGGCGTTATCGGTGGAGAGCTGTTCTCCGTTGAATCATAGTAAGGGAATTACTTTGGGAGAAGGCTCGGGTATTCTTGTGGTGGAGGAATATGAGCATGCAGTTGCCAGGGGAGCTAAGATTTACTGTGAGGTTGCAGGGTATGGTGTGAATTGCGATGCTTATCACATTACAGCGCCGGACCCGACCGGACAGGGACAGATGGATGTCATTCGGCGGGCTTTGGCTTCTGCCGGTGTAGAACCCGCTGACATTGCCTATGTGAATGCCCATGGAACCGGTACTGCTAAAAATGATGAAGCGGAATTTCTTTCCCTTCATACGATATTTGATGGTACCAATGTATCGGTCAGCTCTACAAAGTCCATGACCGGGCATTGCTTAGGGGCTGCCGGTGCAGTCGAAGCAGTCTTTACGGTAAAGGCAGTGAGTGAAAATACCCTTCCTCCAACCATCGGTTACTCCGAGGAGGACAAGGCTGTGCTGGCAGAGAAAGCCGGCGAGCTGGATTTTGTAGCAAATGAAAGCCGGGGAAAAGAGATTCCAATGGCACTGTCCAATTCCTTTGCCTTTGGCGGAACCAATGCGAGCATTATTTTTGCAAAGGATGGCCTGGAAGGTCAGAAGCAGGAGGACGAAAAAGCAGACCGGATTTATATTACCGGTTTTGGACAGGTATTAAGTGAAGGTACAGATGAAAAGGGAACTGTGGCAAATGTTACCTTGGACATGAAGGATTTTACGGAACGAGGAGTAAAGCTTGGCGTATTCCGGAAGCTGGATAAATTCAGCCAGCTTCAGTTAATCAGCGGAATTGATGCTTTAAATAGCGCGGGTATTACCATATCCGAAGAGAATGAACGCAGGATTGGTACGATTATTGGTACCTCTGCCGGTCCGGTTACGGAGGTATCGAATTTCCAGAAGAATATCTGTGAAAAGGGAGCGACAGCCGGCAGTGCGTTTACCTTCCCGAATACCGTATACAATGCGGCCGGCGGACATTTTTCTATTTTCACAAAGACCAAAGGATATTGTGCTACCGTAGCGAATGGTACGCAGGCAGGACTGCAAAGCGCCGCCTATGCCTGTGATGTACTGGGCAAGGGAAATGAGGATATCATGCTGGCTGCTGGTACGGATGAAGGCTCGGATATGGTGGCTTATTTTTATGAACACAGTGGAATCAATGGAGACCGGGTTCTGGGAGAAGGAAGCTCCGCCGTTGTACTGGAAACGGAAACCAGTGCAGACAAACGACAGGCACATAAATATGCAGAGATAGCAGGCTATGCCTGCACCCATTCCGCTGGAGGAGATGCTTATCCGGAGGCAGATGCTATGAAGGATGCAATCCGGAGGGCATTGGAGCGTGCCGGATTTACTCCGGATGAGATGGAGCAGATTTATGCGGTAACCAGTAATCAGGCACAGAAGACAGCAGAGGAAGCTGTACTGGCAGAATTATTTGGAAATAAAACGATTATCGATGTTCGGGAACAGACCGGAGACTGTCGGGCTGCCAGTGCCAATGCACAGTTGGTGGAAGCGGCGAAGGCGATTGATTCTGGCAGTGCAAAAACGGCATTGGCTGTATCCTATGGATGTGGGTCTTATACGGCAGTGGTGTTAAGGTAAGCATAACACCAATAAATTATGGTTTAGTGTACTAACCCTACTACAGCGATTGGTGATAATAAACAGGTTCCACGCAGACACGCTTTCGCTCC
>JAMOZY010000034.1 GCA_023667695.1 Clostridium sp. | reverse complement strand
AGAGGTTTCTTTTTTTTCAATTGGCATTATTTCTGAATTACAGGAATGCTCCTATACCGTCATTGCTTCAGTAGTATCCAACATAAAAGTAAATGTACTCATCAGATACTCTCTCTTACCGGTAAAGCTGCCAAGCGCAAATCTATTGAGTTACCATCATCTGAATCACTCTTAATATCCAAAGGAGTATTTGCATCAACACCGTAAACTGACATAAAAGCAAACAATGTTTTCATACTGATACTACGGTTCCCTTGTTCAATCTGATTAAGACTCGAAGTGCTATTCCAGTAAGATTGCTGGCTTTCATAATGCTTAATCCTCTCTCTAGACGAACCTTTCTAATTGCAGGACCAACCACATAACCTTCAAATTTCATTAGCGGCCCCCTTCTCTCCTGAATCTTGCAAGAGCTTCAATCGCTTCCTCTTCTGTTGCATAATGCCCATAAAAATTTTCGTATTTGTCGTAAACATTTACACCAGCATAATCAATTGACAAATACATTTTTTATTCTGGGAGATAGAGAAGATTCTTTACCTCCTCATTGTGGTACCCATCTAACATCCGGCACCTCCGTCCCAGACATCGTTTGGCTTAGAATCTGAACAAGGCTCTACAAGAACAATATGAATCTTAATAAGGTTTTCTCTTGCCTTACGCTTAAATTCCATTAAATCTGCCATGTCATCTGTGATATCTGATAAACATCTTATAAACAAATAGCTAACAGAACCAAGCTTCATTGCCTCATAAATAGCATCCAATTCCGGTCTATCAAGATCTCTACTACCATTCCTATCCACATCAACAAAAAAAATTTGTAGCCTTCCTTCTCTGCCTCTTCAATCATGCGTTCACAGTAATCCATAACTTTGTGGTCAGCTTTTCTTGACTTTATAAACCCAACTCCAATTTTTCTTCTGTTAGATTTTTCATTCTCGTTTAATCTTTCCATATTCGTATCACCTTTCTAAATAGAATTATTAAAATGACACAAGCGCTTGTATCTTATCCCAACCAGCGTCCCGATTGGTATGTAATATCGTGCTTTCCTTAAGCACATCTATATCTTATCTTCTTTCCCTTTCATAATCGACGCAGTGCATTTGGAACTTTCATCGAAAAATTCCAAGTTCATTTGGAATTTTAAATTGCCGTATTAAATGCTCTTATACTTGCAAGCATTCTTTTCTTATCTATAAGGGATAACTTTTTCCACTCATTTAGCATCTCAAACTCTAAAAGGTCTTCCTCACTATCACTTTCCTCATTCCCATGCAACAAATACTCAACAGAGGTGTCAAGTGCTTCCGCAAAACGAGACAACTTATCCGTGCTACACAATTGTTTACCCAGCTCAATGTTAGAAATGGAGTTTTTAGACATATCAACCAGCTCTGCCAATTCCATTTGTGACAAGTTTTTGCTCTTTCTTAAGCTATAAATTCTATTTCCAACCTGGACTTTATCAATATTCATTTCAACAATATCCTGTCGCCTCATCTTGCGCACCTCCTTCCGTCTTTTATTTCAAAACCAAAAACGCCTGACAAAAATACACTTGTAACTTGCATTACAAACATATTCTCGTCAGGCGTTGGTAGCTATAGTAACCTATGCTCCTATTTGCTCAGTACGATCTGTTCTCAATTCATTACTTGCTCTACCATCATGATGGGAAAATGCCACAACAGATTTGCAATTGGACACTTTATAGAAACAATGCCCTTAAATCCTCGCATTAAATCAAACAATCGCTTGTTCTTACAACAAGGACAGGCAATGTGTATGTATTCATCTTCCACACTTTGCACCTCCTACTGTCTGCGTAAGACAACTGCTTCATCATCTAACCTGCTAAGATAGCGTAATTATATTGTGGAACAAATGTTCTGTTTTGCAAGTCTTATTCACTATTTTTCAAAAAAGAAAAGCCGAAGCAGAACACACACATATAATAAATGCATGCATTTCTACTCCGGCTTTGTTTACCATGTAAATAAGGAACTAGCTCATCCAAGTAATTATTCTTTTGTCATATATGGTGTCAATATCTCACTTATTTGACTACATAGTGACTCGATTTCAATATAGTCAGAATATCCATGTCTACCATAAATCAAAACTGCTTTTCCGTCTCTTATTCCTGGATATCCTATAAATAATCCACCGTTTGTTCCTCCATGTGTATAAATTCTGTCCTGCAGAGTAATATCTTCCATTACATATTACCCCCTTACATTTCAGAATCAAGCTTGTCAGAAACAGCAGAAAGAATTGAACTCCACTGAGTTTCTAACTGATTAAAAAGATATCTGTTATTATCAGTATCCTTAAGTACTGCTCTTGCTTTAATGTAACTTAACAACAAAAGCATTATTGCATCTCTTACCCTTGCCTTTTCCAAAGAATCCTCCGTCATATCTGCTTTAATAGCAGCACCGCATAACGGATCTATAACCTTCTGGTAATACGGATGATTCGAATTAAGCTTAATTACCATTTTATCTCCTAGCAAAGCATCAGTTTCAAAAAGAACCGATGCTGGATAAGACACAATGACAATAGAATACATTTTATTCAATAATGATTCTTTTCGCGCTTGTCTATCTGCCGCACTTTCTCCTGTCGGTCCTGTAGATTCATCAAGAATCTTTTCAATCTTTGTATTCTCTTCATCCTCTGACATATCCCTTCTAGTTTGGTTCATCGGAAAAATGTCATCCAACTCTGACATAATATTCTCTGCATTATCAAAATCATTCTCTGACTGTTTCTGCTTAGCTTTTTCATTCGCTCTGTCTTCTTTGATACGTTTTCTGAGCGAAGTAATTACTCCAGTAAGTTCCAACTTAAGTCTATCTTTTAAAGCGCCTATCGGTTCTGCTCCTCTTTTAATATATCTGACTTGAAAACACTCATCCAATTCCGGTGGAAAAGATATTTCACAACCCCACCATCTATCATTATCCTGATATGAAAATTGCCCACGTTTCTGGCCTATTAAATATGGAATTTTATCGTATAGCACTTCCCTATTAGCTCTTAAAATTGAAACGCCTTCATTCTGGTCAATTTTTCTTTTACGCGCCTCTACATTACCGCCATCACCAATATTGGTACGCCATTCTAATGGAAGAAGAGACAATTTAATTCTAATTATTGCTTTTTCTCCATTTCCCCCCGGAACATCCCACTCAAATGATGTTTCACTATATAACTGAGCTTTAGGATCTTGATTCTCTTTCGTATCAAATTGTGTAGGACCAGCCATATATAATGGATCGTGTAAATATACCCATCTACCATCTAATATAATTTTTACCCCACCAGCTATAAACTTTCTATAAGTTCTACCTAAATAATTAGCAATAAGTCCATTAAATTCATTAGGGTCGACTCTTTTACCCGTTCCATCCATACGATCACAATTACTCAAAATTACCAATGTTCCCTTATTGCCTTCAAAAAATTCCGTGTATTCATCCGGAATATCTTTCGCAACCGGTGCTGAGATAGTTTTCTTACCATCCTTGATTTCATCAAGACTTATGTAGGTATAGAAAAACTCTTGATTCTCATCATCTCTAGAATACACTTCTATCTCACGAGCTAATGAGATTCCTCCTAAAGTCATTCCTACTCCAAATTTTCCAATGCCTAATTTCCCGTTCTTATGGTCTCTCATGGAACATCCTAATGTAAGACAATTCTTTAATACATTTATTGGCATACCACAACCATTATCAGCCACAGCAATCTGCTCAATCTCTTCAATCTGCTTCTTTCCAATTTGTTGAATCCTCCTTTTGAAGTCAATTCTGATTTCACTCGCTCCTGCTTCTACTGAATTGTCTACAATTTCTCCAAGTCCATTTTCAACCGAATAATCATTGTACCTAAGTGACTCATACATCTGAGAAGTATTGATTAATTCAATTTCTCCCATTTTTTCAAAATTGCTACTAATAATTTCTGCCGACATATTAATGTCCTCCTTATTAAATAATTTTCGGACATAGAAAAAGACCTAACACTCACAAGTGAAAGGTCTCATTTTATATCATTATTCAATATACCAATAGAAATATATAAAATTATAGTTCAAAACAATGATACACATATATCATCCCTTGACTCTATAACCACCATATTCAAATTACCGTACATCGACACCTGATATCTTTTATTCCCACAGTATTTACCATGAAACTTTCATCTTGTCCGATTCATATAAATTATAACCCCAAAAACGGTATTTTGTCAAGTTGTTTTCATTTATATTTTTTTAGAAAATCCCACGATAACGCACAGAAACGGCCCCTTCGTTGAGCCGTTTCCTATCCATGTTACCAACAATCTGCTAGCAAAATCTACCATACTCATTCCGCTTCCATAAAATAAATCCGCGAACCAAAGTCTGGAAAATATCTTATTTCATCATTATATCCGGTAGCTCCAAATGCCTGCTTCAGCTTTACTCCACCGTACATCAGGGTGTCCCCGTACACATAATAATCCTCCTTCTCACCGTCCATCTTTACAAATTTTGCAACCATATCATGGACCAATGAGTCCTTTTTAATATGAAATGGTGAAACCGTATTCACAAGGTCTCCAAATTCCTTAACATTATATTTCAGTTCACGATTATAAAAATGATATTTCCATTCCGGAACCAAGCCCTTTGCCCTGTAATACTCAGACTGCGTGTTCGGTATAACCAGCTTCTGCATTACAAATCCGACTGCCCTTTTTTGATCCTGTGACACACAGGTCCATTCCGTCACATTCGCTTTGGATTGCCGAATACAGCTTTCTGCCCTTTGCGTACTATCAGCAAATGTTCTGCCACGATAGAAGGAACCTGTCTGCAACACTTCCCGCCACTTTTTATATAATTCAATCTGTGCCTTTACTGCTTCCAGTTCTTCTTTTCTCATATCGCAGAAATTACACTCATATCCACAGATACCAAAGGCTGCTACGTTAAATCTTGTCTCCAATGGCGTATTTCGAAGGGTCTGGTGGTTTGGACAGGCAGAAACATGCGCGCTAACTGTTGACAGAGGATAACCATAACTATATCCCGTCTGAATCTCAGCCCTGCAAAGTGCATCTGTATCGTCACTTGCCCAAATTTGTGGAAAATAGCATAAAATACCCAGGTCAAAACGGTTTCCTCCTGCCGCGCAGCCTTCAAATAAAATATGTGGGAACCGTTCCGTCAGTTCCTTCATACAGCGATATAACCCCATGACATAGCGGTGTGATACCTCGCCCTGACCTTCAGGCGGCAATGCTGCAGAAAAATAATCAGTAAATGTACGATTCATGTCCCATTTAACATACGAAATATCCACAGAAGAAAATACCCTACTCATTTGCTCGATAATAAAATCCTGTACCTCTCTCCTGGTCAAGTCCAGGATTCTCTGGTTTCTTCCCTCTGAATGTGGTTTTCCCGGAATGGCAAGCACCCAGTCCGGATGCTGTTCATATAACCGGCTGTTCACATTTACCATTTCCGGCTCTACCCATATACCGAACAAAAGCCCCATTTCTTTTATCTTTGCAACAAGTCCTTCCAAGCCATTGGGAAGCTTTTTACGATTAACTTCCCAATCGCCAAGCGCCTGTGTATCATCATCCCGGGTTCCAAACCAGCCATCATCCATAACAAAAAGCTCAATTCCAACCTCTTTTCCTGCCTTTGCCAGAGAAAGCAGCTTCCGCTCATTGATATCAAAATAGGATGCCTCCCAGCTATTGAGCAAAACCGGTCTGATTTTTTGTTTCCATACTCCCCGTACAATATGTTCCTTCACAAACCGATGCATATGCTGGCTCATCCCATTAAAGCCCTGATGGGAATAGCTCATTACTGCTTCCGGTGCCTCAAAGCTTTCTCCTTCTCTCAGTACCCAACTAAATGACTGGGGATTTATCCCGATTGCTATCCTGGTCTTTCCATATCCGCTTACCTCTACTGCTTCATAATGATTACCACTGTAAATCAGATTGAATCCATAGCAATCACCAAAATCCTCCAAGGTCCCATCTTTGCTCAGCATCACAAAAGGATTGGCACGACTGGATGAAGTTCCTGTATATGAGGCATTCACATGCTTTCCGGAAAGCATCCTGATATCTGTACGTTTCATCTCTCGCGCCCATGCGCCGGTAAAGGTAGTAAATATATAATCACAGGTATCAAAATCAATCTGAGCGCTTAGAAGCCTTGTCAGCTTTACCTCCTCGCTGCTTTCGTTTATCAGTTTTGTGCTTCTGGTAATTACATCGCAGTCCTCATAGACATAATAGTGCATTTCAAGCGTAAGAGCATACTGCTTATCCCTTAATATAACACAAAGATGGTCTACATTCCCTGCATCATCATAAGACCCCGGCAGTGTCTGATATTCTTCTTTGTCTCTGGTAATCTCAGCATTCTCAAAGAGAAAATCCGATGTATAACTGCCATCGGCATGTATCACCTCTACAAGCGGCTCCCTAATATCTCCCTTGCCGTAAGAGGACATCTCCAGCCGGATATTTTCTAAAGAAAAGTTCGTATTTTCCTGGGTATATGCATTGGTATTTCCCGGCATAAATGCATATTTCTCTGTCAATACCTCTACAGCTTCCTCTTCCGGCACAGTAATCCTTCTTCCATAATAAAGATGCTCTAAATGACCGGTTTGTGTTATCCGAAAGCAGTATGACGTATGTTCCGTTTCCAGTAAAAAGCACTGCTGATATCTCTGAATCATCCAAATCACCCCTTACGCTGTTTCCTTTGCACGTTTTTCCTTTATTTGTGCCGTTATTTCCTCCACCTTCTCTTCCGTAAGAATGAATTTTTTCCGGAATAAAAATACTGCAATTAAAAGTCCGATTATCGGAATTATAGTCATAGTCATACGCAGACCGATTATTGAAGCATCTTCTACCGCTACTACTGCGTCTGTGTCACTTTTCAGATTGCATACCGTAAGGCAGATTGACGCAATAAATGTAGCTACACCGGAGGCAAGCTTTACAACAAACGTCTGCATAGAAAAAATAACACTTTCATCTCTCCGGTCATTTTTTAATTCCCCATAGTCTACCGTATTTGCAAGGAATACAGTTACTAAAACGGTAAGCATTCCATTTGCAGCAAAGATAAAGAATCCGGGAATGAACAGTAAAACGACGCTGGACATATTAACAAATGCGAGGATAAGCAATACTGCGTACCCTAAAATTGCCATTACAAAGCTGATATAAAATACTTTAATCGCACTAAATTTGAATGCCTTGCGTAACAATGGAAAGAAAATCATCATGGCAAGAATCTGAATCGCTCCGCCAAAGGTATTAAATACAGTATATGCATCTTCCCATTTCGGTCCGCCAAAGTCATATTTGAAGAAATAAATGACAAGATTAGAGGTAATATAAATGGAACAATTAATCAGCACGATTGTAATTACTACCGCCATCGCCTGATCGTTTTCAAGCAGCGCTTTAAACATCTGACCCACAGATGGAGAATCCACATCTACCGTAGATTTTTCTTTGATATTAATACAGGTACATAGGATGGATATAACAAAAATAGCAGCAATAATTATTGCAAACAGTTGAAAGCCGACACGCTCATTTCCCTGTCCCAGTATAGATACACATTTTACAGTAATAACTATAATGATGGCAGAACCAACACCAGAACAGGAACGTGCCAGCGTAGAAAGACCTTCCCGTTCTTTTCCGCCTTCCGTAAATGCAGGTATCATAGACCAATAAGGAATATCCATCATCGTATAGGTAACCCCCCATAATACATAACTGATTGCTGCATAAGCAATCAGTCCGCCTCCATCCAGCGACGGCGGAGCAGCAAACATCAGAACCAGAACAACTGCATTCAATATCGTTCCAATCAAAAGCCATGGACGGAATTTCCCCCATTTTGTCTTTGTCTTTGCTACCAGAACTCCCATAAGCGGGTCATTAAAAGCATCAAATACACGAGCCGCCATCAAAATAAATCCCATTGCAATTGCGTTTACACCCAAAATATCCTGATAATAATACAGGATATAGGTTGCGGAAAACATATAAACCATATCTTTTCCAATTGCTCCCAGTCCATATGATAACTTTTCTTTTATCGTTAATTTCATAATGTACCTCCTTTTTTCGCCATTGCAAGCTCTACCACCTTATAGGCTCCATTATAAATTCCTGCTTCTTTATTTTTAATAATATTTCTGCACATATTTTCCAGCAGATGATTTTCTTCCATAAATAATTTGAGCATCTGCAGCGTATGTGGTATATCCCTGCATTCTAATGTTCCATCTCCGATTTCTGCTGAATGGATTGCGCCCCACTGTTCATGACCGCCGACACGCTTGATAAACAGCTTCGGCACCGGATAGAACGCAAGCTCACTCGGCTTTGTAACAAGCACATCACAGCTTCGCATCAAAAGATTGGTACAGTAAACTGCTTCAAATATATTTTCATGCCAGAATGCATGTACCCCGTACAGTTCACCGGTCAGTGCCTTCTCGGCAAACCTCTGGGTTTTATCCCACTGGTTAAAATGCTCCCTGGATA
This sequence comes from Clostridium sp., assembly GCA_023667695.1. Taxonomy (GTDB): domain Bacteria; phylum Bacillota; class Clostridia; order Lachnospirales; family Lachnospiraceae; genus CAG-632. The sequence continues at coordinate 17,890 of JAMOZY010000034.1, read as the reverse complement.
CCCGGCCAAGCTTCGGAATTTCATTAAGCAGGTCTTCCCATACATTTCGGTAATCCCCCACATTCACATAGAGAACAGCCTTTTTCGCATATATTGCTGGCAAAAGTGAACGGATGATTGCTGAAAATATCTCTTTCTGCGCTCCTGCACCACCAATTGTCAGCAAAAATCTTGTTGGCTTTTTCTCCGCCTTTCGCTTTATACGTCTCTCACAATCCGCCTCAATATTACTTACCAGCTCGTGGTCGATATAATGTCCTACATACAGCAAATCCTTATCCGGCATTGGCTGCAGCACATCCTTTCCCTGCATTCCGTTTAATATGCGATACCCCTGATAAGCATAATTTGTCTGAACCGTATGCAGGCTTCCCTCTGAAAGATGAAGCGCCATGGGCCAATTGTCGGGGATTGCATTGACAACATACTTCATTCCCGCATGAATAGCCGCCTGTGCCGGCCATACATGCGTTGCCACGACAGGGATTTCCTTTGGAACATTCCCATAAACAGAAGCCATCAGCTCTGCATTTTTCTGGTCAGAGGCATTATAGCTCAGCTTGCGGAAGCCTTCATAATTCATCGGCTCCCACACCAGCTTGTTGAACAGTCTGCTTTTACCGGAAAGTCTGGAGCCTAGCGAGTATAAATCATTCTGTGCGCTGATTACCTTCGTACAGGTTGTATGACGGTAAGAATTCAAATCCATCCAGTAAGGAATATAACCCATGGATTTTGCCGCCGATGCAATTGCCATGGAAATCCGGTAGTGACCGAAGCCCATACGGATATTTCCCACGATAATTCCCTTTTCCATATCAAATGATGCATTTTCAGCCGTTGGACTACCGTTTTCCCCAAGCAGAACATTCATCACGCCCAAGGAATCTCCGATATATGCGTTCTTTTCGATTGATATCGGATAATTGGCATTGGTATCATCTCCAAACCTTCTGATGTTTCTTTTCTTTGCTCTGACCGCGTTCCGATAAACCTTCTCTGCTATCGGATTTCCAAAAATACTCTTTGATTTTTCAATCATGCTCTTGCTCCTCCTATTCCTTATATTTTTTCATCTTTCATTTTCACAGTAAATGCAATCTCAATTGGTTCTGTCTGCAATGTCTGTATTTTTAGCCTTGCATTCCCTGTTGTTCCCGTCGTCTTAATATAGGTTCCACCCATGCCGCCGTAAAGACCGACTACTGCAGGTCCGACAATGGTTATCGGTCCCTCTGCTTCAAGAATCATTGGCTCCTGATAGAAATTAACCGGATTGTCATTCTCATCCAATATTCTGACCCTGATTGCAGCTACATCATAGCTTTCCTCCTCTATCAGCTCACAATGGTCTGCTTTCGCCTCCATTTTCAAGGAAGTCATCGGCTGTTTTTTAATGCTTTTTACAACCTTGCCATTCTTGACCGCATCAAAGCGGTAAGACGTGGAAGTGCCTCCCCAGTCACCGATGTATTTGTTATAAAGCACCACCGCCTGTTCCGGCTTCATATGATATAAAACCATCATCCTGATTGCAGTTAAATATACTGACTTCGGCAAATTGGAAAGTCCGTATCTGGCTGTCGCATTCAATGCATCCTTAATTCCCTTTGCCTGAGCCGGTTTGAATGCTTCATTTTTTTCAATTGCATCGCCGATAAAATCATCTAATAGAATCGGACCATGCTTTAAATACTTATAAGGCGAATCATTTTTTGTATACTCTTTGATAAACACATCATTTTTATACATACGGACGCTGTCGGCATTCGTTAAAATATAGGTATCTCCACGAACACATCCCGGATGTTCTCCGATATCCATGGAAGAGCTTAAAGAAAGGATTGGTACCTCCTCCTGCTGACATGCATAGACATCTGCCGCAAGCTTAGGATTCCGGAACATATCCATGACCCCATGGTAGCATATTCTATCCCCGCTTCCAAAATCCTTATGCGTATTATAATCAAACATACACCAGCCAAAGCTTCCTGCGATATCATCCTCCCCTGCAACCGCATCCAGTACATTGGCATGACGCATTGCATGTTCTGCCCTATGCTCCTCCCAGTCAAAGGATTTGGTCGGATACATATGTCCGTTATATTCACTGATTAAATAAGGCTTAGCTACATCTGACGTGACATCTGCTTTTCGTTCACACCCTCTCGTCCTTCCATCATGAACAAAATCATTGTAGGTGTAGACATCCTCCAAAAGACTGCTCTTTTTATTCGCCCTTACACCACCGGTAGGTCTTGAGGAATCTAACTCATGGGCGGCTTCATTTGTCCGCTTATAAAATTCATCATCATCCTGGGATTCATTGATTCGGACTCCCCAAAGAATAATGGAAGTATGGTTCCGATACTGCCGCACCATGTCTCGTACATTTTCGACTGCCTGCTTTTTCCATGCTTCATCACCAATATGCTGCCAGCCCGGTATTTCCGTAAAGACTAAAAGTCCAAGCTCATCACAACGGTTCAGGAAATAGTGAGACTGCGGATAATGGGAGGTTCGTACTGCATTTACCCCCAGTTCTTTCTTTAATATATCTGCATCCAGTACCTGCATAGACTTCGGCATGGCATATCCCACATAGGGATAGCTTTGATGGCGGTTCAAACCACGGATTTTCAATTTCTCTTCATTCAGGTAAAAGCCGTCTGCACGAAACTCCGCCTTACGAAAACCAAGGCTTACTGTTTTTTGGTCTAAAACATCCTCTCCCTGCCGTAGTTCTGTTTTTATCTCATACAGATTAGGATGATTCGTATCCCATAATTTTGTCTGCTCCATCTGAAACTGAACTGTATCCGTTAAACCGCCTATTGGTTCCTCTCCTAAAATCTGATACTCTTCGTTATCCTTCTCCTTTATGTATTGGCATACGGTAAGTCCCTCTGCCTTTTCATTTAGAGTAATCTCAGATATCACATCTGCACTTCCCGTATCCATATTTTTAATTTCCGACCTGACAAACACGTCTTGCAAATAAATCGGATTCTTAATATCCAGATATACATCCCTATAAATACCGCCATAGGTCATGTAATCGATAACAAATCCAAAGGGCGGTATGTTAAGCGTTTCTCGACTGTCCACCTTTATAACCAACACATTATCTTCTCCGTAATGGAGCTTTTCCGTCAAATCAATGGAAAATGCCGTATACCCGCAAGAATGCCCGCCAATCCTCTCACCATTCAAAAACACCTCGCTCTCGTGAGCCGCTCCATCAATCGTGAGAATAATGTTCTGTCCCCTCCATGCCTCCGGTGCTGTAATTACTCTTCGGTATCCACTCACTGTCTGGTAAATATGTTCATCAAAATAATGCAGCGGCAATTCCTTACAGGTATGTGGCAGGCGGACCATTGTCATCTCTTTTAACGCCGCATCCGTATCAAAAATCCGTTCACTGAAATGCTCTGTAAAATACCAATTATTATTTAAATAAATTCTCTCCTGCATATGCTAAGTAACACCCCATTTCCATGTTCTATCTGGCAATTCCATTTACTAAAATATCAACCACTTCATCTAACGCATCTGCATAAGAAATATTGCTCTGTATCAGGATATCCCGCTGAAAAAATTGTTCTAAAGCTGCTTCCAGCATCATTTTCAAAATCGGAATCTTAATGGGTCGAATGCTTCCCTCTGCAATTCCGTTCTCAATCAGCGCAATGGTATCCTCCCATCCGGTCTCAAGACGGTATTCAATCTGCTTATAAATCTTGGGATATTTCTCCTTCATAAGATAAAGCTGGCGAAAATCAACTTCTTTATATGCATCCGGAAGCACACCCAAAACCATACGCACCTTCTCAACCGTATTCAATGCTTCATTTTCGATAATCTCCATCTCACTTCTTTTAATTCCGTCAAACAGGTAATCCACCATTGCAAGAAACATTGCATTCTTATCCTGAAATACCGTATAAATTGTTTTCTTGCTTATTTTCAACAAAGCGGCAATATCATCCATGGTAAACTTCAATCCCTTTTCGTTAAATAACTGAAGTGTTCCTTCCAAAATCTCTTCCCGCAATTCCATTGTCCACTCTCCTATTCCATTCTCTTCTGCATAAGGAAACTGTTTTTACATTTCCAGTTTCCATTATTATATAAATTTACTGTCGATAGTACAAGAAACTACTTTCACAAAAATAGTTTCCGTTTTTTATCTATTTTCCACAAAAAAAATCCTAAAAGGCTTCCACACCTTTTAGGATTCCTTTAATTCTTTTTTTCGCTGATACATTCGTGCATCTGCACGCTTCATTGTATCCTTCAGATACTTATCCTGTCCGGAATCAAATATGGCATATCCGGAAGAAATTTCCATGTGAAAATCATATCCCGGAACAAGAAGTGCCTGCATTCTCTTTTCCATCCTCTCCCGCTCTGTCATGAATTCCTGTTCCGTCAGTTCTTTTACAATACCACAAAATTCATCTCCGCCAATCCGGTATATATTCCCCCATAAACTAAAGATATCTTGAATTACCTCACTGCCAATAATGATATAATAGTCTCCCATATCATGTCCATATTCATCATTAAACTTTTTCAGGTTATTCAGGTCAAACACTATAATTCCTATATTTTTACTGTTTTTAGCAGATATTTTCGTAATATCCTTTTCAAATTCAGCCCGGTTACGGAGCTTTGTCATAGCATCAATGGAGGCCTCTTTCTTAATCAGCGCCGCCTGCTTGCCCATAACAATCAGACTGATAAAATCCATAAGCGATGCGATTGTCACCGCTAAAACATATCCAAAATATCCCACACGACTGTACAAAGCCACATCCGGATTATTACCAAAATAGAACCGGTACATATCTATCATGGATGTCACAGCAACCACCACAATAAAAATACTGTGTACAAGATATGTCACCTTCCGGTCGGTGATACCTTCCCGCTTTTGCTTTTCCAAAAACGGCTTTGGAATAGCAGTAACCATGATATACGCACTTGCTACACACAATATGCCATGTGTTATAAACGCTGTATCTGCATAATCCAGAATTCCGGTAAACTGTAGAACCCCAGAAATCCAAAACTCCGCACAGGAAAATACAATCAGCCCACGCAGCAGCTTTGAGCTGCCGTTGTGAAATGTATAATTCACAAACAGAAGGAACGGTACTACTGACATTTTCAAGCATATATAAGAAAACCAACTGAACGGAAGCAATTTATCAAAGAAAAATGAATATACATTTGCCTCAATTGCAGACCACGTTCCGATAAAAATGGCAAATACTGCCAACCATGGAAGACCTTTATTCAGTTGGAGACTCTTACCGGCAATTCCCCATACCAAAAGCAAAAACAGCCCAATCATAACCCCTATCAAGCTAATCAACAGAAAAAATGCTTTACTGCGCAGATAATACGAGACGATTGACATTCTGGTTCCATGATAAAGCACCGGAATATTTACCTGATTCTTTTTATAGCACTGGACAATCCGGATGGAAAGCTCTTTCCCGACATCCTCCGCTGAAAGCTCAATAAATTGCCAGCCGTTTCCCGGCATTTTACTATTTACCTTTTCATCTGGTGCAAAACACAGAATCTCTTCTCCATCCAAATATACATAAATCTGCTGTTGAAAGGCAAAAAGTCCAATTGTATCTGCACCTTGTACGGTTCGATTCAGCCGAATCTCATTTTGACCATCCGTGGTAAGAATTTGTGGAAGCGCATCATAGCTTTTCAGTTCCTCTCCCACCTGTACCTTCCAGCCCTCCCGAAATGCTTCACATCCATCATCATACTGAGGATTACTGGGCAATATACCAGACAGCAGCGTGTTTGTCATTAAAAATAAAATAAGTATACAAATAATCTGGGCATAATATACTCTGGTTGTTTTCATCGTTCCCTCCCTATTTTAAATAATCATTCTATTAACCCAATATACTTACCAACCTTAATTTGTTTTAAATTCTAGCATATTTGTATTACCTTTACAATATGTTTAGAAACCGAAACAGGCTGGCTGCAATACAGGAATACGGGAATCAATTATTCAAAACTGACAGTTCGCGAAGCCTCAACTAATCACTCTATATACTTTTTCAAAAGAAACCCTACCGTAAACCAATTCTCCTCCCTTGCTGCAAAGACCTCCCCTTGCATATTCTCAATCAAAAGCTTTACGATAGACAGTCCTAAGCCGGTGGAGTGATTTCTCGCCTCCTGTTCCACATAGAACCGCTGAAATACAGCAGAGGCATCCAGCTTAGAATCTGTGGCAATGGGGTTCTCCACACAGACCCGAATCCATGCTACAGGCTCATTTCCTATGGAATCCGTTGTTAATTCTTCCGTAATGGAAATCTTTCCTTCACCAACGGCATACTGAAGGCAATTTTTCAGAAGATTCTGCATCACCCGTTTCAAAAGCTCTTCATCCGCCATTACTTTCCATATGCCATCATTCTCAAGCCGCATGAAAAGCCCCTTTTCTTCAAATGCGGGAATAAAGTCCGCCATGGTATCCGATGCAAGATTGGTTATATTTACCGGATGGAGCGAAATCTCCTGCTCCTGATTCATCCAATAAGAATATTCAAAAAACTGACGAATCCGCTGCTCCAGTTCATCCGTATGCCGGAAGCAGACCGTCAGGTAATCCCTGGCGGCTGCATCCAGTTCACAGCCTTCCAGCAGCTGCAGATAGCCCTTCATAACTGTTAAGGGCGTTCGCAAGTCATGGGAAATATTGGTAATCAGATTCTTAAATTCACTCTCCTGCATGTTCTGACTTCTTCGGAAATCCGCCTCCTGCTTTAAAGTCCGGTTCAAAGCAACCGTCATTTCCTTTAAATCCCGGTCCTGCAGCTCCAGGGTAATCATCCCCTCTGCCTGTTCCTTCCGCCGATACTCTAACTGCCTTCGGATATTCCGTAATTGCATCTTAATGCCAATCAGATATATAATTAAGATAATACATAGAACCCCTACGATAATAAGCGCAATTTCCATATTTCTTCTCTTTCTGCTTCAAACCCGGCATTCCTTCCATCCGTCTTCTTCTGTCTGCATCCGAAAGCTGTTCCGTTTCATTGAGCCAGTGCTTTCGTCTTATTTTAATTCTGCTTTCCGGAACTTCAGATATCCAATGGTAGTTATGATACCAATCCAGAGCAGACTGATACCAGCAGTCAGCCAGATATCGGTCCACGCTACATCCAGCTTCAACACCCGGTTGTATAATCCGAACGGCGTATAATTCATCAGGTTGAGTATCGGTTCCGAAAGAATCGATGCCAGCAGATTCCCGCCAACGAGAACCGCTACTAAACAGATGCCTATTGTTACACCGACTCTTCGACTCCAAAAGGCAATCATACCACAAAATGCAAACAGGCTCATATATGCCAGAATTGCTGCAAATATCATGCCAATAATATATGGTACCTGACATAGATTACCACAGATTTCCCTTGTACCCAACCCATTCTTCAAAAATGCCTGCAAGCTTGTTACAACCCAGTAGACAACGCAAAGCCCGGTTACCACCAGCAGATACGTCAACATTTTTGCGCTATACACGGTAAGCCTTCTTTTTCCAACAGCGATTGCTTCCTGCATCACTCGGTTTTCAAATCCGCCGCTAATCAGCCAGCCTGCGAATAAAGAAGCAATCAGCAATGCCATAGCTCCGTCACTCATAGCCGTGATTAAGGCACCACTACCATATAACTGATATAATCTATCGACTTCTTTAATCTCTTCTATATATGAAGGGTCTGTCACCTGCATTCCAAATATAATAGAACCAATCAGAATAATGCCAAAGCCAATCTTTATAGACAATGCCTTTCTGACCTGATAGAATTCACTTCTTAATAAACTAATCATTCTTCATCTCTCCAATCACATTCATAAAATAATCCTCTAACGTAGTTTTTGATACCATCATTTTTGTAACAACAACTTTGTTTTCATGCAGTACCTGAGCCAACCGTTCCCGCTCTTCCAACAGTTCAAACAGCTTCACGCTATAATCCGGCATAACTTTATAATTCGTCGTATGCAATTGTCCTTCCAGCACAGCCGTTAATTGATTGACATTTGTGCTTTCCAGCAAAATATAGCTTTTACAATGTTCATCCAATTCTTCATGGGAAAGAACCTCTTTGACTTCCCCTTCATGGAGAATGATATAATCCGTAGCCACCTGATACAGCTCCGGCAGATTGTGACTGGAAATCAGAATGGTTTTACCATCGTATTCCATTAGCTTCTTTAATAAATTCCGGATTTCGATTACACCGGTCGGGTCTAATCCATTAATGGGTTCATCCAGCATTAACAATTCCGGATTTTCAATCAATGCAACAGCAATTCCTAACCGCTGCTTCATACCCAGGGAGAAATTCCTTACTCTCTTTTTACCGGTATCCTTTAAGCCCACCAGCTCCAGCAATTCATCTTCTACTTCATAATTCGGCAGACCCTTCATCAGACATTGCAGATGCATATTTTCCTTTGCAGACATTCCACTGACCAGTCCCGGTGCTTCAATCATAGAACCAATTCGTTTTCCCGCCTCTTCCAGTTCATTTCGGTCATTTTTGCCAAACAGTTCAATGCTTCCCTCTGTCGGAAACCCAAGCCCTGCAATCATTCGCATCAATGTGGTTTTACCCGCGCCATTTTTTCCAATCAGACCATAAATCCGCCCTTGTGTCAGACATAGATTTACTTGCTTCAATACAGTTTGGGATTTATATCGTTTAGACAGATTTTTGGTCTCCAATATGATGTTATTCATATTCCTTTTCCTCCTGTGCTTTCTATGTAGGCTTCCCAATTCTTACAATACGGAGTATATACAGAAAAGGTTTGATAAAAGTTAAGAAAATCAAGAAAAAGGTTAAAAAAGGGTTAAGTTTCACTTGGCAAGACGATATCCCAGCCCCCATACAGTTTCAATATATTCCGTTTCACTAAGCTTTTTCATCTTATTCCGAAGATTACTGATATGGGTCTTAATCACATTATCATCCCCTAAATACTCATACCCCCATATAGTTTCATAGAGGTTTGACTTAGAGAAAACCTTATTGGGATACTGTAGAAACAGCTCCAGCATTAAGTATTCCTTGTATGTCAAATCCAAATTCATGCCATTCATCATAATGGTCTTTGCCGAACGGTCCAACACCAATTCCTTATAAGTAATCTGCTGCTTTATCTCTTTCTTAGTATATCGTCTCAGGTTTGAAACAACCCTTGCAGTCACTTCTCCCAAATCAAAGGGTTTTGTAATATAATCATCAGCTCCTAAGGTCAGAAGGTCGATTTTCGTGCCTACCATATCCTTTGCCGAAATCACAATCACCGGAATATCACTTTCCGTTCGAAGCTCCCGCAGCACTTCATCTCCACTCTTATAGGGCAGCATCAAATCTAACAGTACCAAATCAAAATGCTCCGCTTTCAGTGTCCGGATTCCATCCATGCCATTCCAAACAGACACCGTCTCATAGCCGCTATTCTGCAAGGTCTGTGCCAGTAACTGATTCACATCCTTTTCATCTTCAATTATTAAAATGCGTTCCATGATTAACAACTCCTTTGTGCTAGTCCATTAAAATCTGAGTGGATACGAAATGAATGTAAAAATATACTTGTAAATCTACTGGAAAATATGCTATATTTGAGTTAGAGAAGGGCTCGTCATCCACATGGGTGGTTGCCTCGATGATAATTTTGTCCTATTGGACTCTTCCTACCATGTTTGGCGGAACAGGGTAGAAAGTTTATTTTCGCTTGTGTCTACTCTCTATGTAGGCAAGCAGTGCTATGATAAGCATTCCGAATCCAATTAACAATGAATTAATTGCGATTACTATTGATATAATCTCAAATGCTGACATTGGCACCACCTCCCTTCTTTGGTAAGCTAGGGAGGCTACCACCCTGTACATGACGAAACCCTTGATTTTATTATATACATTTGTGTAAAATAATCAATATTTTATTTATTAAATTTCTGTAATCTTTCGTTTATCCTGCTTCAAAATGCGTTGTATCGCGAACTTTCCAGATATGGCTGCAATCGGCAGACCGCCCGGTGACATAATCCACTGTCCGGCAATATACAGATTATGAATTCCTTTCACCACTCCTTTTTCCCGAAATGGCTTTACACCCGGCTTTGTAATAAAGCTCATATATGCGCCATGATAAGCATTGCAGTACCGCTCATAGGTCAAAGGCGTCCAGCAGTCTAACAGCTCCATATGTCCGGTCAGCTCCGGATATTCTGTCAGAATCCGTTCCTCAATCTCCCGGCTCAATTCTTCTTTTACCTGTTTGTATTCTTCTGGCGGCAGACTCTTCCAGTATAGAAAATCCTGGTCAAACTGTGAGACATTCGTCTGCAGAACCATCTTTCCCTCCGGTGCAAAATCCGGTTCGTATTCATAGCCCTTTAATGACATATAAGCAATGCTTCGTTCACCGATTCGAAATGGTTTACATGGGAACAATACCGTACCGGTTTCTGGAAAAACCCCCTCGTCAACGGAAAATGCAAGCTGAAAACCACTTTGGAGCGGATACTGTTCCATACTCGCATAAGGCTTCCCCCATACAGAGTCCATATTCTCTCTCCCGACCAATGCAGAAAACAGCTCCATCGTGTCAACTGCAGAAATCACATAATCGGCACGGTGACATTCTCCATTTTCTAATTCAATGCCCTTTGCCCGGTTTCCTTCCAGAATCACCCGCTTCACTGGCATGTTAACATGCAGCCGCCCATCTAATTCCAAAAAACGGTTTACAATCCGGTTACTCATTGCCAGCGAGCCGCCAAATGGAAGCTCTCCATTTCCGCATGCCATGGTTCCATAAGAAACCAAAAGGGAATATGCCGTATATTCTTTTGGCATGTATTCTGCAAACAGCATCCGTAACAATGGATGATGGAAACGGTCTGCCAGTTCCTGTAAGCTGATTTCACCGTATTCTTTTATTACCTTCGGCATATCCGCCATTTCCTTCCCCATTTGAATATAATCCTTTATGCCCATCATGTCCATAGGTTTTTCTGCGGGAATTACAGAAGCAGATGCATATCTTACATGCTGAATGAAGCGACGGATTTCTTCTTCATCCTCTGGAGACAAGGCTAACATCTCCTGCTCCGTCCGGTCCAAATCCTTCCACAGTGTTATTCGGGTTCCCTGATAAATACAGGTAAAAAATGCATCATAAGCTGCGAATTCCGTATCCGGTCCCAATGCGCCTATGGTTCTCCACACCTGATGCAATGCCGTCCCCTCCTTCGTTCCAGTCAGCCAGTGGATGCAGTTATCAATGTGATGTCCTTTTCGATTCCAGCCCATACACTGTCCGCCGGCAACCGGATTCTTCTCATAAATATCTACCTCATAGCCTGCCAGTCTGCCATAGACCCCAGCGGAAAGTCCTCCGATTCCTGCTCCAATTATAATTATCCTTTTCTTTGTTTTCTCATTTGATTTTCTATTTTTTCCCATTCTTCCTGCTCCTCTCCGTTCCATGGTTCCAGACCTTCATTTTATATTTCTTATCCTGCTTAAATGCTTCCCATATTCCAAAAGCCCTGGAATGTCAAAGCTTCTCCGGCTCTGCCTTTAGGATTGCCACAATCCATTCCGGTTCCGGTAAAGGCAGCTCCGGTCGTGCCACATATTGCTCCACTACTCCCTGAATACAGCACCAGTAAAGATTCGATAATGCCAGTGCATCTCCCTTTCGTATCGTCCCTTCTGCCTGACCTGCCCGGATGACCTCCTGTGCCATCCCAATCACATCCACACTACCCGCCAGTTCCTTCACCTTAGCCGGGATTTCTTCCGTTCGCTGCATCTGTGCCATCAGTACGAACAATTCTGCGACAAAAAAATTCCCCTTCAAATATTGAAACAACTGTTCCGTAAATAGCTGAAAAAAGTCAAAAGCCGGAACATTGTCCATTCTCTCAGGATACTGCATTCCGTATGCACCCATTTTTACTAATTCCTCCAGCAGATTTTCCTTGGTTGGAAAATAGTGAAATAACAATCCCTCACTAATCTTTGCCTCTCTGGAAATCTGACTGGTCTTGGTGCCATGATAGCTTTGGTGGATAAACAAATGCAATGCAACCTGAAGAATCTGATTTCTTCTGTATTCCTTCTGTTCCTTCCGCGTCATGGTATGCCTCCTTCATTAAGTACTGACTTTATGATAACCACTCTTTTCAAAAAAATATAGAGGTATTTACTCAATGAAATTGAATAGCTATTCTGTCCAACAAGGATTAAAGATACAAGAGCGTATTAGGACAAAAAAAGATGCCCTCAGGCAGAATCTGTCTGCCTTAAAACAGCATCTTTTCCTATATGATATTCTTTCATTTTCAATCTGGTACTTCTGTAAATACCAGCTCCACCGGTGTGTAATCTCCCCAGGAGCGAGGAAGAAGAATGCCGGCCTCCATCAATGCCGCTCCGGTATATTCCTGCTCTGCGCCTTCTAACTGATAGCGTTTTCCAGCTGCCAGACCCTGAAGCCGGACCGGATAGCGCAGCATATTTGCTTCTGTCCGGAAAATCATTCCATGAACCAGAGCCTGACTTTGGTCCTGGGAAACAAATGCCCAGACAGCAAATTTGTCCTCCATGGGATTGCTTAACCGATAATAATCTCCATTATGAATCAATGGACCATATTGCTTAAAACGCTTAATCTGTGCCGTAACCTGCTGCTTCTCTTCCTCATTTAGCTTACTCAAATCCAGTTCATAACCAAAGCTGCCTGCCATAGCGGTTACTGCTCTGGTCTCTAAAGGCGTTTCCCTTCCAGTCTGATGATTCGGTATGGCAGATACATGGGAGCCTACGGTTGATACTGGATAGAAAAAGCTGGTCCCATACTGTATCTTTGCCCGTTCATATGCATCCGTATCATCACTGCACCAAATCTGCGGACAATAATACAGCATTCCTGCATCAAAGCGTCCGCCACCGCCGCTACAGCCTTCGAATAACACATCCGGATAATCACGGGTCAGTCGCTCCAGCAATTCATAAAGCCCAAGCACATACCGATGTGGCATTTCTCCCATCCGGTCCGGGGGCAGTGCCACAGAATACCAGTCACTGATACTACGGTTCATATCCCATTTTACATACTCTACGTTGGCACTGTTCAATACAGCACGGATGACCTGATACAGATAATCCCTTACCTCCGCTCGGGTCATATCCAGCAGAAGCTGGGACCGTCCACGCATGGGTTTCCGCCCCGGAATCTGAATCGCCCAATCCGGATGTGTCTGATAGAGTTCACTATCCTCAGATATCATCTCCGGTTCAAACCAGATGCCGAACTTCATACCAAGGGCATTCACCTGCTCCGCCAGCTTTCCCAGGCCGCCCTTCAGCTTCTTTTCATTCACATACCAGTCCCCAAGACTGGAAGAATCATCCCTCCGCTCCCCGAACCAGCCATCATCCAGAACCAGCATATCTACCCCCAGTCCGGCTGCTTCCCTCGCCAGATTCAGTATCTTTTCATCATCAAAGTCAAAATAAGTCGCTTCCCAGTTATTAATCAACACTGGACGTTCTGCCAGCTTATACCTGCCACGGCATACATGCTCCCGGATAATCCGGTGAAACTGCCGGGACAAGGCTCCCATTCCCTCGTCAGAGCAGGATAGGATTACCTCCGGCGTATAAAAGCTGTTCCGTTCCTTCAGCCTCCAGGAAAAGGTATCCGGATGAATTCCCATGACCATCCGGGTCTGATTCAACTGGTCCTTTTCCAGCTGCACCTGAAAGCCTCCGCTATACATCAGAACTGCTCCGATACAAAATCCACTGGTTTCCGAGCAGCCCTTCTCGCATAACAGAACTGCCGGATTCTGCTGATGGCTTGACATTCCCCGTATGCTTCCGCTTTCCTGAACCCCATGGAATACCGCCCGCCGCTCCGGCTGCCGCTCCATGGCATGTCTGCCATGAAAATGAATCCATTCCCAGTCACCGTATGGAAAATCCAGACACAGACTGTGTACCCGTCCAAGGGTAATAGTCTGTTCACTCCGGTTCTCAACTACCACGCTTCGGGTAATCACATCATATTCTTCGAAAATACCATATTTTAATATCACATATAACTCTGTCGCCGTATCCTTCAAAACGATTTCAAGAGTCTCTGCCTCCTGCTCCCCGGCATATACGGCTGGAAGCCCTGGAATGCTATACTTCCCTTCCGTTATCCGATATGCCTTACACCGCAAATCCAGTGCATTGCTGCCATCCTCATGGATAATAGAAATGGCAGGCACACGGTAATCTCCCACGCCTGCCGTTCCATACTCCAGGGGAAGCGTATTCAGCGAGTAGGTACGGCAGGCACCGGCATCATAGATATTACCTGCAAATCCTACATCCGGATAATCCAACCGATAGTCCATATCCTGTTCCGTCTTTTTTCCATACCATAGATGACGCAGTACCCCATATTCATCTGCCTTCATCTGATACAAGCTGTTCTTTGTCTCTAAATAAAATACCTTGCCCTCTACTCTTACTGCCATAACGGAACGCCCCTCCCAATCCGGTTGCTTTACTGTCTAGTTCTGCTTATACACCTGTTCCTTTACTTTATCAATTCCGCCGCCTAAACGCAAGTAAATTTCTTTCCAGGCTCATATGCCTGTACCCTTTAAGGGAGAGAAAGGACTGCCGTCACACTTCCGTCTCCCAATATATCCTTAAGCTCCTGCTGTGTTACATTGTCAACCTTTCCCAGCCTTGTGAGACTCCACGAATTCGTATCATAATAAATCACAAAGGAATTGCCCTGATATAAAATCAAGTCACCAGCTTCCGTACTAATCTGCTCATCATTCCTTGGCAGACTTTCCGGAAGGGAGCCAACCTTCTCCATATTGGCATAATCGTTCATACTGACGGTAACCGGTCCCTCGGAAAGCATTTCAATCAACGCTTTCGTTGAAGAATTCTCTACAAGAGTTGCCGTAAGCAGGTTCTCTCCAATTTGAATATTCATTTTCATATTATTTTCTTCCTCCTGTTCCGCCTGAGTTGTTTTTGTTTGTTCTGTCGGCATTATATCTCCTTCCGAATTCACTTCCCCGGCATTTTCCGGATTGCCGTCTGACGTCGAAGCCATCCCTTCCTGTCCTTCCAAGTCCGATACCGCCGGAGTTCTTTCTGTTGCAGGGCTTTGTCCGCTCTGTGTATTACTACATGCCGTTGCAGAAATCAGAATTCCCAAAATCAAAAAGAGCAAATAAAACCGTTTCATCTCATATTCCTCCTAAAGTAAGTGCTTTTTACCGCTATGCACAAACACATGTACCTTTATTTACCGGCTTACCGTCACTTGGTCCACATATAATCGTTGTCCTTGACGGGTCAATCCGGTCGGATTCCAAAATCAACGCACCAATCGTATCTGCGTGAATTTCTCCGCAAACCGGATTCTTTACGCTGTCTATATGTCCGGATACCACTGCATGGACCTCGCTATTTTCAAAGGAAAGGTCTGTCTGTTCCATGGTACAGTCCTCTAAAATCAGTCCCTTGCAGTAGCAAAGGGGCTGTGTACCGATAATTTTACAGCGAATCAGCTTTAGATTCTCCGAATACCAGCCGAGGTATTCCCCACAAACAACGCAGTCTTTTACCGTAACATTTTTACTGTGCCAGAATGCATCCTTGGTATTCAGATTCGAATTTCGAATAACCGCGTTCTCCACATACTGAAAGGAATATTTTCCTGTCATAGTCAAATCATCGATTTCCATATCCCGACACTCAAAAAACGGATACTCGGATTCCAGAGAGCAGTGCCTAAGCTGCAAGTCACTGCACCGCCATGCAAATTCCGGGGAATGGATTTCACATCCGGTCAGAGAAATCGTTCCATGACATTCCCGTAATGCCTTGATTCCATTCAGCCGGCAGTTCTCCATCCTGACAGCCTCATCATACCACAACGCTGCCCTGCAATTCTCCGTCATGGTAGTATCCCGAATGACCGCCTGCTTCGTATGCCAGAAGGGATAACGAAGATTAAAATAACACCGTTCCACTGTAAGGTCGGAGGTTTCCTTCAAGGCGGATTCTCCATCTGCCGGCCCGTCAAAGGAGCAGTCCATGATTTCTGCCCCACGGGTTCCATATAACGCCCGTTCTTCATCATAGGTCTGATTTATAAATTTCATAATGAATCTCCTTTCCATCTTAAGCCTGTCTATGCTCTATATCAATAACTGCTTTATCACTCATTTTCTTTGTTCTCCGTTGTAATCAGGCTCTGACTGAGCCATTTCCCATGCTTTAAGCGAATCAGGAACAGTACACCCCGAACGCATAACTCACCACACATTGCCAGCCATACTCCATACAAACCAATTCTTGGTGCCAGCAAGGCAGCCGCCGTAATACGAACGCCCCACATGCTGACCAGATTCAGAATGCTGGGAATCCTGGTATCTCCTGCACCACGCAGAGCGCCGGAAGCTACTATGGATGCGGCATAAAGCGGCTCTGCAAATGCTTCTATCCTTAATATCTGTACGCCCAGCAAGCGAACCTCCGGGTCCGGTGTCAGCATTGCAAACATATATGGAGAAAATATAAACATCAAGACACCCATGACTGACATAATTCCAATCCCCAACGAAACCGAAAGCCATGCATACCGCTTTGCAAGCTCCCGCTTCCCGGCTCCAAGACTTTGCCCCACAAGGGTCGTTGCCGCAGTTCCAACTCCATAGCCCGGCATATAGCACAGACTTTCTGCCGTAACAGCCAGGGTATTCGCTGCAATCGCTACCGTTCCTAAGGGTGCGGTAATATGGGTCAGTGCCACCTGTGCGCCACACAAAATAATGTGTTCCAGTGCAAGGGGCAGAGAAATCCGTGCTGCCCGCTTATAATAATCCGCATTTAGTCCCTTTCGGAATCCCCGCGTAAGCCTCAAATAGTCTGATTTAATACAGGCAGCCCATAGCATCAGCCCCGCAGTCACGACCTCGGACAGTGCGGTTCCAAGTGCCGCACCAGCAACTCCCAGACCTGCACCGACTATTGTTATCCGGGCATTCCCAAGAACAATCTGTCTGGTAGGAAAAATCAACAGGAAATTGAAAAAGACATCTAACATACACATCATGATATTCAGTATGCTTGGGGTTTTCATATCTCCACTGCATTGAAGCATACTCCCGGCAAGCTGACGAAACTGCGTGGCAGGCAATGCACAGGAAAATATCAAAAAATAGCGGGATGCGGCAGATGTAATCTCCCCTTTGCCCCCTAACCATATGGGAAGCACCGGACTAATCAGACTGCCAAAGAGAGACAGCAATACTCCAAATACCAGTCCAAGTACCAAGGAATTCCGAAATACATCTCTTGCCTCTTCCCTTCGTCCGGCTCCGGCAAGGTGGGCAACCTGAACGGAAAAACCGGTTGCTGCCGAAATACACAGACCTCCAAGCAGCCACGATGAGCTGGAAACCAGACCGATTGCCGCCGAAGCCTCCGCGCCCATACTTCCGACCATAGCTGCATCGATATACTGCATAATGATGGATGTAAGTTCCGCGAGAATAGCCGGAATACTAAGCTTTATCACCAACTGTATCTGTTGTCCGAAGGACAATTCTCTTCCACTGTTCAGCCAGGCTTCTGTGATTTTTTCCTTTTTGACTCCAACCGTCTTTCCCATCTGTTCTATCAGCCTCTATTTTATAAATATAATGTCTCTCATTCCATAATTGTACTCTCTATACTTTCTTATATATTTTGCACAAAAAAGCTTTTATTTTAGCTGTTTG
>JAMOZY010000033.1 GCA_023667695.1 Clostridium sp. | reverse complement strand
GCATAATTTTTCGATACATAAGCGACCCTCCTTAAAAGATGTCACTCATAGTATAATAGATATTCGTGTAAAAATCAATTAATATTCCTTTGATTTTCACATCAAACTACACGAACATTTCCTCTGTATTTGCAAAATTCGACACAAACCACCTATTTACATTTCCTCAAACTTGGTTGTCATCAGCTTATACAGCTCGGTGTTGCAATAAATTAGTCGCCAATGGCGACACATTTTCTTTCGGTACGGAGGAGGTCGTACATTTCCAACGGTTCGGCGAAAGCCTGCGCATAGTACAGGATGAATTAGATTCCAATAACTTCTATGCATTCAATCCGGACTTCGATACGACGGCTCCTTTATATGTTTCCCTACCCTTCAGCATCTGATTTTTCCCGTCGATATAACATATACGGACACAGCTATAACCCCACATAAGGAGAAATCTATGAAACGTATGCTAATCACAGGCGGTACTGTATTTGTCAGCCGATATGCGGCAGAATACTTTACCCAAAAGGGCAATGAGGTCTTTGTATTAAACCGGAATACCCGTCCCCAGCCAAAGGGTGTCACCCTGATACCGGGGGACCGGAATCAGTTGGAGGACTGCCTAAAAGGATATGATTTTGATGTGGTTTTGGATATAAATTCCTATTCGGAAATAGATATTAGAAATCTTCTGAAGGCTTTAGATAATGTCCGGGATTACATTTTTATCAGCTCCAGTGCTGTTTATCCGGAAACCTTACCCCAACCCTTCCGGGAAGAGCAGCATTGCGGATGGAATTCCATATGGGGTGCTTATGGCATACAGAAATTAGAAGCAGAACAATATCTGAGCCAACATGTACCTCAGGCATATATTATACGACCGCCATACCTATATGGTCCCATGCAGAATATCTATCGTGAACCTTTTGCATTTGAATGTGCCAGAATGCAAAGACCATTCTTTATTCCAAAGGATGGCAGTATGAAGCTGCAGTTTTTTCATGTTGAGGATTTATGCCGTTTTATTGAGATTCTATTAGAACAGCAGCCTGCAAATCACATTTTCAATGTAGGAAATCCGGACATTACAGATATTAACCAGTGGGTAGAGCTATGCTATCGTGCTGCGGGGGCTGAATGTAAGAAAATATATGTAGATACCAGGCATTCCCAACGAAGCTATTTTCCGTTCTATGATTACGAATACCGTCTGGACGTTTCAAAGCAGCAAGCCCTCATGCCGAATACCAAGTCATTATCTCTTGGCCTACGGGAATCCTATGAATGGTATATCCGGCATGAGAATCTGGTCATCCAGAAGCCTTATCTGGAATATATAAACCAGAATCTGCTATAGTCACTGCTTATTATCTCCAAACCAGGTGTCCCAAAGCCAGCTTCGGTACTCAATCCTGGTATTTTCCTGGGGACAGATTAAAACTTCTTCATATTCCTCCGGGGTTAATAGCTGCCGAAGCTCTTCTTTTCCTTCTGATGCCACTACCCCACCTGCCGTATCTACAAAGCAGAGTCCCGGATACATGACGCACCACCAGTTTCCTCCGTTTTTCTTACCAATATCCACCCGAAGGGCTTCATATTCACCTGCCGGGAACAGAAAATCACCGTAATTTTTTATAGGGAATTCCTCCACGGTCAGATAGGCATGTATTTCATAATCATAACCGGCATTATAAATAACCGTTTTTCCAATTTCTTCTATCTGCTCCAAATTGGCCTCCATAATGTCTCTGGCTTCTTCCTTGGATGATACGCCTGCCAGCTCCGGACCTAGTGCCTCCAGGATTGCATCCCGCACTAAAAGCTTTAATGCCTGGTCCTCTTCGGAGTCTGAATTCGCCCTGACATGGAAGCGTATCACTTCTTTGGTCACATCCGCTCCTGCAGCTTCCTCTGGTAAATAGACCGACAGCTCTCCTTCTGATTCAAAAGCCTCCTGAGAGACGGTCATATAATCCATGTCTAACTCACCATTCAGCATCGCTTCCACTTCCTGTATACTGCTTTCAGAATAAGCTGCCAGTTCTTCTGCTTTCCCTTTCATTTCCCTATAATTATTCATCATGCGTATCCCCACGCCTCCTACAATCGGGGCAATCAACAGGGCTGATAATGCTGTTTTATATAAATTCATTTTCTACCTCCATAACAGATTGCTATAATATGCACTTAGGGTTTATCCCTGCGAAATCTTCTGCTATGGATATTATTTCCAATTCTTTTTTTCTTATTCTTCTTTTATTCATTTTCTGTCAGACAGAATAATCATGCCGGCATTTTCCAGCCGGCATATCATATGTCAAATTCATTTTCATATTAAGCAGATTTCTGCGACAGAGCATTCCTTCCAGCAAGTATCCCTCCAAAATGTTCTGTCCGGTTCATGAAGCCCTATTCTTCACAAAGCATCACACTCATCTCTTTGGGTGCCGGGTCAGATGGAAATCCGGTTGTATCCTTCGGTTCCTTTGCTGCTGCAGCCAACAGGAAAAACGGAAGCAGGATAGGCAAAATCAAACTCAGGACTGCAAATACAGTTGCCTTTTGTTCGGATTCAAACAAGACAAATAAATCCTTATACAACGGATACAGAAAGAAAATCAGGAACGCCAGCCAGACAATACTGACAGCCTTCTCAAACAGGAAAAAGATGCTGCCTCCGGAAAGGTCCAGTCCCCATTGCAGCACATCCTTTGCCATAGCGACGGCAAGAAAAATCCAAAAAGCATTTTCCCGCTTTTCCATGATTTTATTCAACGCCAGTACCCGAAAGGGCTTTTTCGGTAATACAAACATCAGATACAGATTTGCAATCGGAATCCATGCCAGCCAGGGACTATCATATCCCACCTTTCTTGCCATCCGGTATAGTCCTACTGCGCCTAAGATGTAAAGCACAATAAACGGTATCAAAAAAACACCCAGAATAACACAAACAAAAACCCCTACACCAACCTCTATCATTGCTCCCAGATGGTCAAAGAAATGGTCCAGCCATCCTTCAATCCGGTTCTCTATAACCAGGTCCCAGCCACTGTCCAATTCTGCTTCTACCCAGGGGATTACTTCCCCTTCCAGATATCGGTCAATTGTATCCGCCTGAGCATCTAAGCGGTCTGCGTAGTAATCAAAATATTCCTCTGCCGCTTCCTCCTGCTCTTCAAAATATTCATCCATCCAGTCCGCATAGGTCTCTATCGTCCAGGAAGGGGAAACACTATCCGTTCCTAAGAATTCAGCATTATTTTCCGCCATATCGATATATTTTTCACCAATAGAATCCGGAATCCGGTAATAGGTATCTGCATTTATAACAATCCCATCCTTATCATCCGATAGGATTCCCAGCTTCAGATAATAGGCATCCTCCGCGCGGTATAAGGTTTCCTGCATGGAAACCAGCCAGAATCTGCCACTATTATTTATCAGTGACAAGTCATTCTTTTTTTCATAATAAATGAAGGTATATAGTTCTTCCGCCTCCGGGGGAAGCTGGCTGACCATCTGCCAGCTGCTGATATCCGAACTGAACACAGCATAATCATCCACATCGGAGGTAATATTTTTAATCCCTACTCCATCCGATTCCAGTACAACAACCGCTCTTTCACCAGCCCCCGCCCTGGCAGATGTATTTCCGGATGCATTCCGGCATCCGGTCAGTGATACAAGAAGCAATATCACCCATAATCCTATTATAACTTTTTTTCCTTTTTCCATATGCATTCCCTTCTTTCCTGTCATTTAGCGTATAAAATCATACAAACACTTATTTTTCTTCCCTTCTATGGCAGATAACTGATTAAATACAGCAATAACACCAAAATAGCTGGTGCTGCACATATTCCCAAAGCACATACTGTGATTGCTAACGAAATCTGGGCAGAACGAGGAAGGTCGTTTAGTTTTTGAAAAGCCTTTTTTTCCTGATAAATAATCTTATCCTGATAAACGATTTTTTCCTGATAGACAATTTCCGGCTCCCGTTCTTCGCCGAATATAATAAAATCCGTACTTTTACCGTATATCTCACTTAATCTTCCAACATTATTAATATTGGGATTGGTCTGACCACTTTCCCACTTCGAAACTACCTGTCTGGAAACACCCAGCATTTCCGCCAGCTGTTCCTGGGAATATCCGGCTTCCTTTCTCAATTCTTGCAATCTTGATGATAACTCCATCTCCTCTATCCTCCTTTCATCGCCAATTATAGGAAATAAGGTTGGTTGCATACTACCAACAAGCATAGGTTTTTTGTCAACTTTTGTTTCCATTAGCTAATTATACAGGAAAATAAAGAAAAAAGCACTTCCATTGATGTCAGCTCACCTGCTCGGTATGAGCCATATCAATGAAAGCGCTCTCTCAAAATACTTCTATTCTTATCTGCCTTCCTTCAGCCAGTCTCCCAGCGTCGTTTCCTGCTGTTCTCCAATGGCAAGCCCTTCCTGATAAATCGGAGTAGAAAGTACCGCCTGGGTAGCTTCCCATATATCCTTTAGCACCGCTTCTGCCAGCTTCGGCTGGTACAGGCTGGCATCCAGATAGATTCCCTGTAAATGGGAATAATCAAAATTACTACCTGTAAGCCGATAGTATTCCTGATTGAATTCCTCCATATTATCTGCTACGGCTGTGTATTCACTGCTTTCCTCCCCTCCAGTCCCCTCAGAATCCCCTTCCGTGGCACTTCCTTCCCCATTTCCTGTATCTTGTTCTGCACTACCTTCCTTTTCCTCTGTATTTTCCACAAGACTTCCCGTATTTTCTTCGGATTTCTCCACATGCTCCATACTTATCCCCTGATTTTCCGTTCCTCTCCCTGTCTCTTCTAACATCCCTTCCTCGTCTCTCATTTCCCCATCTGTATTCTCCCTACTGCTTCCTTCTGTCGCTTCCTCGGAATTACCGGATTTCCGTGTTCTGCCCTGCTCTGTGCTTTCCGTACCCATAACCGCTCCATCCAGCCCTGCCTTTAGATATTTTGCTGAATCGGAATCAACATATGCAAGGGTACATTGATATCGATATCCCCCATCTTCCGGTATAATATGGAGACTTTCCACATAGGTCCGGTCCTCCAGCGCTGCCTGTCCGCTGCAGCCGGCCGCCGCGCCTGCCATCAGCGTCAGGCCTGCTACTATTCCCATCAGTTTCTTCCAGTTTTTCAAAACTCCTTCACTCCTTTCCCGGATGCTTCCTGAACCCGCTCCAGCCGATGCCTTCTTTCACTTCGATTTCGAATCTGATAAATGCACCAAATCAGAATCGGAAGTCCCAGTGACAGCGGAAGGTCAATGACACAGGCATAACCCAGATACCATTCCGACCATTGTCCCGCATCGGAAAAACAAAAATAAAGAATCAAAATCAGCAAAGTCATAATTCCTGCGGATATAGAAATCGAACCGCTATACGGAACAATTCGGTTTAATAGCTGCTGCCCCTGAAATAAGTAGGCACTCAGAGTTATAATACCGCCTATCAGCCAGAATAAAATCATGAGAATATCAATCCGTTCCAGTCCGCCGCCTTTTACTGAAATCAATTCCATGGCATCCGTAACTCCAAGAAGCGACTCATGTCCCCAGCCGGAGCCTATAATGCCGACTGTCACGACATAAACCAGAAGAAGCCACAACCCGGAGGCCAGAATTCCTCTCATACCCACACACCATGCCTTCCGGTCCCCTCCTTCCAGAGCCGACATCCGGAATAACAGGAACTCCAAAGGCAGAAACAGTGCCATCAGGCAATAATCTCCGGTTAACAATTCTTTTAAATTCATTTCCGAGCCGGGCAGCAGGCTTCCCAGGTCTGCTTTCCAAAGTCCAACCAAAAACAACAGCACCAACGGAATCACAACCCACCAGAACAACAGCTCCACAAACCTTGCCCGTCCTACCAGCGTCCGCATTCCGGCATAGGCACAGATGAATAATAACGGCAGAATAATCATAAGTCTGGAACCCTCAAATAAAGTTTCCCGAATCAATAATTCCAGATAGGACAGAATCCATGCGCCCCGGATTGCAAATCGAACCACATAAATAATCCAGACCAGCCTCCATAAAAAGCCATGAAGTGAATGCTCTGTAATTGAAAAAAAACCTCCGTCTGTTCTTCCGATTCCCATCAGAATACCACCATAAATCAGACTTCCGATGATACTCAGCATTACGGTTAAAATCCCATTATTTACGCCGGACCATGCCGTTACAAACAAGCAGCCGATGGAACCGGTTTCTAATATTATCATACGCTGAAGCTGCCGGGGCGATATACGGTATTGTACCTCTTCCATGTTCTATCCTCCTTCAATCTGTCATCTTCTTTCCATTACCATCTGGTAGCTATCTTGTGAGACAATCTTTACATGCTGTCATATCCACTAGCTATGCCTGCATTCCGCTTGTTATTTGCACCAGTTTACCGGTGACGCATACGAATCCGGCTTCCTTCCTTCGTAAATACCGGTCTTCGTTTCATCAGATAAATTGGCAGTCTTAGAATAAAATCCTTCTTACTCTCATAGTATCCGTCTCCGGTAGAAACTGCCGGAACCATATATGGCACGCCATAGCTGGTCATACCGGACAAATGAATCGCCAGCAAAAGCATTCCCAGAATAAATCCATATAATCCCCAGACTGCACTGACGATAATCAAAAAGAACTTTAACAGCCGATAGGCAGAAGCAAAGCTCTCATTGGGTATGGTAAAGGACGCCAGTGCCGCCAAAGCAACGACGATTACAACAATCGTGCTTACCAGACCTGCTTCTACTGCTGCCTGTCCTACAATCAGACCTCCTACAATGCCTATGGTATTCCCCATAGGTCCAGGCAGCCGGATTCCCGCTTCCCGAAGCAGTTCAAACTCCAGCTCCATTAGAAGCACCTCAATTACCACAGGAAAGGTAATGCTGCTTCTTGCCTGTGCAATGGCAAGGAGCATTTCCGTCGGAAGCATTTCCAGATGAAAGCTTGTAATTGCAATGTAAAATCCGGGAAGTCCGATTGCAAGAATCGAGGCAATATATCGTAAGATTCTGGCAAAGGTAGCTACCGACCACTGGGTATAATAATCGTCCGATGCCTGGAAAAAGGTATTAAAGGTAGCCGGCAGCAGTAATGCTTCCGGAGAATTATCGACTACGATTGCAACTCTGCCTTCTAAAATAGAAGCTGCGGTCTTATCCGGCCGCTCTGTGCTTTGAATGACCGGAAAGGGTGAGTACCACTTTTGATTCATGAAATGCTCCATCATGCCGCTGTCATAGATGGCATCTGTTTCATAGGCTGCCAGCTGATTCTTTACCTGGTCCACCAGACCATCCGGAACCAGGTCCTCCATATAGATTAATGCATAATCCGTCCTGGAACGGTCACCAAACTTATCCTGTATTACTTTACATTTCGGGTCCTTAATCCTTCGCCGGATTAACGCTGTACAGGTACGAAGGCTTTCATTAAAGCTGTCCCTTGGCCCCCGCATGACCGCTTCCGTTTCCGATTCCTGTATACTTCGCACCGGAAGCTTTTTGCTGGAAATAATAATTACCTTTGCATAGCCCTCCAAAAACAGTGCGGTATCCCCCTTTAAAATACTATTTATGACACAATTAAACGAGGTTTCTTCCTTTAAATCCGCCATATCGATTTCACTGTGGAAAAATGCCTGAAATATATCCCCCTGCTCTTCCGGTCGGAAGCGCTGCAGCGGACTGATTACATGCTCCTGCAGCATATCGTTATCCGTCAGGCCATCCACATACACCATATAAATAAATACCGGGCTTCCGGTACGATTCAGGGCAAATTTCTTCTTGACGATATCATCACAGTTTTGAAACAACTGCTCCACCACGGCTATATTGTCTTTCAATTGACTGCTTAAATCCGCTGTCACTTCATTTTTAGAATTATATAATTGTTCCATAAAAAAACCTCACACATTTTACTCTTTTCATAGTATGTGTGAGATTTTCCTGCTCTATTCAATTCGTACCATAAATAAAATTATTTTCCAAGCCTGGTTCCATGATATCTCGTGGAAATCAGTCCGTTTCTTCCTCTGCCTCAGATGTCTGATTTTGAGTTTTGCGGCGTACGTTACTGATTACAATTGCTTCCTGATTATAGATATGCTTCCGCATAACCTGCCGTGCAAGCTCTGCATCTCCCAATAAGATAGCATTGGTGATAGCATCATGCTCACTGACCAGAACATCATGATAGCTAAAATCCTTCACATACTCCACACGATAACGGTAAACCTGTTCCCACAAATTATGGGTCAGAGTAATCAACCGCTGATTCTGGGTTGCTTCAAAAATTGTATCATGAAAGGCAACATCACCGTCAACAATAGACGGAACATGCTTGGTACTGATTGCCTCCCGAAATGCTATGCAGACGGATTTCAGCTTTTCCTTTCCCTCCCGGGTAATCCGCTTGCAGGCAAGCATAACCGCCAGCTCCTCTAAGGCACACCGGACCTCCAGGGCATCCCGCAGGTCCTTCTCTGTAATACGGGCCACCTCTGCACCCTTTCTTGGAATCATTACCACCAGACCTTCCAGCTCCAGCATCCGTATCGCCTCCCGGACAGGCGTCCGGCTTACCCCTAGCTGACTTGCAAGGGGAATCTCCATCAGACGCTCTCCCGGTGCAATCTCTCCGGTAATAATTGCCTGTCGCAGAGTCTGAAAAACCACATCCCGTAACGGTAAATACTCATTAACATCGAATTTTAATTCCATACGTTATCCCTTCATTATCAGCCGCTTCCATACAATGCCTTACACCGGATGCGTTATATAAATCTGCTCGGACAGTCCTGCTCCACGAATCCCTTCTGCTGCTTGTTCCGCCCCTTGCTCCTGTTCAAAAATACCGAATACCGTAGGTCCGCTGCCACTCATTAAGGAACGAGCTGCACCATAAACCATCATTTTATCTTTGATTTCCGCAATGACTGGATGTGCCGGTATGGTAACGGTTTCCAAAACATTACCCAGGCGGCAGGCAATTCCATGCAAATCATGTCTATGAATCGCTTCTATCATACCATCAATATCCGGATGCGCCTTGATTTCCTGAAGCTTTAGATTCCCATATACAAAAGCAGTCGATACATGGATTGGCGGCTTTGCAATCAAAATCCGGCAATCCGGCATCTCCGGAAGGGGCGTCAGCGCCTCTCCGATTCCTTCTGATAATGCGGTGCCGCCCATAATACAATAAGGAATATCCGCTCCCAGCCTTACACCCCTGTCACACAGCTCCTGCTCCGATAACCCCAGGGAAAACAACTGATTCATGCCCTTTAACGCAGCAGCAGCATCCGTACTACCGCCTGCCATCCCTGCTGCTACCGGAATCCGCTTTGTCAGAACTGCTTCCACACCTTCCTGAATCCGGAATTCCTCCTTTAGCAGCCGAATCGCTTTATAAATCAGATTATCCTCATTCATGGGAACATCGGGACAGGCATTCTCCGAATCTGCTTCCAGCCGAATACCCGTTCCCGGACACCTGGTTAGCGTCAGGGTATCAGACAAGGATATGCTCTGCATAATCATCTTTACCTCATGATAACCGTCTTCTCTTTTTCGAAGTACATCTAAGCCCAGATTAATCTTCGCATTTGCCCGCAGTGAAATCTTCTCCATATGCCGTCCCTTTCCCATAATGCCGGATTATAAATACTTTTTCAGCACATCTGTTTTATCAGTCTGCTCCCAAGGCAGTTCAACATCCGTTCTGCCAAAATGTCCATACGCTGCGGTCTGCTTATAAATCGGCCGGCGCAGATTCAGCATCCGGATAATACCTGCCGGACGCAAATCAAAGTTCTCGCGGATGATTTCTACCAGACGCTCATTGGACAGCTTGCCGGTTCCAAATGTATCTACCATGATGGAAGTAGGACTTGCCACACCAATGGCATAGGATAACTGAATCTCACACTTTTCCGCCAGTCCTGCTGCTACGATATTCTTAGCCACATAACGGGCTGCATAGGCTGCAGAACGGTCTACCTTGGTACAATCCTTTCCGGAGAATGCACCACCGCCATGACGGGCATAACCACCGTAAGTATCTACGATAATCTTCCTGCCGGTCAGTCCACTATCACCATGTGGTCCGCCAATTACAAACCGTCCGGTTGGATTAATAAAGAACTTGGTTTCTTCATCTACCATATTCTTAGGTAGAACCGGTTCAAACACATACTTCTTAATATCCTCATGAATCTGCTCCTGGGTCACCTTCTCGTCATGCTGGGTAGAAAGAACAACTGCATCCAGCCGGACCGGCTTTCCACTCTCATCATATTCTACGGACACCTGGGTCTTGCCATCCGGACGAAGATATGGAAGCGTTCCATTCTTACGAACCTCTGACAGCTTTTTGGACAATCGGTGTGCCAAAGCGATTGGATATGGCATCAGCTCCTCTGTTTCATTTACCGCATAGCCAAACATCATGCCCTGGTCCCCGGCACCGATTGCTTCAATTTCTGCATCAGACATCTCGGATTCTCTTGCTTCTAAGGCTTTATCCACGCCCATAGCAATATCTCTGGACTGTTCATCCAAGGCAACGATTACACCACAGGTTTCTGCATCAAATCCATACTTTGCCCGGTCGTAGCCGATATCACGAATGGTATCCCGTACCGTCTTTTGAATATCCACATAGCCCTTGGTTGTAATCTCGCCCATAACCATAACCAGACCCGTTGTAATACAGGTCTCACAGGCAACCCGGCTCATGGGGTCCTGCTTTAATAATTCATCCAGAATTGCATCAGAAATCTGGTCACAAATCTTATCCGGATGTCCTTCCGTTACGGATTCTGAAGTAAATAGTCTCTTTTCCATTTTCGTTTCCTCCTTAATCACTTGTAATAATGTATAAAAAACAGGTCCGAACAATCGGACCTGAACCATAATCAAATCCTCCTATTGCTCGATCATCTTCCAGATGCTGCATGATATGATACATGCAGGTTCGCTCAGGTTGGCACCTTCCAATACTGGGGTTGCCACGGCTTCATCGGCCCCTCGCCTCCACCGTTCTGAATAAGAGAAACGTCTTTATAAAGTTTCTGTAAAATTACAACTTCACATTACTACAATTATAAGAATTCGTCAACTACTGTTTTGAAAAATCTGTAGCAGCTTTATTCCCGCAAGCAATTCGTCGAATAGCCATGCTTGCATGGATATTTTACTTTAAAGTATTTCTTATACCGCCGATATTCAGCACATATTCTTCTCCTTCCGTTAATTCCGGTGAAGAAATGAGAATACTATCGTATTCCTTCGCCGGACTCCATGACAAAATTACAGTTCCCGTCCCATCCTCTAATATAAGCTCCGTTCCGGCCTTTTGCGTTTCTGTCGTGTTATATAAGAAATGAAGCTGGGTGGAAGAAGAGCCAAAGCCTTCTGCCATTCCCCGGAAGCCGGTGGCAATAATCGTACCTCCGGTTATGGTTCCGGATATTCCATAATCAATGGCTCCATCTCCATTATTTGCTGCACCGCTGACATATATGGTTCCGCCATTTATCTCCAATACACCATTGGAATCCAAACCATCACCACCAGCATTTATAACAAGACTGCCTCCATTAATCTGAAGAAGAGAATCCGAATCGGTATCCATACCAAATCCCTGCATATTACCGGAAGGTACTTCCCAATCGAAATTGTTCCTTCCTGCTCCCGGTGTCCTGCCATCTGGTAATTCTCTTTGTGGCATTCCTTCCCCTGGTCCTGCACCATCCGGCAGCTCTCCCTGTGGCATTCCTTCCCCTGGTCCTGCACCATCCGGCAGTTCTCCCTGTGGCATTCCTTCCCCTGGTCCTGCACCATCCGGCAGTTCTCCCTGTGGCATTCTTTCTCCTGGTTCTATGCCATCCGGCAGTTCTCCCTGTGGCATTCCTTCCTCCGGTCCTACGCCATCCGGCAGTTTTCCCTGTGGCATTCCTTCTCCTGGTTCTACGCCATCCGGCGGTTCTCCCTGTGGAAGCTCCATACCCTTTCCATCCTGATTTTCTGCCGGCGTCCCTTCCGTCTTTTCAGTCTTGGACGCACTACCGCTATTGGAATTAATCCCATCATCCGAAGCAGTGATATCCAGTACTCCTCCATTTATAATTACCTGGTGGCCTTCCAGACCCTCGTTACTTTCTGCAATGGTAATTTCACCATCATTTACCGTTAATATTTCATCAACATGCATTCCCTGGCTTCCAGCCGTTATGGTAAAACATCCGCCCTCTATTACAATACTATCATTTACATTAATGCCATCCTTCTCCGCCTGGATGATATAGGTTCCCCCCTGAATCACCAGGTCGTCCTTTCCTACGATTCCATGCTTATAGTTACCGTTTATGTACAGTATCCCCTCCCCATCGAATTTCAAATCATCCTTGCTGAATATCACTCCATCCGTATTATCGTCCTCATTCTCCAATGCATAATCCTTCCCGTCCGTCAGATGGTTCTGTGTATTTTCTGCCAGATAGATAGTCACCTCGCCAGCCTGCAATATCCGGATTGGTGCATAATCACTACAGGTAATATCCACACCATTTAGTACAAGAACAACCGTATCCTCCTTATCTGCATCCACCACAATATAGCCATCGGATAGTTGTCCGGTAACAACATAAGTCCCTGCCCCTGTAATCGTAACGCCCTTCTCTTCAATGTTGACCAGATGATTGCCGGCAGTGATAGCACCATCCGCTAACCGAATCGGTATCTCATCGCCCCGAAGCTCCTGTAAAGTATCAGTCACCGACGACGGATTACTGTTTTCTATGGTATTCCCACAGCCGCTGCATGACATGGCAGCAATTGCGATTCCCAATATTCCTGATATTATTTTCCTGTTCATAAAATCCCTCCACATCCGTTTTCCTATCCTTGACCTTCTATAAAACCTGACACTCCGGATTGGTTTCTCCGTAACTGCACAAAACCTCTAAGTTCCCATTCCTACAGCGCAATTCATCCATCATTTCCTTTTCTGTATGCTGCTTTTTTAATATAATACGATATTCCAGCTTAAATAGGCTTCCCATATTGGTTGTTTTTACCTGCTGCAGCTTCCAGGAAGCAGTATAATTCTGAAATACTTCATCAAAAACTTCTGTGTAATCCAAGGATTCCGGAATTGTAATCCGCAGCAGAAGCGCCGGCTTCCGTCTTTCGCCAAACTTCAGGAATTCCAGCAGCATACTTACTCCACTCAATACAAGCGTAAACAGCACAGCAACCCCAATATAACCCATGCCCATAGCAAGACCTGCTGCCATCGCTAAAAAGATACTCCCGATTTCCCTTGCCGTTCCCTGGGCAGACCGGAACCTTATCAGGGAAAATGCTCCCATGACCGCAATCCCGGCGCCAAGGTTGCCATTCACCAGCATAATAATCACCTGTATAATAGCCGGAAGTACAACCAATGTGATAACAAAGCTTTTGGTATACGTATTCCGGAACATGTAAACGCCTGCTATTATCATTCCTAAAAATACAGAAACCCCCATGCAGATTAAAAAGCTTCCAACCGTAACCGCACCCTGACCGGTTCCCATAAAAATTGATTCCATCATTTGATTCATAACCTCTCTCCTTTATGCTATATTTTCATTCCGTAATTTGTTTTGCAGCTGTTCATATGCCTTTCCATATTTTGAAAATGAAACCGGATACAGCTTCAGCTCATCCAGAATATCCGTAAGCCACTTTGGTATGGCGCCAGGCGTTTTTATCTCCATAATCCTCTGTCCCGCAGAAAGCAAGGGGGTTCCGAAAATGCCTGCACCAAGATTTACCTTCTCTGTTCGCCATCGAATATCCCAATCAAAGGTAACCCGCAGATTCTGATTCCCATTCGGACTCATATCGAAGTCCTGCCCGCCGCACATCATATCCGCCTCCCGTTCCAGCATTGCAAGCCTTCGGTAAGCTATATACATGGCTGGTCCTATGTGACCATAATAGTGTAATACCCAGTCAATCTCCTGCAAAATCTGAGAATCCCAATCCGGTTTTTGCCCGTGATTTAAGTAGGCCTCCGCTTCCTGTATGGATAAATTCTCCCGTCGCTTATATACTACCCCCTGAAACTTTTTCTTCAATTCTAAAAACACCTGAGCTTCATTACAAGCGGGTACATCATAACTTCTTAAACGTAATTTTTCTTTATATACGGATTGCTCGATTGAATTCCGTATCAATCGAAAATCCGGCGTATCATAATAACAATTACAGATATCCGTTTCTCCATAACAATCCTCCTTCAAAAAGGAATCAATTCTCTGACGAAGTATTTTATATTGCTCTTCCTCCAAACGATATTTAATTTCAAACCGTTTAAAAATATGTTCTTCCATTTTGTTTCTCTCCGAAAGTGAATGTTTTTATTAAATTTATCCTTTATTTTCATTCATTTTGTGACGAGAGTTTGAAAAAACTGTGAAACCGCCGGCTGCACCTGCCAGCGTCTATCGTTCAAAAAAAACGCATCACGACAAATCTGCCATGACGCGCTTTTATTATTCATATACCTTATAAAAACTTCTACTGTTAAACAGGATTACTTTGCCAGCTCACACATCCTTGTCAGCAGCCGGTCTCTGTCGTCCTTCGACAACTGGGTTCCATTCATATATGCCGCCAAATCATATCCACCCTTGGAATCCAGGGTAAATATAAACTGTACGGATGCATCATCATAAATTCCGGAATCGTCATTCTCTCCAATGGTAATGGTAACACCATCGCCGTTTGCCGTAATCGTCTTTTGGAACATACCATTTCCGCCGATACCGCTATCATAGGTCCAATACTCATGACTGACTACTGCATTCATGATTTCTCCATATGTAACCGTATCCTGTCCTAATACCTTTGTGTTCTGTACCACCTGGATTTCTGCAAACTGTTCCTTGTCGAACCACTGCATTTTATAATAATTAATCACATTTTTAGGACCTTCCGGCAATAAAAAGTAAACGACAACTAATAAAAGTATAGCAACTACAATTCCGATAATAACCTTTTTCATGTCATTCTCCTCCTAAAATAATTCTCGTTCCAGTTCGTTCAAAAACTCTTCGATACATTTCATCCGCTTTGTATATTCCATCCTGCCTGCAGCCGTCTTGCAGCGTCGGATTTTCGGTTGGTTGATACGGTAATAATTCTTAATCCGGTAGTACGCTTTCTTATAGCTTGCTTCTTCCTCACATGCCGTTGCCATGGAATCCCAAAGAACACTCATCGCTCCCACTTCATCCAGCAAATCAGCATCCATCACTACTCTGCACTCTAAGGACAACTCTTCTTCTGTATCCTTGTTGCTATGCCGAAGAATAATATCGCCGATTCTTCCAATCTTGGCTTCATCCAAGCCCTGTTCCACCAAATACTCTACTGCAATCTCCGCACTTACCTCTTCATGGGGCCGTTCCTTATCCCAGCCAACATCATGAAGCAATGCAGCCAAGGCAATAATCTCTAAATCGCCACCCTCCTTTGCCTGAAGCTTAATCGCCCAACGATAAACACGCATAATATGCTCATATCGACTACGAAATGAATAATTGTCCGGTCTTCCATTTTGAGCTGTCATTTCTTTCACAAATTCAAAAACTTTTGTGTAGTCCATCACTCAACACTCCTTAAAAACCCGTTATTCACGATCCAATGCCTCTTAAAGTACTCTGTCATATCTATAAATATTGCCTGCCTTTTTCATTTTAAAATACTTTGTATCTAATATTATCATTTTTCTTTTTAAAATGCTATCTTTTTTTATAAATCCCGAAAGATTTTTGTAACAATTCCGCTGACAATTTGATAGGACAAGGATTATTTGTAAAGAACAACCAGAAAATATAAAATCTGTGCAGACTGGGTTGTGAGGTTCTTCATAAACGTTACCTTTGCAGTTAACTCAGTTCAGGCGCCCTCGCGGCACATAGACAATCCCTCTTAGTGCTGCTCCGTTCCCGACCTGACACGGTTCGTGGGCATCTATTGCGCAAGACCCAAGCTTCAACGTCACTTACAAAGGGCGGCTTTATGAAAAAGCGACCCGAACCAGTCCATCGCCCCTGCTATAGCGGATTGCAGGTACAGGGCACCGCTAACTCCCCGGTTGCACAGAAACTTGATAACATATTCCATTCAGTACCAGATGGGTACCGTCATTTCAGTATAACGAAAACTTTCTTTCCTGTCAAATCTTCCCTCTTTTCATTTCTTATTCCGTATCCGAAGCTCCCTGAAAAAAGAGGATAGCAGCTCTGCACATTCCCCTTCCCGAATCCCCCGTATCACTTCTGCCTGATGATTGAATTCCCGCATCTGCAGCAGGTTCAGAATCGAGCCGGCACAACCCGCCTTAGGATTCATACAGCCGATTACCACCCGTGGAATCCTTGCCTGCACAATGGCTCCGGCACACATCTGACAAGGCTCCAATGTCACATACATCGTACAGTCCTCCAGCCGCCAGTCCCCCAGAACCCTGGAAGCCTTAGCGATAGCGTCCAGCTCTGCATGGGCAAGCGTCGTCTTTTTTTTATTCCGCTTATTATATCCCCTTGCAATAATCCGATTCTCATATACAATCACACAGCCAATGGGAACATCCTCACTTTTCAGTGCTTTTTTTGCCTGGGTAATGGCACACCCCATATAACGTTCTTCCTCTGTCATACTCTTGCGAACCCTTCCTAATTGTTGTAATATAATTAATTATAATAGAAAACAAAAAAAGGAACAACTGGGAATGCAATTGATTTATGAAACGGAACGGCTGAGTCTTCAATGCCTGACCAGTGATTCTGCCCTGGCGGTACGAGACTTTTACCTGGAAAATCAACTATATTTTGAACCATACGAGCTGACACGTCCAAAAGCATTTTACACCGTCAGCTTCCAGACCTCTATTCTGGATTGGGAATGGAAAGAGATGCAGTCCAAGCATAGTCTGCGTTACTTTTTGTTTTTAAAAAATAATCCCGCGCTCATTATTGGGTCCGTTAACTTCTCCGATATCCGTCTCGGTCCTATGCAGAAAGCCTCTCTTGGTTATAAGATTGACCATCGGTACTGGCGGCAGGGCTATGCATGGGAGGCCTGCGTAAAATGCCTGGAAATCATATTCCAGGAATACGGCCTTCACCGCATCGAGGCCCACATTGCGCCTTCCAACCAGCCCTCCATTCATTTAATTCACAAGCTGGGCTTTACCTATGAAGGCCTGGAGCATGAAGCTGCGGAACTCAATCATCATTGGCAGGATTTACTGCAATTTGCCAAAATCAATCCCTATCATTAAGCCCGTAAATTATACCAGTTCTACAATCCAATACCCAAAATTTCCGGTTCTCACATTCGTATGCTTGACCGGTACAAATAATTCAAAGCCGAATATCTTTGCTATGTACTGCTCCTTATTGTCAAAAACACCCGGCACCCCCAGCACTGCTTTTACTGCTCCATCCTGAAAGCGCAGCTTGCCCAGCATCAGATACTTATAATTATAATACCCATGGGTCAAAAAGCTGTTCACGCCCAGCCTCCAGTTTTCCATTTCTAACAATCCAATATCATTTGGCTCAATCCGGACGCAATCATAGATTTCATGATTATCAAAATCCGGAAGCTTGGGGCTTTTTTCCATCAAGCGGATAGTCAGCTCTGAAATCTCCGGTTTTCTTCCCGTTTTCTTTTTTTCCTTTTCCGGTGCATCCTCTTTTTCCTGCTCCGGCACCAGATTCTCCATCGGAATATTCGCTGTCGTGGAAGCCGCCGGAATATCCTCCGGTTCCGCCGCCTTTTCCCATAATTTTTCAGCAATGCTTCGCGGCAAAGTATCCTCCGGCTCTGCCGTCAGTTCCTGGGAATATTCCTCTGATAAAACCGCTTCTTCCGTTCTCGTTTCTTTTTCCGGCTCCTTGTGTCCGGACAATTCGGCAATGTGAAATGCCAGCCCTTCACTTTCTCTGATATGAGAATTGGAGGTTGAGTCAGAAGCAGCTTCTTTTTTATTCTTCCAATCATTATAGGTAAGGAACAAATGCGGCTGAATCGGTTCCTCATTCCACTGACTGGCATATACATGCTCCTTATCATATACGGCAATCACTCCATCAAAGTCCTCAATCCGGTTATCTGTATTCCATACATTATCGCTGGGCGTCTGCTTTCGAAGCTCCCCACAGCCTTGGGAAAGCATCATTTCATCCAGATAATACCCGATTGGCGTTCCGTCCGGAGCCGCTTTATACAGATATACCTTGTACCGTCCCCCCTCGATTCCCTGACGGTCCTGCAGATTCAGGGTAAAACGGCAGATTCCCTGACGCTGCTCACAACGGATATAACCGACATTAACTCCTTTTTCTCCCTCCACGTAAGTATACAAATAAGAAATAAATCTCTTATAGTCCAACATGTCCCACTCCCTTTCATACAACAAAGCGTTACAGCCCAGCCATGGCATTCATGAACTGTAACCCAAAAAACCACCTGCTTCATTGTATGAACCTCTGAAACATATTATGTCTGCAATTATTTGACAAAAATAAGTCAAATCCCCCGTCTAAGCCCTTCCAATTCGTCACTAAGCCTTGCAAATTCTTCCAGGGTCAATGCCTCTCCCCGAATAGTCGTGCTAAACCCAAGAGATTCCAATGCCTGTGCCACTTCTTCCTTCGTGAAATCCACCTCCGATGCGTTACCAATTCCGTTTACCAAAGTTTTCCTGCGTTGATTAAAGGAAGCCCGTATTAACCGGAACATCAGCCTTTCATTCTGCACTTGAACCGGCGGTTCCGGATACCGGGTCAGGCGAATAACCGCAGAGGCGACATTGGGTCTTGGCAGAAAGCAGTTCGGCGGTACATTGGCAACGATATACGGCTTAGCATAATACTGAACCGCCAGAGACAACGCACCATAATCCTTGGTTCCAGGACCTACCTGCATCCGGTCTGCCACCTCCTTTTGAACCATGACCGTTATATTATCCAATGGCACATGCCGTTCAAATAACCCCATAATAATAGGGGTTGTAATATAATATGGAAGATTCGCCACCACCTTTATGGGTCTGCCCTGATTCTCCTTCGCTGTCAATTCTTCCAAATCCAGCTTTAAAATATCATCATTGATAATGGTTACATTGTCATATTCCTGTAAGGTTTCATTCAAAATCGGAATCAGCTTCCCGTCAATCTCAACCGCAATCACTTTCCCTGCCCGCTCCGCCAGATACTGGGTCATGGTTCCGATACCAGGACCGATTTCCAGCACACAGTCCTCTTTGGAAATCTCAGCAGCATCCATAATCTTTTCCAGTACCCGTCCGTCTATCAGAAAATTCTGCCCGTATTTCTTTTGAAAATCAAACCCGTATTTTTTAATGATTCCTATCGTCACCTGTGGATTACTCAGCTTTTCCATATTTCTCCCTATACTCCTATCTGATTCCGGATGTCTGCCTCATGACAAAGACCTTATAACATCCGGTACAGCCTTTTGGCATTCTCAAAGGTTACTGCTTCTACTTCCTCTCTGGTCATTCCCTTTATCTCTGCCAGCGCCTCTGCCACATAAGGCAGATTCAAAGAGGAATTCCGCTTCCCCCGGTTGGGTACCGGCGCCAGATAAGGGCTGTCCGTTTCCAATACGATTTTCTCCATTGGGATATACTCTGCTGCCTCTCTCAGCTTCTTCGCATTCGGAAAGGTCAGAACACCACCGATTCCAAAATAAAAATCCATATTCAGAAATTCCCTTGCCAGCTCCTTTGTATAAGAATAACAATGAACCACACCGCCGATATCTCCGGCATGAAGGGACTTCATCCTGTCAACGGTATCCTTCGCCGCATCCCGGCTGTGAATCACCACAGGAAGCGCCACCTGCCCTGCCAGCTCAAGCTGGGCCTCAAACCATTGAAACTGTACTTCTTTGGATGGTTCGTCATAATGATAATCCAGCCCGATTTCGCCAATCGCAACAATTTTCTCCAGTGAAGCCCATTCCTTTAGCTGCTCTAAATCCGCCGGCTTCATTTCCCCTACTTCATTGGGATGCACACCTACTGCACCATAGATAAAATCATATTGCTCTGTCAGCTCGACCGTAAGTGCAGAGGTCCTCATGCTCGCCCCTATGTTCACGATTCTTCCGATGCCGGCTGTCTGCATCTGCTTTAATAATTCATCCCTGTCTTCATCAAAATCCGCATCATCATAATGCGCATGCGTATCAAATATCATGGCTTGTCTCCTTTATCTTCTATATACCATGTTCCATGCTAATTCATGAACCAGGGAAATGCAAGTAAAATATCACTTTCCTGCTTCATTCCTTTTCTTTCTGATGCAAATGATGACTGCCGTAACAATCATTGGAATCATACTGATAATCCCAATAAGTACCGGACCGAGGATTGCCATATTTGTATATTCCGGTTTTGTCAGATATGCAAAAACAATAAATGCGTTTATAGCGCCATGCATCAGGGATGGCAGCCAGATGGTCTCTGTCTTTTCGTATACATAATCTAATAAAATACCCATCGCAATAGTACAGATACAGAATACGATTGGTCCAAGTACCGGTGCGCCAATATATTCTTTTCCATACTCATAGCCAGCAAAAATCATAACCGGCCAGTGCCAGGCACCCCAAATCATACCACCCAGGATACGTCCCCTGGTGACACCAAGCTTTTCCTTCAAATAGGGATACATAGCGCCTCTCCAGCCGACTTCCTCTCCTAACGCGGCAAACATGTTAAGAAATGGTGCAAATGTAACCGCCTGAATGGTAGTAATCAGTAGATACATTGGTATCGTTATCCCCTGTGCTTCAAGCTGCTCCAACGCACCAGCCGCTTCTAAACTGTTATGTATGGTCAGAAATTCAGAATCAAATGCATCCGGAAAAATTGCAAAAAATAAAACGCCGCCAATGATGCTTAGGAACGCCGGCATCCAAAGTGCAAAGAATACATATCGGATTTTCCCTTTCAGATGCGGCACCCATCCCATGCCCTTTAGCGGGATTCCTGCTATGAGTACACCCAGAAATGGCATATACATTGTAATCACCATAATAATGGTAAATATCATTTGATTTCCATTATTGCTAAAAATACTTCCTGGTATTTCCAAAACCCAGGCTAGACCAAATGCTGCTATCATATATATCACAAACTGCTTTTTACTTATTTTTGTTTTTTCCATTATACATCGACCTCTTTTCTATATACTTCAAGACTCCAGATTTTTCTCTTACAATTCGGACAAGTTAACTTTCTCATCTTTGGCGTGTGATTCCCCAATACGACTTCTATTTTCTTTGGCTGAAATCTGGCATGACATTCCGGGCAAATATACTCTACTTGCTTATACCAATCGTTAATCAGGAAAACTGTGCAAATAATGAACACCGCCAAAGCCATAAAAAATGGTATCCATATTCCCTCTAGTATACCGATAACAAAAGTCACAATTTCTGCAGCTTCTAATGGAATTGCGATTATCAGCATTTTTTGGTACATTTTTTTTAGTTTTTCTTTTTCTTCCATAATTGAAGATATGTCATGAATAGTTTTTTGCGAGCCATCCTTGAAAGAAGCTAACGCATTTCTGATACCTTTTATTTTTTCTAATTGCTCCGTTTTTCTCTTAATATCCTCCTGAATGTTTTTATCCTGTTCATCAAGCAAAAGCTCAATTACTTTTTTTGACTCATCCGATTCCAATATTTCAGCAATATCTTTAATTGAGATATCTAAGTCTCTTAAAAAACAAATGGTTTCCAGTGTCGCAGCATCCTCTTCCGAGAAAAGCCTTCGGCCTCCCTCTGTCAAATCCGTCGGCACCAAAATACCTCTTTCATCATAGTACTGAATCGTTCTTACGGAAACATTACACTTCTTTGCAAGCTCTCCGGTTGTATATAATGACATATCCTGCCTCCTTTCAAGAGCCATATTAGTATATAACGCAGCGTGACAAGCAATATATCACGCTGCGTTATTTTCTGATTTTACGCAAATAATCGATTTTTCTCCTAATTTTATCACATTAGATTCAAATATTCTACCAGCATTTCATCCGGTCCCAGCTGTCATTTTTATAATTTGTTGTTAGCTGTTGCCTTACGTGAGAATTCATAATATTATTATCGCAATGCAAAAACTTTTATGCTATAATGAATAAGCATTTGCATCTGCTGCCTTGCTTTGACTGCAAAGCATGTATATATGAAAATCAGACAGGAGGTAATACCATTGAAAACAAGCACCAAAAAAACAGCGGCAGGCTTTCTTGCCGTTCTTATCATACTTTCCCTGACCGGCTGTTCTCTTATGGGCAACAGCAAAAAGACATATGCCAATTATGTACAAAGTCTGCTGGATGTAAATTATAAAGCAGAATTTACGGAGTATATGAAAATAACCAATTCCACCCAGGAAGAGGCACAGGTCGTTTATGATGACGGCTTAGACTATCTGGCGGACGCCCTGATGACAGCATATGGAATCAATGATGTGGAGGGTTCCGACATTAGAAGCCAGTTTGTAGAGCTGGCAAAAGAGATTTACAGCCATGCCAGCTATGAAATCGGAGAAGTGACCAAGACCGACGGGGTATATCAGGTTACCGTTAATATTCAGCCTATCGATATCCTGCTGATTACTTACGAGGATGTAGTTGCTTATATTGAAGATATCAATCAACGGGTAACTAATGGCGAATATAATGATTATGAACTGGATGATTATGAAATCGAATATGCACAGGGAATCATTGATATTCTGAAGGAAGCCATGCCGAATATCGGAAACGGCGAAACCATCCCTGTTACGGTTACCATCCTGGATAATGATGAATACTATTATATCAGTGATGCCGATTTTCTTGCCCTGGACAAGGCAATTCTGGCAACTACCATAACCGCCGGCGGGGAAGAAGAAAAGAGTGATAATGCATCCGAAGCAGATACCGCCGGTGCAGAATAGGCTGTCGGACAACAAAAATCCCTGCTATCCAAGGATTCCGTTTTGAAGTCAACAACCCCGCCGCAAGGAACGGGGTATGTTGACCCTCGTGGCAGTCGCCAAATATCTGCAAGCAGAAACCTGGCTCGTTGCTCGCGGGAATCAGATAGCAGGGAT
Source organism: Clostridium sp. (assembly GCA_023667695.1). Taxonomy (GTDB): domain Bacteria; phylum Bacillota; class Clostridia; order Lachnospirales; family Lachnospiraceae; genus CAG-632. Next base: position 5,198 of record JAMOZY010000033.1, on the reverse strand, counting down.
TTTCTTAATGTTATGAATTTTCATAACCGGATTCCAGTCCGGATGGGACTGCTCCGGCTCTTATGCTTCCAACTGAGAAGTACAATGCGGACATCTGGTTGCCTCAATGGCAATCTCACTTTTACAATATGGACACTTCTTTGTGGTCGGCTTTTCTTCTTCCTTCTTTTTGAACTTGTCACCAATTCCATTGATTACTTTAATCATACAGAATATTACAAATGCCGTGATTAAAAAATTCAAAACCGCAGTAATGAAATTACCATAGGTCAGAACCGGTGCCAAATCACCCTTTCCCAGCTTCACGGTCAGATTGGAAAAATCCACACCGCCAAAAATAGCCAGAATCGGTGTAATAATATCTGCATTTAACGAATTAACAATAGAAGTAAATGCACCGCCGATAATCACGCCGACTGCCAAATCAAGGGCATTGCCCTTCATAATAAACTTCTTGAATTCTTCTAAAAACTTCTTCATCCGTATTTTCCTCTCCTTCGCTTTTATTTACACAGGCTTGGACTTGCTTGTATCGATTGCAAAACCACATAAATACCATACACAAAACTGTGCCTGTTTGCAAGAGAAAAATAGGTTTCAGCACTCATTCTGACGGTTTCTCTTCCTCCAGCTTCTTCTTTTGATTCTTCCATTTTGTAAAAGGCGCTTTTGCCCACAGTCCGATTATCCAGACAATGCCAACAATATCAAAAAATATTCCCAGGGGAAGATAGACAAAGGTTACTACAATGCAAAGAACAATTATCACTATGGTGCCTATAATATAGGCCGGAATAACCACCCGGTAATCATCCGTAGTAACAGAGCCGCCTGTTTGCATTCCTCTCACATACCGCATCTTGCTTTGATGCTGATTTCCAGTGACAATGCTGCGATTTCTAATTCCATTGTTTTTCTGCCATCCATCTTCCCATGTAATGTTATAGTTGCTGGCTACCGTATGGATTTCACCACTGTCATCCTCCCAGTCCACTTCCTGAGGCGAATCTTGATTTATCTCATTCTTGTCCATTTTCGCTCCTCCTTCCGTCGTATTCCAGCTTTCATTATACATACTGTAGAACGGAAAATCCAGATAACAACCGTTGCCATTTGTCACTTCTGGATTGCCTTATGGTTTCTGTGGGTAATTATACAGCTGACAATTCCCCATGCCAGATATAACAGGTCCGGCAATGGATGAAAAAACAGATTCCATACCACCCTCGCCTGACCGAAAACGCCTATGGTGTCAGCCATGTCCTTCCAATAAAGCCACAGCAGGATTCCGCTGACCATGCCCATAAATACAGCATAAATAACTGCAACTACTTCCGAACACTTTTGTTTCTTAGATGCCAGCATTATAATTCCCAGCACCAGATTCGGGATAAAAAGGCTGATTGCCGGAATTACGACTGCATAGCTCATAGCAAAACCAGAAATTAATACATACAACATATCAAGACTGTTGCCCCTTATTGCAGAAAGCAATGCCCTTCCAATACCATATGCGGACTCTATGCTAACCAGAATTCCGGCCAAAAGCCATATTCCAAGTCCAATCGTGATTCCGCCCTTCACACGTTCAAATACCTTATTTCGAACCTCCATTTTCCCTCTCCATTTCCAAGACCGCTTCACCGATGTATGGATTGTCGCCAAGGCCAGAAATGCCAGACACTCATGATAACAAGCATCCGATTCCCTACCGGAAACATTATCCACGCAATTTGGAGAATATGATATGGCATCCTCCTGCTATCGTCAAGCAACTTTGGTTGACTTTTCTGTTATATTAATGGACTTGTGATAATTTCCTCCGTTCCTCCCGGAATTGCTCCGGTATCTCCTCCTCCTTCATGGTTTCATGAACCTTACAGGTGCCGGCGGTTCTGGCTGCTTCATAATACCAGTGCTTATATTCCAGTACGGAAAGGGTTTCCTGAAGCTGTTCCATCTGTGCCAGAACTGCTTCTCTTCTCCGGTCAATCAGCTCTAACCGCTGTCCGATAGTAGCATCCCCTTCTACACACCAGTCAATAAAGGTTTTGATATCCCTTAGGGACATTCCGGTTCTTTTCAGACAGCCAATCACCCTCAGCCACTCCATATCAGAATCCTTGAACATCCGGATACCGCCTTCGGACCGTTCTACAAAAGGCATCAGTCCCTCCTGTTCATAATACCGCAGGGTGGACGGCGCCATATTCAGCTTTTTTGCCATTTCTCCAATCGTATACAATACCTTTTCCTCCCAATACATACATTTTATAGTAATCAGAACAATGACATTATCCTATCATATTGTACCGTCTTGTACAAGTCAGTCTCCGTCTATTCCACTACCAGAATAAAAGCATTGGTTCCCCTTCCCAGTCCCCGATTATATGATATACCACCTCCACATATGAAATAAACAACATGCGTACCTTTTTCCAGTTTTCCGGTATCAATGCTCCCCCCTACTGTACTATAATGTATGGAATCTACATAACAGCTGGCATAGTTTTTGCCATCAAATACCGGATGTATTTCATTATCCAGATAACAGCTAGCCATAATCTCCTGCCCTTCGGTACCATAACAAGTAATTTCTATGTCTAAAATTTCTCCTTGCTTTACCTGGTACAGCAAGCCTGGTAGCGAGCCATTTATCACAATCTCCCCACAAAAGTTCTTATTTATTTTTCCACCTTCTGATGAAATCATATCTTCTTCCAATACATCATAAGGTATTTCCGTATATGCAAACTCCTCACAAATATCTTCCTGCTCGCTCAAGCCATCTGCCATCATTTTCACAGCAATCGGTCCCGTGTACCCACACCAGTATCTTTTTCCATTAATCAGAATCTTTGTTGCTGCATCTGCCGTCATTTCTTCTACTGCCTGAATATTATAATCCGGTTCAACAATATCAACAATTGACAGTTCTACGGTGTCACCCTTTTGTCCTCGTGGTATAACATACAAATTCACATCGACGGTTTCCCTATTTCCTTTATTTGGAATTACATGTAATAGCTTCTCCTCCTTCTCCAGGTCCGTATAAAAAGGAACCGCTATTCCATCACATAGAATCATAATTCCAAAGCTTTCTGAAACATATGCCATATATTGATATTCAATTTCAATTGCTTCCCCTGTATAATCACAATGAGGATTTTCCATATCAAATCCCTTTACCGCCACAGATATCTCCTCTACCGTCTGGATATCCAAATTATCATTTATAAATTCTTTTCTATCCGGCTCCATCTGCAGCTTTCCATTATCATCATTTACGGATTCCTCCATATCCGGCTCCATCCGTATTTCTTCATTATAATGACAACCGGATAATAAAATACTGAGCAGAATGCTTCCTACCGCAATAAATCGAATTATTTTATTCTCTCTTAATCTCATAATCTTTTCCCCTTTCTTCCATGTTCATCCACCCGCTTCTTCCATTTGTCAAATATATTTCTATTCAAATACAATTGGATATCGGCAGAGCTCTTCTCCGGTACTGACAGATTGTAGTATCAATGTATAATAATCATCTGCATTACCGTTCCTACGGTAATAAATACAGAATTCCCCTTTTTCATCTACCGGATAGCTAGCGTACATGGTCAGCTTTTCCCCATCTGAATCAACAACTTCCAATATAACCTCTTGAAATAACTCTGTTGTCCCATTTAACCGTTTTCCAAGCAGAATGATTCCAGAATAAGTATTTACCGCCTGCACTATCCTGAATTCCCCATTTCCATCCTGATATAATACATTCTGTTCGCTGATTTTTGCATCATATCTGTAGTCTTCCTTTAGTTCTGCATAAATGGAGGCCGTTACCATATGTTCTCTATCTGTCTCGTAAATATTGAATTCAACAGAAACTTCCTGATTCGTTAGCTGAAAATTTTCCCCCTCCCAAATCCAGCATCCCTGGATAACATCCGGATTGTCTGTACCCCACTCTTCTCCTTCACTTCTTATTCCGAAATTTCCCATACTCTGCTGGAATAACTGCCCGGAATCATCTTTCCATATTTTTGCGTCACGTATACCGTTCATATAAACATTCACATTCAAAATATATCCTTGCCGAAATTTTTCAACTATATTTTCCCCATGTATGGAATAAATCATATAAATTTCATAATCCGAATATATAATCTGGTCCAGGATAAAGGTATAGTCCTCCTGCGTCTGCTCTCCAATTATCCCTTCTTCAAATGATGGAGAATCGTAATGATATTGTTGCTCATACCAGCTCCAAAAAGCATTATTTATTTTCCGAAGGGCTGCATTCACAGGAGTCTTTCCAACACATAATAGCACCAGTAGTATGCATGCCATTGCCCCTGCCATCCATCGGATTCTATATGCCGTTTTTTGCTTTTTCCCCTCGGAATTGTATTGTTTCATCTTGTCCAATACTGCTTTATTCAAATCATCTCCCGGTTTTTTTTCTTTTCCATATACTTCTCGCATGATTTGTTCCAAATCATAATTCATATCCCTTCACCTCCAAATCCTCCTTTATCTTAATCCTTGCCTTATATAATCGGCTCATAATGGTCCCTTTTGGAGTATGCAGTGTTTCTGCAATTTCCGCTACACTCATGTCCTCTGTATAATACATCAAAACAGCAACCCGCATTTTCTCCGGCAGCTTTCTCACAATTTCCAGAACTGCTTCAGCCAGTTCTTTCTGAATATACTGCTCCAATACATCTGCTGATTCTACACTGCATATGGTATTTTCATCAAGCCCGGCTTCCGGTGCAATCTCTCTGCGCCGTTTTTCCTTTCGGTATTGATTTCTCCACAGATTAACTGCAATTCCAATCAGATAGCTTTTCATTTTGTCAGAAGGTGGTGTTTTTTGACGTAATTGTACCGCTTTTACAAAGGTATCCTGGTATAAATCGTCTGCTGATTGCCGACAGCCTGTCAAATGACAGCAAAATCGATATATGTCACTTCCATATTCCTGAATCCACTGATTCATTTCCTCCACTGTCATGAGACTATCTCCTTCCCTGAAATTCCCCCTACTTATACACACCCTCTTACTTATATAATGTATTAATTTGTAACTATATTTACATAGATTTCAAAATTTTATTTTTTTGAAGCTTTTTCTGAAAGTCGCCCCCACCCGTAAAACGGGTGGCTCGGGACGCAGGCTATAAGCCCGCTCT
>JAMOZY010000032.1 GCA_023667695.1 Clostridium sp. | reverse complement strand
GCTAAAGCAACTGTGGACACACCTGCATAGCAGGTGGTTTATTAAAAGATGCTACCCAAAGAAAAACCGTTCACTTTCATGCGAACGGTTTTTCTTTGGGTTAATCGAAATACAAATATAATAAATTGTTTAAGCCATTTTGTTAACAGCAGCAGCCATACGGGATACTTTTCTGGAAACGGTATTCTTATGATATACACCCTTCGAACCTGCTTTGCTTAACTCAGAAGTAGCGGTTACCAACAAGCTCTTTGCAGCTTCTTTATCACCAGCAGCTATGGCAGCCTCCAGCTTCTTGATGATAGTTTTCACCTTTGACTTAATCATCTTATTTCTTAATGTCTTGGTTTCAATAACCTTAATTCTCTTCTTCGCAGATTTGATATTAGCCAAATCCTACACCTCCATACCTATTATTATTCATCTACTGTTTATGATTCGTCCTTTGCAGCTTACATTACAACCGGACACGGACAATCTAATGTAAACATACTATTACATAATAAACATGGAATCAGGGTTTGTCAATGTCTTTTTGAAAAAATTCCCATGAACCCAATGCACTGTCAATTCTACATGGCGGAACGGTTATATCAAAATCTGCTTCGTATATTTCCCAGATAAATACAAATACTGAACAGGAGGTGATGAAAAATGCTTTCAATGCAAAGAACGGATTTGGCGGTGGAGCTTCGGGAGGAGCTGGATTCTCAGGAAATGGTACCGGGTGTGCATGTATCAACGAAAATCAACCGGGATAACGATATGAAGGAAACCCGGATTGTCATTGATTCCAAGCAGGGGGCGGACAAAATCGGAAAGCCCATGGGAACGTATATTACCATAGAAAGTGAGGAATTGCGGTGCAGTGATGAGGAGTATCATGAACCGATGAGTGATTCCCTGTACCGGCATTTAAAAAGCATGCTGGGGAGCAGCCGGCGTGTTTTGGTTGCCGGATTGGGAAACCGAGGGGTAACACCGGATGCATTAGGCCCCCTGGTTGTAGATAATCTTTATGTAACCAGACATCTGTTAAAGGAGGACATTATAAAATGTCCCTTTGAAATCAGTGCAATTTCTCCCGGCGTCATGGCACAGACCGGAATGGAAACCCAGGAAATCCTGCAAGGGGTGATTCAGGAGGTACGACCGGATGTACTGGTTGTGATTGATGCGCTTGCAGCAGGAGATTCCAATCGTCTGAATAAAACGATTCAGTTAGCAGATACCGGAATTTCCCCTGGCTCCGGGGTGGGTAATCACCGGAAGGCCATTACGGAGGAAACCATGGGAGTAAAGGTGATTGCCATCGGTGTGCCTACCGTTATTTCGGTTCCGGCAATTGTGGATGATGCTATGGATGTGATGCTGGAGGCCTTTGGACGAAACGGAACCAGACAGGCGATTGAGGAGTTTACAGAGGAGGAACGATACCAGCTTGCCTGTGAAATGGTAGAGCCATATCTTGCCAATATGTTCGTAACCCCCAAAAACATTGATGAGGCTATAAAACGTATCAGTTTTACAATTTCCGAAGCCATAAATCGCTTACAGCATTCATACAATTAAAGTATGAAAGAATGGATACAGACCTTAGGACAATTGAATGTATGGAAGGGAAAGCTGGAAAAATGGAGGGATGGACTGGTGCTGGCCGGTATAATCGGCACCTTGGTGTATCTGCTTTTGTTTGCCGGTGATGTTCTGGTCCGGGGACTGCTTCCTGCCCTGTCCATGCAGAAGGAAATAAACTGGGAACGGATAGGGGGGAGTATTATGGAAGCCCTGTTTCCGGTGGTGGTCTATAGTCATAATTATGGATATGATTCCAAACGACAATATATGGGAAATGACATACCGGATGCTTATTATCAGGATGAAGAAACCAGTCATCCGGAAACACAGCAGGCATTGGAAGGCGGCTCAGGTGGAGGAACCCAGACAACAGATGTTCTGGCGGTTCCTGCCGCCGTTCCGGGGCAGTCTTTTACCAGAGAGCAGTTATCGGATTTTCAATTCATGTTGGACCATTGCTATGTGGTAGATTCCACGACCTATGTAAACCGGGAGGAAATGAATGCGGATGCTTTGCTGTCCATGGATATGACCATACAGCAGGATAATTCGGATTATCAGATTTTGATTTATCATACCCACAGCTCATCGGAAGCCTTTGTGGACAGCCGGCCGGGCGTATTGGAGGATACGCCGATTGGTCTTGGTGATACCCTGACTGCATTATTGGAGCAGTACGGATACAAGGTCTATCATGACCGGACGGTTTACGATCAGGTGAATGGGAAAATTGACCGGAATTATGCTTATACGGCTTCGGGAAATGGAATTGATCAGATTCTGGCAGAGCATCCTTCCATTGAAGTTATCATTGACCTACATAGAGATGGGGTAAATGAGAATACCCGTCTGGTTACGGAAATTAATGGAAAACCAACGGCAAAGATTATGTTTTTTAATGGTGTCAGCCGTACCACCAGCAACGGCGAGCTGGAATATCTGGCAAATCCCAACCGGCAGGCAAATCTGGCGTTCAGTCTGCAGATGTATCTGGCGGGCAGCTCCGCATATGAGGATTTTCTGCGGCGGACCTACATTAAAGGATATCAGTATAATCTGGACCGGAGACCCAAAGCAACCCTGATTGAAGTAGGCGGGCAGACCAATACCTTAGAGGAGGCAAATAACGCGATGGAGCCATTGGCTTATATTCTGGACCAGGTATTATCCGGAAAGGCGTCTATGACCTGTGAATAAAAAGAAGGATAATTTAACAATTATGCAGGGCTGAACGGTTACAAGCGAATCGGCAATTTAATGGGGAAGATTGACATTTATGTTTTGTAGTGATACATTTTATAAGGATTCCTGACTGATAACGAGGGCCAGGCAAGAACGAAAAGAGATGAAAAAATATAATATAGTAAAGTGGACAACAAATGATAAAAGCTGGCATGAGTGGATATTGAAAAATGAGAAAGTAGATGATGCTTTGAAGGAAATCACTGGAAGAAGTCGTCGAAAGAAACCACGGGGAAACCAGTGTGGAAAGCAGATGAAAGAAACCACGGGGAAACCAGTGTGGGAAGCAGATGAAAGAAACCACAGGGAAACCAGTGTGGGAAGCAGCCGAAAGAAACCACAGAGAGAAATCAGTGGAGGAAGCAGAGGAAAGAAACCACGGGGAAACCAGTGTGGGAAGCAGTTGAAAGAAACCACAGAGAAAAAACTGTGAAGGAAATCGCTGAAAGGAATCAGAGGAAGAAAGTCAATAGAAGGAAGGATGGAGAGGAAACCATGCGTTTGGAAGATACCGGAATGACAAGACAGGAAGTGAAGGATACCGTAGACCAATATATGCTTCGAATTGGAGAGCGTTTTGATTTGGTTGCCGAGCGGGCAAAGGACATGTATGTATATGATACGGATGGAACGGAATATCTGGATTTCTATGCCGGAATTGCCGTTAGCTCCGTTGGAAATTGTAATGAAGCGGTAGTAAAGGCGATTCAGGAGCAGGCAGGGGAGCTGATTCATGCATCTTTATATCCCTATTCCATACCCCAGGCAAGGCTTGCGAAGCTGATTTGTGAAACCATTGGAATGAATCGGATTTTCTTTCAGAATTCCGGCACCGAGGCCAACGAGGCGATGATTAAGATGGCTCGAAAGTACGGGGTTGAGAAATACGGACCGGAGCATTATCATATCATCACCGCAAAAAACAGCTTTCATGGAAGAACCTATGGCGCTTTAAGTGCTACCGGACAGCCGGATAATGGCTGTCAGATTGGGTATCATCCGATTCTGCCGGGATTTACCTATGCAGAATATAATAATTTAGATTCCTTCCGACAGGCATGTACGGAAAATACCATTGCCATTATGGTAGAACCGGTACAGGGAGAGGGCGGTGTATATCCGGCAACACCGGAATTTCTGGAAGGCTTACGAAGGCTTTGTGATGAAAAAGGTATGCTTCTGCTCTTTGATGAGGTACAGACCGGATGGGGACGCTGTGGAGATGTTATGGCATATTTATCCTATGGAGTAAAGCCGGATATTGTAACTATGGCAAAGGCTATGGGGGGTGGTATGCCGATTGCTGCCATCTGTGCAACCGAGGAGGCGGCAAAAGGATTAAATCCGGGTTCTCATGGTTCTACTTATGGTGGTAATCCGGTTTGCTGCGCTGCTTCTTATGCGGCAATTCGGGAGATTCTGGACCGGAAGCTGCCGGAGCAGGCGAAACGCATAGGCGGATACTTTATGGACCGGTTAAAAGAACTGCCAGGCGTAAAAGAGGTTCGCGGGCGGGGACTGCTGGTAGGTGTGGAATTTGAACAGCCCATTGCTATGGAGGTCAAGCATGGATGCTTTGACCATAAGCTGCTGATTACAGCAGTCAGCAATCACACGATTCGGATTATTCCGCCACTGACGATTACGGAGAAGGAATGTAACCAGGCGATAAAAATATTGCAGACAGTTGTGGATTCATTGACCTGAGATTTGACCTGAGGAGGGACCCACCGAAGGTGGGAGGAGTCCTTGGGTCGGGTTGCACCAAGGTGAAAGAAAAGCAGGAGTCCTTGGGTCGGGTTGCACCAAAGTGAAAATAAAAACCACAAGCCCATAGGCATAATCATGGATATAAGGCAGGTATGATATATGAATATCGTGACAGATAATATATTGGAGTTAATCGGAGATACGCCAATGCTCAGTCTGAAAAAAACCACAGGACTGAATATCTTTGCAAAAGCGGAATTTCTGAATCCGGGAGGCAGTATTAAGGACCGGATTGCTAAGAATATGCTGGAATCCGCAGAAGCGGAAGGAAAACTGAAAAAGGGAATGACCATTATTGAGCCAACCTCCGGTAATACCGGAATTGGTCTGGCTTTATGCGGAATCCGTATGGGATATCCGGTCATCATTGTCATGCCGGAGAATATGAGTGAGGAACGAAAGAAGATTATTCGTGCCTTAGGTGCAGATCTGATTCTTACACCACCGGAATTGAGCATTGGCGGAGCAGTAGAGAAAGCAGAAGCCATTGCCGCATCCTCTGACCAATATTTCGTACCACAGCAGTTTGTGAATCCGGCGAATCCGGATATGCATTATCGTACAACTGCAGTAGAAATCTATGAACAGCTGGAAGGAACAATTGATATATTTGTAAGCGGTATCGGAAGCGGTGGTACTTTGCAGGGAATCAGTAAGTTTCTGCGGGAAAAGAATCCGAACCTAAAGGTAGTAGCCGTAGAGCCGAAAAATGTATCCGCTTTGCTTGGTGATGAGCCTGGACTGCATCAGATTCAGGGAATCGGAGATGGATTCATTCCGGATATTCTGGATGTGGATATGATAACGGATATTGTAACGGTTACAGATGATGATGCCATACAGACAGCGAGAGATTTAGCGAAGATTCAAGGCTTACTGGTAGGAACCTCTTCCGGCGCTAATGTGTGGGCGGCAAAGAAGATGGCAGAAAAGTACGGAAATGATAAAGTAATCGCAACCGTATTGGCGGACCGTGTGGAGCGGTATTTTAGTACATCGCTGATATGATACGCCTGGAGGAGGAATCCGGAAGGTGGCTTGCAATCAACGATACATGTAGTATGATATAGTGATTTATGAAGGCTGTAGGAAGAATGAATTAGCAAAGTAGAAAAGAAGAAACGGAGGCATTGAAATGACAAAGGTAGACATTGTTTCAGGATTTCTTGGAGCAGGGAAAACGACATTGATTAAAAAATTGATTTCAGAGGCATTTACAGGAGAAAAGCTGGTTCTGATTGAAAATGAATTTGGTGAAATCGGAATTGACGGCGGTTTCTTAAAGGATGCAGGAATTGAAATAACCGAGATGAATTCCGGCTGCATCTGTTGTTCTTTAGTTGGTGATTTTGGAACGGCATTAAAGCAGGTATTGACGGAGTATGCGCCGGACCGTATTATCATCGAGCCTTCCGGAGTCGGAAAATTATCAGATGTAATTAAGGCAGTTCAGGGTGTTGCAGAGGATACCGAGTTGGAGCTGGACAGCTTCGTGACGGTAGCAGATGCAACAAAATCCAAAATGTATATGAAGAATTTTGGTGAATTCTTTAATAATCAGATTGAAAGTGCAAGTACGATTATTTTGAGCCGGACGCAGAAGCTGTCCCAGGATAAGCTGGAAGCAGTGGTAGCTTTATTGAAGGAGCATAATGAGAAGGCAACGATTATTACTACAGCTTGGGATGAGATTGACGGTACCATCATTCAGAAGGCTATGACAGAAGGGAATTCCCTGATTCAGGAATTGATGGAAGAGGCTGAAATCTGTCCGGAATGCGGACATCATCACCACCATGGTGAGGAGTGCCATCACGACCATGAGCATCACCATGATGGAGAGGAATGCCACCACGACCATGAGCATCACCATGATGGAGAGGAATGCCACCACGACCATGAGCATCACCATGAGAAGGAGTGCCACCACGACCATGAACACCACCATCATGAACATGGAGAGGAATGCGGTTGCGGCTGTCATGACCATGACCACGACCATGGACATCATCATCACCATGCAGACGAGGTATTTACAAGCTGGGGAAAAGAAACACCTCATAAGTATACCAAAGAGGATATGGAACACATTTTAAAAACATTATCGGAAAGGGAAGATTATGGTATCATTCTGCGGGCAAAGGGAATAGTTCCGGATGTGAACGGAGAATGGATTTATTTTGACCTGGTACCTGGCGAGTATGAAATTCGAACCGGAAAACCGGATTATACCGGAAAGCTTTGTGTCATTGGAAGTGAATTAAAGGAAGACAAGCTTTCGGAGCTGTTTCAGTTGTAGGAAATAAAAGCCCTTGCTTTTACCATGGATTTGGCAGGAGATTGGATAATATGGACATACAGACCATTGCAATGACGGTTTATATATGTGATGATAATCCGGAGCAGGTGAATATGCTGCGGCAGACCTTGGAGGAGATGTCGCCCCAGATTGTAATTCAGACATTTTTTTCCTCTACAGATTTGCTGCTTCGGTTAGAAGAATTGCAGAATCAGGGAGCGGCTATGCCGGAGCTTCTTATTCTGGATATTGAAATGCCGGAGGAGAATGGCATTCAGCTCGGAAAGAAAATCAGAGAGCTTGCACCGGAGCTATGTCTTGTGTTCGCAACCGCATATGCAGAATATGCGGTGCAGGGCTATGAAGCACGAGCGTTCCGCTATCTCTTAAAGCCGGTAACAAAGGAAGATTTGCAGAAGCTTTTCGGTGAAATGAAAGCAGAAGCAAATAAAATGAAAAAAATACTGGTAAAGACCCGGCAGGGAGAGCGTCAGCTTCTGCTTCGGGAAATCGTATATATTAGTGCAGAGGATAAATACAGTGTTGTTTATACCAAGGACGGACATTATATCAGTGATACCAGTTTGGCCGATTACGAGGTACGGCTGGCAGAGTGGGGATTTTTTCGTATTCATCGAAAGTATCTGCTGAATCTGCACTTTCAAAAGGGTATGGAGCGGGGGAAAATCCTGTTGACCAATGGGAAACAGCTTCCGATTAGCAAGCGGAGACTGAAGGCCTATCAGGATTATCTGTTCCAGTGTATGAAGGAGAATCTGTTGTAATGGATTGGTTGGAGATTATATTTACAGTATATGCCCTTGTTTTAAATCTGTTTTCCGTAATGGATATCTGGCTGCTGCTTACTATTTTTTTTGGCTGTGATTTGAAATTAACAAACCGGAATTTGGCATTGACTGCCGGACTGTTTCTGATTTTTGATGTAATACTTTCTTTTGTTTTTTATCAGCAAGAAAACCGGGGGGCTTTTTTTCAGATTTTTCTGATTTTTCTATTTATTATTGTGGGAGCGTTCTGTCTTGCAAGGGAGAAACGCTTTAAGGCGATACTATTTTCCTTTCCAGCGGTTTTGCTATATATCATGTGCAGTAATATTTTCACAATGCTGGATACGCTTTTGGGGCTGGAACAATTTGCCGTAGCATATGAGGAGGTTGGCTTTACTCCGTTAGAAGGCATATCCGATTTTCTTATTTTTCTGATTTTATTCTTTATACTGCGAAAAGGAAAGCGTCAGAAATGGTCCCTGACCTTAACCGTCGGTGAGGGCATCGGAATCATGGGGTTCGCCCTATTGTTTTTTGCACTGAAATCCTTCTTTGAATCCCTGGCGAAGGATGCCGATGGTTCTTTTATAAAAGAATTTGGTTATATTGTTTTGATTATAATGAATTTTGTTATTCTTTATGCCATTATGTATCGAAAGCTTGCCGGCTATTATAAGAATACTTCTGATAATTATAAAGAACAGTTTGAAGAAGAATATTCTTATTTTCAGGAATATAAGGATAAACAGCAGGATACCGCAAGGTTCCGGCATGACTGGAAGAATCATATGCTGGTATTGCAGAAAATGCTGCAGGATGGTGATTATGGAAAGGCGGAGGAATACTTTGAGGGGCTTTCCGGTAAAACCGGTCTGCCGGTACAAACGATTCTGACCGGAAATGAAATGCTGGATATGCTCCTTTGCATGAAGGAAGAGGAATGCAGGGCGGAGCGTATTGCGGTATCCATGGATGGGACGCTTTCCGCTCTGCCTGCCATAAGTCCAGTGGATAGCAGTATCTTGTTTTCCAATCTTTTGGATAATGCCATTGAAGCAAATAGTCAGGTGATGTCAGAGCGTTTTATCCGGATTCGGGCAAGAACGGTTAATGAGGTCCTGTATTTTGAAATGGAAAATCCCATGAAGGAAGCGTTACGGTATGATGGAACACAGGTAGTCACAACGAAACAGGATTCTGCTGCACATGGCTTTGGTCTGAAGAATGTGGAAGAAATCGTAACGAAATATCAGGGACAATATCAGATTCAGGAAAAGGAGCATATCTTTCTCATGCAAATTATCTTCCCTGTAAAAGAATGAAAATCAAAATAAGAATCAAAATAAGAATCAAACATGGAAACCGCCCTTTCGTCGGAAAAAGGGGCGGTTTCGTCGGTTTAACGGGCAGAGTGTTTCCGGTCATGCTATAATCAGTTTGCCGGTTATGGATTTCTGTATACGAATGGCTATGAAAAGTAAAAGATAAGAGGAAGTAACAGGAACTAAGACAGGATGATTATAAAAATAAAAAGACAGGAATAAAACGGAGGCGAATAAGAGTATGAGAAAAAAATTAAAGAGAATGAGTGTGTTCATTTTAACCATGAGCCTGCTTCTTACCGGATGCAGTAAGGGAGGAGATGCAAAGGGAAATTCATCGGATGATTCCGGAACCGAAACGGATTCCCAAGCCATGCAGGGAAGCGAAACCGGGAATGGCGATAAAACACAACCCTTAGCAGATATAAGTGAATTCTCCGGAGACTGGGAAGCAGCAGAGGAATATGGGTATCCACCATTTTGGTTGAAATATGCGGATTTTGAATCGGTGGAAGAGAAGGATGTATCCGATGTAATGCTTTGTGATACATTTCTCATTGGAACTGCGCTTACCGATATTTTAGCGGCATATTCCAGTTTTGAGTTCTTTTATTATGATGAGGAGGATATTATCATTGATACGAATCAATTGGAGGATATTCTGGACAATTCTGATATTATGATAAAAATGGATGCTCTTTTTAGAATCACCGCGTATCCGGATGAGGAGCGGACACAGGAGCGGGAAATCGCAATCGAAGTGTATAATCATACAGGTTCCGAGGCTTCCATTGGAGCATGCATTCAAGACAATCAGTTTGAAATCTATTTTGACGGAGATGAGGTAGAATACATCAATGGAATATTGGGCGTGGATTTTGATTCGAAAGATTTTCGGACTGGAATCGAGGAAGTCCTGGAAATCATCGGAAGACCAGACCGGGTATATTCAAATTTCTATTCAAATGATGGAACGGACCGGGAAGGTACTTGTGTGGAGATTGAGGATATTCTGGACCAGGATGAACCGAATATAAACGCTGCCGTCCATGAGGAATTCTTGAATGTCCTTCAAAAAGGCGGCGGAACTCTGTCCTATGATTTGGTATATGAAAGAGAAGGCGTTGTATTTGTAATTAATGTAAATGAATATTGCTATGATGTGGAGGGCTACGACAGGATTTCTTACCGTGGACATAGCCGTATGGAATATTGGAGTACATGGGAACTGTATGAAGAGATGAATGACGAATATCCGGAAAATTTGTTGTATGATTTGACCTGAGGAGGGACCCACCGAAGGTGGGAGGAGCCCTTGGGTCGGATGGTAGGAAAAGAGAAAGAGAAGAAACAAGCCCATAGGCATAAGACCTGAGGAGGGACCCACCGAAGGTGGGAGGAGCCCTTGGGTCGGATGGTAGGAAAAGAGAAAGAGAAGAAACAATCCCATAGGCATAAGACCTGAGGAGGGACCCAGCGTAGCTGGGAGGAATCCTTGGGTCGGATGATAGGAAAAGAGAAAGAGAAGAAACAAGCCCATAGGTATAAGACCTGAGGAGGGACCCACCGAAGGTGGGAGGAGCCCTTGGGTCGGACAGTGGCAAGGAAAAAGAATAAGCAGGATTATCATAGACATATAACCTGAGGAGGGACCCACCGAAGGTGGGAGGAGCCCTTGGGTCGGATGGTAGGAAAAGAGAAAGAGAAGAAACAATCCCATAGGCATAAGACCTGAGGAGGGACCCAGCGTAGCTGGGAGGAATCCTTGGGTCGGATGATAGGAAAAGAGAAAGAGAAGAAACAAGCCCGTAGGCATAAGACCTGAGGAGGGACCCAGCGTAGCTGGGAGGAGTCCTTGGGTCGGGTTGCAGAAGAATAAAAATGCAGTTAGTAAATAGTATACTATATTGAAAAAAATATTGTAAATGGTAATATGCTGTGTTATAATAAACAACGTAAAGAGCAAGGATATTCCATATTTACACAACGAAAGCCCCAAAGGAGGTCTGGTCCTTTGGGGCTTTCTATTCCATTTCGGCGGCTTAGACCGTTTCGGCTGTGCTGTCTAGTCATCCTTATCCCTATCCAGCCATTTGCTTATGTAATATCCGATTACACTTGCCACGACAGAGATTAGTAGTGCAAGGATATACTCCATACTTACACCTCCCTCCTGCTGGAAAGAATCGACAGCATATTAATTATATAAATCCATGAAATAAAAATCAATTAATTTATTAATTGTTTACAATACATATGTAAATAATTAATAAATAATATAATCGCGAAAATAGGATATCCCATGGACTTGAATAAATTTCAGGTGAAATGTATATTGCAAATCCCGGCATAGTTTACTATAATGAATTCGAATCACTTGCAAATGCTATGGAGCTTGTTCTGCTTTAGAAAGAAGCAGCTTGGGACAAGCTCTGTCGGTATAAAATCTGGAAGGTGAAGGCACTACAGGCAAAGGCTTCTGCAGGCCGGGAGAATTAGGAGGACATGATATGGCAAGGGAGATACCGGTTTATTTATTTACCGGATTTTTAGAAAGCGGAAAGACTACATTTATTGAAAATACATTGATTGGACAGGATTTTAATGAAGGAGACCGGGCGCTGCTTCTGGTTTGCGAGGAAGGAATCGAGGAATATGATATTCCAACACTGGCGGCTCATAATATCATGGTGGAGACCATAGAAGAGCCGGAGGAATTAACCACCGAGCATTTGTTAAAGCTGCAGAATCAGTATAAGCCCAAGCTGGTATTGATTGAATACAATGGAACCTGGAAGCTGCAACAGTTGTTTGACTTAAGTGTACCAAAGGGCTGGACGGTGGTACAGATTGTAGCCAATGTAGACGCCAGTACCTTTGAGAGCTATCTGAATAATATGCGTGCCATGATGATGGAGCAGGTATCGATGGCGAATCTGGTGATTTTTAACCGGTGTACCGAAGAGACCAAGCGGGGAGAATATCGCCGAATCATTAAGGCAAATAACCGGATGGCGACCATTGTGTTTGAGAAAGAAGATGGAAGTACGGAATTTGAGAATCCGGATGATGACCTTCCATTTGATTTAAATGCGGATACCATTGAGATTGAAGATGATGACTTTGGCATCTTTTATATTGATGCTTCCGATAATCCGGATAAATATGTGGGAAAGACCGTACATTTTAAAGGAATGGTATATAAGCCGAGAAATTATGCAAGCTCCGCCTTTGTACCGGGCAGACATGCCATGACCTGCTGTGTAGAGGATATTGCTTTTGTGGGCTTTAAGTGTGTCAGTGATATGGCTGCTATGTTAAAGGACCGCCAGTGGGTAGAGATTACCGGCAGAATTCAGAAGGAGTATTACCGGGAATTCAAGGGAGATGGTCCGGTAATTTATGCGGATAAGGTGATACCGGCTGAACGACCAAAGGAAGAGGTCGTATTGTTTAACTGATTGCGGAATGAAATGGGGATATTGCAGGATGTTTGCAAGTCCCTCTTTTATTCCAGCGAAGAATGAGGAAAATAGCGCCTGCATGGATATTTGACGAATACCGCGAGGGTCAGTCGTACAGCTTAGAAGCAGACATGGAAAACAAAGGATAGAAACGTATGCAGTATAAACACATTATAACCGGCAGCTTTCGGGAGCGCCCCAATCGGTTCATTGCCTATGTAGAGGCAGATGGCAGGATAGAAACCGTCCATGTAAAGAATACCGGACGATGCAGGGAACTGTTAATACCGGGGGCAAAGGTATATTTAGCGAAAGCGGATAATCCCAGCCGGAAAACAAAATATGACCTGGTGGCAGTTGAAAAAAAGCGGGAGGGGCTGCCGGCACTGTTGGTAAATATGGATTCCCAGGCACCCAATCAGGCAGTTGCGGAATGGCTGGCCACCGGAGGTCTGTTTTCCAAGGAGGCTGATATCCGGAGAGAGGTGGCTTATGGCGCATCCAGATTCGACTTCTATATCGCGGATGGGGAACGGCGGATTTTTCTGGAAGTAAAAGGCGTTACCTTGGAGCAGAACGGACATGTAAGCTTTCCGGATGCACCGACGGAGCGGGGCGTGAAGCATATTCAGGAATTAGTCCAGTGCAGGAAAGCGGGCTATGAAGCCTATCTGCTATTTGTGGTACAGATGAAGGGAATTACAGACTTTTCGCCCAATGACGCCAATCACCCACAGTTTGGTGCGGCATTAAGAGCGGCAGAGGCGGCAGGCGTACGGATTCTGGCTATGGATTGCATCATTACTCCCGCATCCATGAAGCTGGACCAGCCGGTTCCGGTTTTGCTGCATTCCCCATAGTTGTTTACAGATGTTGACAGAAGTATTCCGTATTGGAATGAAAGGAGAACCTATTATGGCAGAATCCGAAACACAAAGAAAGCATTCTTCCCAGCCCCCACAGTTAATCCGGAAGGATGGCACCTACTATATTGATTATGAAGGACGGTTGACCGGCATTGAGGATTGGGAAGCAGAAGAGGTGCGTCAGCATCCGGAGCTGGTCTATGACATTATCGTATCCCATTGGCGGAAGTATTATTTTAATGTAGCAGAGGACAGCATAGCCAGTATCCGGCAGCATGGATATTAACCCGAAGGGGAGCCGGAAGGAGTTTACTGCGGGTTTGTAGCAGTACACAGGGAAGCTGGAATCCTGGTATAAGAAAAAGCAGACGGTAAAAGCTATATAGGAGAATGCAAATGAGTGAACATATAAATAATCTGACAACACTATGTTATATCGAGCAGGATGACCGGTATCTGATGCTGCACCGGGTCAAGAAGAAGCAGGATGTAAATCAGGACAAATGGATTGGAATCGGCGGACACTTTGAAGCCGGAGAAAGTCCGGAGGAATGTCTGCTGCGGGAGGTATGGGAGGAAACGGGATTGCGGCTGACAAGCTGGCAGTTCCGGGGCATTATAACATTTACCTTTCAAAATCCCCAGTCCCCAGAGCATAAGGAGGATTTGACAGAATCCATAAATGATACGCCCAAATCGGAGGTTCTGAAACGGATTTCCGGCAATGGTAAGGTGGTAGAACATGGGGTGGTACAGTCGGACATGGAATATATGTGTCTGTATACCGCAGACGGTTTTGAAGGAAGGCTGACGGATTGTGAGGAGGGAACCCTGGAGTGGATTGAAAAATCCCAGATTCAAAAGCTGCCAATCTGGGAAGGCGACCGGATTTTCTTTCATCTGTTAGAAACCGGACATCCATTCTTTTCCCTGAAGCTGGATTATGCAGGAGAACGGCTGGAACGTGCCGTTCTGGACGGAACGGAAATGGAGCTGTTGGATATCCGGCGGGAGGATGGCAGCCTGACCGGATTGACAAGAGAACGGACCTTAGTTCATGCGGATGGAACCATACATGGCACCTCCCATGTGTGGATTATACGCCGGCAGGAAGCTTCACCAGTCGAAACGGAGCAAAGGGGCATGACCAGTGGGAGCAGCAGTGGTCTGCATTATGACATATTATTGCAAAAACGAAGCCGGAATAAGGATTCCTTTCCGGGCTGTTATGACATCTCTTCTGCAGGACATATTCCGGCAGGCAGTGATTTCCTGGAATCTGCATTGCGGGAGCTGGAAGAAGAACTGGGTATCCATGCCGTAGAAAATGAGTTAGAATATATCGGAACCCATCGGGCATTTCTTCAGACTTCTTTTTATGGCAGACCATGGAATAATTATGAAATCAGTGCCGTATATCTTTATGAAGAGCCGGTAGATATCCGGAATCTGACCTTGCAGCAGGAGGAGATTGAAGCGGTCCGGTGGATGGAGCTGGATGCCTGTATGGCAGAAATCCGGGAAGGGAAAGCAGAGTATTGCATCTATATAGATGAGCTTGAGATGGTGCAGGAATATATAAGGAGGAAAAGCCATGGATGATAAGGAGCGTGTATCCGGACAGGAAGAAGAAGGAAAAATAGAAGTGGTGTTTGAGGAAGCCTGGGATGGAAAGGAGGTAGCGTCCATCGATATTACGGAAGAAGACAGCTCGGAGATATATGAGGAGGAAGATGAGCTGGACCGGATTCCCTTAGAGCAGGAGCCGACGCTGCAGGAGGCAGTGGAGGAGCTTCGGCAGGAAAAAGAACGGGAAAAATCATCCCATGGAACTGATTTTAAGCATCCGGAGGCAAAGGGACCGGAAGCGGCTCAAAAGCAGGAGTACGGTCTGGGACTGACTGCTATGATTCTGGGGATTCTTTCCATTCTGGGATTCTGCCTTCCGCCGATTGGGCTGGTACTGGCTACCGTAGCCGTTATTCTCGGTATCGTAGCGGCAGCAAGGAAGAATGGTAAAAAGATGGGGGTTTCCGGCATCATCATGGGAGTAATCGTACTGTTATCCTATCTGGTCACCTTTATTTTCTTTGATGGTGTATTTGGATTTGTCAGCCGGAACCAGGACCGTCTGACAGATACGGCATGGCGGCGGACTACGGATGGAAGTGTATTGTATTTATATAAAGACGGAACCTTTATTGATGTAGAGCAGGAAGGCGTGTTTACGGATAATTTCTATTCCGGTACCTATGACATTCTGGCCTATGAAGATACCGGACTTGATTTTGGCGGTCTGGAGAATGCGTATAATACAGACTATGTCTATGATGTGTATTTATATGTCAATACTTATGTGAGCCATGGGGAAGAACGGGAGGACATTGCAGGGACCATCCGGTATCTGTACCTGTTTGAGAGAAGCTATGAGACAGGAGAGGCAGTGGATGTATGCGCCCATGATTCTGTGCAATATGGAAGCGTATATCCGGTTAAGGAAACAAAGATGGCGTACCCAACGATTGGGAATCAGTATATCACGGGTATGGAAGCCGACGCTTCTGATACGGAGCTGACAGAGGAGCCGGAAGCTGACAGGACAGAGACTGCCACGGAAGGGGAAACGGAAGCATCATCCTCGGAGGGAGAGACAGTAGCACCGTCCCCGGAAGGAGAGGCTTCTGCTACAGAGCCGGAGCCGACCGTATCGGAAGAGCCGGATACAGAGACTACGGCTCCGGGAAGTACGGCAGCAGAAGGAGGAGGTATAGATGCTCCATGGGGCGGTATCAGTGATTGGATTCAGGATTCCAAGGAGGATTTGGATAATTTCAGTTCTTCCGTTTCCGAAGAAATCGAAAAGAGCAGCGAAAGCATCAGCAGCGCCATGGAGGAATCCAGCAGTGCGATGGAAGATGCCAGCAGTGCGTTTGAGGATTTTGAACAAAACGTGGATACGGATAGTATCTGGAAGTTTTTTCAGAGGATAGTTCAATGGATTCAGGATTTGTTTTCCTGAGGGTGACAGGCGTTGACCGAAAGGCGGAAGGATATGGCAGCAGGGCATCCGGAGCGGAAATTCCATGGAAGGATAAGGCTTGACAAGCCTTCTGGTTCAGTCCATAATGAACAGGAATGTAAAAGTTGGAAAAGAAAGAAAACAGACAGAGGTACAGATACATGTGTGGATTTGTAGGATTTTTAGACCATCTGCCCAATAAGGCAGAAATAATTGAGAAAATGAAGGATGCGATTATTCATCGGGGACCGGACAGTGACGGCACCTATCTGGATGATGCCATTGCCTTAGGCTTCCGCCGGTTAAGCATTATTGACTTAAATGCCGGGGACCAGCCCATTTATAATGAAGACAGCTCACTGGTGCTGATGTTCAATGGAGAAATCTATAATTACCAGGATATCCGGGAGGAATTGATTGAGAAGGGACATGTATTCAAGACACAGTCGGATTCCGAGGTACTGGTTCATGCCTATGAAGAATATGGCTATGATATGCTGAACCGGCTCCGGGGGATGTTTACGTTTGTTATCTGGGATAAAAATAAGCAGAAGATGTTTCTTGCCAGAGATTTCTTCGGCATCAAGCCTATGTATTATGCCAATATGAACGGAAGCTTTTTATTCGGTTCCGAGATAAAGGCATTCTTATGTCATCCGGGCTTTGTGAAAAAACTGAATCATGATGTGTTGGAAAATTATCTGACCTATCAGTACAGCCCTTCTTCCGAGACCTTTTTTGAAGGGGTTATGTGTCTGCCTCCAGCCCATTACCTGGTATATGAAAATGGAACTGTTACAGTAACCCGTTACTGGGAGCCAAAGTTCAAAAAGCCGGATGAGAGCAAGGATTTGGATGATTGGGCAAAGGAAATCCGTACCGTTATGGAGGATTCCGTAAAGGCACATAAAGTCAGTGATGTGGAGGTAGGCTCCTTTTTGTCCAGTGGTGTGGATTCCAGTTATATTGCCTGTCTGGCGGATGTGGACAAGACCTTTACCGTTGGCTTTAAGCAGAAGAAGTACAATGAAATCTCCTATGCCAAGGAGCTTTCCGATATCATAGAGGTTCAGAATATCAGTAAGGTAATTACCCCGGAGGAATACTGGGAGAAGCTTCCGATGATACAGTATTATATGGACCAGCCTTTGGCCGATGCATCCGCCATTGCCCTTTACTTTTTGGGAAATGAGACTGCAAAGCATGTGAAGGTTGCTATGTCGGGAGAAGGCTCGGATGAATTGTTTGGCGGTTATAATATTTACCGGGAGCCGTTGGAGAATAAGGCATATGATATACTGCCCTTTCCCATTCGCCGCCTGATTGGAAGATTTGCTTCCCTGTTCCCGAAGAAGCGGGGCTTTAATTTCCTGGTGCGGCATTCCAAGACCCTCCAGGAGCGTTATGTGGGAAATGCCTTTATTTTTGATGAAAAGGAAAAGAATAAGCTGTTAAGGAAACGAAATGGTGTAAATCCTCTGGATGTTACCCGGCCATACTGGAACCGGACCAAGGGCAGGGATACCGTGACCCAGATGCAGTATCTGGATATCAATGTATGGATGGTGCATGACATTTTGTTAAAGGCAGATAAGATGAGCATGGCAAATTCGCTGGAGGTACGGGTGCCGTTTCTGGATAAGGAGGTCTTTGAAGTGGCTTCCCGGATTCCACGGCAGTATAAGGTAGAGGGAGAAGTGACCAAACGGGCATTCCGAAAGACCGCCTCCGAGGTGCTTCCGGAGCGGGTGGCAGATAAAAAGAAGCTTGGCTTTCCGGTTCCAATCCGTGTCTGGATGCGGGAGGACAAGTATTATAACCGGATTAAAGAAGCATTTACCAGCAAGGAAGCCGAACAGTTTTTTAATACGGATTATCTGGTAAAGCTGCTGGACCAGCATAAGGCGGAACACATGGATAACAGCCGGAAGATATGGACGGTATTTATGTTCCTGCTTTGGTATCAGGAATATTTTGTAAAACGTGCATAAAAGCACGCAGAGGAATCAGGCTTGCGAAACGGATATCGGTTTGTTCGGAAGCCTGATTTGTTTCTGACAGACAGGAGGAAGCATTCCATAGAAAGTAACGGTCTTTGAGTTACAGAGACAGATGTGTCTGGATTGATAACAGGAAATAGGACAAGGAATCACAGCATGGGAACTGGATTAAAATTAGGAATCCTATATCTGATTATCCTGAATTTTGTCGGGATGTTCAGTATGGGAATGGATAAACAACGGGCAAAAAGGGGAGCGTGGAGAATTCCGGAGCGTACCTTGTTTTTCATCGCCCTGCTGGGTGGAAGCCTGGGCTGTATCCTTGGTATGCAGATGTTCCGGCATAAGACCCGGCATAAGCAGTTTGTGATTGGTATGCCTGTGATTGCCATGCTTCAGATTGTTCTGCTCGTGCTATTCCTGTCCCGTATTTCAGCCCAGGAAACGGTCAGAACGGATTTTTCCATGGGTACGGTGATTTCGGAAGTGATATATGGCCCGGAAGGGGAAGCAGCGGCAGACGGAATCCGGCAGTGTCTGACGGATTTGGAACAGCAGAACCTGTCCTGGCGGCTGGATACGGCTGCGGTAGCACAGTGGAATCGGGAACTGGCACAGGGGAATTCTCCCCAGCTTACTATTCAGCAGCAGCAGTGGATGAAGGATACCCTGGGAATCTGCCAGGCATCCGGCGGCGCTTTGGATATTACCCTGCATCCGGTCATCGCATTATGGGGCATAGAAGAGGAGCATCCTTCGGTCCCAGATGCAGAAGCAATCCAACAGGCATTGGAACAAACCGGATATGAAGGGCTTCATATAGAGGAAGATGGAAGCCTATGTGCGGAGCATCCAGGCTGTACCATTGACCTGGGGGCAGTGGGAAAGGGAATTGCAGCAGATGAGGTGCGGACTTGTCTGGAGCAGCAGGGCGTTTCCGGTGCCGTAATCTCTATTGGCGGAACCATACTGGTCTATGGTGATAAGCCGGAGGGGGACGCCTGGCAGGTGGGGATTCAGCATCCCAGAGAGGCACAGGGTTCTGTTCTGGGCGTGCTGACGGTGAAGCAGGAGGCTGTTATTTCTACCTCCGGTGATTATGAAAAGTATTTTATGGAGGATGGCATACGATATCATCACATTTTTGACCCGGCAACCGGTCGGCCGGCGGACAGCGGACTGGTTTCGGTTACGGTGGTCAGTGAACGTGGAATTATCAGTGACGGATTATCGACGGCATGCTTTATCCTGGGATATGAGGAAAGTATTCCGCTGCTGGAGCAGTACGGAGCGGAAGGGATTTTTGTAACCGCTGATGGCAAGGTATATCTGACAGAGGGCTTATGGGACGCCTTTTCTTTAACGGCGGCGGAATACGAGCGGGCAGATAGGCAGGACGAATAAGCCGGAATGGTATCCTATGGAAATGCCGGACGGAAAGACAAGGAAGGAACAAAGGAATGAAAGAGAAGGTAGAGAAAGTGCGAAAGAAGGAGAAGGAATCCGGGCAGGAAAAGGAGGCAGGACAGCATAAAATGAAACCGGGAGACTGGATTCTGATTGGAGGACTTCTGCTTGGGGCCGGTCTGCTGTTGGTTTTGATTCGTGGTGTTTTCTTTTCCGATGGGAAGAAGGCAGTGGTTATCCTGGACGGTACGGTAATCATGGAGCAGGATTTAACGGAGGACTGCAGGATTCCCATTCAGACCCTGGAGGGCTATAATGTATTTCAGGTACAGGATGGAACAGCAGGTATTGCAGAAGCAGACTGCCGGGACCAGATTTGCGTGGAGCATGTGGAAATCTCGAAAAAAGGGGAGACCATTGTCTGTCTGCCCCATAAGCTGGTCGTAGAGATTCAGGATTAAGAAAAAAGGAGGTACCTCGGATGAAGCCAGCAGAAGAAATTGCAAAAGAAGAAGGCCATCAGCTTCTTACCTTTGGAAAATGGCTGATATTTTCTCTGTTGACCGGTGCGGTAGTAGGCGTTTTTGGCTCTGCCTTTAGTCTGGCAATGAGCTTTGTAACCGGTCTTCGGCAGGAGCATACCTGGCTGATTTGTTTTCTCCCCCTTGCCGGTTTACTGATTGTATGGCTGTATAAGCTTTGCCATCAGGAGCATCATAAGGGAACAAATCTGGTGATAGCCGCCATCCGGACCGATGAGCTGATTCATGCCAGAACGGCGCCGTTAATCTTTTTTTCCACCCTGCTTACCCATTTGTGCGGCGGTTCCTCTGGAAGAGAGGGAGCTGCGTTGCAGTTTGGCGGCAGTATCGGAGAATCCATTGGAAGAATTTTTCATTTTGATGAGAAAGACCGGACCATTATTATTATGTGCGGCATGAGCGCCGCATTTTCAGCCGTGTTTGGCACTCCTCTGGCTGCTGTTATTTTCCCTATGGAAATGGTAAGTGTGGGAATCATGTATTATGCTGCACTGGTGCCTTGTACAGTTGCTTCCCTGACCGCCTATCAGATTGCTCAGTTCTGTGGGATTGAAGGCGAGCAGCTTCTGGTTTCGGAGATTCCGGAGCTTACCCTGCTCAATACCGGAAAGATTGGTATCCTGGCAATATTTTGTGCATTTTTAAGTATTGCTTTTTGTGTAGTCTTACATACAACGGAGAAGAAGCTAAGGCAATGGATTACCAATCCCTATCTGCGGATTGCAGTCTGCGGTGTGGGGATTCTGGGACTGACCTGGATATTTGGAACCGATTACAATGGTACGGGAATGGATATCATCCGTCTGGCAGTGGAAGAGGGGCAGGTATTCTATGGTGCCTTTTTACTAAAGCTGATTTTTACGGCGCTTACCTTAGGCTCCGGTTATAAAGGCGGAGAAATCGTACCCTCCTTCTTTCTGGGAGCCACCTTTGGCTGTCTTATGGGACATTTGCTGGGGCTTTCCCCGATGCTTTGCGCAGCGGCGGGGATGACCGGTGTCTTCTGCGGTGTCACCAACAGCCCTATGACCTCGCTGTTCATCAGCTTTGAATTGTTCGGCATGGAAGGAATGCCTTATTATCTGATTGTCATTGCAATCTGCTATATGCTGTCCGGTTATTTTGGACTGTATAAGAGTCAGAAGATTATGTATTCCAAGTCGGAGCCTACTTATATCAATCGGGAATCCGATTGATGTCCGCTGCCTGGGGCAGAGTGGCTTCTGAGACAGGAGGGATGGATTTGGCAAGGAAAATCGCATACCTTGGGATGTTTACCGCACTGGCACTGGTGCTGGGCTGGCTGGAAACCCTGATTCCCATTTATCCATTGGTACCGGGGATGAAGCTCGGACTGGCAAATGTAGTAACCCTGCTGGTATTGTATCGGTTCGGCTGGAAAGAGGCCGGCTGTGTGAATCTGCTGCGGATTGGGCTTTCCGGTATGCTATTCGGGAATCTGTCCCTGGTTTTTTATAGCCTGGCGGGAGCGGTTCTCAGTCTGGCCAGTATGATGGTTTTGAAAAAAACAGATTGGTTTTCCATAACGGGTGTCAGTGTATCCGGAGGGGTCATGCACAATCTGGGGCAGCTTTTTATGGCGGTTTTTCTGATGGAAAATGTCAGAGTTGTCTATTATGCTCCGGTTCTGCTGGTTACCGGTACGGTTTCCGGTGTGCTGATTGGGATGGCAGGCGCATTTCTACACCGTCATTTACCAACGGAAATTGGTTGAATAACGGTGAAAATTGTATTAAAATCATATTAATATAGAACGAAACGAGGTAGCAGGTATGAGTTTGCTTACATTTAAGGGTGGCATCCATCCCTATGAGGGGAAAGAGCTGACCATGGATCAGCCCATTGAGGTATATCTGCCGAAAGGCGATATGGTGTATCCCCTGAGTCAGCATATCGGGGCGCCGGCAAAGCCCCTGGTCAAGAAGGGTGACCGGGTTCTGACTGGTGAGAAAATAGCAGAAGCGGGAGGCTTTGTATCGGCACACATCCATGCCTCTGTATCCGGTACGGTAAAGGGAATCGAGGCCCGGCTGACCGCCGGCGGCAATCGGGTGGATTCCATCGTGATTGAAAATGACGGAGCTTATGAGACTGTGGACTTTCAGGAGAAGGTAAGACCTCTGGCGGACATGAGCCGGGAAGAAATTCTGGCGGCGATACAGGAGGCTGGAATCGTAGGAATGGGCGGCGCCGGCTTTCCTACCCATGTGAAGCTTTCTCCAAAGGATGTCAATGCCATTGATTACATTTTGGTAAACGGCTCGGAGTGTGAGCCATATCTGACCTCCGATTATCGGAGAATGCTGGAGGAGCCGGATAAGATTATTCAGGGACTGGAGGTTGTATTACGGCTGTTTCCCAATGCCTCCGGTATCATTGCAGTAGAAAATAACAAGCCCAAAGCAATTGAATTATTAAAGGAAAAGGCAGCGGACAATCCAAGAATCCAGGTGAATACCATGAAAACAAAGTATCCGGAGGGAGCCGAGCGGCAGTTGATTTATGCCAATACGGGACGGTATATCAATTCTTCTATGCTGCCGGCCGACGCAGGCTGCATTGTACATAATATCGATACGGTAGTAGCAATCTATGAGGCGGTTTATCTGGGAATCCCATTGATTGACCGGATTGTTACCGTGACTGGGGATGCAATCTGTAATCCCAGGAATTATAAGGTACTGCTGGGGACATCATTTCAGGAATTAATTGAGGCTTCCGGGGGGGATAAAAATGGAGAACCGGAAAAAATCATTTCCGGAGGTCCTATGATGGGAAAAGCAGTATTCTCCACGGAAATTCCCATTGTAAAGGGGTCCTCTGCCATTTTGTGCATGCAGGAGGATGAAGCAGGGCTGTATGAGCCTTCCAATTGTATCCGGTGTGGCAGATGTGTAGCAGTCTGTCCCGGACGTGTGAATCCATCTCTGTTGTCAAAGCTGGCGGAGCGTGGAAAGCTGGAAGAGTTTGTGAAGCAGGATGGAATGGAGTGCTGTGAGTGTGGATGCTGCTCCTATGTCTGTCCGGCAAAACGGCATCTGACCCAGACCATTGCGGCAACCAGAAAGTCGATTCTGGCAGCAAGGAAGAAGTAGGAGGTGTAGATATGGCTGAATTAAAAAAGATTTCTTCCTCCCCACATGTAAGGCACGAGGACAGTACGGCAGGTATTATGCTGGATGTGTTGATTGCACTGCTGCCAACGACCATTATGGGCATTTATAATTTTGGCATTTCTGCCTTTGTTCTGATTCTGGTCTGCATTTCGGTCTGTGTATGCAGTGAACTGGCATTTCAGTATTTTACGAAACGCAACATTACCATTGGGGATTTCAGTGCAGTGGTTACCGGACTGCTGTTAGCGCTGAATCTGCCGGCTTCTCTTCCATGGTGGATGGCAGTGCTGGGAAGTATATTTGCTATTATTATCGTAAAGCAGTTATTCGGAGGAATCGGACAGAATTTCATGAATCCCGCACTGGCGGCACGATGCTTTTTACTGCTGTCCTTTGCAAAAGCAATGACGAACTTTACCTATGATGCAGTAACGACGGCAACCCCCCTGGCATTATTAAAGGCCGGGGAGTCCGTAGATGTACTGCGTATGTTTATGGGAAGTACGGCAGGTACCATTGGCGAGACTTCCACAGCGGCATTATTAATCGGCGGCGCTTATTTGTTGTTCAAGCGGGTCATTGATATCCGGATTCCCTTCTCATATATCGGAAGCTTTGCAGTCTGTATCCTGATTTATGCACTGGTTGCGGGCAGAGGACTGGACTGGTCTTATCTGGCAGCTCAGCTTTGCGGCGGCGGCTTAATGCTGGGTGCGATTTTCATGGCAACGGATTATGTGACTTCTCCCATTACGCCAAAAGGACGCTGGATATATGGAGTGATATTAGGCGTACTGACCTTTGTATTGCGTAGTCCATGGAATGCTTCCCTGGCGGCGGAAGGGGTTTCCTATTCGATTCTATGTGGCAATCTCTTGGTGCCGGTCATAGAGCGGTTTACTGCACCTAAGGCATTTGGAAAGGGGGCGGTAAAGCATGAATAAGCAAATGGTTAAGGATTCCTTGATTTTATTTATCATAACGCTGGCGGCAGGACTGCTTTTGGGCGGTGTCTATGCCATAACCAAGGGGCCGATTGCAGCGGCACAGGAGGAAAAGAAGCAGACTGCTTATCAGACGGTTTTTCCGGATGCAGCAGACTTTACAGAGCTGGAGCAGGCAGATTCGGAGGCGGCAGCCGGGATATTGGAGCAGGCCGGATATGAAAAGGATGCAATTCCGGAGGTAAAGCTGGCAGAGGATGGGGATGGCAATCCTCTGGGGTATGTAATGACCGTCGTTTCGAAGGAGGCCTATGGAGGCGAGCTGCAGATTGCCATGGGAATCCGGATGGATGGAACGGTAAACGGCATTTCGTTTCTGGAGTTGTCCGAAACCATGGGATTGGGCATGGAGGCAAAAACCCCGGCGTTCTATGAGCAGTTTTCTGGTAAACAGGTGGAACGCTTTGCTTATACCAAATCCGGAGCTGCAGCGGAGCATGAAATCGATGCCCTAAGCGGTGCAACGATTACCAGTAACGCAGTTACCAATGCAGTAAATGCCGGCATCTGCTATGCAGAGAGCCTGGGACTGGAACGGGAAGCGCAGGGAGGTGGAGCCGATGAATAAGAACATGGAACGGATTAAGAACGGTATCATTACGGAGAATCCTACCTTTGTACAGATTCTGGGTATGTGTCCTACATTGGCAGTTACGACCTCTGCTGTAAATGGACTGGGTATGGGATTAAGTACCACGGTAATTCTGATTATGAGTAATCTTATGATTTCTGCTCTGCGGAATATTATACCGAATCGGGTCCGGATACCGGCCTATATTGTGATTGTAGCTTCCTTTGTAACGATTATCGATTTTCTCTTACAGGCGTTTTTGCCGGGATTATCGGAAAGTCTGGGTGGATATATTAAGCTGATTGTTGTAAATTGTATTATTTTAGGCAGGGCGGAATCCTATGCCTCTAAAAATCCGGTGGTTCCTTCCATCTTTGACGGTGTAGGAATGGGTCTGGGCTTTACGGTAGGCCTGACCGCCATAGGGCTGGTGCGGGAGCTGCTTGGTGCCGGTTCTGTGTTTGGCATAACGATTCCGGGATATCAGCCCATTGGAATCTTTGTATTGTCACCGGGGGCATTTATCGTACTTGCCTTTTTAATCGCATTTCTGAATTATCGGAAGCAGAAAAAGCAGCAGAATGATACGAACGATACGATATGCCGGGGAGAGGACTGCATGCATTGTGGAAATACCGCTTGCGGCGGTAAGTTCTTTGATTTTGACGGGGATACGGATGTTATCGGGCGGGCCGGACAAAAGCAGACAGCTGGTGCAGACAGTCGGAATCCGGAAGGACAGACCAGAAGGACAGACCAGAAAAAAACAGAAGCTGTTAAGACAGAGAAGGTAGAAGCCACTAAGAAAGAACTGCCAGAGCAGGTGAAGGAAACCGAAGGACAAGAGCAACCGAAGAAAACCAAAGAACAAGAGCAGCTGAAGGAAGCAGCAGCGGAAGTCTCTAAGGTGGAGACAGAGAAAGAGAAAACACCAGAGCAGGTGAAGGAATCGGAGGAGAACGAGCAGCCGCAGGAAGAAGTGACGGAAGCACCGCAGGAAGAAGCGTTAGAGCAGCCAAAAGAAACCGAAGGAGAAGAGCAGCCGAAGGAAGCAGCAGCGGAGGTTTCTAAGGTAGAGGAAAAGAAAGAGGAAGCACCGGAACAGGTGAAGAAATCGGAGGAGAACGAGCAGCCGAAGAAAGAAGAGGCGGAAGCACCGCAGGAAGAAGCGTTAGAGCAGCCAAAAGAAACCGAAGGAGAAGAGCAACCGAAGGAAGCAGCAGCGGAGGTTTCTAAGGTAGAGGAAAAGAAAGAGAAAGCACCGGAGCAGAAAAAATCTTCTGGCAAGAGGAAGAAAAAACGTGCAAAAAAGAATTCTGGAACAGGAAAGGCAGAAGGGAAAGCAGAAGCTGCTGAAAAAGAGGAAGTCGAAGGAATAACAGAAGCTGCCGGAACGATGGAAACTTCTTCGGAAGCAGAAACGGCTTCCGGAGGAACAGCAGAAGGACAGGAGGTGGAAGCTGATGAGTGATGGAGTAAAAATCATTTTGATTGCAGTCAGTGCCGCATTGGTAAATAATGTGGTGTTGAGTCAGTTCCTGGGACTATGCCCCTTCCTTGGCGTATCCAAGAATATGAAATCAGCAGCCGGTATGGGGGTAGCGGTTATTTTTGTAATTGCCATCTCTTCTGCCGTTTCCAGCCTGATTTATCAGTTTATACTGGTACCATTTCATATTGAATATCTACAGACAATCGTATTTATTCTGGTGATTGCGGCATTGGTGCAGTTTGTGGAAATGTTCCTGAAAAAGGCCATGCCGGCTCTACATAAGACCTTAGGCGTTTATCTGCCGTTGATTACAACCAATTGTGCGGTGCTGGGTGTCGCCTTAAATAACGTAACGGCAGACTATAATTTCCTGGAAAGTGTGGTCAATGGTGTAGGTACGGCGGCTGGCTTTACCATTGCCATTGTAATTCTTGCGGGACTTCGTGAAAAAATGGAAGATAATGATGTTCCGGCACCCTTTCGCGGTATGCCCATGGTTCTGCTGACTGCAGGTCTGATGGCAATTGCCTTTATGGGATTTTCCGGTTTGATTCGGCTATAGGAGGTGGATGAAAGGATGGAGATTATGTTAGGCATTTTGGCATCCACCTTAGTGGTTGGACTGACCGGTGTTATTATAGCCGTATTGTTGAACTTTGCCGGAGAGAAATTCAAGGTGGAAGTGGATGAAAAGGAAGTTGCAGTACGGGAAGCCCTTCCTGGAAATAACTGCGGCGGATGCGGGTATCCGGGCTGTGACGGACTGGCAGCCGCCATTGCAAAGGGAGAGGCCCCGGTGTCCGGCTGTCCGGTGGGAGGCGAAGCGGTAACCGCTGCGATTGCTTCCATTATGGGAACCCAGGCAGAAGCCGGAATCCGAATGACAGCAGTGGTAAAGTGTGCCGGTACCTGCGAACAGGCAGTCAGCCAATATGAGTATGTGGGACCGAAAAGCTGCAGACTGGCACAGAATAATCCCAATGGCGGTTCTAAGGCCTGTATTCATGGCTGTACTGGATTTGGTGACTGTAAGGCAGCCTGTCCCTTCGGAGCCATTGAGATTATTGACGGAATTGCAGTGGTCATGAAGGAAAGATGTAAGGCATGTGGACAATGTGTAGCAGCCTGTCCCAAGCACCTGATTGAACTGATTCCTTATGAAGCCGGGCATGTTGTAGTCTGCAATTCCAAGGAAAAGGGTGTGGAAGTGAAAAAAGCGTGTCAATCCGGCTGTATCGGCTGTGGCTTATGCGCAAGGAATTGTCCGGAGGGTGCCATTGAGGTAACCAATAATCTGGCACATATTGATTATGAAAAATGTACGAATTGTGGTACCTGTAAAGAAAAATGTCCGGTAAAAATCATAACCTAGCAGTATGTGGAAATTTTGAAATCAGAAAGGGTGTTCCGTTAAGACGCCCCAATTCAGACCTTTATATCAGAAATGATATAGGGGTCTTTTTTTGAGCGTTTCACCAAAGCGGCTGCCATAAGAAATCCTCATCTCAAAAGAACGGACTGAAAAGAATACATAAGGTGAGAATAATTAAAATACCGGATGGTTTGGAACAAGCAGATACAATTCGGATACAATTCGGATACAATTATAATATATAATATGGCTTAAGTCGGATAGCCAGGAAATCCAGCATGATATAACGAAAGACCAGCAGTCACCCTTGGGTTGGAAGGCAGGAAAAGCAGGAGGAAGCAACATGATTCGAAGGAGAATAAAGCAGGCGGCATTTGGCATGAGCCTGCTATCAATTTTAATGATGACCGGCTGTTTAGGTACGCCGGATATGGAATATGTTACCAATAAAGAAGGACAGGAATCCCTGATTTCCGATCATGCGGTAACAGACAATGGGATTCCCATTGCCCAGCAGGTCCATGCACCGGAGCGGGCAACGGGAAGCTGTGAAAAGGTAAATGAATACACCAGCATAGAAGTAGATGCAAAGGTGGTAGTGCCATCTGCCACAACGGTACCGGTGTATACGGTTTCGCCTATCAGAATGGATGCAGAAGCAGCAGAACACTATACCGGAACCTTATTTGAAACCGGTGAATTCTACAATCGGGAGTATGGCGACACTACACTGTCGCAGGAATTATCCTTAGAGGATATATATGAAGAAATCGAAGCTCTGACAATTACATTGGAAACGGCAGAGATTACCAACGCACCGGAGCCGGTTCTGGATGAAGAAGGAAATGTTATTGAAATGGATGAAGAATATGCCCAGCTTCTTTCCGACCGGCTTGCTTTTTATCAGGAGATATTGAAGGATGCGGAAGAACGGCCTACCTATGGTTCAGAGGTAAGCTATGATTTTGAAGCGGAAACCTCAAAAATCGTAGTACCGCAGCGACAGGGGAATGGCTATGTGTTGGATGTAGACGGAGAAACTGTGGATTATGAATTTCAATCGCTTTGCTTTACCGGACGGCATAACG
>JAMOZY010000031.1 GCA_023667695.1 Clostridium sp. | reverse complement strand
AAGCAACTGTGGACACACCTGCATAGCAGGTGGTTTATTAAAAGATGCTACACAAGCAAAAACAGACTGCCACCTTCGTGACAGTCTGTTTTATTCCGTTCGATACTAATTATAAGCACCTGTTACGGTAACCGTTGTACCACTGTTGTTGTATACATACACCCGGTGCTTCCCTTCCTTTGAAACTGTAAAGCTATGTACTATCGATCCAGAACCGGTCACATACCGCAACTGTCCATCCGGCTCTAAAATCCCTACCCGGACTGTTTTATCCGTTGGAGTGACGATTACTGATACATATATGGTATCCCCTGCATTCTTGTCAAACTGCGCCGTCTGCTTTACCACCTTATTTTCCACTGTCCAGTTAATGATACCGCTTCTTGGCTGTACCGTATCATCCTCCTGAATCACCTCCATGCCTTCAAAGTCGGCAAGCGTGCCAACCTCCTCTTCTGCTGTATAAGATGGAAGCTCCTCTACCGGTGTATAGGCTTCTTCAGTTGCCGGAGCCGTTTCCATATAAAACTGCGTATACATCTGCCGTAAGCCCGCCTCTGCTCCAAAGGTACAAACCGTGCTGAGCAGAATAGCGCCGGATGTTACCACTGCCGTTACCCATTTTCTTTGTTTCTTTCGTTGATAATTTCGCATGATTTTCACCCTCCAGCTTAATTCATTCTCCATCGAAAACCAGGACGGTGCAAAGGTCCTTATCGGTGGGGATGAAGAATTTACCATGTTATATATGATTGTAAAATATTCCTTTGCCGAATACTGATTTTCACAACAGGTCCGGTCACAGCTTGCCTCTGCCCATTTCTGAAACTGCCCTGCCACCAGCCAGACCAGGGGATTAAACCAGAAGATGCAGCAGACTGCTACAAATGCCGGCTTCCAGAATACATCCCGCTGCCGGTAATGAATCAGTTCATGGGTCAGTATCATTTCCAGCTCCCGCTGGGAATAGGTACATACCGGAAGGAAAATACAAGGACGCCGGATTCCATATATAAAGGGTACCATAACTGAATAGCCCTGACAGACCCGAATGGGCTTATTGATATTCCATTCCCTGCCCAGCCGCTTTACCATTGCCGTTACATCCTGGGAAACTGGCAAACGGCTTTTGCAAATTCTGTGAAACCGTATCCGTCTTGAAATATAAATCAGACCACAGACCAGCAGACCAGCCAGCCAGACTGCAAATACAATCCGCAGTACCGCCTCTACATCCGGCGTAGTCTGAAATAAAAATCCAGTCATACTATCTGATAATTGATAATCTACCAATAGCAGCAGGAACAGAACCGGAATCATATATCCGCTCATTACAAGCTTTAGCAGCCGATAGCTCCACCCGTTATTCCCGCTGGGCTTTAACAAACCACAAGTGATGCACCAGAGTACCGTCCACACACTTCCTGTCAGGGTGGTCAGTACCAGCGCATATACTATGTAACTAATCCAATTCATTAATCATCCTCTTCAGGCTTTCCTTCTCTTCCTTACTCATCTTCTTCATCTGGAACAATGCGGACACCAGATTAGCGGAAGAACTCTGGAACCAGAAATCCTCGGTTTTTTTCAACTGCTCGTTCCGATATTCGATTTCATCCCGGATTGGTATATAATGGGTTACCCCTTTCCGGTAAGAATCCACAAAGCCCTTCATTTTCAAATTCTTTAAGAAGGTATATACCGTAGTATCCTTATAATCCAATCCATACTTGGAACGAAGGGTCGCCATAACCGCCTGACAGGTTACCGGGTCCTTAGCATCCCAGATACATTTCATAGTAATCAATTCACATTCTGACAATTCTGCACGTTTTATTATCATATTACACATCCTCTTTACTTGTTTTTTCTTAGAGCCTCTACAGCCATTAAAGTCCTGTTTAAAAAATATAGCAGCTTACGAAATTCCTCTGCGTTTATGCCTGTAGGCGCATATTGTAATTCAAACGGTACTTATCTGCAATCTGTGCAATAAATTCGGAATTCGTCGGTTTTCCCCGCTTGGTACTTATGGTACACCCGAATATATCATGTAAGACTGCTGCATCTCCCCGGCTCCACGCAACATCAATCGCATGCCGGATTGCCCGTTCTACACTGCTGGCAGTCGTATTATACTGCTTGGCAATGGATGGATATAACAGCTTCGTTATATAATTCAATACTGCGATATCATGAACCGCCATAATAATACCGGTTCGAATATACTGATATCCCTTTATGTGTGCCGGTACTCCGATTTTCCGCATCACCTCCGTTATCTCAGTTTCCAATGTGTTATCATCCACTTCACTGGAGCCCCAATTCGAATTTCTCTGGCTGTCATAGCTTCGTACTGCTGTTGCAGCCTGATTCCGGGTGTCCTTCTGAAATGACGACTGCAGCTGTAGTATCCGATTATAAATCGTATCCAGATGATATGGCTTCATAATATAATAATCCACCCCTGTCTGACAAGCACAATCCATAATGACCGGATTATCTACAGAAGATATTACCACAACTCTTGGCAGCTTTGGAACCCCCAGATTAGCCACTAGCCTCTCCATGATACCTAAACCGTCAATTTCCGGTAAAATCATATTCATTAATACAACGTCCGGCCTGACCTCCAGAATTCTGTCATATGCCTTCTGTCCGTTATATTCAATTCCGGTTACCTCAATTTCACGCTTCTTGTCAAAAAAATCTGACAATAAAGCTCCTTCATCCTTACTGTTTACAGCAATCAACAATTTAATCATTTTTTCCACTCCCTTCAACGTTTTCGTATATGATTATACAGCAGTTTCTGGAATCCAAAGAGAAATCAAATGGAATCGGCATGGAATCATATAAATTTAGAAAGAGAATAATTCCGATATTCCGCCCATTCATAATCTGTCAGATACTCGCCATAATACAGCTTCTGCGATTCTACTTTTCCATCCAGCATTTCATACAGATCACAATCCAGCATATCCAGATTAATACTCCGGCTGTTTCTGGAGCTGATCAACAGATTCTCAATTCCATTGGACTGTAGTTCCATAGACAAGGTCTTGCATAATTTACTGCACAGGGACTGAGTCGCTTCATCCTTTGGCCTTCCTTCCCACAGAGTCGCTATAATCTGCTCGGAATCCACAGTACCGCCTCTCCGGTCAATCAGCAGCGCTAACAGCTCCTTCGCTTTTGCACTTTTAAATACAACCGGTCTGCCATCCAGGAATAAATCAAAATATCCAAATGTTCTGGCATAAATCCGCTTTGTACTGTTCCTTGACCGTACATATGCCGTCTCCAGGGCATATCTGATATCCTCCGGCTCATAAGGCTTTGCAATATAAGCTGTCGCCCGGAGTCTCAGTGCTTCCATTATACAATCCTCTGAATCAATTACATATACGAGTTGTAAAAAAGGATTGGTTTCACGTAACCGTTTTCCTAATTCAATGCCGTTTATATCCGGCATATGAACGCATACTACCGCAAGATCAACTGCGTGGCTTTGTACATACTGTAATGCCTCCCGGCTGTCCTGAAAGCCTTCCGCAATTGTAACATACGATAATTTTTCTGCTTCGTTTTTAAATAAAGACAGCGACCCTAGTTCATTGTCTATCACTATGGTAATCATAACTATATTCACCTACTATAAATCTTTCGTAATGGTGTTTATCGAAATTGGATTTTCCCTCTATGCGTGAGCTTAACTAGGGGTACTCACAACATAAAATCCATTCCGTAAACCGGATTGACTTGGTATCACTCCCAATTACTTAAGGATGTTCTCCTGATAACTCATCTGTTTCTACATTCCTTTCATCTAAGATATCATTATCAATCATAACATCATATCCCATTTCCCTTACTGTAACTCCTCCAAGCGAACGCCGTTCCTGGGCATCTAATTCTTCCCGCAGCTCCTGTACCTTAGTCAGGGCCACTCCTGAAATCATTGCAACCTCTTCTACATCAATCTGTCCTTTTAACATTTTACGTGCCAGCTCCAGCTTCGCTTGTTCTGTCTTATTCATGTATCACACATCCTTTCTCACGCAAAAATGCTTCATTCCTTGCAATTACCTGTTCCATTGCCGCCTGTCCCGGTGCGCCAATCGTATTCCGTTTGCTGACACAGACCTCCAGGCTGATTGCATCATAAATATCCGCTTCAAAAACCGGACTGATGCTTTGAAATTCCTCCAGCTTCATATCATCCAGTGAAATATCATGCTCGATACAATATAACACCAGCTGTCCTACAATTCCATGGGCATCCCGAAAAGGAACCCCATGTTTCACCAGATAGTCTGCGGCATCTGTTGCATTGGTAAACCCATTTCTGGCACTGGCCGCCATCCGGTCCTTCCGCAGCGCCATGGTATCCAGCATTCCGGTAAACAGAGCCAGACACCCCTTTACGGTATCAATGGCATCAAAGGTCAGTTCTTTGTCCTCCTGCATATCCTTATTGTATGCCAATGGAATTCCCTTCATCGTAGTCAAAATTCCATGTAACGCAGCATACACTCTTCCGGTCTTTCCACGCACCAGCTCTGCAATATCCGGATTCTTCTTCTGTGGCATAATCGAGCTGCCGGTACTGTAGGAATCATCCAGCTCCACAAACTGATATTCATTGGAATTCCAGATAATGATTTCCTCCGAGAAGCGGCTTAAATGCATCATGACCGTTGATAATGCTGACAATAATTCAATGATATAATCCCGGTCTGCAACGGAATCCATACTATTCAGCGTCGGTCCATAAAAATCCAGTAATTCTGCCGTCATCTCACGGTCCAACGGATAGGTCGTGCCTGCCAGCGCCCCGGAGCCAAGGGGACAATAATTCATGCGCTCATGAATATCAATCAGCCGGGAAACATCCCGCTTAAACATCTCCATATACGCCCCCATATGGTGCGCAAAGGTAATGGGCTGTGCCTTTTGTAAATGAGTGAAGCCAGGCATATATGTCTCCAGATTCTCCTTCATTAAACGGTGCAGCACCTGAAGCAGCTGGAGCAGCAAGGACTGTATCTCGGATATTTCATCTCGGATATACAGCTTCATATCTAAGGCAACCTGATCATTTCTACTTCTGCCGGTATGCAGCTTTTTCCCCGGTTCTCCGATTCTTGCAATCAGATTTGCTTCCACAAAGCTGTGAATATCTTCATATTCACTGGTAATTGCCAGAGTTCCGGCGTCTACATCCTTTACAATCTCCTCCAGACCGCGGATAATACTGTCCCGTTCCGCTTCCGTAAGAATTCCAACTGCGGCTAACATTGTAACATGGGCAATGCTTCCTCTCACATCCTGATGAAAAAACTTCTGGTCAAAAGCAATGGACGCATTAAAATTATATACGAGCTGATCGGTTTCCTTTGTAAAACGTCCACCCCATAACTGAGCCATTTTCACACCTCTTTTCTATTCAATTTCAAAAATACTCTACGTTAATATTCTACACTAATATTTCTTATTCTACAAGCCCCCTCAAAATTCGACCTTTGTATAGAAAACTGCATACAGCATTCAGACAACCTACATCATAATAGACCTACACTATTTTTCAAGAATCTATCAGTATAAATTTATTTTATTCTATGATTTTAATTTTCTCCTCTGAGAATATATATTTTTCACCCTCTCAGTATCTGTACAATATTACTCATGAGAATAAAATGAAGATTGGAGGTTTATTATGATTGATCAAAAGAAAATCGGCATTCGTATTCAGGAGTGCAGAAAACAGCAGCGTATGACGGTAGAGCATTTGGCGGAGCTGGCAAATATTTCGCCGGAATTTTTGCGTGCCATAGAATCCGGACAGAAAGGCATGTCTCTGACAACCCTTGCAAATCTGGCAGTCAGCCTTCAGACCTCCACGGATTATCTTCTGTTTGGTTCCGCCTCCGAAGAAAAATATACGGTTATGATACAGATTCTACAGGCATTTCCGGAGGACCGCATACACGATTTGGCCCGTCTGTTAAAAAATATCCTGGAATTAAGTCATACCATAGAGCCTTAATTGATATGGACATCCATCTGGCTGTAGGGAATTATGATTCCGGCCTCATCCAGCGCGGCTTTCACATGCTCTAATGTACTCCATTTCGCCTGCCAGTAATTCTCTGTTTCCACCCAGACATGAATCAGCACCGTCATAGAACTATCTGCAAAAGCATCCAGCACAATATCCATCGGTTCTTCCTGCAAAATCATGTTCTCCTGCTGAAGAACCTGCTGAATGACCCTTCTGGCATTCTGCAAATCTGCTTCATAGGATACGGGAATCGTCAAATCCAGTCTCCGCTTCTCCTGTCTGGTCAGATTGGTCAGACTGGTATTGGACAGCGTGCCATTGGGAATAACCACTACTTTTCCATCAAAGGTTCGCAATCTGGTATAAAAAATATCAATGGAAATGACCGTTCCTTCATTATCATGCGTATCTTCCCGAATATAATCCCCAATGACAAAGGGCTTCAGCATCAGAATCAGAACCCCTCCGGCAAAGTTGGAAAGGCTCCCCTGCAAGGCAAGTCCAATGGTAACACCTGCCGTACCAAGCAAGGTAACAAAGGAAGTCACCTGAATCCCCATAATCGATACTACAGTAATAAAAACCAAAACATATAATGTTATATGAATCATAGAACCCAAAAAGGAGCTGACGGTGGGGTCCAGCTTGGACCGTTCAAAGGAACGGCGAATCAGCTTCATGAGCCATTTGGAAAGTCTTAACCCAATCCACAAGCAGAGCAAAGCCAGTAGGATACTTCCGGCTTTTCCTACCATCCAGTCCCAGGCTCTGCTTAGCTGCTTTTCATAAAAACTGATATCCGGAACCTCTGCTGTCCCCATGATTTGATTGATGCTAATCTGTAACATACCCCTGCTTCTCCTCTAACGATTCGGGGCGGTCTCTATCCGAAACCGCCTGTCCTGTTATTCTATGATATCATTCTACTTATGCAGCTTAAACACAGAGATGGAAAGGGGCGGGATATAAATCGAAATGGAATTCTCCCTTTCATCACAGGCCACCTTCTTTGACTGCTTTAAGGTCTTGTTCTTCTTCCCCTCTCCGCCAAACCGCTCTTCCTCACTGGTAAAGATTTCTTTATATTTTCCGGCATAAGGAACCCCAATGGTATATGCCTCATGCTCGACTGGCGTAAAGTTGCATACCACCACCAGCGTATCTTCTTTTCGCTTTGTCATACGGGAAAATACCAACAGGCTTTCATTCGACGCAGTACTGTTAATCCATTCAAAGCCTGCCGGGTCATCATCCAGCTCATACAAGGCCGGCTCCTGCCGGTAAAACCGGTTCAATTCCCTGCAATAATCCCGGATACAGACATGGGCGTCAAACTCAAAAATCCCCCAGTCCAGCTCATCAGATTCGTTGAATTCCTTAAACTGTGCAAATTCCTGCCCCATAAAAAGCAGCTTTTTCCCCGGATGGGTCATCATAAATCCATAGGCCAGACGCAGGTTGGAGAACTTATCTTCATAGCCACCGGGCATTTTAGCAATCATGGAGCCTTTCTCATGTACGACCTCATCATGGGATAAGACCAGAACAAACCGCTCGCTATAGGCATAAACCATACTAAAGGTCAATTCATTATGATGATACTTGCGGTACAACGGGTCCAGCTTCATATAGCTCAGGAAATCATTCATCCATCCCATGTTCCACTTATAATCGAAGCCCAATCCGCCCTCCGGCACCGGATGGGAAATCATCGGCCAGGCCGTAGATTCTTCCGCAATCATCATGCAGCTTGGAAACCGCTCCTTCATAACGGAATTCAACTGCTTCAGCATGGCAATGGCATCCAGGTTTTCATTGCCGCCATACTGGTTTGGAAGCCAGTTACCAAATTCCCTTCCATAATCCAGGTACAGCATGGAAGCGACTGCATCCATACGGATTCCATCTACATGATACTTATCCGCCCAGAATAAGGCATTGGCAATCAGAAAATTCTTTACCTCCGGCTTACTGTAATCAAAGATATAGGTTCCCCAGTGCGGATGCTCTCCCCGGCGGGGGTCCTCATGTTCATAGACACAGGAGCCGTCAAACCTTCCCAGTCCGTTTTCATCCTTCGGAAAATGGGCCGGAACCCAGTCAACAATCACACCGATGCCCTGACTATGCATATAATCTACAAAATACATAAAGTCATCCGGCTTCCCATACCGGGAGGTTGGAGCATAATATCCGGTTACCTGATAGCCCCAGGACGGGTCGTAGGGATGCTCCATCACCGGCATCAATTCAATATGGGTATATCCCATTTCCTGCATATATGCAGCCAGTTGTACCGCCAGTTCCCGATAATTAAAGTATTCTCTTCCATCCTCCGGACGCTTCCAGGCTCCCAGATACACTTCATAAATGGACATGGGCTGTCCGGCTTCCTTCTTGCGGTCCCGCTCCTTCATCCATGCTCCATCTGTCCAGGAGAAGCTGCGTAAATCCGTAACAATCGATGCATTGCAGGGACGCAGCTCGGAAGCATTCCCATACGGGTCCGTTTTCATTTTTAAGTCACCGCTTCTGGAGCGGACCTCATACTTATAAATCTCATTCTCAGCAATACCGGGAATAAACAGCTCGAAAATCCCGGAATATGGCAGCCGCCGCATCGGATGAAGCCTGCCATCCCACTGATTAAAGTCCGCCACGACACTGACCCGCTCTGCATTAGGCGCCCAGACCGCAAATAGCACACCGGAAATCCCATCCACTACCATGGGATGCGCACCCAGCTTCTCATAGATATCATAGTGCATCCCTTCATTAAAGAGACTAATATCAATGGGATCGATTACCGATTCAAACATATACGGGTCCACAATATCCACAAACTCATCTTCCTCATTGGTCAAACGAAGACGATAATCAAACCGCTTGCATTTTGTAATCTTAACAGAATAA
This sequence comes from Clostridium sp., assembly GCA_023667695.1. Classification (GTDB taxonomy): domain Bacteria; phylum Bacillota; class Clostridia; order Lachnospirales; family Lachnospiraceae; genus CAG-632. The sequence continues at coordinate 21,082 of JAMOZY010000031.1, read as the reverse complement.
AAGCCTGCTACCCGCTTGGATTCCATCGGGTAGAGCTGACCGGTTTTCACATTCACCACTGCAACTGCCTTTGCCTTGGGCTGAAAGGCATTTACATACAGGTCGTCAATGCATTCATGCATGCCAAGAATATGATGGGGATTATCATGTCTCGCCTTTGCAAGCGCATCCACTTCCATCCAGTTGATTGCAAATACGTCTTTTCTTCTTCTCATTTCCTACCCCCTATAGCTGATGAATAAAAATACCACTTCTTAGCTTCGGTTCAAACCACGTAGACTTTGGCGGCATCAGACGGTCGGCATCCGATACGCCAAATAATTCCAAAATTGAGGTTGGATACATGGAAAAGGCCAGACACATATCATCCTTTGCCCTTCGCTCCAATTCCTGTAAACCACGAATCCCTCCTACAAAGTCAATCCGTTGATCGGTACGGGGATCCGAAATATGTAACAGCTTTTCAAATACTTCTCTTTGCAGAATGGAAACATCCAGACCCTCCACCGGGTCCTCCCGGCAGATATCTGCATGAGCCTGCAGACAATACCATTTCTGATTCAGGTACATGCCAAAGGTTCCTTTTCGGACCGGACTGACCGGAGCAGACTGTTCCTCTATCTCAAAATCCGCTTTGAGCCGGGAAAGAAACTCTTCTTCCGTCATTCCGTTCAGGTCACGAATCACCCGGTTATAAGGCATAATCATAAGCTGGTCATGGGGAAACAATACGGAAAGAAAATAATTAAATTCTTCTGTTCCACTGTAACCCGGATGCTCGGCTCTCCGCTTCAGCCCCACCTTTACTGCCGATGCGGCCCGATGGTGGCCGTCTGCAATATAAATACAGTCAATCTGCCGGAAGCTTTCCTGAATCCTCCGGATATCTTCCTCTGCATCCATGACCCATACAGCATGTCCGATTCCATCCGGTGACACAAATCGATACACCGGAGGCTTTTTCTTCTGCTGCTCTACCACTTCATCAATCTGCTTTTTTGCCCGGTAAGCCAGAAAAATCGGTCCGGTCTGGGCATTACAGACATCCACATGTCGAATCCGGTCTAATTCTTTCTCTTCTCTCGTGTTTTCATGCTTTTTAATCCGATTGTTCTGATAGTCATCAATGGAAGCACAGGCCACAATACCAGTCTGGGTCCGCCCCTCCATCGTCAGTTCATATATATAATATACCTCTTTTTCTTCCTGAAGGTAGATACCATCCTGTATCATGGTATCCAGAAGTTCCCTTGCCTTTTCATAGACAGCAGTGGAATACATATCCACCTCATCTCCAAACTGGGTTTCTGCCCGGTCAACCCGCAGAAAAGATAAAGGCTCCCGCTCTACCTCAGCCTTTGCTTCCTTCCGGCTGTATACATCATAAGGAAGGGCGGCAACCCGTTCCACCAGCTCCGCTCTCGGACGAAATCCTCGAAATGCTTTTATATCTGCCATTTATTTCTGTCTCCTTTATATATTTCATCCACTCAGTAAGTTTACAGACAGTATTATTTTACATCATATAGATGAAAAATCCAAGTGAAAATATCAATTATCATTATTCGGCAGAAAACCGTTCTCCTGTCTGCCACATAAAATACCCGCTCACCAGAATAGATGAGCGGGCAAATATTCCTTACCCTCTTAATTTCTTTACCGTTGACTGAATGGACTGATGAAATTCCTCCTCGGAAGAATTCTCAAACACAATCAACTCTTTGATATTCGTTGGAGGCGTATAATTCTGGGATGCTACATATTCCTCCCAATGGGCCAGCTTCCAGCTATCGCGGTCTGAATTCCGCTTAATCATCCGCTGGTGGCATACCTCAATTGACGTATTCACCCAAACGACAACAAGCTCTGCCTCCTTCTTTGCCAGTCTGTCCCGCAGCTTGTTCAAATACTCATCATCACGAATCTCATCTGTAAAAGGTGCATTAATCAATACGGTATCGTTGTATTCCAAAGCTTCCATTGCAATATCCAAAATTGCATAATATTCATAATCCCGGATTTCCTTCTGAAAAAAATCAGAGGAGCGGTTATATTCTTCATTTGCCACTTTAAATATCTGCTTTGAAAGTACAATCAATGTATCTTTATCAAGATATACACAATTCGTTAAAGCCTTCGCCAGCTGTCTTGTTACATGGGTTTTCCCACAAGCTGGTGGTGAAGTAACTAAAATTAAGTGTTTCATTGTTGTCCCTCCTGGTAAATTTCGCTACTAAGGAAAATTTTAGCATATCTCTTTTTCTTATGCAATACAAAACTTGGCAAATTCCTTGATTTTCTCTGACAATTCAGCCATGCAGAAATATCTCTAATGCCGGCCTCCGCCACCGCTGTGACCGCCTCCACCACCGCCACTGCTGTGACCGCCTCCGCCGCCGCTGGAGGTATCGATGTGACGCTGTGTGGTATGCTTTGACAGGAATACATCCCGTTTTGCCGTAATATCTGCCTGTCCGCCCTGCACATAGGTTGACATATTGGTGGTTTTCTTTCCCAGCTTCTTTCTCAGATTGACCAAAAGGAAAATAATGGTAACGATATCCGCCAGCAGAAAGACAATACTATCCTTTATGTGAAATTCCAACAGGTTCAGTCCCACCATATCAGCGGTCAGGTGCGCAATCATCCGACGATAGCTGAGGTATGGATTCACATTGGAATACTCCCATACATCCTCCTCCAGCTCTGACAGCCGGTCTTGATTTAAATAAATCTCATATGCATGGTCATGAACAGAATCATTACCAGAGGCACTCCGATAAGCAAGAAATGCCGACTCCGCATAGCCATTCAAATCGTACCAGTTATCCACATAAATGACTCCCGCACCCCTGGAATTCCCAGCTGTCGGATGCTCTGTTGTGGTATGTTCTGCGCCGAGAGCGCTGTAATGTCCATCATAACCGAACTTAAAATACTCATAAAAATTCTCTGCGAAATAAATCGTATTATTATCAGATGAATTGTACGGATTGCTGCCTACATTTTCATCAATGGTTACAATTACAATATCCAGTCCCAGCTGTTTTTGTCTTTTATCAATCAACTGCTGCAGCCGTTTCTCCTGCTTATCCGTCAATACATCCGCATAGTCAAAGACTCTTTGGGTCGTCGTACAATCATTCTTGTTCCTCTCCCCCACCTGAGCTGCCCGCAGTCCCAGTGCTGCCTGGGAATAAGCAAAGGGAAGCAGTGCCATTACAGCAATCACCGCGCAGAGGATTAGTAAAAATCTCGTAAACTTTTTCATCTTAGAATACCTCCACAAAATACTGTAATACCTTCAGAAACAATATAATTCCAGCATATAACGTGGCGCCGGATAAAATGATTTTGCCAATGCTTTTTGGCAGTTTCCCATATACCTTGCCTGTCTGCCCGTTAATATAATACTCATAGTCCGTCTGATGATACCGATAGACATACCGCCACACCGGCATCATGGCAAATTCCCTGGCTGTTGGCCGATGCTGGATTTCCCTTCTGCTGGGGGTCAGGCTGTTATACCCATTCATACTGGACTGAAGCCAGGCTGATGTATCCATTTCCGCTTTTTTCCTGGCTCTCGGCTCCAGCTCATCCGGTGTCTGATTATAGGTTTCCGCTTCAAAGCCGGACATATATTTGGCGTCAAACTGCTCCAGCTTGTCATACTCATAGGGTTCCATAATATCCATGATATTGTCCGGCATTTTAACCGATGCATCCACAGGAATCTGCTTAAAATTAATATTCATTTCCCGATAGACCTGATACTTGGAGGTCTCTGTATATTCCGTACTCCCGCTGGTCCAGGTCCGTACCTTCGTACCGATTCCATCCCAGACCGCATGGGTGGCATAGCTGTACATCCAGAAGGGAACATAGTTTCCTTCCAGATTCTCCAGGGTTCGCTGGGAAAGAAAATCACCAGGACAAAACAGCTTATCCTTGAATTCCTTCCGCAGCAATTCCGTAGCCTGTTCCTTGGTAAACCGGAAGGGCAGTACCAAATCCGGTCCGTAAGGATATGTAATCTTCTCGTCAATGATATTATAGGCGCCGCAATATTCACATCTGGTTGCAGAGGTAAAGTCATTTACCTTTAATTTTCCACCACAGGACGGACAGGAATAAGAATCCTCCTGTTTCACGATTTCTTCTGAATTCAAAGAATTACAACTGACACAGAGCATATTTCCGTTTTTCGGATCATATACCACGCTGCCGCCACAATTCGCACATTTAAACTGCATGTTACCCTCCCTTTGTCCTTTCGTTCTGACTGCATTTTCATTCTGCCGCCAAGCCGGCTTCAAACCTTCTATAGCGTTCCATTCTCCATCTGCTGCTGAATGTTCGTATCCTTTGCATCCCGCTTCGGATTCGAGCATCCGGCCAGTGAAAGAATCAGGATAACCATCAGTACAACACACACGGTTCTTTTCTTCAAGCTGCTTCCTCCCATTCTATTTCTCTTTCTTTTGGAAAGAAAATCATCATTTTTATAAAATAAATTATATCACAATTCAACAATACAAGCAATCATGCATACTATATCATTGTAAACTTATCATTGGAGGCAATGACATGAGCGATTTATCAGCAACTCAATGTGGAGGCTGTGGCGGTTCCAGCTTATTTGGCGGAAGCAGCTGTTCCTGCATTATCATCATCCTGCTTCTGTTGTCCTGCTGCGGTAACAACGGCATCAACAGTAACAGCGACTGTGGTTGTGGAAACAGCGGATTTGATTCCTGCTGGATTATCATTCTGCTTTTGTTATTCTGCGGCTGCGGAAATAACGGAAGTGCATTCAATAACGGCTGTGGCTGCGGCTGCTAATTTCATTTCTACAGGCTGTAGACTGAATCAGGGAACTGCCATCCGGCAGTTCCCATTTTTATGCCGGCAGGTTATTTCTGCATCTCCAACCTGGCATCCGCATATAGTATAAATAAGGACACCTGGCAGTCTGTGCATTTCGAGAGATTATCCGGAATCGAAAGGATTAGATATGAAGGAACCCTTCCAGCATCCCCTTGACAAACTATATCAGAATAACGGCCTTCTTCTGTTAGAAGCTATGATTCCATATGTAGACCCGTCATTAAAGCTTCCTCTTGCCATGCTGATTAAGCTGCAGGAGCTACGGATTCTCATGCAGGTATTGAATAATCCTTCCCATATGGATGCCTATGGTCTGAACCGCGGAACCGGGAATTCAGATGAATTAATGACTTCCCTCTGTAAAGCAATGGGCTTTGATTTCATGGAGCAGATGCATACCATCAATCAGATGCAGACTATGATGCATACCATGAATGCCATGCAAAATATGCAGGATTTGACTGCTCAAGTTTCTCATGATGCCATGCAGAGTATGACCGCACAGGCTCCCCAGGCGGACCATCCGACGGAAGCCATGTCCCAGGAACCACCGGAGGCTTCCTCAGAAGAGGAATTCCATGGGTTTTCGCCGGATACTAAAAACGATATGATTGATGCCATCCGGCAAATTTTATCCGAACAGGAGGGAGAACCATATGAACCGTGAACAATTACGCAGTCTGTCCCCGGCTAAGCTCCGCATTCTATTGGATTTAATGGAAAACAGCAAGGGCAAGGGACCGGAGACCCTGATGCCCCTGCTGCTTCAAGCCAATCAGAAAATGCAGCAGCAGGGAATCCGCTTCACACCGGAGGAATCCAAGCTGGTGCTTGACCTGTTAAAGCAGGATATGACCCCTGCGGAGGTCAAAAAGGTAGAAATGATGCAGTCTCTGCTGGCAAGCTGGCAGCAGTAATCCCTTGCATTCCTATTCCCATTTGTCTATCTCTTTATTACGGATTGCCAGATTATGGATATAATGCTCCATTTCTTCTCTGGACTGGAATTCTGACAGGTGCTTTTCCACCTGTTCCCTGGATACATTATCATATCCATTCATCAATTCCTCCAGTACCTCTTCCTTGGGGTCATCATGTCTTGCATAACCAGCCAGTGCCGCCATAAAGGGAGTATTTTGAAAATAATATTCATTGTTTAACATAAAATCACCTCTTCATCCTTAGTATGGATGAAAGAGGTGATTTTATAATTGGCAAATTTTGCAATTATTTGTTGCAATTCTTTATTTTTTCATTTTACAGGTCCGTGCGGTAAAACGCAAGCATTCTATCCAAACGCGCACTCATATTTTCCATCATTCCGTCCACCAGGGTCAATGCCGTCATAGCCTCTACCACCACTACTGCCCGCGGTACAATAATGGGGTCATGACGCCCTTGAATGGAAATCCGGATGTCTTCTCCGGCCTTATTTACCGTTTCCTGCTCATGTAAAATAGACGGGGTTGGTTTAAAAGCAGCCCGGATTACGATAGGGGAACCATCACTCATACCGCCTAAGGTCCCACCTGCATGATTGCTCCGCTTGGCAACCTGTCCATCCTTCATGGTAAACCCGTCATTATTCACGGAACCAATCGCCTGAGCTACCGCCATGCCATCACCGATTTCAAAGCCCTTGACTGCTCCAATGGAAACAATGGCTTTTGCCAGATTGGCGTCCAGCTTATCAAATACCGTTTCTCCAATGCCTGCCGGCATACCGGTCACCACGCATTCTGCCATGCCTCCTACAGAGTCATGGGCCTTCATCATCTTCTCAATATAGGCTCCCGCCTCTTCTGCCGCTTTGGCATCCGGCATAAACAAGGGATTCTCCGAAATCACATTCTGGTCAAACCGCTCATAATCAATGGTAACCGGCCCGATGGATTTGGTATAAGTCAGTATTTCAATCCCAAGCTCATGAAGCAGCTTCGCCGCTACCGCTCCAGCCGCCACCCTGGCAATGGTTTCCCGGCCGGAAGAACGTCCCCCTCCCCGATAATCCCGAAAGCCGTATTTTTCATCAAAGGTATAATCTGCATGGCCAGGACGATAATAGGATGCAATTTCACTATAATCTGCAGACCGCTGGGTCTGGTTCCGGACAAGCATAGAAATCGGAGTACCGGTGGTTCTGCCTTCAAATACTCCGGAAAGAAGCTCTACTGCATCGGCTTCCTTTCTGGGTGTTGCATACTTAGACTGTCCCGGCTTCCGGCGGTCTAAATACGCCTGAATATCTGCTTCTGCTAATTCCAAACCAGCAGGGCAGCCATCCACTACCACACCCACGCCTGCACCATGGGATTCTCCCCAGGTGGAAACCCGAAATAATTTACCATATATTGAACCAGCCATGTATATCCTCCTGTCATTTCAGGGAAGCTTATGCTTTCCAATTCCCTGCCTGCGTTCTACAATTCTCTAACCTTATTTTCCTTCATAGGTGATAACGGAAGCCACATCATACTTCTTTAATACATCTCTGCCCTTTAATCCGGCAAGCTCCATTAAGAAAATAATCTTTACCACTTCGCCTCCCAGTTCTTCCACCATCTCCGCTGCTGCCTTCATGGTACCTCCGGTTGCAATCAAATCATCTACCAGCACCACCCTTTGCCCCGGCAAAATGGCATCCTTGTGCATCTCAATGACTGCTGTACCATACTCCAGTGCATATTCCTTTGAAATGGTTTCCCTTGGCAGCTTCCCTTTCTTCCGCACCAGCACAAAAGGCTTATGCAGGTTATAGGCAAGGGGCATGCCAAAGATGAAGCCTCTGGATTCCGCGCCGACCAGTACATCAAATTCCAGCCCCTCCAGCAGACTCTGCAGACTGTCAATGGCAAGCTGCAGTCCATCTGCGTCCTGAATCACGCTGGTGACATCCCGAAACAGGATTCCCGGTTCCGGAAAATCCGGTATAGTGACTACATAATCTTCTAGCTTTTTCATTTGTTCCACTCCTTATCCTTCTTATTTTCTATTCTGATTTTTTATCTTAATACTTATCGAACGATATGCTTCACACACTTCTATGCTTCTCATCTTCCTTATTCATACAGAAATGTCAGAAGCAATCCAAAAAGGATTAGTACACCGCCTATGATAACCATCTTAATTGCCGTTCGCATATCCGGCGTCAGCTCAGAAATGGAAGATTCCTCCGGATGAGCCGAGTTAAAATAGACCGTCACAGCTTTGTTCCTTTGTTTTTTAATATATTTTTGGGTATAAGCGGTTTCACTTGCCCGGTTATAGCATTTTCCATCTACTTCATAAGTATAAGTAATATGGTATTTCCATGGTTCATGATACAACACATCCAGCAGGCTGGCAGACCCTGTATTATACTCTCTTGGATTTTTGCAACAACCGGTAACTGTCCCCTGGGTAACGGAATTGCAGTTCCATTCCCTCCAGCTCATCCAAAATGATATAATTCCTAAAAGAATTACAAAAATCCCAAACACAATTCCACACATTCTGGTACTCCTTAGCATTAAGCCCAATCATATGGTGTATTCTGATATACGTAATAATTCAGCCAGTTGGTGTACAGGGTATTGGCATGGCAGCGCCAGGACTTAATCGGCGGCTGTTCCGGATTGTCCTCCGGATAATAATTCACCGGAATATCCGGGTTCAGTCCCCGCTCTACATCCCGCTTATATTCTAAGTCCAGGGTCAATGTATCATACTCTGGATGTCCGGTTACAAATATATTCTTACCTCCATCTCCGATAATCAGATAAGGGCCGGTCTGGTCCGAATCCGAAACGATTTCCAAATGCTCATTTGCCACGATATCTTCCCTCCGCACTCCGGTATACCGGGACTGAGGTACAAAAAAGGAATCATCAAAGCCCCGTACCAGCGGTGTCTTTTTATGAAAGGTATAGTGCTTGTACACACCGGAAATCTTTTTCGGGAACTGTATCTTCGGTATCCCGTACCGATAATACAGCCCTGCCTGGGCACCCCAGCAGATATGCAGGGTGGAGGTCACATTCCGTTCCGACCAGTCCATAATCTGCGTCAGCTCCTTCCAGTATTCCACTTGCTCGAATTCCAGCTGCTCTACCGGAGCGCCGGTAATCATCAGTCCATCATACTTTTTATCTTTGATTTCCTCAAAGGTGGTATAAAACCGTTCCATATGGTTTCTGGCTACATGCTTTGATTCATAGGAATCGGTACGAATCAACGTAATATTAACCTGCAGGGGCGTATTGGACAAACTGCGCATTAATTGCAGCTCTGTGTCCTCTTTTAATGGCATCAGATTCAAAATCAATATAGACAATGGCCGAATATCCTGTGTCATGGCCCGGTCTTCATCCATTACAAATATATTCTCCGCTTCCAATATTTTCTTTACCGGTAAATCATTCGCAATACGAATTGGCATAAGGGATTCCTTCTTTCCTTGTCATCTTTTATCTCTTATATTGTAAACAATTCTGTTATTCTGTCAATCCTTCCCGTTCAACATCTCAATAAATGTATCCTCTGAAATAATCGGTACACGCAGCTCCTTTGCCTTTTTGTTCTTGGAGGAATTGGAGGTAACATCATTATTAATCAGATAATGGGTCTTTGAGGTAACGGAGCCGGTCACCTTTCCGCCTAAGGCTTCAATCTGCCCTTTCATCGCATCCCGGTTGGCATAATGGTGCAAGCTGCCGGTAATCACGAAATTCATTCCCTGAAAAATCTGATTTCCGACCTCCGCTTCTTCCTGCTCAAACCGGATTTCCTTCAACAGCTCCCGGATTCTTTCCTGATTCCCTTCGTTTTCAAAATATGCTACAACAGATTCGGCAATCACCGCACCAATTCCTTCGATTTCCATCAGCTCCTCTACGCCGGCATTCCGGATTGCCGTCAAATCATTTCGAAAGTGTCTGCAAATCAGCTTTGCCGTTGCCGCCCCCACATTTATAATGCCCAAACCGTATAAAAATCTGGAAAGAGTCGTCAGACGGGAGGCTTCAATGGCATCCTGCAGATTTTCATAAGACCGCTCTCCAAAGCCGTCCAGCACTACAATCTGCATCCGGTATGGCTCCAGCCGGTAAAGGTCATATAAATCCACTAAAAATCCCTCTTCCATAAACTTTTCAATGGTCGCCTCTGACAATCCGTCGATATTCATAGCATTGCGGGATACAAAGTGACTGAACAGCTTTAACTTCTTTGCACTACAGAATCCATTGGTGCAATACAGGGATTTCACATCATTTTCCTGGCGGATTTCTGTTGGCGCCCCGCAGGCCGGACAATGCTCCGGAATCAGTATCGTACCGCTTCGGGTCTGGTTCTCTGCCACCTGGGGAATAATCATATTTGCCTTAAATACACTGATTTCATCTCCTTCTCCCATCTGGAAGCTTTCTAAAATACTGATATTATGCATACTGGCCCGGCTGACGGAGGTTCCCTCCAGCTCCACCGGATCAAATACTGCCACCGGATTAATCAATCCGGTTCTGGACGGACTCCATTCAATATATCTTAGATGGGTAACCGCCAGCTCATCCGCCCATTTAAATGCAATGGAATTCCGCGGAAACTTTGCGGTAACCCCAAGACTTTTTCCATAAGCTGCATCATCATAGGTCAACACCAGTCCGTCAGAAGGGAAATCATTTTCCCGAATACGATTGGAAAAGCCTTGTACTGCTTCCCTTATGGTATCTCCGGTTACCAGCTCATATTCCACGACATCAAAGCCCAGCTTTGTTAACCATCGAAACCGCTGTGCTATGGAATTCGGATATTCCACATTGGTTCCTTCTACCAGATGAAATGCAAAGAAATGTACATTCCGCTCTGCAGTAATCTGATTATTCAACTGACGGACCGTACCGCTGCAAAGATTTCGCGGATTCTTATATTTTGCTTCTACATCCTCAATGGTCGCGTTAATCCTTTCAAAATCCGAGTACTTTATGACTGCCTCCCCGCGAACCACCAGTTCTCCGGTATAAGGAATCCGATTGGGAATATTCCGAAAGGTTCTGGCATTATTGGTAATGACCTCTCCGATTTCTCCGTTTCCCCGGGTAACTGCCTTTGCCAATACACCGTTCCGATAGGTCAGGACCACTGTCAAACCATCCATCTTCCAAGACAGCACCCCCTGCTTATCTCCCAGCCAGTCTGCCAGTGTCTCTACATCCTTCGTCTTATCCAAAGAAAGCATAGGCGTGCTATGCTCCTCCTTTGCCAGCTCGCTTAAAACCTCATATCCTACATGCTGGGTCGGACTATTAGCAAGGGTGATTCCGGTTTTTACCTCTAAATGAACCAGTTCATCATAGAGTGCATCATATTCCCGGTTGCTCATGATTTCCCGGTCCTCCTGATAATATGCCCGTCCCGCCTGATTCAGACACATCACTAATTCTTTCATTCGTTCCAATTGTTCCAGTTGTTCTAGTTGTCCCATCTTTACCTCACTCGCTTTCTGATTGATTCCCTTTTACTACAACTGCTTTTCCAGCTCCTGCAGCTCTGCTTCTTCCAATTCCCGATAGTCCCCCTGCTCCAGTCCCTGCAAATCAATATTCATAATCCGGATACGCGTTAGCCTCTCTACCCGATAGCCACAATATTCACACATTCTGCGAATCTGACGATTCAGTCCCTGGGTCAGAATAATCCGAAATCCTCTCTCTCCCGTCTGTACCACCTGACACCTTCTTGTAATCGTATTCAGAATCGGCACACCATTTCCCATCTGCCGGATAAATTCCGAGGTGACCGGCTTATTCACTTCCACTTCGTATTCCTTTTCGTGACTGTTACCGGCTTTACTAATGGAATTTGCCAGATTGCCGTCATTGGTCAATAACAGAAGCCCCTCCGAATCCTTATCCAGCCGTCCTACATAATAAAGCGGCACCGGATATTGCAAATATTCAAAAACCGTTTCTGCTCCCTGCCCTCTGGTGGAACAAACCAGTCCCTTAGGTTTATGAAATGCCAGCACCACCCTGGAATTCCGGATTTCCACAAGCTGATTCTTTACATATACCTGATCCCCAGGCATAACCTTCGTTCCCATTTCCGCCGGTTGTCCGTTGATTTTCACCCGTCCCTGTACGATATACTCATCCGCCTTTCTGCGGGAACAGACTCCTGCTTCACTTAGATACTTATTAATTCGAATTCCCTGTGCTTCCATATCCACCTCTCCTTGTACTCCCCTTGCATAGCAAAGCCCTTTTGGCATCATATAAAAATAACCGCCTCACAGTCCACGCGAGCGGTTATGTTCGATTTCTGTTCCATTCTGCTTACTGTATGTTATTATTTTATCACACTTATCAAATGCGTGCAAATTCAAGAAATGTCTTGCTAAGTTGTTTTACGGACAGGAAAATTGGGTGTAAAAAATAAGCCTTTACAGACTTATCTTTTTACTATGATAATTCAATTGTCTCATTTTCATATGGGTCTGAGTAAAGCAATACAATGAATTGTGTGGGTGTCTGGCGACCTTTTCTTGATTCTGTCATATGCTCTCCTTGTTTACATAGAAATAGACCATCTGGTGGTCTATTTATCATTCACAGGAATTCCATTTCTTCGCGATTGAAGCTGGAAATATCATATTCTTAGCTTAATTTTGAAATAAACAGAGGTACTATATCAATAACTGGTGTTTTATACACATACCATTTTTAAGAATAATGCAAAATATATTTTATCTATGCCAACTGTTGGAGTTTTTCTGAATGCTCTGTTACAACCTTTTTCAAGATGTTTATATCTGATTCAATATTCTCAATCTTTTCATTTTCAGCTTCATATCGTTACGCAGCAGGAACAATAGTTTTCCGCCAATGACTGTATGTTAGGCTTTATTTCACCTTTGTTCTATTCGTTGATTTTAGCCTAGCATATATAACTCGAATTACTTGCTTACAAGGCTCTCAAACTATACGCTAAACTCATCCAGCACTGCTTGAGTTTTATACCCTTACTTACAAGGCTCTCAAACAACCGTTGCACCTTAACTAACTATTCACAAATTTCAAAATAAACTGAAATCATTAAAACATTGTCACGATAAACGGCTTCTTTTATGCCGCCATTTATTTTTTTTAACAATTCTTTTACAATATACAGCCCTAATCCACTGTTTCCTTTTGAACGTGATTTATCAACTGTATAAAACTTTTGAAAAAGTGTTTCGATATTTATATCATTTAATTCAGATGTTGTATTTTCTATTAAAAAAATGCCATCACGATTTATAGATATACCAATGTAGCCGTCGGAATATCGTATTGCATTTATGATTAAGTTTTCAATAATTCTTCTGCAAATTATGTTATTTCCATTTATCCATACAGGTTTTTCCTCTGTTTTAATAACGGGCTGAATTGCCTGTAATTCACTATATTTATTGAACAGGCATTCTGTGACCAATTTGTTTATATCTAGTCGCTCAATATCTACTATATACTCACCATTTTCTATTATGGATAAATCATAAAACGACTGCACTAATTCCGTTAAATAATCTGCCTTTGATTGAATGACAGAAAGATACTTTTTCTGTTCTTCTATACTGTCGCAATTTTGTAAAAGTATTAAATATCCTTGAATTGATGTTAATGGAGTTCTTAAATCATGGCTAATATTAGAAATTGACTGTTTTAACTTTTCTTCATCATTCAAAATCTGTATTTGCAATTCCTTTTCATAGCTGTTTTTGCTGTTGATTAGTCTCGCCAACTCTTCTATCTGTCTATCAGATAGCGAAACATGAATTCTCCTGTTCTCACGGATTTGTTTAATTATTTTATTGATTTGGCATTTCCAAATTAAAAAGGAAAATACCAAAATGATATTTAAAAAAATCAGTATGATATAACACATTGGCATCCTCCCTTTGATTTTCTCTATTTAAACTCCTGCCGTTTCACAATCAGCATGGAAACAGGCAGCAATATAAGCAACCCAAAAAGAAAGTAGTTTATCGTCTCACTTATAATTCCATACTCTAACCGAAATGCACCCATATTCATCCAATAATAAAATGGGGTAAGCTGAACTAATAGTCTAAGTATTATATGCTCATGAAAATTTTGCCAAATTCCAGTATAAACAACCGCGCCGCCTAACGTGAGCAAGCACATAACAGTTGAAACAATTCCTATATTTTTCAAGAGGATTCCTGCCACTAAACAAAGCAAAATAAAAGTAATCATAACCAGAAAATTTATTCCCACATAACTCAAATATTGTGCGATTTCTATTGCACAAGGTTTATATTTTGTCAAAATACAGGTCAATGCCATTGTTAAGGCTGAAAATACAAAATAATTGATTGCACTGTATAAAATAATAATTATCACTTTTGCAAAATATATTTTTATTCTACTTATTCCATATGCAATGGGTAATTTGATTGTTCCGCAATCATAATCATAACTAAAAAATTGCGTTGTCAAAATAAGAACAAATATCCATAAAAACACATTACACGACACGCAGGACTGAATGATTTCAGTAAAGGAAGGAGCTGCAGCATCAGAAAATGTAAATGCAAAAAATCCTATCATTCCATGTAAAGCCGAATTTATTTCTTCATCCCCTTCTGAAACAAATAACTGCGTTCCTCCTGACGACAAACCGAAAAGTCCATACAAAACTAATCCTGTGAAGAATAGGATAGGGATAACTTTAAAAATTCTTGAATATTTTAATTTTAGAAATTCTGCTTTTATTTGGTTAGACACTCTGCCCGCCTCCTATCAGTTTTTCAAAATAGGTTTCTAAATCTTCTCCCTGTATGGATATTTCCTCAATTATGATACCTCTGGAAGAAAGCATTTTTGAAATTGATTTTATTTCATTAAGTCGTTCATATACTTTTACTAAGTTCCCCGGATAAACACAAAACTTTTTAATTTGTAACTGTTCTTCCAATATTGTGACAGTTTGTTTTATATCATCCGTTTTGATTCTTAGATGGCGTTTGCAATCTTCCCCTAATTGTTCTGCTGAAATCTGTCTTAACAATCTGCCTTTATGCAAAAAACCATAACAGGTCGCTAATTGATTTAACTCACTTAATATGTGACTTGAGAGCAGAATTGTAACGTGCTTTTCTTTTGATAATCGTTTTAGCAGTTCCCTGAGTTCAATAATCCCGGTCGGGTCTAAACCATTCACTGGCTCGTCTAATATCAAAAATTCCGGCTCTCCCAAAAGAGCGACAGCCAATGCTAATCGCTGCTTCATTCCCAATGAAAAATCTTTCGTTTTCTTTTTGCCTGTATTATCTAAACCAACAACTTCTAAAACCTCCGAAACGCACGTTTTTCCGGGAATACCACGCTGTATTCTTTGTATTTCCAGATTCTCCGCTGCTGTCATGTCTTTATATAATGCTGGCGTTTCTATCGTACATCCGATCCGTGAACGTTCACGCTGCAAATTACTTGTTTCATCAAATAAAATTATCTCTCCGCTGCTTTTCTTTGATAACCCTGTCAACAATCGGATTAGTGTAGATTTTCCTGCGCCATTTTCACCTACCAATCCGTAAATTTCCCCCCGTTTAATAGATAGATTTATATTTTGCAGGGCATAAAAGCTTTTGTATCGTTTGCATAGTTCTATTGTTTGGCATATGACTTCTGACATTTTATCATCTCCTTTCCATACCACTATACAAAGTAAATCTAAATAATTTCTAAAGCCATACAAATTATTTTAATTTATACCCAATGCCCCATATAGTTTCTATGTATTCATCTTGTGTCTGGGTTTTGATTTTTTTGCGGATATTACTAATATGCGTATTGATTGTATCATCATCATAAGCATACTCTTCATCCCAAATTGATTCGTATATGTTTTGTTTAGAAAAAATTTTTTGCGGATATTTTAACAATAGCTTTAGAATCTCCGCTTCCGTAGATGTAAAGGGTATCAGCTTTCCTTTTACAAAGATATTGGAGTCTTTGATTTCAATATCTTTGTAATGCAAATGAAGATTCGTTTCGTCCGTCTGTGCCATACTTCTTTTTAGATTAGCTTCAATCCTCGCGAGAAGTTCATATAAATCAAACGGTTTTGTCATATAGTCATCCGCACCTGACCGCAAAAGCTGTATTTTAGACTGTACCATTGTTTTCGCAGACACTACAATAACCGGGATTTCCGTAAAAGCCCTTATTTGTTCTAACACTTCATTACCGCTTAATGACGGAAGCATTAAGTCCAAAAGAATTAAATCGGGTATAAGTGTCCGGCAAAGCTGTACACCACCTTTTCCGTTTTGTGCAAAATACACCTCATATCCATAGTTCGTCAAAAAATTTTCAACTATTTTACAAATATCTGTATCATCTTCAATCATGACTATCTTTTTCAATTTTGTTTTCCTCCGTTTAAAAGCCATATCATATATCACATTATATACGGTTCGACAAACACTGACAATATTTCAATTTTCCAAATAAGGATATAATGAATGAGGAGGATTCTGTCGTCGTCGGCATTGTGGAAATGTGTATAACTGGCTATCTCATGGAATTGTGGGTAACTCTGTTTGCAGGACGTGGGAAAGCTGCACTTTAGCTTTTCCATGTTCTGTGAACAGAGTTATCCATGATTCCATAGCCTGTTATGCACATTTCCACAATGCTTGTCTTTTGCTCTTTGTTTTTTGGTTCGGAATAGTGTGGTGCTGGCGGTCTATCTCTTGTTTTCGGTTGCTTGCTTCTTTACCGTACATGAGCATTATTTCCAGTACTGTGTTTTATACTTTTACTTACAAAGCTCTCAAATCCAGGAAGTACTTGTTAGAAAACAGAAAATCTTACATCGTAGATACCAGGCATCTGACAATAGGCAAGACAATGATAAAAGAAAAGCCGGGTGGCAAGTTTCCCGGCTTTTTGCTAATCCTCTAATGTCTGTTGTAGGTTGTCTGCAATCTTCTGTAACTTTTCTTTTTTTACGCTCTCTTCTTTTTCATTCATTGCATCCTTTAACGCATCAAGTACAAATCTTACAAAACCATTAAACTGCTTATCTGTCATTCCCATATCCATATCCTCCAATTTCATCTCCTTCCACTTGCCCCTGCCATGATTATAACAAAAATAGCCAGAGGGGTAAAGTTGTTTGTTTTATACCCTTACTTGCTTACAAAGCTCTCAAACTCTTGCTACTTCAATATAACCCATATCGGTAAGCAGAGAAGCCAGACACTTTGTCGCTGCGCTGCTTGGTGTAGTCTGATGTCCTTTTCTTACCTCCCTCATGACATCACCAACTTATTTTCCAGTGTAATTAAAAATTATTTTATTTACTAAATTACCTTTTTAACATAAGAAAAAGACCATGATATTAACCAATGGAATTATTTCTTTTTTTTCTGTGTGTTCTTTCATTCCCTATCTTCAAATCCAGCGATTTGCCATTCCTTCACCTGCGCGATGTCCTCTTTCATCTGTGAAACCAATTCTTCCACCCCGGCAAACTTTTTCTCCGGACGAATGAATCGCAATAATTCTACTTCTATCCACGCTCCGTAAATATTCTGGTCAAAATCAAAAATATAAGTCTCCAGACCAATGGACTGCTCTTCGCTGACCGTCGGCTTGTATCCCAGATTCGAAATACCGTAAAATATCTGATTCTCCCATCGAATCTTTGCCATGTAAACACCAAAAGGCGGAAGAAGCTTTTCCATTGGAATCCGTTGATTGGCAGTTGGAATACCGATGGCTCTTCCAAGCTCCTTTCCATGTATGACCTCAGCAAACACACAGTAGCCCTGTCCCATACAGACAGCCGCCTGTTCCATATGCCCGGCTTCTATTTCCGAGCGAATCAAAGAGGAACTAATTTCATTTTGATTCTCCTTTAATTTGTCAAACACCATTACCTCAAATCCATATTGCTGTCCTAAGCCTGCTAATAAAGCAGTATCTCCGCTTCGATTCCTTCCAAATCGAAAATCTTTCCCCACGGCGACCGCCCGGACACCCAACTGTCCAATGAGGATATCGGCTACAAAAGCCTCCGGCTCCATGGCAGAAAATTCTTTCGTAAACGGATATTCCAATAAAATATCAATGCCGGCGGCTTCTGCCTTTCGACATTTTTCCTCATGACTGTCAATCCGTTTCTGTACACCTAAGCCCATTCCCACTTCTGCAAATGTAAAAATCACCCCGGTAAGCCCCTGCTCCTGCCATGCTCTTACCTGATTCAGCAGCAGTTGGTGTCCCCGATGAAATCCATCGAATTTTCCCAGCGCTACTGCGGTATTATGGAATTGTAAACCTGCAACATCGGTAATATGCTCCATCCTCTCATGCCTTCTATCCAAATTTAGTTCAATTACGAATCCTGTGTCCGAGATTCCCGACAAACAGACAGCCCTTCCCATTCATTGATAAATGCCTATAAAAACATTTTGTAGGGTACAAATTCCTGTGTCTGCAGCCGATATTCATATATTCCCAAAAAGCAGTCATTCGAATCATATACCAGTACATAGGGTACTTCGGCAATATCTTCGTCCTGAAAGCCTGCCCTTATCTTCCCAATATTCTTTTTTTGAAACTTATTTCCATTATATACCAGCTTATTCCATTGAGGCGCCATTTGAATCTTAGGGTACTGCGGATACATAGAATCAATGGAATATATCCGCTGCTCCAGGCAGCCTTTCTGAACCATTGCTTCGATTTCAGATAAATGCAGACTGTCACGAACGGAAAAACCACAGGCACTTATGCGGACCAGCTTTTCCATACAGCCCCCACAGCCCAGTTGTTCTCCTATATCTCTGCATAAGCTGCGGATATAGGTTCCCCGGCTGCATTTAATCCGGAA
This sequence comes from Clostridium sp., assembly GCA_023667695.1. Classification (GTDB taxonomy): domain Bacteria; phylum Bacillota; class Clostridia; order Lachnospirales; family Lachnospiraceae; genus CAG-632. The sequence continues at coordinate 2,308 of JAMOZY010000031.1, read as the reverse complement.
TACCACCCTTGGAAGCTGTATATCCCGGATTTCCAATTCGTAAATCGTTACCGGTCTTGGCTGCCGCTCTATCACTTTTCCCTCCCGCGCAAGCTCATATAACTTCTGTCCATTTACTTTAATCGCAGAATACATAGGCGGAATCTGTTCATAGCTTCCTATAAATGACTGTATCACAGCCTGCACTTCTTCCCTGGAAGCTGTGACCTCTGATTGTTTCAACACTTCACCAGTCATATCCTCTGTATCCGTGGTTACTCCTAACAACAAGACTGCCTCATACACTTTGTCATGCTCCGGCAGAATATCACATAATTTTGTTGCCTTTCCAACACAAACCACTAACACCCCTTCCGCCTGAGGGTCCAGGGTACCGGTATGTCCGATTTTCTTCTGATGCAGGATTCCCCTTAGCTTTGCCACCACATCAAAGGAAGTAAATCCCGGTTCTTTATATACATTTAGTATTCCGTCATACATCGCTGCTCCCCCGAACTTCTGTCAATCATGCTCATCCCTTTTCAGGCAAATAACTGCAACGCAATCTGCTCCAGTACCTGCTCTGCCACCTGATTCCGGTCACCCTCCAGAGAAAAACCGGCTGCCCGTACATGACCGCCACCGCCAAAATGCAGGGCAATCTTACTGACATCTACATATCGGTTAGAACGGAGGCTGAACTTATACATATCCGGTTCATATTCATAATACAGCATTGCCACCTCAATCCCTCTGGTAACCCGAAGCTGGTCAATGACTCCATCTACATCCACACTGGTAGCATGATAAAAATCAAAGACTTCTTTTCTCAAGCAGGAAACAATACACAAATCATCAAAGGTCATATAGCTTTCTAACAAAGCCCGGCCCAGTATCTGATTTTGCACAAAGCTCTTACTGTAAAAGGTACGGTCAATAATCTCATTGGGTCTTGCTCCCAATGCAATCAAATCACCGGCAATGCACATAGTATCCCGTGTTGTATTACTGTGTTTAAACACACCGGTATCATGAACAATTCCCAGGTACAAGGCCTCTGCACAATAACTGCTAATCTTATCCCGCTCCAGTATACCGTAAATAGCTTCACAGGCGGCGGCGGCCTGCGACTGTACCAGGCAAATATCCCCATAGCCCGGATTACTGGCATGATGATCAATAGCCGCTTTTACTTTTGCTGTTTCATAATAAATGCCAAATTCACCAAAGCGGTCCGTACTGGCACAATCCAGTGCCAGGCACAAATCATAGGTCATTTCTTCCCGCAGTTCATGATGAATCTGATTTGCCCCCTGTAAAAACAGAAATTCCTTATCAAACTCTCCCAGATATACATCCACCCGCTTTTCCGGATAATTATCAGCAATATAATTATACATTCCTGTACAGGAGCCTACACAGTCACCATCCGGACGAATATGCCCCAGAATCACAATTGTCTGTGCCTGTTCAATTGCTTCTAAAAATTGATTCATACGCTTCACCTGTTCATCACTTTATCCTTTACGATTCCTCCGGAACTGCTTCCGCATCATCCGAAGCATAATTTTCCACATGTAAATCTGCAATTTTCTTAGACATTTCTGCACCGTATGCAATGGAATCATCCAGAATAAACGTAATCTCCGGTGTATTCCGCAGATTCACCCGGCGTGCCAGCTCCCGGCGGATATAACCCACTGCACTTTTTAATCCGGTCAGCGTATTCTGCTGCTCCTCTTCATTTCCCATAACACTGATGTATGCCTTACACGTCTTTAAATCCGGCGCTACCTGTACATCCGTTACGGAAGTCATAAAATGAATCCGGGGGTCCTTTATGTCCTCCCGAATAATCACACTGAGTTCCCGCTGGACCTCACTATTAATTCTGGTATTCTTTACACTATTCTTTCTCATTCTATATTTCCCTCTCTAAATTATGGTTTGCACGAAAGCTTTGAGCCATGCGTGGCAAAGTTGAATTGGCTGCCGGGAGCTTGCTCACAGGCAGACATATTCAACTCTTGCCACATAGGGCGAATGCCCGTGACCGAGCCGGAACGAAGTGGAGGCGAGGTACGCATGGCTCAAGTTGCTACAAATTATGGTTTAGCGTACTAACTTTGCTACTGCGGCTTCCTGAGGTAAATATCTCACGAAGACACGCTTGCGCTCCTGCCAGCACATAGCGGTACATAAGGGGTGAAAATACCACCCCTAAGTACCGATGTGCTTCTAAGGTCTTCTTTGAGATATTTATCCTCAGGAAGCCGCTATCAAGGCAGGTGCAGTTCCATAATGCAATACATTTCAGATTCTGACTGTT
>JAMOZY010000030.1 GCA_023667695.1 Clostridium sp. | reverse complement strand
CAATAAATGAATACTTTGTTGTCTACTCCTTCAATATAAAACACGTCGGAAACAGGAATTTCATACTGTGCGCCTTCGATAATACCTGTAAGCTGTCCTTGTCTGGATTTTACAAAGCGGACAATCTCCGTTATTTCATCGCTTACCTGATGGCAGTAAATTTCCAGCCGCTCCTTTTCATCTTTTTTTATTCGAGAAATATTTATAATCATTTACAATATACCTTTATTCTGCTGTCTGTGCATTCCAGGGTTCAATATCCGGTTCGCCCTCTCCTTTTAGATAATAATCAAAAAAATTAAGGATGATACGATTAATTTCGGGAATAAATTCCGATGCGTCCACCTCACCTTTCCCCAGCATTTTTGATAATGTAGGAGAAAAAAGCGGCAAATCTGTGAAATCCATATGCTCCGTACCGTCGAAATGAGCTTCTCTGCTATCAATAGCATTATCAAGTACATATTTGTTTACATAGTCTATTTCTCTATCAACAATGTAGGACTCCTCCCAATGACTTGCGTTATCAAGGGAAAGTATCGGTATCGGATAAGGCTCTGGGTTGTAGCTAAGCATTCCGTCATTGAATGCTATTTCTTCGCCGAGCATTGTGCCGTCAATGTCAACTACCGCAGTAATGTCGTCGCGCTCTCTGCCAAGCTGTACCGCTGCTGCGCCTCCGATAGAATGTCCCATAAGTCCGATGTTTTCTGTGTCTGTCATTTCAAGCACCTGGAGAATTTCCACCCTTGCATCCTCGGATTCCGTATACCATGCCGTACCAAGCGAGCCTAAGTCCTTATCGTTTTTTATGGTATCAAGGACAAAGTTTTCATCCGCGGTGCGGATAGACATCCATTCACATATAACATTAAAATCCTCCTCCGTCTCAGTAAAATCGGAGCTGTACTGCATATTAATAGCCGTCTGCATAAAGTCTGTATCAACTATAATTGTTTTGCCCTCTGTATCCTTTGTAAAGAAAGCGTAATAAGGGTGGTCTATGCTTGCCACAACGTAGCCATTGCTTGCAAGCTCTGCATACAGTGAATAATTGCTATGATAATAACCAAAGGAACCGTGAGCAAATAATACCAGAGGACAGTCTGCCACATCCCCTTCCGGATAGTAGAAGTGAATCGGTATCTCACGGTTCGAACCGTCATTTTCATTCGTTTCCAGTCTGCTGCTGTCGATAAGGATTGCCTGGGTTTCCTTTACCTCGTAGGGACCGCTTGTTTTAAGTCCCGAATAGTCTGTGAAAATAAAGGCTGGAAAAAGAGAGAAGCAGATAAGGATAATGTTCATAACCGTACCGAAAATCACTTTTGCCCTTGTTTTTTCTTTTTGGGTACCGCTGCGCTTTACAAGATACACGATGCCAGATATGGCAAGGCGTATTCCAAGAATAACGAGGCAGCCTGTAAATCTCCATTTCTGTCCTGCTACAGGCAAAAGCATGACAAGCAGCATGAGTACAAACTCAGCTGCGCAGAAAAATAATCTGTTTCTGTGCCAAAGGCTTCTGTATTTTGTGCAGGTAAGCACTGTAAGCACAATTTCCATAACCGCAAAAACCGCAAATAAAATCATTCCCATTTTAAAAAACTCCATTCTTTTCCTTTTGTGTTTCAGCTGATATATGCAACATACATTATGCTGTAAAGGAAATCAACCGAGAAAATGTAAAATGCAAATTTGAACGGTAAAATGCATCCACCGACGATAGGAAACGCCCCACGCAGGCAGCCTCACGGGCTTTACGGCTTAGCTGCATCCTTAGGATAAGAGAATGGGAAGATAGAAAGAGAACCTTGCAGAGCGAAGCCTGCAAGGTTCTCGAATCATTCTTTATTCAATTACTTATTCGCAATTGCAGCCTGTGCAGCAGCCAGTCTTGCAATCGGTACACGGAATGGAGAACATGAAACGTAATCCAGACCAATCTTATGGCAGAACTCAACGGAAGAAGGATCTCCACCATGCTCGCCACAGATACCAACATGAAGCTTGTTATTCACCGGCTTGCCTAACTTGATTGCCATCTCCATCAGCTTACCAACACCAGTCTGGTCTAACTTAGCAAATGGATCGTTCTCGAAAATCTTGGTATCATAGTAAGCATCCAGGAACTTACCTGCATCATCACGAGAGAAACCAAAGGTCATCTGTGTTAAGTCGTTGGTACCGAAGCAGAAGAAGTCAGCTTCCTTTGCAATCTCATCCGCAGTCAGAGCAGCTCTTGGAATCTCAATCATAGTACCTACTTCATACTCTAAGCTGATACCTGCAGCAGCAATTTCAGCATCTGCCGTTTCTACTACTACCTTCTTAACAAACTTTAATTCCTTAATATCACAGATAAGCGGAATCATGATTTCCGGCTTCACATTCCAGTCAGCATGTGCCTTCTTTACATTAATAGCAGCACGAATGACTGCCTTCGTCTGCATCTTGGCAATTTCCGGATAGGTAACTGCAAGACGGCATCCTCTGTGACCCATCATCGGGTTGAACTCATGCAAACCATCAATGATTGTCTTAATCGTTTCTACTGACTTGCCCTGTGCATCTGCCAGCTTCTTAATATCAGCGTCCTCCGTCGGAACGAACTCATGAAGCGGTGGGTCCAGGAAACGGATGGTAACCGGATTTCCTTCCAAAGCTTCGTATAACGCTTCAAAGTCACCCTGCTGATAAGGAAGAATCTTATCCAGTGCAGCTTCTCTTTCTTCAACTGTATCGGAACAAATCATCTCACGGAACGCAGCAATTCTGTCCTCTTCAAAGAACATATGCTCGGTACGGCAAAGACCGATACCCTCTGCGCCAAGCTCACGCGCCTTCTTCGCATCTGCCGGTGTATCTGCGTTGGTACGAACCTTCAGGGTTCTGTACTTGTCAGCCCAGGCCATAACTCGTCCAAATGTACCAGCAATCGTAGCATCTACCGTCGGAATCACACCGTCATAAATGTTACCGGTTGTACCATCAATGGAAATGAAATCCCCTTCATGGAATTCCTTGCCAGCTAATGTGAACTTCTTATTTTCTTCATCCATCGCAATGTCACCACAGCCGGATACACAGCAGGTACCCATACCACGAGCAACTACGGCTGCATGACTTGTCATACCGCCACGAACGGTTAAGATACCCTGAGAAGCTTTCATACCGGTAATATCTTCTGGGGAGGTTTCCAGTCTTACCAAAACTACCTTCTCACCTCTTGCATTCCATGCCTCTGCATCCGCTGCAGTAAATACAACCTTACCACAAGCAGCTCCAGGAGAAGCGCCAAGACCCTTACCCATTGGAGTAGCTGCCTTTAATGCTGCTGCATCAAACTGAGGGTGAAGTAAGGTATCCAGATTACGAGGATCAATCATAGCAACTGCTTCTTCTTCTGTCTTATGTCCTTCATCCACTAAGTCACAGGCAATCTGAAGAGCAGCCTGAGCGGTTCTCTTACCATTCCGGCACTGTAACATATATAACTTCTTATTCTCTACGGTAAATTCCATATCCTGCATATCATGGTAGTGATTCTCAAGGGTCTCACATACCTTGATGAACTCTGCATACGCCTCTGGGAATTCCTGCTCCATCTGTGCGATTGGCATTGGAGTACGAACACCGGCAACTACATCCTCGCCCTGTGCATTCTTCAGGAACTCACCCATCAGCTTCTTTTCGCCTGTAGCAGGGTCCCGTGTAAATGCAACACCAGTACCGGATTCATTATTTAAGTTACCGAATACCATAGGCATTACGTTAACTGCGGTACCCCATGAATAAGGAATATCATTATCTCTTCTATATACATTCGCTCTTGGATTATCCCAGGACCTAAATACTGCCTCGATTGCCAGCTTTAACTGCTCTACCGGGTCAGACGGGAAGTCTGTACCTAACTGATTCTTGTACTCAGCCTTAAACTGCTCCGCTAATACCTTCAGGTCGGCTGCTGTCAGCTCAACATCAAACTTAACACCCTTCTCTTCCTTCATCTTATCAATCAGCTGCTCGAAATACTTCTTGCCCACTTCCATAACAACATCAGAGAACATCTGGATAAAACGTCTGTATGAATCATATACGAAACGCTCAAAGGCCGGATCCGGATTGCCAGCAATCATAGCAGCTACAACTTCATCATTTAATCCAAGATTCAAAATAGTATCCATCATACCAGGCATGGAAGCTCTGGCACCTGAACGTACAGATACCAACAACGGATTCTGAAGATCGCCAAACTTCTTACCATTAATCTCTTCCATCTTCTTAACGCCTTCCATAGCCTGAGCCATGATTTCGTCGTTAATCTTACGTCCATCCTCATAGTACTGCGTACATGCCTCTGTAGTAATCGTGAAACCCTGTGGAACCGGAAGGCCAATGCTGGTCATCTCTGCAAGGTTCGCTCCCTTACCACCAAGAAGATTCCGCATTGTCATGTCGCCTTCGCTAAACATATAAACCCACTTGTTTGCCATTTGTTACTTACCTCCTAAGTATTGATTATTCTAGCCTGTACAATCGTACAGTCACTGTTAATTATTATACCATAATTTCCTGGATTTTGAACCCATTTTTGAGAAATATTTTTATTTTAACCATATTTTACAAAATTGTTAAAAAAGAAAACCGGCGCCACCAAGGCACCGGCCATTAGAAATGTAATCACACACACAATTTACTTTATTATTGTACGATTCTTCTTGCTCCAATCGGTGAAGCATAATACATATTGGAAATAACGATTCCTGTTGATTCCGTAGCTGCGTGAACAATCTGTCCGCCGCCGATATATAAGCCTACGTGACCGGAATAACAGATGATATCCCCCGGCTGTACCGCATCTAAGGAAACTGGGGTTCCTTGTCCCATCTGTGCGCCGGAAGAATGGCTCAGGGAATAACCAAACTGGGCATATACTGCCATGGTAAATCCGCTGCAATCCGTACCACCGGTCAGGCTGCTTCCGCCATATACATACGGACAGCCTACAAACTGACAAGCATAGCTTGCAATCTGCTGTCCCAATGCCAATCCCTCTGCTGACGTCTCTACCGGCGGCAATACGGCTGCCGAAGATGCAGAAGCGGTTCTTTGACTGGCAGATGCCTGTGCTGCAAGACTGGCAGCAATCAGAGCCTGCTCCTCTTCTATGGTCATTGCCTCCGGATAATTCCAGCCAACCTTTACATATTCTCTTGCCACATATCCGGTTGTATCTTCTGTATACTGAATTTCTATCCATTCATCTGTTTCACTTAAAATATCCAGCTCCCGTCCGCCGGTTACGGAACCGATGCATTCGCTTTCCGTACTCTGCTCCTGCCGGACATTCAGGGCCTGTACCTCAACTGTGGCACAATACTTATAGTTTTCTGTTATATATTCCCCAGCCTCATCTCCAAACATCAGGAACTCATTGGACACATATCCGGTTACAGAACCGGATTCTATCCTGGTCCATTCCTCTCCCGGCTCCAGAATCGCTGCAACGGTATATGGATATAATTTTCCGACGATTTCGGATTCTGTATTTGCCTCTGCCCGTACCCGCAGACTGCCTTCTACATTGGCAACTACGGAATTCTGCCATTCCGGATATTCACATGCCGGCTCCTCTTCTGGCGCCTCTACCGCTTCCGGTTCCTCTGGGGACGCTTCTTCCACTGCCGGCTCCTCTTCTGCTTCACTGCTGTTCATCCTTAATGTTACATTCGTATCTGAAATCTGTGTCTCTAAGGGTTCCTCTGTAGCTGCCTGGGCATTTACTTCATTGTGTGGTGTTACTGCACTTGTACCAAGAGTTAATCCTGTACCCATCGCCACCATAATTGCCGCACTTATAATTGCCTTTTTCATATATGTTTCTCCGTTTTTTCATAATTATTACAAAATTGTTACAACTTGTTACATTTGTATTCTAGCAAATGAAATAAATTATGTCAACATATATTCGCCTTTTTTTTCGTTTTTTTCTGTTAAATTGTTGCAAAAATAAGTTTTTACGATATAATTATAGTTAGGTTTTTAATTGTTCCATAAATTATCATTAAATTACGGGGGTTCAATCATGCATATTAAAGATTTTCTTGATCTGTCACTACTGGAGCAGATAATGGAGGACTGGTCAATGGCTACCGGTATGGCTACCATTGCTGTGGATAATGAAGGAAACTATATTACAAAGGAAATCGGCTTCACTGATTTCTGTATGAAATATACACGCGGAACCACAGAAGGACTTCGACGCTGTACCAAATGTGATAATACCTGTACCGGAACTTATTTCTGTCATGCAGGCTTAATGGATTTTAGCGTTGACATCAAGGTTGGCAATACCTATCTGGGTAAAATAATCGGTGGACAGGTACTGCCGGAGGAACCGGATGAAGAAAAATTCCGGAGTATCGCTTCTGAATTAGGCGTGAATCCGGATTTGTATATTGAGGCTTTGCAGAATGTGCCGGTTAAATCCGAGGCTTCCATCCGGGCTTCTGCCAAGCTGTTAGGCGATATGATTAATCTTATTGTCAACTTTGAATACAGTAAGAGTATGAGCGGCAACCTGATTACTTCGCTGGAAGGCGATATTTCCCAGGCAGCTGACCTGATTGAAGAGATTAATGAAAAGTCCCAGGCACTGGACAAGATTGAAAGCAAACAGAAAATCCTTTCCCTGAATGCTTCCATTGAAGCAGCCCGGGCAGGTGAATTCGGCCGGGGCTTTGCGGTAGTTGCTTCTGAGTTTGGTAAGCTTGCGGTAAATTCCGGAGAAATCAACCGTTCCATTAAGTCCTCCTTAAAGACATTGACCACCGTGATTGACGAGATGGAGGAAGCCTCTAAGAATTAATTTCACAGTGCATCCGATTTTTCTACATATTAAATAAGACGAGAGATTATCCTTCTCTCGTCTTATTTGTTTCTTCCGTATTTATTTCTTAATTTACTGCTTTCGTCCGTCGGGGCTTTTGCTTCTTTCCGGCATCCTTACATTTAATAAGCGAACTTTTCTTCAAAATACCCCTTTAAGTCTTCAATCTTAATCCGTTCCTGTTCCATGGTATCACGGTTCCGAACGGTTACGGCGCCATCTGTTTCCGACTCAAAATCATAAGTTACGCAGTATGGTGTACCAATCTCATCCTGTCTCCGATAGCGTTTGCCAATATTACCTCTGTCATCATACTCACAATTATAGAGCTTTGATAATTCCATATAAATCTTTTCTGCCCCTTCTGCCAGCTTCTTCGACAGTGGAAGCACACCAATCTTGACCGGAGCCAGCGCCGGATGGAAGTGCAGTACGGTCCGTACATCACCGCCCTCCAATTCCTCTTCATCATATGCACTGCATAAGAACGCTAAGGTAACGCGGTCTGCACCCAAGGACGGTTCAATCACATATGGAATGTACTTTTCCTTCTTTTCATCATCAAAATATTCCATTGGCTCTCCGGATGTATTCTGATGCTGGGTCAGGTCATAATCGGTACGGTCTGCAATTCCCCATAATTCTCCCCAGCCAAATGGGAATAAAAACTCAATATCCGTAGTCCCTTTACTATAGAAGCAAAGCTCCTCCGGAGAATGGTCCCTGGCACGCATTTCTTCTTCCTTCATCCCCAGTTTCTTCAGCCAGTCAATACAGAACTGTCTCCAGTATGCAAACCATTCCAAATCCGTACCCGGCTCACAGAAGAATTCCAGTTCCATCTGTTCAAACTCTCTGGTGCGAAAGGTAAAATTGCCCGGTGTAATCTCATTTCGGAAGGACTTTCCAATCTGACCAATTCCAAATGGAATCTTCTTCCGGGAGGTTCTCTGTACATTCTTGAAATTCACAAAAATACCCTGAGCAGTTTCCGGCCGTAAATAAACGGTATTCTTGGCATCCTCCGTTACCCCCTGGAAGGTCTTGAACATCAGATTAAACTGACGGATATCCGTAAAGTTATGCTTTCCACAGGTCGGGCATGGAATCTGATGCTCTTCCACAAAACGCATCATCTGCTCCTGCGACCAGCCGTCAATGGATGCTTCCAGGGCAATCCCATGCTCTGCCGCAAAGTCCTCAATCAACTTATCCGCACGAAAACGCTCGTGACATTCTTTACAGTCCATCAAAGGGTCTGCAAAGCCTGCCAAATGTCCGGATGCCACCCAGGTCTGGGGATTCATTAAAATCGCGCAGTCCACGCCTACGTTATAAGGATTCTCCTGAATAAACTTTTTCCACCATGCCTGTTTTACATTGTTTTTCAGCTCTACTCCCAGATTTCCATAATCCCAGGTGTTTGCCAGACCGCCATAGATTTCGGAACCGGGATATACAAATCCTCTCGCCTTTGCCAAAGCTACTATTTTATCCATTGTTTTTTCCATTTTTCCAACCTCGCTCATTTTATTTCAATACAATGACTGCCATTCCTTCTCCGGAAGCAGAAAACGTACCATTTTCTTCTGTGACAAAGGAATTATAATACAGAATTTTTCCTTTGCATACGATATTCATAGCATCCTCAATCTTTAGCACCTTCAAATCCGTACCATTCATATCTGCTGCCTTTACCGTACTGCCATCGGCTGTAGAAGTAAATTCTCCTGTCAGCCCTGCTTCCGCCAGACTGCCGTATTCATACTCCGTATGATTAAATGCATTATAATCCTCCATGCCTGTATAAGACAACTGCAGCTTCACTATACTTTCATCGGTCTGTATATCATCTAATACAATACGGCTTTCCCCTGTCTGAGAATTATAGTCCGCAATTTCAGCATTGATAAATTCCTCTAACCCTGCCATATCATAGCTTCCATCGGAAAAATCCTCTACTGAGATATCCCGGATGCTTCCATCCTTTTCAATTGTAATTGTATTTGTCGTTACGGAATCAACATTACCCGTGCAGCCGGTCAACAGAAGGACTCCCAGTGCCAGCCCGGTCAGTAAATGCTTTTGTTTCATTCCAAAGCCTCCTCATTGTTAATAACTTTATTATTGTAACTTTTAATCTGTCAGATTGCAAGCGATAGAATCAAGAATTTCCACAGATTTAAACCTTCGGTCTACATATTCATCCAAAAACAGATTGCAAATCTCATCCAATTCTCCCTGCACCTCCTGGGAAACACGAAAGGAATACAGCTTTTCCAGAGCCGTACCCAATATAAATTGGAGCGTATATACCGTAGAGGGATGCAGTAATTCTCCAATATTATAATCAATCTGGCAATGGTCTACACAGACCAGACCTCCCTGTCTTGCCCGGAACACATAGCCCGTACCGGGATTTCCACACTTTACGCAGGAAAACACCTGCATTTCTTCTCCATCCAGGGCCAGCAGCCGTATCTCATAAATCCGCCGGATTAGGGAAGCCGGCATCCACTTTTTTACCATGGCGCGCAGAGTGATATATAAAAGCTTTAACTGTTCCCGGTTATCCAGATTTTCATGGGTGAAATAATCCGCCATTTCACAAAAGTAAGAGCCATAGGTAATGCCCTCCAAATCCGTCTTTATTTCATCAAAATAATTCTGCACCTCTATGCTCTGTACCCGATAAGCATCCCGTCCGGCATACAACGTGAATACTCCATAGGTAAAGGGCTGACTGGCAGCCGCCAGTGGACTGCCGGTCCTTCTGGCGCCTCTTACAAATGCAGACAGCTTTCCCCGTTCCTTTGTTAATATCACCAGTCTGCGGTCATAATCCCCAACCTGGGTCGCCATAAGCACCATACCGGTTACCTGTAGCTGCATTCCCACTCACCTGCCTTTACTAAGATTCCCGTTGGTCAAAGCCGAAATTTTTCAGTAAATAATCGCTATCCCGCCAATCCTTCTTTATTTTCACCCAGATTTTCAGATTTACTCTGGCGTCTAACAGCTTTTCCATATCCAGCCGGGCCTGGCTTCCGATTTTTTTCAGCATAGCCCCCTGCTTTCCGATAATAATGCCCTTATGGGAATCCCGCTCACAGATAATCGTGGCATCAATATCAATCAGATTCCCCTTGGGACGGTCCTTCATGGAATCAATGACAACGGCGATACCATGGGGAATCTCATGCTCCAGACACCGCAATGCCTTTTCCCGTATAATCTCTGCTACAATCTGGCGTTCCGGCTGGTCCGTGATAGTATCCGCATCATAATATCTGGGGCCCTCCGGCAAATAGGTAAATATGGTCTTAATAACCTCCTTGGTATTCCGATTCCGCAATGCGGATACCGGAATAATGGCATCAAAATCATATTCCTTTTGATATGCCTCGATTGCCTTTACCACTTCCGTTTCCTCTACCGTGTCAATTTTATTAATAATCAAAAGCACCGGCGTATGTACCTTCTTTAACCGCTGGATGATGGACTGTTCGCCCTTTCCGATATAGGTAGCAGGCTCCACCAGCCATAGCACGACATCCATCTCACGCAATGCAGAATCAACGGCACTCATCATATATTCTCCCAGCTTATTTCTCGCCTGGTTAATCCCCGGCGTATCCAGGAATACAATCTGCCCTTCCGGACAGGTATATACCGTCTGAATCCGGTTTCGGGTGGTTTGTGCCTTATTGCTGGTAATGGCAATCTTCTGCCCGATTAAATGATTCATCAAGGTGGACTTTCCCACATTGGGCCGTCCAATAATCGTCACAAAGCCTGACTTAAACTTCTGTTCCATTCTGTCTCCTTATCTGAAATCCCCTTCTTCTGCAGGTATCGCACGAAAGAAGGGGATGCTGGCCTCGGAAAGCGGATGCTCCTCGCTAGAATATACTTCTTACATTCTTAAAGTGTTCTGCTTCCTTATCAATTTTCTTTTCATTTCCAATTACACATATGGTTTCTGCCGAAACAACAGACTGTACCAGCTGTGCCAGTCCGCGGATTGTGGCCTGGTTGGCAGCTAACAGCTCGTCTCTGCGCTTCTGGCGGTACTCATCTGTAATTCCCATTAAATACAGGCTGAAATCCCGCTCTCCCCGGTCAAATGCATTTAACGGAATATCCGATGTCCCAATCGTACCAATAATATACTTTGTCATATCCCGCTCATCCGCCTGAAAATTCGCTACATACTCTGCTGCCGACTGGTACACCTGATAGGTTTCCATCAGATTCGGGTCCCGGTAAGAGGTCAGATAACTGGTGCCATTATCGCCAAAGGCACACATACAGCCATAAGCCCCTCCCTGTACTCTGACATTCAGCCACAGATAATCATAAGCAAATATGGTTTCCAATACCCGTAGGGCGCCTGTTGTTTCAAAGCCTGCCTTCTTATAATTGCCTGCCGTAGCCACATACTGTACCTGGCTTGCCGTCTTAAAGCCTTCATTTTTTACTGTCGGGGTCAGCAATTCTTCCCGCTTCTCTACCTTCCGTGTAGACAGGTAAACAGAGAATAAGGTTACATTCATCCCGATGGCTTCTTCCACATCATTATCGCCGGTATAAGAAATAATCAGATTTTCTTTATGCAGGATTTCTTCCAGCACCTGATTCAGCTTTTCTACCAGCTCGTCCTTCCTCGCATCAAAATTCTGCTCCAGCCCTTCAATAAATTCATAGTAATCAATTCCCTTTGCCTGCTCCTTTACATAACTGTTCACAGAAATGTAGGACATGGCTCTTGCCGCTGTTGTGGAATGTCCCCGGCTGACTAACTCCGGCTTCATGGCGGCCTTGATTTCTGCAATGATTTCCCGCAGCCGGTGCGTATCATTAATCCGGCTGTGCAATAATAATTCCTCCATCAGCTTAAAGCTGTCATTAATCTGCTCATACAGCATCTTTGCCTTAATGTCAAAGGTAGGAAGATAGGCATCCGGCTCCAGACTCCCCCGAATCTCAAAGCTGGTGCGGATGCTTCCGGATTTCAAACGAATCTCACTTCCCAGTTCATTGTAGGTATAATGCTCGGTATCCACCAGTCCCAGAATCCTGGACAACAGATTCGCATATGGAAGCAGCTCCAGGGGAAGCTTATCCAGCTTAAAGCAAAGATGAATATAGGCAATTCCATTGGTAAAAATCGGATGCACCACCACCGGAATGCCAAATAATGTCCGTTCTGCATTTTCCTGCTTCTGAATCTTCGGCTCAATATCCGAAATCTCCAGCAGCGGTATCTTACGAATATCCGCTTCACTGGAAGGCTCCGCCTGATATTCCTTTAATGCTTTGGTATCTGCAATCATGTTCTCCAGCTCCTGCCGGGATAGAGAATTTTTATAAGCTGCTAATTCTGCTTTTAACTGCTGCTCCTTTTTCTCATTTAATCCCCGCTCCGGCTTTAATATCACCAGGCTCCGGTGGGGATTGTCTAACAGATAGGTTCGTATCATACGTTCAAAATATCCGTTTTCCAATCCACGCTTCATAAACCCAAGGGTTTCTTCTACTTTAATATGGATAAAGGGCGTCTTATCATCATACAGCCAGCTATCAAAGGATTTTAATCCATACATCAGGCCCTTCGGATACCGTCCGAAATCCGATTCTCTTAGCTGAAACTCCAGATAATTAATGGCTGCCTGCATGGATTTCTTCTTTAAGCCCTGCTCGCAGATTTCCAGCAGAGTATCCTGAATCACCTGACAAAACCGTTCCTGGTCCGATTCATTGGCATTGTGTGCAATGATGGAAAAAATCGGCTGTTGAATGGAGCTGTCATAGGAGGATTCTATATCCTTTCCAATTCCGGCGCGAATCAATGCATGCTTTAATGGCGCCCCCGGCATATCCAGCAGAACAGACTGAAGCAGCTGAAATGCCATGTATAATTCCGGGTCCAGGCTGGTGCCGATTACTACATTATAAGAAAGAAACGTATTATCCTCCGGCTGCTCGGATTCTGCCAGAGAATAGGAACAGACCTTGGTTACCGGTTCCGGATATTCAATCTGCATATGAATCCGGGAATCTACCTTCTGATAATCATAGTGGCACAGGTATTCCTCGTCCATGAACCTCAGTTTTTCTTCTATATTCATATCCCCATACAGATAAATATAACTATTGGATGGATGATAGTACTTTTTATGAAAATCCAGAAATGCCTCATAGGTCAGCTTAGGAATCGCAGAAGGCTCTCCGCCGGATTCACAGGCATAGGTAGTATTAGGAAGCAAAGAGGACTGAATCTCGCGCGCCAGCTGCTGATTGGGGTCGGAATATACCCCTTTCATTTCATTATATACAACACCGTTGTAGGTCAGCTCGTCCTCTAAGGATTCCAGCTCATAATGCCAGCCTTCCTGCTTCAAAATCTCTTCATGCACATATATATTCGGATGGAATACGGCATCCAGATATACATCCATCAGATTCTGAAAGTCCTTGTCATTATAGCTGGCTACCGGATATACCGTCTTATCAGAATAAGTCATGGCATTTAGAAATGTATTCAAAGAACCCTTCGCCAATTCCACAAAAGGGTCCTTTGCCGGGAATTTCTTTGAACCGCACAGTACGGAATGCTCCATAATATGCGGTACGCCGGTATCATCATTGGGCGGAGTCCGAAAGCCGATGGTAAAGACCTTATTGGTATCATCATTACTAATCACTACAACTCTTGCTCTTGTTTTCCGATGTCGAAAAATATATCCCGTTGCAGAAAGCTCCGGAATTGCCTCCTGCTCTAATAAATCATAGGCGCCAAACCGTTTCATCTGTAATTCCTCCTTATTGTTAGAATCCTGATTTTTGCTGCATTGCCATTTTATTGTATTACCATTATTTATCCAAATTATAACCGATTAGTTCTATCCTACCATTTTTTTTCAATTATAGCAATCATTGCCTGACAGGAGTTTTTTCATAAAAGGAATGTAACATATGGGAAAACCATATATAAGAACTATATTCTACAAAAACCATGCAACAAATTCCCAATTCTGCTACACTATATATGAGAATGCAGCACTTAATGAATGAAAAACCGCATTCCAATTACAAGGAAATTACATAATGATTCAGGAGGATACGCATATGAAGCCCAATACCCGTACCATAATAAAACGATTGACCAGTGGAGTTATGATTACCACAGCCGCCCTTTCCCTCTTTGCCTGTAAAGGGCCGGCAGTACAGACCCAGTCTGCTGATTTAATGGAGGATTTGAACACGGAACCCATCGAAAACCGGGAAGCCGACGATACCTTTCGCTCTGCAACTGCCAATTTTTCCGTAGAACTCTTCCGCCAGAGTGTAGCAGAAGAAGCTGCATCCGGCAGTAATATACTGATTTCTCCGGAGTCGGTACTATCGGCACTGGCCATGACTGTCAACGGCGCGGACGAGGGTACCTTAATGGAAATGGAGGAGGTCTTATGCGGCGGCATGGATATTCAGGATTTCAATTCCTATATGTATACCTATAATCATAAACTGACCGCAACGGAGGATGTGACCTTCCACCTTGCCAATTCCATCTGGATAAAAGACAATCCTGGGGAAATCC
This sequence comes from Clostridium sp., assembly GCA_023667695.1. Lineage (GTDB taxonomy): Bacteria > Bacillota > Clostridia > Lachnospirales > Lachnospiraceae > CAG-632. The sequence continues at coordinate 16,136 of JAMOZY010000030.1, read as the reverse complement.
AGGTAAGGAAAGCGTTTCTGCAAACCAATAAGAACTACTATGATGCAGATGCATTTCTGGCAGACTTCGACGATACTACGGTAACCGATATCAACAACTGGGTGAATACCAATACCAATGGCATGATTAGCCAGTTGATAGATGAGATTCCCCATGAAGCCGTGATGTATCTCATCAATGCCCTTGCCTTTGAAGGAGCCTGGGAAACACCATACGAGGAACAGCAGATAAATGAACATGGTATATTTACAAATTGTCTGGGTGAAGAAGAAACCGTGGCAATGCTTTGCAGTACGGAGGCACAATACATCACCGGCAATCAGGTAACCGGATTTGTCAAGAACTACAAGGGCGGCGATTATGCATTTCTTGCCCTTCTTCCGGAAGAAGGGATTCCGGTAGACGAATACATTGCTTCTATGGATGGCAGCTCGTTTCTTGCCCTGTATGACAATCGAAGCTATCAGGATGTTCTGGTTCAGATACCGGAATTCACATACGAATACGGAACAGAGCTAAGTGAACCACTGACTGCCATGGGTATGGGAAATGCCTTCGAGAGTACAGCGAATTTCAGTAAGATGACAGATACCGGCCATCTATACATCGACCAGGTTCTGCATAAGACCTATATCCAGGTAGACCGGGCCGGCACAAGAGCGGCTGCCGTTACCGCAGTCGAAATGAAAAATGATGCGGTCGTGATGGAACCGGCAGAACCGCCAAGGGTATATCTGAACCGCCCCTTTGTATATGCCATTATCGATACGGAAACCGGCCTTCCAATCTTCATTGGAACGGTCAATACCATAGAATAGCGGATATTCCTTCTTTACTTCTCCTCAAACTTTGCTATAATGAATAGGATATCGTTATCATTTGTATTATTATGCAGTAAACCGACGATACCGGATACATTTTTAACTTTATGCTTATAAAAAGTATAAAATGCACGAAAAAGGAGAATTACCATGAGTCAGACAGTGGAAATCAGATGGCATGGCCGGGGCGGACAGGGCGCCAAAACAGCGGCTCTTCTGCTTGCGGATGTTGCCTTCAAAACCGGAATGCATGTTCAGGGCTTTCCGGAATACGGTCCGGAGCGGATGGGTGCGCCGATTACAGCCTATAACCGAATCAGCGATACCCCTATTCGGGTTCATTCTAATATTTATACGCCGCAATATGTAGCGGTTGTAGACGAAACTCTGTTAGAGGCCGTAGATGTTACCGCCGGATTGCGGGAGGACGGCGCCATCATCATCAATACGACCCAGCCGAAGGAAGCCATCCTTCCTCATCTGAAAGGATATTCCGGCCGGGTATACACCATTGATGCAAAAAAGATTTCACTGGCAACCCTGGGAAAATATTATCCAAACTCCCCTATGCTTGCTGCCGTCGTAGCAATTACCAAGGTGATGGAGCAGGAAGCCTTCCTACGGGAAATGGAGCTTTCCTTCCAGCATAAGTTCGCCAAGAAGCCGGAAGTCATCAAGGGTAACATGGATGCATTAAAAATGACCTTTAAGGAGGTGCAATAGCATGGCAGCAACTGATATTTCTAACATCACAGAAAAAAGCAAATGGCAGGAAATCACGCCCGGCAACCAGATTTATGGTGCCGGAACCTCCAAAGCATTCAAAACCGGCGAATGGAGAACCCAGACTCCGGTCTGGATTCCGGAAAAATGCAAGCAATGTCTGCTCTGTGTTCCGGTTTGTCCGGACAGCTCCATTCCGGTTGAAAACTGCGAGCGGCAGGACTTTGACTATGACCACTGCAAGGGCTGTGGTATCTGTGCAAAGGTATGCCCATTTGATTCTATTACCATGAAGGAGGGTCAGTAAAATGTCGATTCGTGAACGTTTATCCGGCAATGAGGCAGTTGCGCTAGCAATCAAACAGATTAATCCGGATGTCATGCCTGCCTTTCCCATTACTCCGTCAACGGAGATTCCACAGTATGTAGCCAACTATATTGCCAATGGCAAAATGGATACGGAATTCATTCCGGTGGAGAGCGAGCATAGCTCCATGAGTGCCACCGTAGGAGCCTCTGCTGCCGGTGCCAGAGCCTTAACTGCCACCTCTTCCTGTGGTATGGCACTGATGTGGGAGGAGCTTTATGTAGCTGCCTCCAACCGTCTGCCTCTTGCTTTGGCATTGGTCAACCGTGCCTTATCCGGTCCGATTAACATCAACTGTGACCATTCCGATAGTATGGGTGCCAGAGATACCGGCTGGATTCAGATTTATGCAGAAAACAATCAGGAGGCTTATGACAATATGCTGCAGGCCTTCCGGATTTCGGAGCATAAGGATGTGATGCTTCCGATTATGATTTGTCAGGACGGTTTCATTACCAGTCATGCAGTTGAAAATATTGAATTATTAGAAGATGACGTCGTAAAAGCCTTCGTTGGTGAATACGAGCCGGAAAACTATCTTTTGAATCCACAGCAGCCAATGGCAGTTGGACCTTATGCCGTTTCCAATTATTATATGGAAACAAAAATGGGACAACGGACTGCCATGTGCAATGCAAAGCAGGTGATTTTAGATGTGGCAAAGGAATTCGAAACCATTTCCGGTCGGAACTATGGCTTTTTTGAAGAATACCGTTTAGAGGATGCCGACTACGCCATATTAATTATTGGCTCAGCTGCCGGAACCTGTAAGGATGCCGTTGACGCACTCCGGGCAGAAGGAAAAAAGGTGGGCGTATTAAAGCTCCGGGTCTTTCGTCCATTTCCTGCGGAAGAGATTGCAGCGGCTCTTTCTCATTGCAAGTCCGTTGCTATCATGGACCGGTGCGACAGCTTTAGCGGTACCGGCGGTCCTTTAGGCGCTGAGGTTTCCCAGGCATTGTACAATGCCCATGCCTCTGTCCTTACCGTTAACTACATATATGGTTTAGGCGGCCGTGACATTCGTGTAGAAGATTTTGAAGATATCTATTCCCGTTTGCAGACCATTGCCGAGACCGGACAGATTACAGACCAGTTTGATTATATTGGTCTGAGAAAGTAAGGAGGACCTACCATGGCTACAAAATACAATTTCAAGCAGGAAATGAATAAACCGGAACGGCTGGCACCCGGACACAGAATGTGTGCCGGCTGCGGCGGTACCATTGCCGTTCGTGCCGTTTTGCGTGCCTTACATGAAGGGGACAAGGCAGTCATCGGTAATGCCACCGGCTGTCTGGAGGTATCCAGCTTCATGTATCCTTACACTGCATACGAGGACAGCTATATCCACAATGCCTTTGAAAATGCCGGCGCTACCCTGTCCGGTGTAGAAACGGCTTATAATGTTTTGAGAAAAAAAGGAAAGCTGGATGAAACCTATAAGTTTATCACCTTTGGAGGGGACGGCGGAACCTATGACATCGGCTTCCAGTCCCTGTCCGGCGCTATGGAGCGTGGACATGACCTGGTCTATGTCTGCTACGATAATGGCGCTTATATGAATACCGGTATCCAGCGGTCTTCTGCAACACCACGCTATGCTGACACCACAACGACTCCGGTGGGTTCTCAGTCCAACGGAAAGCTCCAGGGTCGAAAAGATTTGGCTGCCATTATTGCAGCACACAATGTTCCTTATGTTGCCCAGACTACTTTTCTGGGGAATTTTAAGGATATTCATACCAAATCCGAAACGGCAATCTATACGCCTGGTCCGGCATTTCTGAATGTCCTGGCGCCTTGTCCCCGGGGCTGGCGGTATGAAACGGATGATATCATGAATATCTGCAAGCTGGCAGTGGAAACCTGCTACTGGCCGTTATTCGAGGTGATTGATGGGAAATGGATTCTGAATTATGAGCCGAAGAATAAGCTTCCAATTGAAGATTTCCTGAAGGTTCAGGGACGGTTTAAGCATTTGTTTCAGCCGGGAAATGAGTATCTGATTGCACAGTTCCAGGAGGAAGTAGACCGGCGCTGGGAGGATTTGCAGTATAATTGCTCCCGCAATTAAATATATGAAAAACAGGTATCCGATTATGGTCTTCGGATACCTGTTTGCTTTTTTCATTTCCCAGGAAACTTTAGTTCCTCCTGCTTCTGTCTTATCTCTATTCCCGCAGCTTGCTGCTGGGTATTTGGCTTAAAAATACGGAACGAAAAAACCTTTTTCTCTTGCATTTCCCCCCTTTTTCCTATAATATGTCTTTAGATACACAACTGGCGGAACCGGTACAGCCGGGTAGAGAAACTACAAGGGAGTGTATTGGCAGATTTTTTTGCAAGTTGATTTCAGCCGACCGCCTGGGCAGCATATTATGTGCGCCCGCTTTTTTTATTTCCGCGGGCAATCCGCCAGATAGATGGGACGGCATCTAGTTGGCAAAAGCACTTTATTTCCAAAAGGAGGACAAAAATGAACATGTTATCATTGGAACAGGAATTGAAAAACAATACCTATCCGGGCCGCGGAATCGTAATCGGAACATCCGCAGACGGCACCAAAGCAGTTACTGCATATTTCATTATGGGACGGAGCGGAAACAGCCGGAACCGTATATTTGTTACGGAAGGGGAAGGCATTCGAACGGAAGCCTTTGACCCGTCCAAAATGGAGGACCCAAGCCTGATTATTTATGCACCGGTTCGGGTACTGGGAGATAAAACCATTGTAACCAACGGCGACCAAACGGATACGATATACGAAGGGCTGGCACAGGGACGGACCCTTGAACAGTCTCTCCGCTCGCGGGAATTCGAACCGGACGGTCCTAACTATACGCCCCGGATATCCGGCGTCATGGCGGTTACAGATGGAAGCTATCACTATGCCATGTCCATTCTAAAGAGCAATAACGGAAATCCGGACGCCTGCTGCCGCTATACCTTTACCTATGAGAATCCGGTTGCCGGGGAAGGACATTTCATCCATACCTATGCCCGGAACGAAGAACCCCTTCCAAGCTTCGAGGGGGAGCCAAAGCTGGTGGATATCCCCAATGAAATTGATGGATTTACAGAATTGGTATGGAACAGCTTAAATGAAAAGAATAAGGTATCCCTGTTTGTACGGTTCATCGACATCGCAACCGGCAAATACGAAACCCGAATCATAAATAAGAATCAGTAAACCATGAACTCCGGCTTTCAAAGTCCGGATATCAAGCAGATGAAAGATAAGGAGACGACAATGAACGAAATTCAATTAAAGTATGGATGTAATCCAAATCAGAAACCATCCCGCATCTATATGGAGGATGGAAGTGAGCTTCCTGTTACCGTATTAAACGGAAAACCAGGCTATATTAACTTTCTAGATGCCTTTAACGGCTGGCAGCTGGTAAAGGAACTGAAGGAAGCTACCGGACTTCCGGCTGCCACTTCCTTCAAGCATGTTTCCCCAGCCGGCGCTGCCGTAGGTCTTTCGCTGAATGACACATTAGCAAAAATCTACTGGGTGGATGATTTGGGTGAATTGTCCCCACTGGCATGTGCCTATGCAAGAGCCAGAGGTGCAGACCGGATGTCCTCCTTTGGCGACTTTATTGCACTTTCCGATGTCTGTGATACGGATACAGCCCGTCTGATTAAGCGGGAGGTTTCCGATGGTGTGATTGCCCCTGGTTATACAGAGGAAGCCTTACAGCTATTAATGGAAAAGAAAAAGGGAAATTATAATATTATTCAAATCAATCCTGCCTATGTTCCGGCGGAATTAGAGCGGAAGCAGGTCTATGGCATTACCTTTGAACAGGGAAGAAATGAACTGAACATTGATTCGGAATTATTGTCCAATATTGTAACGGAGCAAAAGGAAATTCCGGAGGCTGCCCTGATTGATATCAAGATTGCACTGATTACCTTAAAATACACCCAGTCCAACTCGGTCTGCTATGTAAAGGATGGACAGGCAATCGGAATCGGCGCCGGACAGCAGTCCCGTATCCATTGTACCAGGCTGGCTGGTCAGAAGGCCGACAACTGGTATCTTCGTCAGGCACCGCAGGTTATGAACCTGCAGTTTGCAGACGGGCTTGGACGGGCGGACAGGGATAATACCATTGACGTCTATATCGGTGATGAATATGAAGATGTCCTGCGGGAAGGAGAATGGCAGAAGCGTTTTAAGGTAAAGCCTCCGGTATTCACCAGAGAGGAGAAACGTGCATGGCTGGATGGCAACCAGAATGTTACCCTTGGTTCCGATGCCTTCTTCCCATTTTCTGATAATATTGAACGGGCTTATAAAAGCGGTGTAAAGTACATCGCCCAGCCGGGTGGTTCCGTTCGGGATGATGCCGTTATCGAATGCTGTAATCAATATGGTATGGTCATGGCATTTACCGGCATCCGTTTATTCCATCATTAATTTCTGTCAAGCTGCTGCCAGCAGCACAAAGCAGGTCTTTCCAAAATGGAACCGCGAAGCCCGGAACATCCTTCCGGGCTTCGCGGTTCCATTCTTACCAGAATACTTCGATTCTGGTTCCATATACAGCTTCCTATATGCTTTTATCATACTGCTTCGATTCTATGTCTGTGAATTTCATGTTCTAAAACTTATGCGGCTTATAGCTCTTCCGGCTGCCCAGATGAAGCAGCAAAAAGAGAACCCCAATCAGAAATACAACTCCGACACCAAACAGCCAGGTATAAAATGCCCAATGCTCCGGCAGAATTCCCACAAGAAGCGGGTCATATCCCAAATACTCCTCATACCGGCTTTCCAAAATAAACAAACGGCAGGGCCGCACCAGCAGGCTGATGCCGGCAATCAACAGACTGATTCCCATGGTTATAAGACCACCCAGATTTAACACCTCATACCATTTCTGGTTCCGAAGGACAATTAATCCGGCTACCGACAATAAAATACCCATTCCGCATATCCACTTTGCACATCGATAAATCCGCTGCAGACGAAGGAGCTTATTATTCAAATCCGCACTGGAGCCGACGGTCGTCATTCCGGTAATCTCCTGATTCCCCAGAATCTGCTGTATCATTCCATCATAATTCAGTTCTGCTTCAAAGGCCGACATACCGGTCCGGGCTTCCAGCTCCTGCTGCTCATATAAGTAATTATAAATCTCTCTTCGAGGCACCAGCAGCAATAACGTTGCAGATATAACAGAAATCATGATTACAACTGCAACAAAGATTTTCAGATAACGAATCTTTTTCATTTGTAATCTATTTCCCCTTCTCCCTGCAAACCGTAACAAATCGTTTTTCTATCTCATCATCATACATATGTCCCAGCTTTTCAATATTTTCCGCCGGAACAAATCCACCTGCCATGGATGCATGTCCGCCTCCAGAGCCGATTCCCGCCATGGCCTCCGCCACAATCTGTCCGGCGTTCAAGGTGCTTAGGTTACTTCGAACCGAGAACTTCAATCCATCCTCCCGATAGGCATAAACGATTGCAAAGTCTACCACATCCAAATCCAATATAAAATCCGATACCATCGCTATCAAGCCGTCGGGACAATCAAAGGGAATCTCAGCAAAGCCTATATTTTCATAAATCCGAATGTTCTGAATGGCCGCTCCATAGGCCCGTAAATCCTTTAATTCCATAGCACAATTGCTCATGGAGGAAAGCTTATCTGCATCCACATACTCATATAGATATGCAAATATATCAATATCTAAGGGAGTAACCCCCCGGGTCAGATTGTTGGTATCAATCTGTATTCCAAATAATAGTGCAGTCGCCGTATTACTATCCATCGGCGTCCCGCTGACCTTAAAGTACTCTGCGATTAAAGTGGCACAGGCACCTACCAGCCGTATATCCTTATACTTGTAATCACATTCCACATAAGTCGGATGGTGGTCAATGCAAGCCACTTCATCCCCAATAAAGTCCGTAATATTGGCATTGAACTTCTGTGCATCCACTGTAACTATATAATCCTCCGGTTTCATATCCGGAATATCTTCTATATTGTATATTTCAAAATCAAACACCTCCATCATCCGCCTGGTATTCAGCTTCTCAATGGTTCCATCATAACACATGGTAGATTCAACACCATGATGGCGGAGAAACACCTGCAGCCCTAAGCCACTGGCTATCGCATCCGGGTCCGGATAGTTATGGGTCTGTATATATACCTTATGTCCCTTTAGCAGTTCAATTAACTTTTTCCAATCCATGCTCTCATCCTCATTATCCTATGATTCTTAGTTGTTCTACTCTCGAATATCATACCATTGAATGAAAATGATGTAAATGCCGACCGCTTATTTTTGTGAAATTTCCCACTATTTTAAAAGCATTTCATACTTAAAATTCCTCAATGCCTGCCGGAATAAAACCACTGCAATTCCAAGGCTAAGAATTCCGATTCCCAGCAGAAGCCAGGCATTAATTAGCAGAATTCCGGCAAACTGGCCGATAATCAAAAAGAGAATCGGAAGAATCAAAAATACGGCTGACTGCTGGGCATCTTCCACCCCTTGCGCCTTTGCAGAAATCCGAACCATTAATGTAATGGCAATCAAAGAAATTGCCGGTGAAACCAGAAAAAGAATTAACAGCCACTTCATATCCGGCAGAATGACCGAATGCATAATAAAAAACAATTCCGTTTCCAGGACAAGAAGCATTCCTATAAAGGAGACAATTGCCACAAACATACTTAATAGGAAGGAAGCCAGAACCTTTGCCTGAAAAATCTGCTTTAGGGAAAGGGGGCAATACAGCAAGGTTTCCAGCGTATGCTTCTCCTTCTCTCCTACGAATGCACTTGCTGACATAATGGAAGCTGACATAATGGGAATCAGCAGAAAAAATATCGGCAGAATATAATTCAGCACCAGATGGATTACCGTTAGTTCCAGACTGTCATTGATTGGAGAAAGCTGCATTTGCTCCAGCATTTTTTGGAAATCCTCCATTTCTTCCGGAACATAATGGGTCACCAGAATAAAAATACTGGGTACGACGATAGTCAGCACAAGCGGCACAATCAATAGCGACAGAAACAATCTTCGATTGGCGGTTACTCCCCGAATATCCCTTTTGATAATTGCAAGCATTTCACCTTTCATTTTATCCCCTCCTTCCATCGGAATCCGGACTGGAGTGTGCCGTCAATGCAAAGTAAATATCCTCCAGGGATGGCAGCTTTGCCGAAACATGATAGACTTCCCCGCCTGCTTCCACCAGTCTCCGCACCAGTCCGGGAATCTCAGCTTCACTCTGAATGTCAGCTTCGAATGTCATATCGTCAATCCTTCGATAAATACGTTCGTCCAGGCTGCCCTTTACTTTCAAAAGAACCTTCATCCCGGTCTCCACACAGACCCGCAGTTCTTCCAATGTCCCGACGGAAAGCAGACGACCTTCCTCCATCAGTCCGTATCGGGTGCAGATTCCCTGTGCATACCGAAGCTGATGGGTACATAGAAAAACCGTAATTCCTTTTTCCCGGGCAAGCCTACAAATCATGACATGAACCTTCTGTGCGCTTTCCGGGTCCAGACCGGAGGTCGGCTCATCCAAAAACAACAGCTTCGGCTCATGAATCAAGGCGCGGGCAAGGGAAAGCCGCTGCCGCATTCCGGTTGAGTATGTTATTAGCTTTTGATTTCCAGCCTCTGATAAATCAAGCTCTTCCAATAGCTCCTTTCCCCGCTTTTCACTTTCCGCTTCCTTCAGACCGAATACAGAACCATAAAAAATCAGATTTTCCATCCCGGTTAAATGGTCATACATCTGTGCATGCTCTGTTACAACGCCGGAAATAGCATGTACCTGTTCCGGTTCCTGTACCGGATTCCTGTCAAAAATCCGACAGCTTCCCGCCGTAGGTTCCAGCATTCCATTTAACAGCTTGACTGTCGTCGTCTTTCCTGCCCCATTGGGTCCCAAAAATCCAAAAATTTCCCCTTGCTCTAAGATAAGATTCACAGAGTCTACCGCCTTTTTACCGTTGGGATACGTTTTGGATAACTGTTCCATCATAATTGCATTCATATCTTATACCAAGCCTTCTATATCGGCTTCCTTTCGTTATTTTCCCGTCCTTGCTTCCACTATTATTGCTTTTATTCTTTCTTTTCTTCCCCAGCCGTCAGGCGGCGAAGGAGCATTTGAAACCGTGGAATATCCTTTAGCGTTGAAAAAGCCGGATTATCCCGTATCGCTTCTATCATACTTCTACGAACAATCGTTTCATCCCTTGGCAATGCACTTCCCATAAGCAAATTCGTTTCCAGCCATTCATTCAGAAGGTCAAAATAAGAATCTCCATGTAACTGTAGGGAATGGCTGCCAGACAAAACCAATTCCGTATACTGCTCTAAAATCACAAACGTCCGTTCTTGATTTCCCAATGCCAGAAAGCTCTGTGCAGCCACAATATAAAATGACAATAGATTCCCCGGGTGCAGGTCTGAAACAGAAAATGCCTCTACAATTGCCATAGCACGTCTATAGGTTTCCTCGCAAGCTGTTACATTATCCTTACATACGTCCATATATGTCATTAAAAGATTCAGTAAATGAAGCATGGTCTGATAGATACCAGACTGCAATATCATGCGGGCTTCCTTTTCCCTTCCCGCCATCTGATAAGCAGAGGCCAGCAATGGCTCCGGCGAAAGCGGATTGATTTCCAAAGGCTCCAGCAGCTCCAAAACCTCCTGCAGCCTTCCCAGCCGCAGCAGACAAAAAGCCTCCATGCTGACTGCCTGTGATGCCAGCTCTGCATCATCACTTTCCTTCTTCACCCGCACAAACAAATCCTTTGCTTCTTCATAAATACCGGATATCCGTTCCGGAGTTCCCGCAAATTCAGCATGATTCACATACAGCGCACCCATCTGAAACAAAAGCGGATAACAGGAAAAGTAATGCTTTACAAGCCTGTGGCACCGCTCCATCACAGCATCAAAGGGCTGTTCGGAAAAGTCCCGGGAAAGCTGTCCGTACAGGTTTTGGATATCCTCTCTTGTCATCTGGGGTTCATAGCCCATTAATGCATCAATGCTGATATTAAAATATGCTGCCAGCCTGGGCAAAAGGGTAATATCCGGATAAGTGGTTTCCGTCTCCCATTTCGAAACTGATGCTTTGGAAACACCCATATACGCTGCAAGCTCCTCTTGTGTCACCCCTCGTTTCCGACGATTCTCCAGCAGGATTCTTCCCAGATTGATTTCTTTCATAGCATTCACCTCTGTCTCATTATAAAGGGAGTATTTATAAATAACAATGGAATTGCATTATACTTTTGTTAAAAAAGTTTCCATATAGGAAACTTTAGCTCCGATTCTACACGCTTTCAAGCGTAACCCTTCCGCCATGTTCATTCATAAGTCACCAAAATATATATTTACTCATTCTACCATAATTCTGCGTTGCTCCACCATGGTTTACGGGCATCCATCTTATAGAAAGCTGCCAATTTTTGCCATACTGTTCAACCAAAAACAGGTTGACAAATCAAGGAGGATTCAGTATACTAATTAAGCTGTGTAATATACATATGCGGAAGTGTCGGAACTGGCAGACGAGCAAGACTAAGGATCTTGTGGCAGCAATGTCGTGTGGGTTCAAGTCCCATCTTCCGCAGGAAATGTGAATGCGATAAATATGGCAGCAATGCCGCATTTATCGCATTCTCATTTGCATACCTGTATTTGCGAATCGGTTCGATACACCGGAAGTTGTTAAATCAACGACTGTATGCTTCCAATACATTTAGCAGTTTATCCATCATTTCAACTCCGGGAAGATGTCCCGTATTTTTTACAACAATACAATTAAGATTGGGATTTGAGCATCCAGCGACTAACTTCGTTACCGTATTGGTAGATGCTACAATATCTGTATCACCTTGCAAAATGATGTACGGTACTTTTACATTTATCAACTGATTTGACAAATCCAAATTCAATATTTCTTTCCACAATGAATGGTTTTTCCTATAACCATTCACAACAACTGCCATAAAATCTTTGAATTTGTAATCCGGGCTGTTTAACAGACCTTTTATCATTTTACCCATGGGAGCTTTTTCCCCATCTTTATTTTCATATGCATTTGTATATTTTTTTAAGGAACTGAAAATAAGCTGCAAATCTTTTTCGGTATAGTTTTCAATTGTTGCTGTTTTTATATGTTCCAGCTTTTTTCCTGATATCCTGCTATCCTTTAACGTCTGAATCACTTCATCACAAAAACAAACATTTTTTATAATTTGTCCACACGCAACAACTATGTCAACTGCATACGGGTTTTTGTCCAAAAGTATTGCACTTAATATAGAACCCCACGAGGTTGAAAAAATCAAAAATTTATTATCCGGAAACCTTTTCTTCAATTCAATTACTAATTCCTCTGTCATTTGCACAAAATTATCGATTACGAAATCATCTGTTATGATATGGTTGTTAATTCCGCATCCGTATTGATCCCAATAAACCATAATAAATTTATCAGTAAATTCCGGAAATAATCCTCTACAGCCAACAGAAAATGGTATTGGCGTACCCGGTCCGCCATGTAACGTTAACACCACTGGCAATTCTTTACTTTTACCCTCAATCAATATCTTTTGCTCATATCCGCCAAGTGTTATATTTAGCAATTCTGATATTTCATTGTCATTCTGATGATTTTTCTTTCCCATCTTAATCCCCCTACTGCTGAATCAAATCAATCATCCAACTGATTACCTCCACAGTTACGATACATTATCATACTTTTAATTTTCGCATATAACACTGTCTCCATACATAATTTATCCATATGCTATATTATACGGTATCTCTTCCATCTTTTCAATGTTTAGCACAGCAATATATAGCTTGATTGTATTTAGTATACATTGTTTATAGCAAGCCAAGCTGCTACAAATAGAAGCTACAAGGAAGTATTTGATGACGGTTTTGCTTTGCATGAATATGGATATGAAATAGAAATTTAGAGAGTTGTCCGACAAATAAAGTAGGACTATCCCAAAATCGGGAATCGTCCTACAAAGTCAACAACCCCGCCGCAAGCAACGGGGCATCAAATTTAAAACGCCCCAAGGGGCGGGGTATGTTGACCCTCGCGGCAGTCGCCAAATGTCTGCAAGCAGCCACTTGGCTCGTTGCTCGCGGGAATCAAAATTACTGTTCCGTATTTTATATAAACTTAACGCTTTCCTTTATCTTCTTCTCATCCTTCCGGACAAAATATAGCATATTACACTGAATATACCTAACACAGCAATCCAGAGTACCATCGCCCTGTCTCCAGTCTTTGGCGTATTCTGTCTCGGAGCATCCTGACCTGATGTATCCTGCTTTTGCAGAGCAGTTGTAGATGCCGGTATATCCGAAACGGTATTACTGGTGGAAGCTGTTAATTCTGTAGCAGATGCCTCTGTTGATGTAGCTGGCGTAGTCAAATCAATGACTTCCGTTATGGTAACGGTCACTCCAAGAAGCGGCCTGCCGTCCTGCCCATATGCATAGGAAATCAAATGGCTGGTCGGAAATGATGTATCCATATGGATTCTTCCCGTCTTTTTATCATAAATCAATCCTTCCCCATTAAAAGCATGACGAGTATTATGAACCAAACTGAAATCCAGAACCGGCAACTCCATATAATAACCATCATCCACCTTATAAATACAAAGGTCTATCGTATTTCCGGAAAGGTCCGATTGATTGAGCACATTAGTTGAACTTATTACCTTTGTCTGACTTAAATCAATACTGCTCAGATGATTTCCATCGCATAGTAAAGTAACCAGCTCCGTATTCTGGCTCAAGTCCAGGCTGCTGAGTGCATTATTCCCACAAGCCAGCATAATTAAATCTCTATTTTGACTGACATCCAGACTGCTGATTGGATTATCACTGCAGCTCAGCCAGGTTAAATTCCGATTTTGGCTGACATCCAGGTTACCGATTGTATTTTGTTCACAGCTCAGCCAGGTTAAATTTATATTTTGGCTGACATCCAGACTGCTTAGGTCGTTCTTATAACAGGCCAGCTCTTGCAAATTCACATTCTGGCTGATGTCCAGACTGCTTAAATGATTCGTATTACAATTTAGGTCCTCCAATTTCACAGCCTGACGGACATTCAGACTACTCAGATTATTCTCACTGCAGTCTAATATTTTCAGCTCCACATTTTGACTGACATCCAAACTGCTCAGGTTATTTTCCCTACAATTCAATTCAAATAGTTCTTTATTTTGACTGACATCCAGACTATCCAGATTATTCCGAAAACAATGCAGTTTTCCTAATTTTTCATTTTGGGTCAAATCCAAGCTGGTCAAGTCATTTCCCTGACACCACAGTTGAAATAACTTTTTATTCTGACTGACATCCAGACTGCTCAGATTGTTATACTTACAATCCAAGTCAGTCAATTCTACATTCTTGCTGACGTCCAGACTGCTCAGATTACAGGATGCGCAGTTCAACCAGCACAATTTTACATTTTGACTGACATCTAAGCTAGCCAGATTATTCTCATTACAATCCAGATAAAGTAATTCCGGAAAGAACTCAATTCCCTTCAGACTTGAAATCTCTGACTCTGAATATGTATAGCGTCTAACATTTATGTCTCGCACATCCTTACATTCATCTGCCGACAGGATGCCATTCTTATCCTTGTCAAAGTTCTCTCCTACATATTGACGAAATATCTCATCCGGAAAATTCACCCTATCTACCGCCACATCTCCCGCTGCAGCATATACCTTTGCGCCTATACTATCCTTCCATCCACCTCCAATGCCAATCACTGTAAGAACTGCCAATGCAATTCCCATTCCTCGTATTATTCCTTTTCGTCTCATTCTGCTTCTCCTTCCCAATCAATGACTTAACTGTTATTATATTGGGATTCTTTTTCGAAACAATAAACTTCGGTTTGTATTTCGTCAACTATAGGTTGTACTTTATTCATTGCCTAATAAATAAAGCACTGTACCCAATAATATCCATAAGGAGAATCCGGTGCATAATAGCATGCAATCCCAATCTGGGTAAAGCTTCCATTCAAAATATTCGCACGATGCCCCTCGGAATTCATCCAGGCATTCATGGCAGACTCCGCGGACCACTGACCGGCTGCCAGGTTCTCGCCGGCACCGGAATAACCAATACCGCCTTCCTCCCATGCAGTAAAACAACTGGTGCCATTGGGCCTGGTATGAGAAACGCCTTGTACAATCTCTGCTGCCCGTACCCTGGCCACAGATACCAGGGCAGCATTCATAGACAACGGTCCCAATCCCGCTTCCGCCCGTCTTGCATTTACAAGCTCTAATACCTGTTCTGCATAAGCGTCCATATAATAGGCCGGAACCATGGGTTCCGCTTCACTGGTTTCAGAGTCCAACGCCCCGGAATTGCTGTCTTCCGCCGGTTCCGGACCAGAGTTCCGATTTCCATCCTCACTGCTTTCTCCGATTCCGCCATTGAGACCTTCATGGATACTGGAATTCGTATTTCCAGTTCCTTGAGCGGATGCCCTATTCTCTTCCAGACTTATCACCTGCACCCACAGCTCTGCTTTTATCCTGCCATCCCTTTTCAGTGACGCCGTAATTACACACTCCCCTTTGGCAACGGCTTTTATCTCACCCTCCGGACTGACTACCGCAACTCCTTCATCATTGCTGCTCCATAAAATCAGACTCTCTTCCTCTGCATCATCAGGAACTATGACCGCCTGTACCAGGGTTGTTTCCCCGGTATTCAGGCTTATCTCTTCCGAAGAAAGCCGGATTTCTCTCCCGGAATGAGCTTCCGATGTCTGTGCTGCATCCTTTGCTGCCCGAAAGGTGTCCAAAGGCCAAGCCTCGATTTCCCATAGTCCGGTAATTCCCTTTGTCTCCCCGGATACCAGGGTATGGATTTGATTCAGGTTCCTGCCTGTCCTTCCCTGACAGCCGCTCAGCATGGAAACCATTGCCGTTATACTAAGGATTCCAACCATCATTTTTTTGCTTCTGCCTGTCATACATATCCCTCCATTCCTGCTCCTGCATAACAAAAAACATTGTATACTGATATTTTCTCTGTTTCATGCAATCAGTATACAATGGAGGTATGTCAAACCACTGCCAAACAGTCAAGACCACCGGCTTAGCCGGTGGCTTGCACTAGCCCTATAAGGGCTTTTT
>JAMOZY010000002.1:24228-244459 GCA_023667695.1 Clostridium sp. | reverse complement strand
ACAGAACCGGGGCAGCTCTGTCTATTTAATTCCTACAGTAAATTTACGCTATCCTGGAATAGCGGAATGATTGACTATCATGCCGGAAAGAGTGTATACTAAGGAACAGATAAAATCGCTGATAATTACATTGAAAACAGGGGGTGGAAGGAGGAGGTCTTATGGTTGGTTTTATGATAGATATGCTTATGGACATAGTTGATTTTTTTATGGACCTGTGGTTAATAAATAAGATTATTGATAAGCTGGCATCAAAGAAATTACCAAAGAAATCGTCTGGAAAATCATCTCCAGGGCAGACCCAATAATATGGAGAGGAATAAGTGGGAACACTGTTCCTAAGAGCATCCAATCGTGATAGAAGGAGGAAACAAATGGATACGAAAGCAATGTTCAAATTAAGCTATGGACTGTATGTCCTTACCAGCCGTTCTGATAATAAGGATAACGGCTGCATCATCAATACGGTAGCCCAGGTTACCAGCAAACCAAACCGGATTTCCATTACAGTAAACAAAGAGAATTTTACCCATGATATGATTGAAAAGGAAGGTGTATTTAATGTTTCTGTATTAACAACCGAGGCCTCCTTTGCAGTGTTTCAACGCTTTGGCTTTCAATCCGGCCGGGCATGTGACAAGTTCGATGGCTATGAGGCAGTGAAGCGGGCGGATAATGGCGTTTTGTACTGTACGGAAAATACCAATGCTTTTATTTCCGGCAAGGTGGTAAATCAAATGGATTTGGGAACGCATACCATGTTTATCGCAGATGTAACCGATTGTGAGATTTTAAACGATACGGAATCCCTAACCTATGACTATTATCAGAAAAACATCAAGCCACAGCCGAAGCAGGAAGCGGCTGGTGTAAAGGGATACCGCTGCACCATCTGTGGATATATCTATGAAGGAGAGGAATTACCGCCGGACTTTGTATGTCCGCTTTGTAAGCATGGTGCTGAAGCATTTGAACCGATTTCGTAAGTTCGCTCAGGATTTGATGGAGAAATGGAGGAAAAGAGCATGAATAATATAAGTATTGCAGAGGACATTTTATATGTTGGTGTGGATGACCGGGAAATTGATTTATTTGAAAGCCAGTATGTCGTACCCAATGGAGTTTCCTATAATTCCTATATTATTTTGGATGAAAAAATCGCTGTTATGGATACGGTGGATGCAAGAAAAACGGAAGAATGGATGAAAAATGTGCAGGAGGCGTTGGGAGAGCGGACACCGGATTATCTGATTATTTCTCATTTAGAGCCGGACCATTCCGGAAGCATAGAAGCGCTGGCGGAGCGGTATCCGGATATGAAACTTGTGGGAAATGCTAAGACCTTTGCCATGCTGCCTCAGTTCCTGACGCAGAGCATGGAGGACCGGAAGGTGGTAGTGGCAGAAGGAGAAACCCTAAATCTGGGTACTCATACGTTACAGTTCTTTATGGCTGCCATGGTACATTGGCCGGAGGTTATGGTAGAGTATGAGCAGAAGGAAAGGATTCTGTTTTCCGCAGATGCCTTTGGCAAATTCGGCGCTTTGGATACGGAAGAGGACTGGGCATGTGAAGCAAGAAGGTATTATTTTAATATTGTTGGAAAATATGGTGCGCCGGCCGGTGCGTTATTAAAGAAGGCAGGCACTTTGGATATCCGGATGATTTGTCCGCTACATGGACCAATCTTAAAGGAAAATCTGGAATATTATATCGGAAAATATCAGACCTGGACCAGCTATACGCCGGAGGATGATGGTGTTCTGATTGCCTATGCGTCCATTCATGGCAATACCGGAAAGGCAGCACAGAAGCTGGCGGAAATCTTAGAGGAAAAGGGAGCCAAGAAGGTGGTAGTCAGTGATTTGGCAAGAGAGGATATGGCAGAGGTCATTGAAGACGCCTTTCGTTATGATAAGATGATTCTGGCAGCAGCTAGCTATGATGGCGGGGTATTCCCTTGCATGGAGAGCTTTCTGAATCACTTAAAATCAAAGGCATATCAGAGCCGGAGGGTAGGAATTCTGGAAAATGGTTCCTGGGCGCCATCTGCCGGCAGAGTCATGAAAGCGGCCTTAGAAGGCATGAAGAATATCACGATTGTTGAGCCTGGAGTTACCATCAAATCCACGCTGAAGCCAGAGGATGTGAAGAATCTGGAAGCCCTGGCAGAGGCTATATTATAATATACACGAACACAATGTGCCAGAGGGTTTTGAAAATCAGCCCAGAAAGGTGCTGTCAAACTGATTGCTGAGCTTTTGACCGGTGTGTACACTGGAAAGCAGCTCCGTAATCAGTTGGATGGCGACGGGTTTTGCCGCTTCATAAAGCCTTCGTAATTCCAAGTCGCTTTCTGAAAATTCCGGCCGGGGAGCTGGTGTAATGACCATGCCGGCAATGCTTTCATATTTTCCCACAATGCGAAGAAGAAAGAAAAGCAGTTTTTTCAGGATATTATCCTTCATACGCAGACCGTCATTGCACCAAATCATGATTTTTAATGCCTGGAAAATCTGTTTTGCTGTCGTTCCTTCATAAAACTGTTGAATGATATGGGCGCTTTGGGGAGAAGGACAGATAGAGCCGGTTACAAGTGTATTCAGCGGTAGATGGTCTTCTACAATCAACACCCGTTCAAAGGCTCCTTCGATAGCACTGTGATTTAGTCCCTGGGTCTGAACCAGATTTACAATATAGGGGTGACAGACCAAATCCAGGGCATAGTGACAGGCAATCCCGCAGATATATGCCATAGAAGCCTGCTTTTTGTGACGGCTTCGGATAATCTGTACCGCCGGCTGAAAGAATTCTCTTGCCGGCTGATGGTGAATGTGCGTACCCAGCCGATTGACGTGGTTATGGCAGACCGGAAGATAAAAGAACAGAATATCCGGTCCCTGTAGACCAAGGTCATATAATTCCCGATAATTATGAACAACAGTTTTTACTTTTTCTGGCAGTAGGGTGTAAACATCACAGCCAAAACGGTAATGAGCATATACAGATGGCATAAGGCGTTCCTTTCTCCGGTTACGTTGTCAATTTTGTTGTTTTTTCAGAATATAATTCTTCCATTTTCGGCTGATGGCTCTTCAGCCATTTTTTATTGGCATACATATGGGTATCTGCCTGCTGGTAAACATCCATCAGCTTCTTATCCTCTGCCTGGTCGTACAGGGAATACCCATGGGCGATACTGATTCGGAATGGTTTTTCCGGATTTTGGTTGTAGCCTTCCATCAAGGTACGAAAGTGTTCCAGACCTTGTTCACAGCGTTGTTTTACATCATTTCCACTGATAAGGACTGCGAATTCATCTCCGCCGATACGGTAGCAGTCACAGCTGAGAGGCGAAAAGGATTCTTTTATCATGTCAGCACTTTGAATCAGCATGGTGTCTCCAGCATGGTGGCCAAAATAATCATTTACGAATTTCAAATCATTGACATCAAACATCAGAATCCCAACGGATGCTAATTCATCCTTCTGTGCTTCCAGGCTGACCAGATGCTCCTGAAAAGCAGTCCGGTTGCCGATGCCGGTAAGACCATCCCGATAGGCAAGCTGGCTGACAAACTCTGTCTGAATACCCAGCCGGACAGCATTAATGGTTTTTTCCAGACTGGAGGTACCATAGCAGATGATAAAAATCAACAGACCGATTCGGACAAACATGGCAGAATCACTGCCAATCTGACAGTAAAACCGATAAATGTCAATTCCCGTTGCAATAGAAATACTGCTTAATCCGATACCCCGCAGGATACGATAGATATTTTTGGTCGTATCCTTGCCTTTAATCAGGGAATGCCGGATAATCGTGTAAAACAGCACTACGGCAGAAATGCCCAGAACAATATGGGTAACCTTCAGTGTATCGTGGAAATCTACCAGCTTTAGAAAATGCAGTGCCGTACACACCACAAAGCAGCTAAAGGACAGCAGGCTGATGACCGGTACGATAAATCTTTTTCGGAAGCCGAAGGCGGAATCCAGGTAGAGTACCATCGGAATCGGAATCAGCATCAGGGAACAGCAGGACAGAACGGACAGCATACGGCTGTCGCCAAGGAAGAATTGCAGTATATTCGTTTCGGTCAGACACCAGACCGCAATGCTGATGGCAAAGAGGCCCAGGTACAAAAGCTCGTGATTCTTCTTGGACTGCATGTTAATCGGAATATCTGCAATCATTAAAATCATGCCCACGAATAAAATCAGTACACAGGTAATGAAAGCCACCAGCTTGCTTTGAATCGTATCCAGAATAAAGCTTGCAGAGGAACCCAGATAGGTATAGCTTAATCCGGTCCGGGAGCTGTCATAAACAGTGGTAATACGAAGCTCAACAGTCTTACCGGCATCCTCGGCGGTTAAAGGAATATAATTCCACCGGGTTCCAAAGGTTTCGTTATACATGATATTTTCCGGTACATAAGGATGATAGACGGATTTCCCGTCGATATATACCGTATAGTAGATATTTTTACTTCGAAAGCAGAAGGATGCGCCATCCTCCAGTGTTTCCGGTAAGGTATGATAAATGCTAAAGGGCTGCCCTGGTTCTACAAAATCCAAATCCGTCAACCGGCTCAGTGGCACCGGGCTGCCGTCAGCCGTAACCCAGCCGTCTTCAAAGCTGGTCAAAGCGGCAGGCTGTTCCTCAGACGGATTTGGCCCGTCATAACGCAGGAACATCCAGATAATCATACCGGCTACGGTTATAAGCATGACCAGGTATAGGATTTCATATATTTTCTTCTGCTTTTCTTTCATGTTGCGCCCCCTTTTCTGCTTTATACAGCGTTACTATTATATTAAATTATTATAAAATGATTGTCAATTTATCTACGGCTTGCCGTTCCTTTTTTTTCGGAATGCTGAAATCCGATGTATTAATCAAAGTGGATGGAATAAATCCATATAATGGAATGAAAAAATCTAAATGATACAGGACATTGACAAAAATACATATAGACCCTATAATCAAATTACCTAACAGGTAATTTAAAAGAAGGAGGAAGGAATTGGAATTAGTTTATACAGATGCTAAAACGGAGGAACAATGTACCAGTCTGAAGGCGGCAAAGAAATTATTTGGCGGAAATATTGCACTGGCAAATAGTCTTTTGGCTAGGATAAATGCTTTGAAGCAGGCGGATATTATAAAAGATATTATTGTTCAACCAACCTTTCACTTTCATAAGCTTGAGAACAAAAGCGGAAGAAATCTGGAAGGATATTTTGCAATTGATGTAAAGTCAAGGCGGGATCAGTGGCGTATAATATTAGAGCCGCTTGATGAGAATAAGGAACCGTATGTTCCGTGCAATATCAATGAGATATCACAAAATGTGAGGATTGTTGAGATTATGGAGGTGAGTAAGCACTATGAGTAATTACATTGAATATAATGATACGGTTGCATTTCACCCAGGATATTATATTAAAGAAATTGTTGAAGAGAGTGGATTAACACAGGAAGATTTTGCCAAAAGACTAGATACAACACCTAAGAATTTGAGCTTATTAATTCGTGGTGAACAGAGTTTGTCTATTGATATTGCAATGAAGCTTTCTAGAATGCTTGGAACCAGTGTGAATTATTGGTTGAATCTTCAGAATGCTTATGATGCATTAATTGCTGAGTTTAAGTCTCAGGAAGAATTGGTGGAAGAAAGAAAAGTATTTGAATTATTTGATTATAAATATTTTAGAGACAACTATGGCCTTCCGGATTTGCCTAGAAAGAAAGATGAACAGATAAAAGCTCTTCGAGAATTCTTGAATGTAGCAACACTGACTGTATTTACGAAAAGGGATATGGCGGTAAGTTTTAGGAGTTCAACAGAAGCTTTAGAAGAGGCTAGTACAGTTAAAGCGAATATAATGGTGCAAATTGCAACGAATAAGGCTTTAGCAGTTGATGCGCCAAAGTTTAATAAAAAGAAATTTGAAGAAGCAGTACAGTATGCACTGACTTTAACAAAGAACCATAGCGAATTTTATCCATTGATTCGAAAAGCATTTGCAGAGGCAGGTGTGATTTTTGTAATATTACCCAATATTTCTGGCTCAAGGATGAATGGAGCTACTAAAAAAATTGGTGAGAATATCATGCTTATGGTGAATGACAGAAGACTTAATTCAGATTCATTCTGGTTTACGCTGTTTCATGAAATTGGTCATATTATCAATGGGGATTATGGCATATCATTTGAAAAGGAATCGGGAGAGCAGGAACAAGCAGCTGACTTATTTGCACAAGACAGCTTGATTCCAAGAGAAAAGTATAATGAGTTTGTAGCTGGTAAAAGATTTGGGTTAAATGAGATTATACGCTTTGCAGAATCGATTAATAGGGATCCGGGGATTGTACTTGGAAGATTGCAAAATGACGGTTTAATCGGATTTGATGATTGGACGATGAAACCTATACGACATAAATATCGTGTGAAAACATCATATTGATTGAAAAATGGTTCATTGTGTATCCGCTAAAGGGATGGTATAATTACACAGGGAGGAGGTGGAACTATGCTGGAACATTTAGTTGGAAAGAAAGTAGGAATAGAATTAAGGAACTATCACGGTAATCCAATCGCGGCGGTATCCTATAAAGGGACGGTTACTGCCTGTGATGACCTGTTCATAACCCTGGATAATAATCTTATGGTAGCCATAAAATATATAGGAACAATAAGGATTTTAGGTTGAAAAGATTTTTGAAATTATAGAAGTAAGTAAAACCATAGCATGTGTAGGAGATATTAAATAAAGAGAATTTAATATCTCTTTTTTGCGTAGTCACGAATACATAGATGCTGAATTCGCATTGTGTTGAAATTTGTTGATGAACATAGAAAAATATGTTAAAGTAAAATAATGAATTTTGATTGATACCCGATAAGGATAAAATTAGATATGTATGGGCAGGAGTATAGATTTTCTCCTGCCACGCCTGTATTTAGGCGGTTTGACGTTTGGTACGCTGCCCATATTCCCGTTCCATTTCCCGCATTTCTTCGTCCGTTGGAATATCCACAATCCCGACATAGGAATAGTAGATGTCAATATCCTGTGTCCGTTTCCCATCCTTTTTCTCACATTCATGAACTACGATTTTATCCACGAAAGTATTTAAGATTTCGGGTGTCAGTTCATCAATGCAGGTATATTTCTTGGTGATGGCTATCAGCTTGGAAACATTGGCTGCTTCTGTGTCAGCTTCATCGACCTCGGCTTTCAGGGATTCTATTTCCTGCTTTAGCTGTTCCTGTTCGGCTTCATATCCGTCCGACAGCTTGTAAAAGCGTTCGTCATTCAGTTTTCCGTTGACATTATCCTCGTAGATTTTACGGAACAGGCGGTCAAGTTCTTTCACCCGCTTTTCGTCCTTTTCAATCTGTTTCTGTTTTGCTGACAGTTCATATCGGCGTTCCGCAAGGGTCGTGTCAATCTGACGGCGGATAAATACCCGCTCAAACTGCTGTAAATAGGACAGGAAATGTTGGAGCTGCTTTAATACCAACTGGTATAAAACGTCCTCTCGGATATAGTGCTGTGTGCAGACACCGCTCCTGCTGTTTCCCTTATACTTGGAACAGCGGAAATACAGGTAAT
This sequence comes from Clostridium sp., assembly GCA_023667695.1. GTDB lineage: Bacteria > Bacillota > Clostridia > Lachnospirales > Lachnospiraceae > CAG-632. Next base: position 236,833 of record JAMOZY010000002.1, on the reverse strand, counting down.
TCTTTGCGGCACGGAGGCTTAACTTTGTGCCGCAGTCGGCACATTCCAGTAACCCTGTGAAAATGCTTGTCGCCCCATTCTTTGTTGGTCTGCGTTTATTCGCCCGTATCATCTGCACTTTGTCCCATAGCTCCCTGTCAATGAGGGGAGTATGGGCATCTTCGATAAAAGTCCGCATTTCCTTTGCGGTGGGAATCCGCTTCTTGCTCTTAAAGCCTAAGCGGGTGGATTTAAAGCTTTCCGTTATGCCGATATACGCCACATTTTCAAGAATCAACGCTACCGTGGTAGATTCCCAGTTATAAGGGTTCTCTGACACAATGGGTGCGGCTAACCCTTTTGAAGCCTTATATGCGGATGGGGTCAGCACTTTATCTTCCCAAAGGATGTCGGCAATGGCGGATATTCCTTTCCCCTGCATACAGAGTGAAAATATCCTGCGGACGACTGCCGCCGCTTCCTCGTCCACAAGCCAGCGGGTTTTATCATCTGGATTCTTTAAATATCCATAGGGCGGTGCTCCCAGATGTTCGCCCGCAAGCCCTTTCGCTTTCTTGACTTCCTTTACTTTTTTGCTCGTGCTTTTGGGATACCATTCGTTGAAAAGGTTGGTAAAGGCGGCAAATTCGTTGCTCTCAAGGCTGCCTGTGTCCACGTTGTCCATGATTGCGATAAACCTCACGCCTGCTTCGGGATAGATGATTTCGGAGTAAGAGCCGACTTCTATATAATTCCTGCCGAAGCGTGACAAGTCTTTGACAATGACTGTCTTTACAATCCCTTTTTCAATATCCGCTGACATTTCCTTAAAGCTTGGGCGGTCAAAATTTGTACCCGTATAACCGTCATCCACATAGAATTTCGGATTTTTGAAACCGTGTTCCTTTGCGTACTTCATCAGATATTCTTTTTGGTTTACAATACTGTTGCTTTCGCCCTCCCGTCCATCGTCTTGGCTTAAACGACAGTACAAGGCGGTAAATTCTTCCTGCTGTCTTTTCATAAAGTTCTCCTTTCCGACAGCAGACACGGTATTGTGAAGTGTAAGTACAGTGTACCATATACGTCCTTAAACTTCAACGCTTTAAAGCGATAATTCTTCTGCGGTCTGCTATTCTCCATCATCACCATCCCAATCTGTTTCGCCATAAATCCCATATTCCAGTATATCACGCATAAAAATATCAGAGAGCATGGCAAGCAAATCCCGTCCGTCCTTTCGGAAATGGGCGTTGACGGTGTATTCCGTGCCACCGATTTTCTCGGTAAAACTCATCTGTTCTGGAACACGGACAAGGGGTTTGATATTCCCCGCAGGCGGCAGAGGGGGATAGGTTTTATTGGGGTTTACCATAGGGGCGTCCTTGTATTCTTCCATGATTGCCTGTATTTCTTCCTCGGACATTCTGCTCATCTCCGTGATTCCTCCCTCCCGTGGTCTGCCCTGCTTGTCTGTTTCTGCTGATTTGACCGCTGATTTTCAACCGTATCGTGGATTTGGTTTAAGCAATCGTCAATGTGTGCGGAGCGTTTTTCGATGGCGGCGGCATATTTCAGCCGCTTTCTCAAGTCCGTTATCTGCTCCGTTATACCGTTTTTCTCGGCTCTCAACGTTTCTTTTTCGGCTGGTGATGCACGGCGTATCTTATTCTGCAAGTGCCGCCGATAATCAATCAGCCTGTCCATTTCCAACTGGTTCTTGTCTCTGTCGGCGTGTAAATCGGAGAGTGTGGAGATGTTATGCTCCGACATATACCGTACCTGTGCGGTAATCTCGTCCAGTTTCCGAAGCTCCTCTTTCATCAGCGGGCTTGTTGGCTTGTAATCCGTGCCTTTCGGAAATATCCCCAACTGATAACACCAGTAGTAATATAAGGCTAAAATTCCTGTTGTTTTCTGCCGCGGCTTCCATGCCTTTTTATATTCCTCTGGCATATAGGGGGAGTAGGAAATCCTCGCTTTGTAGTTTCCGTACCTTGCCCTTGTCCCTAAATGACTTCGGATAAAATCGGGTGTTAGCCTTTCGTCAAGGGTGTCCAACCTCGTGAAATGTGCGTACTGCGACAACTTCATCTTCCAATGGCTGCCCGAAAAATCAACCTCATAGCCTTTGTCAGTCAGGTATTTCATCATGTGCGGAATATCCCGGCTGCCGCTGATTGCTTCAGCTAAATCTTCCAGATAGACATTGTAGCGTGTCGGCTTTCCGCTTTTCTCGTCCAGATAAATTGCTCTTGACGGTGCTTTCTTCGGGTTCTCAATCACCGATAATCCGTATTCTCTGCACAAGCGGTCTGACGTTTCCCTTAACCGTTTCTGCTCCGATTTTGAATAATTATATTTCCTGCCATCCAGATAGGAAACGGAGTTAAAACAGAAATGGTTGTGCAGATGCCCCCTGTCAAGGTGGGTGGCAACGATTATCTGGTAGTTATCTCCCCACATTTCTTCCGCCAGTTTCAAGCCGATTTCGTGGCATTGTTCGGGCGTGACCTCGTCTGGCTTGAAGCTCTGGTAGCCGTGCCATGCGATATAGCCGCCTGTCTTTTGGTACTGCTTTTTCGTCAAAATCATCTGCTGCAACGCTGTTTCTTTTAAACAGTTGATAGAGGAAACGTACTCGCCGCTGTCTGTTTTCTCTGGATTTTTCACATAAGAGAACACGTTAAGGAAGTCCTGCATACCCTCATTCGGTATGGTCTTTTCTGGATTCTCCACATAGGAAATCAAATCTTTCAGCCGCCCCTCGATATGCCAAAGGCTCGTAACTGCCATATCAGACCGCCCCTTTCTCTGTATATTTTTCCATGTCAAACGGCTGCGGCATGGTAAATCTCTGCTGTAAATCTACTGTCAATTGTTCAATCTCCTTGCAGATTTCAGTAGCGGAAGGGAAGTAGGGAACACACTTTTTAAAGGCGGAGTGTACCTCATAAAGCGTGTTTAGCAGCTCCCAAAACTCGCTTTGCGGCATTGGCTGCGGGGCGTTTCCCTTACATAGCTGACGCATAAATTCTGCTGCGGACAGACCGCAGGCGGCGGCACAATTCTTTAAATGCCTGCTTTCTTCCTCGTTCAGTCGGACGGTGATTGGAATATTCCGCACGTTCTTTTTAGGTTTCTCTCTGCTCATTTTTCTTAATCCTCCAGTCTTGAGTTTCATTTTTAATAGGGTATTCAGGGATTTTCCCTGAGTAAGTCCACACGCCTTTAGGCTGTGGATTGGGATTGTGGCTGACACAATCCGATGCTCGCTATCTCTGTGGACACCTCCGCAGAGCAGCCTTTCCGTGCAGCGACATTCTTAATGGCTTTCTTTACCCTCCGAAAAGAAAATCCTATGTGCTTTCCGCCTCCGTTCTGGATTTGACTTCTCCTGCCTTTTGGATAAATGAAAAAGCCGCTACACCACACCACGAATGACAGGAGAGTTTTCTCCTGCTATGATTCGCAATGCTATGTAACGGCTTTGAGATTCAAAACCAATGCTGCAATCACCAACCGAAAAAAGCAACGTTGCTTCAACGGCGTTCAGCCTTACCTATTGACTGGCATTCCAATCTTATATCTATGTGCTATTTAATTTTCAATCTTCCAATTCCCTCATGGGTATTTTAGGATACCATAACGGCTATATCCATGTCAAGATTTTAGACAAACTTTTTAGTATGCCCTGTGGACAGGATTTTTATTCACATATCCTATAATTGGGTGAGGAGATTTTCTCCCCTCACCCAATAGCCCATAGGAAAGCAGTCTGCATTAGACGCTTATAAAATCTTCCGCAGCTTTTTTCTAAGATGGTCTAACCGTGCATAGATAGCCCCTGTTGTCAGACCGACAATCGGAGAAATTTCCTTTGTGGAATACCCCTGTATTTTCATCACAAGGATTTGCAGGGTACGCCTGTCCACCGTAAGCAATGCCTGATACAGATTCTCATCCTCGATTTCATCCAGTAAATCCGCAACAGTCTTTACCTCGGCTGACCATTCCCTGTCTGCCATTCCCTCAAGGTATTCCCCGAAATCGCTTGTCCAATGGTAAAACCGCCTATTGGAATTAAAGTCTGCCCTGTCATCTATACGAATCTGTTCAATGGTATCTTCATCAACTCCATGTTCCCGCAACATTTTTTCCTCGGCTTCTTTCCAGATAAGCCATTTTCTGTTCTCACGTCCGTTGTTATAAGCCATTCTTTTTTCCTCCAATCAATCCGAATTTTTGAAAATATAAAAATCCAGATTGAAAGGCGGCGAACGGCATCTTATGCCAGTAAGAGCCTTGCGGCACTTTCCAACAAAAAACGACAAAAGAAAAACCGCAAAGGCTCTGTTACCTTCACGGTTATAGGAAATAGTAATTCTGTTGTATGGAGATTCCACTTCTACCTTCATGGTGAGAAGTCCCGCTGCACTGGCAGGAATTTTTTTAACGGGTTTCCTGCCCTTCTTTGATGTGCTATATATGGATAAAATTTACTGCGTATGTGCAGATAGATGACCGCCCGAAAAAAGGACATAAAAAATCCCTCCAAACTTTAAAACAGGTCTGGAGAGTGTCTGTTAAGTCTTTCGGGCATAGCAAAACCGCCCACCATAACACCGTTTTTTTTATTTGGTGGGCGTTCGCCTTAAAATCTTATGAAATACAATAGAGCCGACAAACTGTGATTGCTCACAAGTTCATCGGCTCTGCGTCTGTGCGTCTGGCTCTCTGATAACAGACATATTCATTTGTTGGACATTGATAAGTGTTTCTTGTCTGCATTTCGGACAATATAACGGGAAATTTTCAAGCACCGTATCTTCACGCAATTTTAATCTTGTCTTGTTTCCACATACAGGACACAATAACCATTTTTCTTCCTTCACATCGAAACCTCCTGTTGTTCTTTTTCCATATTCCTAAAAAATCTCATTGCAGACAATCCGACAATACATACAATTACGCCAGTCGGGATGAAACATAGGTAGATTGCATCTTGAAATCTGTCAAACAAAAAGCCGTACACAATCTGTCCTATGGGCTGAACACACAATGTAATCGCAGATGTATAAGCCATCACTTTTCCGATTAAATGATTCGGTGTCCTTTGCTGTATAAGTGAAACTGCAAAAATAGAAAAGATACTGATTGCAACCTGCATACTGCAAAGTGATACAACGGTAATCACATACTTTATCATGGGATTCACTGGGAAAAGGAAAGCAATGCCCGCAGGAATCATAAAAATCCCCATAGAAGCAAGCAGGATGGATAATCTGTTTATTTTCAATTTTGCCGTAAGAAGCCCTGCCGCAACACTTCCTAAAATTGTAGCAACCGCTAATGCACTTTCCGCTGCACCATAATACTGTGCATGAAATCCGAGGACGGTACGCACAATATATGGCAATCCGACTATGGTAATGCCCATCACAAAGAATCTTGAAAATGCGGTCAAAAGCAGCATTTTTGAAATACTTACCTGTTCTTTTGATATGTACTGCATACTCGACAAAAAATCCTGCTTCACAACCGACAGCACCCCGCCTTTGCTCTGTGGTCGCTGATAACTTAATTTTATGAAACATTCAAACAGGGCGGTCAGAAAGAAACAACCGACACTTGCGTACATGACGGGCTTTAACCCAAACATTGCATACAATACTCCGCCCAACATAGGGGCAACCAAGTAGGACAGGGACGCAACTTGATTTACAACAGCATTTCCTTTCATTATGTTGTCGCCTTGCAGCATCGTCGGAATACACGCCTGCACCGTGGGCGTTTCAAATGCTCCCAGAACAGAAAGTATGACAAGCAGTACGCTGATTACGGCAAGGTCATTTCTTTCAGACAACAGAAGCGTTGCACATAGAACGGATATGCCTGTCAACGCATCCAAGGCTACCATAATATTCCGCCTGTCTGCCCTGTCCGCAAGAATACCTCCCAATGGTGAAAGAATAATTGTCGGGATTGTCGCAGCAGACAATATCCCTGCAAATATGGCGGCTGAACCAGTCGCTTCCAGTACATACATGGACAATGCAAGTTTCAGAATAAAATTTCCAAATAAAGATGTTAGCTGTCCTAAGATAAGAAGCACAAAATTCTTTGTAAATAGTTTTTGCGTCATGGCTCATTCCCTCCTTTTTCCTTGTGACTGTCTGTTTTCTCCGGCGTAGAAGTATATCCGCAGGGTGTTTCTGAAATATCATGGATAAATTTTTCCGTAAACGATACGGCTTCATCATCGAAAATCGGCAATCCCATATGGTCTAACATTTCCATTACGAAACGGTATTTATGATGTAATTCTTCCTCTGTTGCAGGGAATACCGTTGGCATCAGCCAAAAGTTAATGAGCGGCAGAAGCTCGGAAAGTTCCCTTGTATATTCCGTCTTGATTGAACCGTCATTTTTTCCCTCCTCCAACAATTCCAACCATAAGGGGGTAAGCACACGCCTGTTTTCTCCTACCGCTGCGGCTAAAATATGCGGGTCTTTCAGAATAGGAACTGCCTGCATATTCAGATGATTGCGTTCGTCATCGGATTGATTCAGTACAAGCAATGACCTGATTTTCTGCAATCCGTTTAAATCATCCCTTTCCTTAACTGCATCAAAAGGATTGTTTTCAAAAAACATTTGATTCCCCAACGTGTGCATGACATCTTCTTTGCTCCCAAAACAGCGGTAAAACATTCCTTTTGCCCCGCCTGCCATGTCCATAATATCGGAAATCGAAGTTTCCTCATATCCTTTAGAGATAAACAGGCTTTGTGCGGCATGTAAGATTTCCCTTCTCCATTCCTCTGGTGTCTTTTTTACTGGTCTAGCCAATTTTTGCTACACCTCCTTTGTATTTAGTTATTGACTTACGGTCAATAACCATTCTACCATTATTCTAAAAATTTTGCAATAGCTGACATTTTCCCAAAACGGGTTAAAGCCTAACAAAAAACGGCAGGAATTTTTCACTTCTCCCTGCCGTCTAATATACTATGCGTATATGATTTCCTCGTTTATAATTTCCCTCGCACACGCCTTTATGTTATTCATCTGTCTTATCCACTCTAAGGCGTTTTCTGCCTTTAGCCGTTCCGTTATGCCCTGTGACTGTTTCATCTGCTCTACAAGCATTTCAAAGCGTTCCAATGCCTGTCTGTCGATGTCGGCAAGGTAGGCGTTGAGCCTACCGCTTGTGAGAAGATTGGTGTATATGCCCTTATGATGCTGTTTCAGATATTTCAAATGCCGCTGTCCCCAGATGCCTATTTCCTTTTCTTCTTCCTCTGGCAATCTCAAGTCAGGGATAAGATACCCATTTTCCTCATGATATGTGCCGCCTAACTGTTCAAATAATGATTTTTGCATATTCTGTTTCCTCCAGATAAAATTATCACTCCACATTCTTGTGCCTGCTGTCTTAAACACAATTTTGAGTTTTGTCCTTATCTGGTTTCATACTTATTTGAAATTTAGAAATACGGATGATACAAGATGCAATCCGTATAAACAATAGAGTGGAAAGGTATGAGAAAGGAATTGTTAGTAGAATTAAAGTTAATGTTGGAATGTTTGGAATTGAAAGAATTCAATTTTAATAAAGCATCTTTACTGCAAGGTGTTATTATGCAAAATATTGATGCTGAATATGCTGAGAGGTTACATAATCAAGGATTAAAGCCATACAGCCAATGTATACGAATGGAGCAGAATAGACCGGTTTGGTATATAAGAGCATTAACTTCGGAAGCAGAGCATTATATTATTCAGCCGTTGTTGGATAACAAGTTTCAGGAGTTCTATTTAGAGCATGATGAAAAAACTGTGAAAATAATGGATAAAGAGTATACATCATTGCCGATAGACGATTTGTTTCATACCTTTTACACAAAAACAGCGGCAAGAAGTTATATCATTGAATTTTTATCTCCGACTGCATTTAAGAAGAACGGAAAATATTATTTTTATCCCAATATATATAACATTTATTATAGTATTATGCAAAGATTTGACTGTATTTCACAAAAAGAAAGTATGTTCAATGAAGAAACATTGCTTCAATTAACGGATAATACAGAAATTACTGCTTATAGTATTTATAGTGTTAATTTTAGTATGGAAGGTGTACGGATACCAGCTTATATGGGGAAAATCACAATTAGGATAAAGGGTCCTCAAACAATGGTAAATTTCGCTAATCTATTGCTGCAGTTCGGAAATTATTCAGGGGTTGGAATAAAAACAGCTATGGGAATGGGAAGCATTCATGTCACAGAACGAAGGAGGAAAATTGATAAATGACAGACCAGGAAGTAAAAATAGTAATTGGGGGATTGCTTCATGACATAGGAAAGACGATATATCGTTCCGGAGATGGGAGAAAGCATAGTAAAAGTGGATATGACTTTTTGAAAGAGGAGGTTAAAATAAGCGACAAGCAGATTCTGGATTCCGTATTGTATCATCATGCAGATGCACTGCACGGAGCTTCCATTGAGAAGAATTCCAATGCATACATTACATATATCTCTGATAATATTGCTTCTGCTGTAGACCGTAGGAAGCGAGAGGCAGAGGATTATGGATTTGAAATGTCAATACCATTGCAGCCGGTATTCAATATATTAAATGGTAATTCAAAAGATTACTATTATCATCCAATGCTGTTGGAGGCGGATTTGAATTATCCCACTGAACAAAAGGTGTTCTTTACGGAGGGGTTTTATGCAAAGGTAAAGGAAAGGATAAAAGATGCTCTGAAAGGAATTGACTGGACAGAGCAATATATCAACTCATTATTGGAAGTGCTGGAAGGAACATTGAGCTTTATTCCATCTTCTACAGCAAAGGGAGAAATTGCTGATATTTCATTGTTTGATCATGTAAAGCTAACAGCTGCACTAAATAGCTGTATTTATCAATATTTAAAAGCACAGGAGATTCAGGATTATAAGGAAGAACTTTTTAATCATGCAAATGATTTTTATGAAAAAGAGGCATTTTTAATGTATGCCATGGATATATCTGGCATTCAAAACTTTATTTATACCATTCATAGCAAGGATGCATTGAAGATGCTGCGTGCAAGGTCATTTTATTTGGAAATTGTTATGGAGCATATGATAGATTCTTTGCTGGAAAGATTAGGATTATCAAGAGCCAATTTGATTTATTCCGGCGGTGGACATTGTTATATATTGCTGCCCAATACAGATAAGGTGAAAATGACGGTAAATGATTATGAAGAAGAGATAAATGCATGGCTGTTAGAGCAATTTGATATTTCTCTTTATGTGGCATCTGGGTTTATTTCTGCATCCGCAAATACTTTAAAAAATATACCAGAAGGAAGTTACGCAGATTTATTTCGAAAAGTAAGCAATGAATTAAGTGAAAAAAAGGCTCATCGTTATTCTGCTTCAACGATTCTTTATCTGAATCATAAAACGCTGAAATCTTACAATAGAGAATGCAGGGTATGCAAGCGGCTTGGAGCGGTAGACGAGGAAGAATTTTGTGATATTTGTGCAAGTTTAAAGAATGCATCAAAGAATATTTTGTATCAGCCGTTTTTTGTAGTATTAAAGCAATGGGAAGAATATGCATTGCCTTTACCGGGAGGATATTATCTGCTATCAGAATCGGAAGAACAGTTAAAGGCACGCATGAAACGGGAAGATACTTTTATAAGAGTATATGCAAAAAATAAATATTATACCGGGATGAAAATCGCAACCAAAATATGGGTTGGTAATTATACGCAGGGACAGACATTTGAAGAACTGGCAGAGGCATCTAAGGGAATCAAGCGGCTGGGAGTATTTCGGGCAGATGTGGATAATCTGGGACAGGCTTTTACAGCTGGATTTGATGAAAGGTATAATACTTTATCCAGAACTGCAGCATTGTCAAGGCACCTATCCCTGTTCTTTAAGTATTATATCAATGAACTGTTAGCACAAGGAGATTTTAGTTTGGGGAATACTTCTTCCCGAAAACGAAATGCTACGATTGTATATTCAGGCGGAGATGATTTATTTATTGTTGGAGCATGGAATGAAATAATTGAATTGGCTCTTGATATCCGGAATGCCTTTGATAAATATACAGAGCATACACTTACGCTTTCTGGTGGTATTGGTATTTATACTGCGGGTTATCCGGTTAGCAGTATGGCACAGGAAACAGGGCAATTGGAAGAACTGTCTAAGAGAATGATTCAAAAGGATGCAATTACTATTTTTCCGGATGGATGTAGTCATGAGGAAGAAGCAGAAAATGAAATGGTTCGCGTATCAGATGGAACCTATAAATGGAAGGACTTTGAAGAAAAGGTAATAAGAGAAAAGTATCTTATTATAAGTGAGTTTTTCAAGGGTTCTGAGGATAGAGGAAAAGCATTTTTGTATCATTTGCTGGAATTGATTCGGAATCGTGGTGAAAAAATCAATTTTGCACGATATGTATATGTTTTATCCAGAATGGAACCCAATGAAAAAGCATCTGAGGAGCAAAAAGAGTTGTATCGAAAGTTTTCAAGGAAAATGTACGAATGGATGAAGCAGGATGCAGACTGCCGACAACTACGGACGGCAATGAATCTGTATGCTTATTATCTTCGAGAGGAAAAGGATGGTGAAAAAAATGGTGATTGAAGAAGGTACCTATGTAGATAAGGCAGAGCAAGTAATCAGCAGATTAAAGGAAAATAAGAATAAAGGGGGAAAAGTAAAGTGGATTACAACCTCAAAAATAAGAAATCTGCTAGCTATGTCTGCGGATATCTACAATGAAATATTAAGCAAGGAAGAAAAATTGTCTACAGAGGTTAATGCCAGGATTGATTATCTTCGGGTTCGATTTATATATGAAAGTGGTAGAGATAAAGATGTGGAAAAATTTGTGAATACAGCTGAAATCATACAGGCTTTACAGGAAATTAAAGGCAGCAGGAAAAGATTTATATTGTTTAATCATTATATGGAGGCATTAGTAGCTTATCATAGATATTACGGTGGAGAAGATCATTAGGGAGGAAATACTATGTATTCAAAAATTCAAATCAGTGGTACGTTAGAGGTTATTACAGGTATGCATATCGGTGGAAGCGGGGCTTTTGCGGCGATTGGAGCAGTGGACGCACCGGTCATCAAGGATACACGGACGAATCTTCCGATGATTCCGGGCAGCTCATTAAAAGGGAAAATGCGGGCATTACTGGCAAAGGCATATAATGAAACGGTTGTAAGTCCAGAGAACGACGCAGAATGCATTATACGATTATTTGGAAGTGCAAAGAAAAATGCAATTCATCCAAGCCGTATTATTATTTCAGATATGATTTTAATGAACGAGGACGAATTAAGAAAACAGGATATTAACAGTATGACGGAAGTTAAATTTGAAAATGCCATTAATCGGCAGACTGCTGTTGCAAATCCCAGACAGATTGAACGCGTCATCCGGGGAGCAAGATTCAATGTGGATTTTATTTATGAAGTGAGTGAGGAAAAGGATATAATTGCCGATATGCAGTTGTTGTCTGAAGGTATGAAGCTGCTTCAATATGATTATCTTGGCGGACATGGTTCCAGAGGATATGGAAAAGTAAAATTCCAGGATATACAGGCGGATGTGGTGATTGGAGAAGTGGAAGATACGATTATGGATAACGTTAATGAAATATTTGCAACCATTTAGGAGGCAGTTATGAAATACATAGCATATAAAATGCATTTTCCGAACGGAGTACATTTGGGTAAAAAGACAGTGGATGACAGTAACATTACATTTTATGCAGATACACTTTTTTCTGCATTGTGTCAGGAAGCAGTAAAAAATGATGCTGGGGTGCTTCAGGAATTATATGAAAAAGCAAAAACAGGGGATATAGTATTTTCAGATGCTTTTCCGTATATAGGCGATACCTATTATATCCCTAAGCCCCTGTTAAGGACAAAATGTGAAGCAAAGGGAGATTCCAAAGCCAAAAAAGCATTTAAAAAATTATCGTATATCCCTTTGCATCAATTAGACAGTTATATGAGTGGAACTATGGATATTGAACAGGAAGTAAGACAATTAGGTGATTTAGGAAGAGTTGTGACCAAAGTATCTGCTTCTGTCCGAGGAGAAGAGGAAACCATTCCTTACCGGGTCGGAATATGCCAGTTCAATATAAATAATGGATTGTATTTCATTTTAGGATATAAGGAGGAGCAGGACAAAGACTTTGTGGAAGAACTGTTGATGACATTAGCTTATTCTGGTATCGGTGGAAAGCGATATGCTGGTTTAGGGAGATTTGAATTATATCCGGGAAAATTGGACGAGAAATTTTGCAAACGATTTTCTACAGAAGGAAATTATTATATGACGTTATCCGTTTCTCTTCCAACAGAGCAGGAAATAGAAGCGGCCTTAGATGGTGCATTTTATATGCTGCTCAAAAGAAGTGGTTTTGTTGCTTCGCATCAGTATGCAGAAGAGTATGTAAGAAAAAAAGATATTTTTGTATTCAGCGCCGGGTCTTGTGTCAGAAATTGTTATCAGGGGGATATTTATGATGTTTCCAATGGTGGGAAGCACTTGGTATATCGCTATGCAAAGCCTATGTTTCTGGAGGTGAGTGTATGAATCGTTTTATTCGTGTTTTTGACGTAGTGTTAACAACCAAAGGTCCTGTATTCATTGGAAGCGGACAGGAAATCATGAAGAAGGAATATATATTCCAGGAAAAAAGAAAAAAGGTAGTAATTCCCCGACTGGATATCATGTATGCAGATATTTGTTCTCTTCATCGCCAAAGAGAACTGGAAGAGTATATGTTAAGTGAGAAAAAGATAAGTTTAGGCGAATGGATGGAACAGCAGCGGATACCGGAATCTTATATAAGCCGTTGGAAGCGGTATGAATTAGAGTGTGGTGATATACTGATGAAACGCAATGCTCCGGTGCAGATTATGGCATGTGTAAAGGATGCATATGGAAATCCGTATATTCCAGGCAGCTCATTAAAGGGGTTGCTTCGAACTTTACTGCTTACCTATGATATAACCTGCAATCCGGAAACGTATAACAGAGTGAAAGGGGAAATAAAGCAAAGATTGAATGAGAATGAAAAGCCCTCCCGTCATATTCTGGAAAGAGAAGCAAAGAGAGTAGAGGAAACGGCTTTTCATAAAGCAGAAAGAACGGAAAAGAAATCAGATATAGTCAATGATATCATGGCTGGTATGATGGTGAGTGACAGCAGTCCTCTTTCAACAGAGAATCTGATTCTGTGTCCTAAATTAGAATATCATACAGATGGTTCAGAACGACGATTAAATCTGCTTCGGGAGTGTATTAAGCCTGAGACGGAAATTCATTTTGAATTAGCTATTGATACAAGTATTTGCCGTATTACAGAGATTGACATTCAAAATGCAGTAAAGAATTTTGCAAGCTTGTATTATGAACAGTTTATAAAAAAATTCTCTAATATGGAACCGCCTTTCGAGCATACCGTATGGTTAGGCGGCGGTGCAGGATATGTAAGTAAGACGGTCAGTTATGCTCTTTTTGACAAAGAAGCGCCTAAAGTAGTTAGTGCAATCTTCAAGAATACCGGTGTGCCACGGAAGCATCAGCATGATAAGGATATTCAAATGGGAGTTTCACCACATATTTTAAAAATGACACAATATCAGGGAAGGAAATATCAGTTTGGTATGTGTGAACTGCAACTGAAAGAAAAAAAATGATTTTAGCCGCATTAGAAAACTCAATTGTTTGGAAAGATTTTGATGGAAATTGTAGGAAAAAAATAAGTGATTTTTCTTTTCAGCCGCAATTACGGTTGAAAGCCCGCATAAATTCTAAGTTTGCAAGGGCAGGGAGAAGATATAAAGAACCCCAATAGGGGACGAGAACAAGTTATAAGCGAACGGATTATCAAGGTTAGCATCATGAGAAGATATAAAGAACCCCAATAGGGGACGAGAACTGTATTACCTGCAGCTACAAAGTGAACATGGTCAAAGAGAAGATATAAAGAACCCCAATAGGGGACGAGAACATGCTCAGCGTATCCTACTGCACTGTGTTCAGTTCGAGAAGATATAAAGAACCCCAATAGGGGACGAGAACCTAAACCTATATTTTCTTCCAAATAAACCATCTATGAGAAGATATAAAGAACCCCAATAGGGGACGAGAACCCCGCAACCGATACCGCTTGAAAAGACCATGAAAGAGAGAAGATATAAAGAACCCCAATAGGGGACGAGAACTTTAATGTTGTCATCTCTTTCCTTCGCATTGTCTAGAAGATATAAAGAACCCCAATAGGGGACGAGAACGATTTTGTTTGCCTCCATTCAATCAACTGAAAACTGAGAAGATATAAAGAACCCCAATAGGGGACGAGAACTCTTGAATGCAGTCTGATAACTTTTACCTGAACGAGAAGATATAAAGAACCCCAATAGGGGACGAGAACTGTTTGCTGTTTGCCTCCATTCAACTGAAAACTGAGAAGATATAAAGAACCCCAATAGGGGACGAGAACTGTTTCGGTTTTCTTCATGCTTGTTGTAAGAGCGGAATTGAGAAGATATAAAGAACCCCAATAGGGGACGAGAACTTCCGCAACAATTTTCACAAGGGCAATATGCTGTAAGAGAAGATATAAAGAACCCCAATAGGGGACGAGAACATAATTTCAGGAAGTTTGTAACGAAATGGGTCATCTGAGAAGATATAAAGAACCCCAATAGGGGACGAGAACATTTTTCATCTCTTTTATAAGAGATAAAAATTCTAAATGAGAAGATATAAAGAACCCCAATAGGGGACGAGAACTCACCTGTTTCATCTCTAATGCAACTTCTAAATTCCAGAGAAGATATAAAGAACCCCAATAGGGGACGAGAACCAACATCAAATCCAGTCTTAGTTACAGCATCTGCTAGAGAAGATATAAAGAACCCCAATAGGGGACGAGAACATATCCGCCCCGTTCAATAAATCGTTAGGGTTCACTTGAGAAGATATAAAGAACCCCAATAGGGGACGAGAACTGTCCTGAATCGTCAAGTTAGGTGTTCTGGTATCAGAGAAGATATAAAGAACCCCAATAGGGGACGAGAACTATACAGTCAAACCGTTACGTATAGCACTTGCGAGGAAGATATAAAGAACCCCAGTAGGGGACGAGAACTCTCTGCTTGTGTCATATTGACCATCTCCTTTTGAGAAGATATAAAGAACCCCAGTAGGGGACGAGAACTCTTTTGGAAAACCATTGATAAACAGATTGAATCGAGAAGATATAAAGAACCCCAGTAGGGGACGAGAACTATGATAATTGTGCAAGATTCGCTTTACAATCCGCCGAGAAGATATAAAGAACCCCGACAGGGGACGAAATCAACAGATATGGATAGAAGTGTAGAGGGAGGGGAGAAATGAGCTATTTATATGTAACGGAGCATGGAGCTACAATTTCTGTCTCAGCAAACTATGTAAAAGTACAATATAGAGACGACAAATGTAGAGAAATTCCTATTGAAACATTAGAAAGTATTAGTATTTTTAGTAAGGCACAGATGACAACACAATGCACGGTGGAATGCTTGAAACGAGGAATTCCGGTTGCGTATTATTCTAAGGTGGGAAATTATTTTGGCAGGCTGGAATCTACCGGGCATATACATGTAGAACGTCAACGAAAGCAGGCAGAACTATATAATACAGAGTTTGCCTTGGAATTGGGAAAAAGGATTTTATATGCGAAAGTAAAGAATCAGGAGGTTGTTTTACACAGATATGCCAGAAATCAGGATTGTAATATAGTGGAAGAAGTGAAAATGATGCACATTGCCTGTAATAAGCTGGCAGGGTGTGAAAGCATCGAACAGCTGATGGGATATGAAGGAACTGCTGCAAGATATTATTTTCAAGGACTGAGCAAATTAGTAGACGAAAGGTTTCAATTCAGCGGAAGAAGTAAACGACCACCTAAGGATGAGTTTAATGCGATGTTAAGTCTTGGTTATTCCATTCTCATGAATGAGATATATGGGAAAATACAAAATAAGGGCTTAAATCCTTATTTTGGTTTTATTCATCGAGATAAAGAAAAGCACCCGACGCTTGCAAGTGATTTGATGGAGGAGTGGCGTGCAGTTATTGTGGATTCTGTGGTTATGAGCCTGGTAAACGGACATGAAATATCTCTGGAGCATTTTCAACATGATTTGGATGAACCGGGATTTTTTCTGACGAATAATGGCATGAAGATATTTATTAGTAAATTGGATAATAAGATTCATACCGATACGAAGTATTTAAATTATATTGAGTATCCGGTAAGTTTTCGCAGAGGAATTGAATTGCAGATTGGACAATTGGTAAAAGCGATGGAGGAAGAGGATGTAGAATTATATCATCCGGTGCGGATACGTTAGGGGGATTGGAGTGGAAAATTATTTTTTTGATATTCGGGAAGATGTTCGGGATGACAGGGTTTTTGTTTTAGTTATTTATGATATAATTGATAATAAAAGAAGGATTCGATTAGCAAAATATTTACAGGGATATGGATTCCGTATTCAGAAATCAGCATTTGAAGCCTTAATCCGGGATAGTGTCTATCAGAAAATGATAGCCGGACTAGGGAAATTTGTCACAGATGAGGATAATGTACGAGTATATCGGATTATTGGAAAGGGGCAGGTTAAAAATTTTGGAAAAGACGTATCACAGACGACAGAAGATTTAATTATAATTTGAGGTGAAAGAATTGAGTAAAAAAATTTTATTTTCAGCTATTGGTGGAAATGATCCAGTTTCTTCTGCAACAGAGTATGATGGTTCTATGCTCCATATATGTCGGCATTATAAACCGGATATAGTATATCTTTATTTATCAAAGAAGATGTTAGAACGGCATGAAAGAGATAATCGCTATTGTTATTGTATTGAACAACTAGGAAAACGATTAGAACATAAGTTTGAAGTACACTGCATTGCAAGAGAGGAATTAGAAGAGGTACAGGAATACGATTATTATTATGAGGATTTTAAGCCAATACTAGAAGAAATCAGAACTGGAATGAATGCAGAGGATATTTTGTTCGCGAATATTGCTTCCGGAACTCCGGCTATGAAAAGTGCATTGCTGCTTCTGGCTGTTATGGCGGAATATAGATTTGTTCCGATTCAGGTAAAAACTCCAATTAAGGATATTAACGTACACTTAGGAAAAGATGAGGACTATGACCCTGAATATTACTGGGAAGTGAACAAGGATAATGAGCCGATAGCAGAGAACCGCTGTGTAGAAACACAATGTCCGCGGCTGGCAACCATGTTAAAGAAAAATATTATCATTCGGCATATTGAAACTTATAATTATCCGGCAGCTTTTATGCTGGCAGAAGAAATTAAAGCAGATATTTCAGAAGAAGCCTATGATTTATTGCGAGCAGCAGTTGCTAGACTGCAATTAGACTTGCCGAAAGTGAAATCCATAGAATTAAAATATGGCTATAAATTACTGCCTGTGCGACAGGAAGGTGATATGGAGTTTTTTGAATATGCCTTGACGATGCAGATTAAAATGATACGAAAAGAGTATGGAGATTTTATGCGGGCAATTTCACCATTGATTTCTGATTTGTTTGAAATGATTTTGTTCAGACATTGTGAAATTGATATTAAAAAATATTGTGAAAAGAAACATAACATATGGCTTTGGAATGTAGCAAGGTTGAAAAATGATACGGTAGGATTAAATTTGTTACATATATTGAATCAAGAGTTTGCACCCAATACTTTTCGTAATTCACCTGTTGCCGCCAGTAATTTAAAACCAATCTTAATGCATTATATCCAGGATATTGCGTTAAAAGAAAAACTTGAAAAAATGAGGGATATCGAAGCGGAAGTTAGAAATATGGCAGCACATGAAATAGTATGTATTACTGATGAAAAACTTAAAAAAATGAATTTAATGTCCGTGCATCAGATGTTTAGTTTGATTCAGAAGCTGACCGTTGCGGCAAAAATACATATTACAGCACAGGACTGGAAATCATATGATTTCATGAATCAACTGATTATTCAAAAAATGCAATAGATATTCAAAAGATTTGTGATATCTTTGCGTTTTATATGTAGAAAGAAATAAAAACAGGAGGTAGATTTTGGAGGATAAGAAGAAATCAATGAAAGAGTGGAAACAGATGAATGTGATAAAGCGAATCAAGGAATTCTGTTTGTTAGATGATGATTTTATGACAAGATGCTTTGAGGATAATATAGAAGCAACGGAGCTGGTACTCCGGGTGATTTTAGACAAACCCGATATCCATGTGGAAAAGGTGCAGACGCAGTATTCTATGAAAAATATTAAGGGACGTTCATTAAGACTGGACATTTATGCTGTTGATTCTAATGACAAAAGGTATAATATTGAAATTCAGAAAGCAGATAAAGGTGCCGGAGCTAAACGGGCAAGATACAATAGCAGTCTAATTGATAGTGACATCATGCCGACTGGATTAGCGGTGGAAAATCTGGAAGATACCTATGTAATTTTCATTACCGAGCATGATGTTTTGGGTGATAATCAACCCATTTATCACATAGAACGTCATATTAAAGAAACGAACAGATATTTTGAAGATGGTTCGCATATTATATATGTGAATGCTTCCTATCAGGATAACACAGAATTGGGAAGATTAATGCATGATTTTACCTGTACAAATCCGGATGATATGCATTATAATGTAATTGCCGAAACAACAAGGTATTATAAAGAGGATACGAAAGGAGTGCGGTCTATGAGCAGAATAGTGGAAGAGTTGATAGATGAGGAGAAAAGAGAAATTGCAGAAAAGTTTCTGAAAAGTGGTACAGTTTCAAAAGAAATAATTGTAGAATGCGTAGGTTTAACGATAGAAGAAGTCAATGAGTTGGAAGATGAGTTACAGATGTGTAAATAACGGGAATGAAAATACTATTTATATATAAGCCTAACAAAAAAGCGGTGCAGTATCCTTTTGGAATACGCGCCGTTTTTCCTGTCTTTGGGAAACAGAAGAACGCTTGCAAATCCGTACTAATTAGTATACAATGATTTAAATATGCAAAAAAATGAATGAGAATAGAATATATAAAAGTAATGGAGGCTGGATATGTCAGTGCAAGATTATTTAGAGGCTATGAAGATAGGACGAAAGGAATATCGCAGCCAGATTAATAAAGGCCAGTATCCCTATTTACCGGTGTTAGATGAGATATTATCTCATGTAGATATAGAAAAAGAAGTGAATTTAGGTCTGGTACAGGTACCCTTAAAGCTGGTAATCGGAACCAGTACCCGGGCAAGGACCAATGCCTTTGCCGGCAACTTTATGCCCATACTGGACTGGGGTTCGGAATTCGGCGCCAAGTGGGCATCTCTTTACGACAGTCAGATGGAGGAAGGCATTCGGGACCCGATAAAAGCTTATGAATATATGAACCGCTATTATGTAGTGGAAGGAAATAAACGGGTCAGTGTACTGAAATACTGCGATGCAGTTACGGTACCGGCCATGGTGACCCGGAAGGTTCCCAAGCGGACCGGAGAGCTGGAGAATAAGATTTATTATGAATTCATGCATTTTAATAAGCTGTCCGGGGTCAATAATATCTGGTTTTCCAAGGAAGGGAGCTTTCCAAGATTGCTGGAGGTCCTTGGATATGGACCGGTACACGAATGGACAGAAGAGGAGAAAATGGACTTTTCTTCCAGCTATCTTGCATTTTCCAATGCTTATAAGCAAAAGGGTGGAAAGAAGCTGCCGATTACGACGGGAGACGCCTTTCTGGCATTTTTGGAAATATACGGCTATCCAGAAGCCAAAGAAATGACCTCCGGGGAATTAGCGAATGCCATTGTAAAGATATGGAAGGAATTCCGTATTCTGTGCAGTGACGAGGTGGTTGAACTGCGAATGGACCCTGTGGATACCGGCAAGAAGAATGTGCTGAGCTATCTCCTTCCTGCTAATGCGAAAAAGCTAAAGGTTTCTTTTGTATATGATAAGTCACCGAATGCATCGGACTGGAATTACGGCCATGAGCTGGGCAGAAAGTACATACAGGAATTATTTTCCAATCAGATTGAAACAGAAGCAGTGGAAAATGTCACGCCGGATGAAAATGCGGCAGCGGTGTTAGAGGATTTGATTCAGAATGGCAGCGATATTATATTTACCACGACCTCCCAGATGGTACCGCCTAGTCTGAAGGCGGCCGTTGAGCATCCGGAGGTTAAGATATTAAATTGCTCCCTGAATACCACTCATCAGTATATCCGGACCTATTATGCCCGTATGTATGAAGGCAAGTTCCTGACTGGCGTGATTGCCGGTTCCTTGACGGAAAACAATCGGATTGGCTATGTGGCGGATTATCCCATTTATGGAATTACAGCTAATATCAATGCCTTTGCCCTGGGGGCAAAGTTTGTAAATCCAAGAGCCAAGGTATATCTGGAGTGGTCCACCCTGAAGGACCATGATATTTATAAGACCTTTTGGGAACAGCAGATTTCCTATGTATCCAATCAGGATATGATAACACCGGAAAATGCTTCCCGTCAGTTCGGCTTATATAATATTAACAATGATGAGATTACCAATCTGGTCATGCCGGTATGGAACTGGGGTATATTTTACGAAAAATTGCTGCAAAGTATCATTAGTGGTTCCTGGAAGAAGGAGGACGATACAGAAGGGGAGAAAGCATTGAATTACTGGTGGGGAATGTCTGCCGGTGTCATTGATATTATCTGTTCCCGGGTTCTTCCGGCTTCTACCAGACAATTGGTGGATTTGTTAAAGGATTTAATCTGCAAGGGAGAGTTTTCACCCTTTGACGGAGAAATCATTGCACAGGATGGAACGGTGAAGAGTAAGGCAAATGAACGGATGCAGCCGGAGGAAATCATTACCATGGACTGGCTGGTGGATAATGTGGTCGGATACATACCTGCTATCGGCGGGTTAAAGGAGGAAGCAAAGCCTGTAGTATCCATGCAGGGAGTTGCAAAAAGTAAAAAGGAAGAATAAAGAGGATGCGTATTTTAGTACTGGCAGATGTAGAATCCAAATATTATTGGGATTATTTTGAAAAGAGTAAGCTGGATGGGATTGATTTGATTTTGTCCTGTGGAGATTTAAAACCGGAGTATTTGTCATTTCTGGCAACATTTGCGAAAATCCCAATTTTATATGTAAGAGGAAATCATGATGATATCTACGAGACACATCCGCCGGAGGGATGCATCTGCATTGAAGATATGATTTACAGCTATCAGGGCATCCGGATTCTGGGGCTGGGTGGTTCCATACGCTATAAGCAGGGAAAGAACCAGTATACCCAGGCAGAGATGAAGAGCCGGGTTCGGAAATTACGACGGCAGATGAAGAAGAGCAAAGGAATTGACATCCTTCTGACCCATGCGCCGGCGTATCATGTCAATGATGGCGAGGACCGGCCTCATGAGGGCTTTGAGGCTTTTACCCAGCTGCTGGATACCTGCCGTCCCAAATGCTTTATTCATGGTCATGTACACATGAATTATTCCCGTTCCCATAAGCGGGAAAGCATGTATAAGGATACCCGGATTATTAATGGATTTGAAAAATATGTATTTGACTATATATAGAGAAAAGGAGAGAACCATGGAAAATCAGGAAGAGATTATTAATCCTGCCTTGATGCTGGCAATCAGCAGAATGAAGGAGAATAATAATCTGATTACACAAAACAAAATGATAGAGGAAGCATTGCATGCAAGATTCTTAGTGCCTTGCGTGATGCAGATAAAGCCGGGGACCGAGCAGGAAGCCAGCCGGAATCCGGAGAATACACAGATGAATTTCAGTATGGTGAAGAATCCGGAAGGGATTTCTTATTTTATGGCGTTTACCGATACGGGAGAAGCGGAGAAGTGGAAGGAATTTCATAAACAGAAGGTATTGTTTATGATTATGCGTTTTGATGACCTGGCAGATTTGATTCGCACGGCTAATGACCAGTCCAATGGCTTTGTCTTGAATCCGGGTACTACCAATATAACCTTCCAGAAGCATATTATTGCAGAGGTCATCCGGAATCGCAATAAGGCAATTGCAGAAGGGAAGATAAAGGATGATTCCTCCCGGACTGCCGCAGAGGATACGCAAAGGGATAACGAAGGTGAAGCATAGATATGAAGCTGACGATGTTAGGAACCGGAAATGCCACTGTAACGGAGTGCTTTAATACCTGCTTTGTATTTTCAAATGAAGAGGATATGCACTTCCTGGTAGATACCGGCGGCGGAAATCGAATACTGAAGGTATTGAAGGATTGTAATATTTCCTTAGAGGGAATTCATGATATCTTTCTTACCCATGAGCATATCGACCATCTCCTTGGCATTTTCTGGCTAATCCGAATGATTGGTACGAAGATGAACCAGGGTACATACCAGGGGACCTTAAGCATTTATTGCCATAGTGAGCTGATTGATAAGATTTGTGCCATGGCGGAAATGATGATTCAAAAGAAGGTGTGCAGACATATTGGAAGGGATATTTTGTTTATTGCCATTGACAACGGGGAACAGATGAAGATTCTGGACAGTGATGTTACCTTTTTTGATATATACTCGACCAAAGCGACGCAGTTTGGCTTTACTATGGTAACAAAGGACGGGATTAAGCTTGCCTGTCTGGGGGATGAACCATATAACCCGAAAAATGAAGGGTTTGTAAGGGATAGTGACTGGATGATGCATGAGGCATTCTGCTTATTCCGGGAGGCGGAACAGTTTGCACCCTATGAGAAGCATCACAGTACGGTAAAGGAAGCCTGTGAAGCTGCCAGCCGGTTAGGGGCTGCCAATCTGATACTATATCATACGGAGGAAACCCATTTGGAGAACCGGAAGGAGCTGTATACCGAGGAAGGACGTCAGTATTATTCCGGGAATCTGTATGTACCGGATGATAAGGAATGCTTTGAAATCAGCCGGAGCTTACGGTTTATGAATACATAAAGGAAAGTGGAATATAAGTTGGAAGGGGAGGTTGCAAATGGGCAAAGTAATTAAAAAGTGCCTTGCGTGTGGCACGCTGAATCAATATGATGCGGAGACCTGTAAGAAATGTGATTGTCCGCTGCTGGCAGATGTGGATCAGGAGGATGAGATTCTTTCCATCGATCCCATGGAAGCAGCCCTGGATGACGCCGTTTCTTCTACGGAACAGGAGGATGATCTGGTGGCACAGATTCTGCGGGAACAGGCTGAAAATGCAAAGAAGATTGTAGCAAAGGAAATGGAAAAGGAAGAGCGGAAAAAGAAGCAGAATCCGGGTCAGAATGCGTCCCCATTTTCCGTTTCATCCGGGGGCGGCGGCTTTTCCCTGGGTGGCGGCAGCGGTGAAGCCAAGAGGACATCCTCCGGTACTCCTTCTTCCAAGCCGGGAGGCGGTGGCTTTGGCGGCTTTAAAATCAGTGACAGCACCTATCAGGTGAAGGATGAGCAGGAACCGGGAAAGGTTCATTTGGGCGGAGGCTCCCTGCGTATGCAGGCAATCCGTAAGAGCCAGGAAACCCAAGGGCAGAATAAATAATTAGAAAGAAGTGACAGAAATGAAGCTTGGCAGAAATGATTCCTGCTGGTGTGGAAGTGGAAAAAAGTATAAGCTGTGCCATATGCACATGGACGAAAAAATAACGGCGTTTCAATTAAGGGGTGCAAAAGTACCGACACATAAGATGATTAAAATCCCGGAACAGATTGCCGGTATACGAAAAGCAGGAGAAATGAATACCAAGGTATTAGACTATATTGAGCCTTATGTAAAGGAAGGGATTTCCACCGGGGAGCTGGATCGGCTGGTTCATGAATATACGTTGAAGATTGGTGGGATTCCAGCCTGCCTTCATTATAAGGGATATCCGAAAAGTGTGTGTACCTCCATTGATGAGGTAGTCTGTCACGGGATACCGGATGATTATCGTATTTTGAAGCAGGGTGATATTATCAACATTGATTGTACTACCATTTATAATGGGTATTTCGGGGATGCTTCCCGTATGTATTGCATTGGTACGGTAAGCCCGGAAAAGGAGCAGCTGGTCCGGGTAACAAAGGAATGTCTGGAAATCGGTTTTCAGATGGTAAAGCCATGGACCTTTTTAGGGGATGTAGGTGTGGCGGTCAACCGGCATGCGGAGGAGCATGGCTATCGTGTTGTCCGGGAGATTGGCGGACATGGCGTGGGTGTGGAATTCCATGAGGACCCATGGGTCAGCCACATTGGAACACCGGGAGGCGATTATCTGATGGTTCCCGGTATGATATTCACGATTGAGCCGATGGTAAATATGGGAAAAGCGGATATCTGGCAGGACGAAGAAGATGGATGGACCGTACGGACAGAGGATGGAATGCCTTCTGCCCAATGGGAATATACGATTTTGGTAACAGATACCGGAGCAGAGATTTTGTCTCGCTGACAGGAGGATACAAAGGATGAAATTATTTCGTGGAATACGGGGAAGCATGTTGATTTTTTCAGTGATATATGTATTGATTGGTTTAATCTTGCTGGTGATGTCAGATGCTTCCATGTTGACGGTCAGCTATGTATTTTCTGTATTGCTGATTATTACCGGATTGATTCTGGTTATGTATTATATTGGACGGGAAGTAACACCGGAAAATGAGAGCTATGATTTGGTGGCGGGCGTTGTTGCCGGGGCAGCAGGTGTTTATCTGTTGATTCATGCCAAAGCACTATATCCGCTGCTTCCGTCTGTGATGGGTCTGCTAGTGCTTTTGAGCGGCGTCATTACCTTTCAGAATGCTTTGGATATGCGGAGAATGAAACAGGTATTCTGGGCGCCGGTCTTTTTGATTTCCCTGGTGAGCATTGCGCTGGGATTTGTTATTTTATATGTTCCTTTTGAGAAATCCGGAAATTATCTCCGGGTCATTGGGGTGTCCATGTTCATAAGCGGCGGAATTGATATTGTAACAGCAATCTGGCAGACAGTAAAGCTGCATGGCGTCGGAGCAGTAACGGAGGAGGTGAAATCCGCCGTTGGGAAGGTAAAGCAGGATGTAACAGAAACCACAAATCAGATAAAAAAAGAAGTTGCAACCATAAAAGAGAACCAGTATAATAAGGCATTGGAAAAAACGAAAGGAAACCAAAAGAAAATGGAAGTGATTTATTCAAGTACCAGAAATGCCGGAGAAACCGCTACGGCATCTCAGGCTATATTAAAGGGATTGGCAGAAAACGGGGGATTATTTGTACCGAATACCATTCCGGCATTAGATGTGCCTTTTGAGGAGCTGGCAAAGATGTCTTATCAGGAAGTGGCGTATGTGGTTATGAGCCGGATGCTGACAGATTTTACGGAAGAAGAATTAAAATACTGCATTAACAGTGCCTATGATTCCAAGTTTGATACTCCGCAGATTGCGCCGTTGAAACGGGCTCATGGTGCAGACTATCTGGAATTATTCCATGGCTCCACCATTGCATTTAAGGATATGGCGCTTTCGATTCTTCCTTATTTGCTGACGACCTCCGCCAAGAAAAATCAGGTCAAGAATGATATTGTGATTCTGACTGCTACCTCTGGTGATACCGGAAAAGCGGCATTGGCGGGCTTTGCAGATGTGCCGGGTACGAAGATTATAGTATTCTATCCAAAGAATGGCGTCAGTCCGATTCAGGAAAAGCAGATGATTACCCAGAAGGGAGAGAATACCTATGTGGTAGGTATTACAGGGAATTTTGATGATGCCCAGACGGGTGTTAAGAATATGTTCAATGATAAGGACCTGGCAAAGGAAATGGATGGGGCAAATATGCAGTTTTCTTCTGCCAACTCCATCAATATCGGACGGCTGGTGCCTCAGATGGTTTATTATGTCTATGCATATTCCAGACTGGTAGCCCAGGATTCCATTCAGCCAGGGGATAAGATTAATGTTGTTGTGCCTACCGGGAATTTTGGCAATATTCTGGCAGCCTACTATGCAAAGGAAATGGGACTTCCGATTGGAAAATTCATCTGTGCGTCCAATGAAAATAAGGTTTTATATGATTTCTTCCGAACCGGGGAATACGATAAGAACCGGGAGTTCATTCTGACCTCTTCCCCTTCCATGGATATTCTGATTTCCAGCAATCTGGAGCGTTTAATCTATAAGCTTACCGGAAATGACGCTGAGAAAAATGCGGAATTCATGAATGCGTTGAATACGGAAGGAAAGTATACTATTACACCGGAGATGAAGGAAAAGCTTTCTGAATTCTTTGGGGGGTACGCCAGTGAGGCGGAGACAGCAGCTACCATTAAAAAGGTATATGAAGAGGACCAGTATATCATGGATACCCATACGGCAGTTGCAGCAACGGTTTATGATAAATACATTGCAGAAACCGGAGATACTACCCCGGCTGTAATTGCTTCTACGGCAAGTCCGTATAAGTTTACCAGAAGTGTTATGAATGCCATTGACCGTGCATATGACAGCAAGAGTGACTTTGAATTGATTGATGAATTAAACCGTTTGTCCGGCGTGGCAATTCCACAGGCGATTGAGGATATCCGCAAGGCACCAGTGCTTCATGACCGTGTTTGTGATAAGACGGAGATGGAAGCAACCGTAAAGCAGCTCTTGAATATAAAATGAAAACGAACGTGAATGCCACCTTGGAAGCGTTGCTTCCTCGGTGTGAGCTTCGCTCCTATATTTTGTCAGAATCAGTCCATAATCTGCAAGCAGATATGTCCTGTTTCTGACAGAGTGTATTTTCTGAAAGGCAACGTGAATGCCACCTCGGAAGCGTTGCTTCCTCGGTGTGAGCTTCGCTCCTATATTTTGTTGGAACCAGTCCATAATCTGCAAGCAGATATGTCCTGTTTCTGACAGAGTGTATTTTCTGAAAGGCAACGTGAATGCCACCTCGGAAGCGTTGCTTCCTCGGTGTGAGCTTCGCTCCTATATTTTGTCGGAACCAGTCCATAATCTGCAAGCAGATATGTCCTGTTTCTGACAAAATGCATTCACTTGGAAGACAGTTCATTCGTACCTTCCTGTCTATAAATAAAACCGGGACCTTTACTTGAATTATATTGGGACATTTCAAGGCGCATGGGTTCTGCTCATGTGCCTTTCTTTATTCCGCGAGCAATGAGGAAATAGCCATGCTTGCATGGATATTTGACTATAGTATTATTTAGGAGGAGTTATGTATACGATAGAAACGCAGACAAGTTTTGATAGCGCCCATTTTCTTGCCGGCTATCAGGGAAAGTGTGGCAATATACACGGACACCGCTGGACGGTGAAGGTGATTGCAAAGGGGGAAGCCTTAGAGCAGAACCAGACGCAGACCCGTGGGATGCTTATGGATTTTTCCCAGTTGAAGGATGCACTGCAGGAAATGGGAAATTCCCTGGACCATGTATTGATTCTGGAGCAGGGAACCTTAGCAGAGGATACTCTGCAATGTTTAAAGCGGGATGGATTCCGGATGGTGGAGGTAGCCTTTCGTCCAACCGCAGAGAATTTTGCAAAATGGTTTTATGATAAATTAATGGAACAGGGCTATTCCCTGCAATCGGTGGTCGTATATGAAACACCGAATAATTGCGCAACCTATGGTGCAGAGTAGGAGTGCCTATGGAATACAGGATTGTTGAACGCTTTGTCAGTATCAATGGGGAAGGACAGCATGCCGGAGAACTGGCGGTATTTATACGGTTTGCCGGCTGTAATCTGGACTGTAATTATTGTGATACTGCATGGGCAAATCAAAAGGATATTCCCTGTCAGCACATGGATGAGGAGGAGATTGCCGCTTATGTGAAGGAGACAGGAGTACATAATGTTACCTTAACCGGAGGCGAACCCCTGCTCCAGCCGGGAATCGAGGGGTTACTGGAATGTCTTGGGGGCATACCGGGGCTTCGGATTGAAATTGAAACCAATGGGAGTGTGGATATTGGTCCTTTTACCGGTCTGGCTGTCCGTCCGGCATTTACTTTGGATTATAAGCTTCCGGGAAGCGGCATGGAAGCCGCTATGCGGACAGACCATTACCAGTATCTGGAGCCGGAGGATACGGTGAAATTCGTGATATCGGATGGACGGGATTTGGAACGGGCAGAGCAGATACTGGTGGAGCATAAGCTTCCGGGCAGATGTGGAATTTATTTCAGTCCGGTGTTCGGCAGGATTGAACCGGCAGAGATTGTAAGGTATATGATGGAGCGAAAGCTGAATCAGGTGCATATACAGCTGCAGCTTCATAAGTTTATCTGGTCCCCGGAACAACGGGGCGTATAGGAGGAAGAACAATGGCAATTGATAAAAAAGCAATTGATAAAAAAGCAATTGAAGAACATATCCGGGGGATTTTAATCGCCTTAGGAGAGGACCCGGACCGGGAAGGCTTAAGAGAAACCCCGGACCGGGTGGCACGGATGTATGAAGAAGTGTTTGAGGGAATGAATTATTCCAATGCGGAAATCGCCCGTATGTTTGGCAAGACCTTTCAGACCCCTGGTCTGGAGGAGGATATGGTAGTGGTAAAGGATATTGAAGTATTCAGCTATTGCGAGCATCATATGGCGTTGATGTACGATATGAAGGTCAATGTGGCATATCTTCCCAAGGAGCGGGTCATCGGACTGAGTAAAATTGCCAGAATTGCCGAAATGGCGGCAAAACGGCTGCAGCTGCAGGAACGGATTGGTTCCGATATTGCAGAAATCCTTCAATTGGCAACCGGCTCAGAGGATGTGGCGGTGCTGATTCGGGGCAGCCATAGCTGTATGACCGCCAGAGGCATCAAGAATCCTTCCGCCCAGACGGTAACGACTACCTTTCGGGGGCAGTTTGCAAGGGATACCGGTTTGCAGAACCGTTTTATTTTGTTGTAGTATTTCCGGCATAGTTCAATATGCGATGGAATACTTGAAATGGTTTTGGAGTATTGGAAGGTGTTTTGATATATCTGGAAGTGATTTGAAAGCATTGGAAAGTGTTTTGATATATCTGGAAGTGATTTGAAAGCATTGGAAAGTGTTTTGATATATCTGGAAATGGTTTGAAAGTATTTTGATGTATTTGGATATATCCGGAAGTAGTTTGAAAGCATTTTGATGTATTTTTATATATGGATAGCGACACGGTAATAAATCAGGAGGTTAAGATGAAAAATAAAAAGCAGGCTTTGGTGATTTTTAGCGGAGGACAGGACAGTACGACTTGTCTGTTTTGGGCGAAGAAGAGATATGATGAGGTAATTGCACTTTCTTTTGATTACGGACAGCGGCATAGGAAGGAATTAGAGTGTGCCGGAAGCATTGCGAAGGAGTATGGGGTGGAACATCATATTCTGGATTTGCATTTATTGAATGAACTGGCACCGAATTCTTTGACTCGAAGTGAGATTCCGGTGGATTCGGATGCACCGGAGGAGGGAACGCCAAATAGCTTTGTGGATGGAAGAAATATGGTATTCCTGACCTATGCGGCAATTTTTGCCAAGCAAAGAGGAATCACCGATTTAGTAACAGGCGTATCCCAAAGTGATTTCAGCGGTTATCCGGATTGCCGTGATATATTTGTAAAATCGCTGAATACCACCCTGAATCTTGCCATGGATTACGAGTTTGATATTCATACTCCGCTGATGTGGATAGACAAACGGGGAACCTGGGCTCTGGCAGATGAGTTAGGCGTATTGGAGGTGATACGGGATAAGACCCTGACCTGTTATAACGGAATTATGGGAGACGGCTGTGGAAGCTGTCCGGCCTGTAAGCTTCGGAAAAAGGGCTATGACCGGTATATGTATGAGAAATATAATAACCAATAAGTATCGCGAAAGAGAAAAATGGCTGTCGAAATGGTAACGATATCGAAATCTGTAAATGTTTTTACAAATATGTTGACAATCAATGCTTTTTTAATATACCATATAATAAATTAGTATATAGGTTAACTGGCATCAAAAATCTACTAACTGCGAAAGGACTTGATTTTTATGAAATATAAAATTCTGGTAAGTGGAAACAATTCTTCCTTGATTACGGACTTTATCCAGCGAACGGAAACCTTTTTCCAATCCCTTAGCACAACCTCGTGCTGGCAGGACCTTGTCGGGCATTTCGAACTTTTTAAGCCGGATGCTTATGTTTGCTTTGTGAGTTCCGAACACAGCAGTATTTTACCGCAGATTAGTGATTTAAAAAAGAATGCTGCCTATAATGGCGCAAGTATTTTTCTTATCTGCGATGCAAAAACCTATGATGAGCTGGCAACAAGGTCTTTGTTTATGGCAGATGTAGACCTTATCATACGCCGTCCGATTTCTATGGATAATCTTGTTTTGCAAATCATGGGCTATTTTGATGAGAAGAATGAATCCCAGGCGAAAGCGGTAGAACAAAATGCTGCTATGGAAACGAAGGATGCTGCGGTTATTACAAAGGAAAACGAAAAAGAGAAAACTGCGGTTGCAAGGGAAAATGAAGAGGGAAAAACTGCGGTTCTTGCAACAGACAAGGAAGAGGAGAGAATTGCCGTAGCCACGAAAAAGCCGGAACGAAAGCACATTCTTGTGATTGATGATGACCGCATAATACTAAAAATGCTGAAAACCGCTCTTAGTGATACGTATGATGTTACAGTTATGGTCAGCGGTGTGTCTGCTGAAAAATTCCTGGAATCTTCCAATATCGACCTGATTATTCTGGATTACGAAATGCCCGGTGAAACCGGTGCGGAGGTGTTCCGGAGAATAAAAAGAAATCCCAAGATATCCCATATCCCCGTATGCTTTTTGACGGGAGTTTCCGAAAGAGGAAAAATTATGGAGATTATGGCGCTCAGACCCCGTGGTTATTTGCTGAAGCCAATCGATATGGATAAGCTTTTCGCTATGGCTGCTAATCTGATTAATTAGCCGGTGTAAAAAGTATGGAACAGATTCGTGATAAAGCCGATTAAAATAATTCTGAAAGGAGATATCCCTTTGGTCCCTTGATAAAATCAAGAATATACATAGGCTTAGGGTCGCAGCAAGATTATGAATAACAAGAATAATTTATATATTACGGATTTGATAGATGTAGATATTCTTCAACAGCTCCAGGATGCCTTTTCGGATTTGCTGGGGATGGCAGCTCTTACTTCAGACAGCAACGGCGTTGCAGTTACGGAGGGTTCTAATTTTACGGATTTTTGTTTTAAGTATACACGTCCAACAGAGCTTGGACGGAAACGATGCGAACAATGTGATAAGCACGGCGCCGAGCTTACCCATGCAAACGGCAGTGCCTGTTCTTATTATTGTCACGCCGGGCTGATGGATTTTGCCGCACCGATTATGGCGAACGGAGAAATGGTGGGCAGCTTTATCGGCGGACAGGTTCTGACCGAGCCGCCCAATATTGAAAAAATAAGAGAAACCGCTCTGGAGCTGGGGGTTGATCCGGACGAATATGTGGAAGCTGTGAAAAAGATTCCGATTGTAAGCAAGGAGCGGGTTGAGAAGGCCTCCAGTTTTCTTTTTGTTCTTGCAACGATTCTGTCTAATATCGCCTATAAGGGCTATGCTCTCCATCAAAGCAATATGGAGCTGGAAAAAGCTTCTCATATGAAATCGGATTTCCTTGCCAATATGAGCCATGAGATACGGACTCCCATGAATGCAGTCCTGGGGTTGTCCGACCTTGCTCTGCGTGAGGAAATGTCTGCCGCCGCAAGAGAATATGTACACCAGATAAAAGCCTCAAGCAAAAATCTGCTGGTAATCATTAACGATATTCTTGACTTTTCAAAGATTGAATCAGGTAAAATGGATATTGTTGAGGTCGAATACGAGCCGCTTTCACTTATAAACGATTTGACTAGCATTGTAAACAGCCGCATCGGCGACAAAGAGATGGAATTTACTATGGATATCTCTCCCGATTTGCCGAAAAGTCTGTACGGCGACAGAGTGAGAATCCATCAGATTATACTCAATCTGCTTACGAACGCAGTTAAGTTTACTCAACATGGTGAAGTGCATTTAAAAATAGATTTTGAACGCAAGGATAAGGATACTGTCCTTATGAAGACTGAAGTAAGCGACACGGGCATCGGTATTAAAGAAGAAGATATAAGTAAGCTTTTTAATTCCTTCCAGCAGGTAGACAGCAAGCGCAACAGAAATATCGAGGGAACCGGTCTGGGGCTTGCAATTTCGCGACAGCTTCTCGACCTTATGGGAGGAAAGATTTCTGTGGAAAGCGAATATGAAAAGGGAACCACCTTTTACTTTGAAGTCCCGCAGAAAATCATTGACGCAACGCCGATTGTTCCCAAGCTTAAAAAATCCTTTCAGGCAGCAGTCCTTGTAAGCAATGATTATGTTAAACGGCAGCTTATCCGGGATTTGAAATGGATAGGAGCGGAATATACGGACCTTGCAGATAATAGTACCTATGAGGAGCTGAAGG
The DNA here is from genome assembly GCA_023667695.1 of Clostridium sp. GTDB lineage: Bacteria > Bacillota > Clostridia > Lachnospirales > Lachnospiraceae > CAG-632. The sequence goes on along the minus strand of JAMOZY010000002.1, from coordinate 204,262 downwards.
CAGATTATCTTATCGTGGAAAAGCCCTTTTTCACTAAGACAATGCAGGACCTTCTGTCCCAATGTCCGGATATGCAGTGCCTTGTGCTTGCCGATTACGACAGCATTGACGCTATTGATATTCACAATGTACAGGTTGTCAGCAAGCCTGTCTATTCTCTAAGCCTTTACAACGCAATGGGAATCAAGGAAATTGATTTCGAGAGGGATATCTCCGAGGGCGACAGCTTTACCTATGTGGCTCCCGATGCCCATATTCTCATTGTAGATGATAACTCTGTCAACCTTACTGTTGCAAAGGGGCTGCTGGAACCGCTGAATATGAACATCGATGTTGCCTCCAGTGCAGCGGAAGCAATTGAAAAAATACATTATATCAACTATGATCTTATTTTTATGGATCATATGATGCCCGAGGTTGACGGCATTGAGGCTACCCATATTATCAGGCGGCTTGTGCCAAGCTATAATGATATTCCGATTATAGCGCTGACGGCAAATGCCATAGGAAGAGCAAGGGAAATGTTCCTAAAAGAGGGTATGAATGATTTTGTTGCAAAGCCAATCGATGTAAAGGATATCGTCTCAAAGCTGAGAAAATGGCTGCCGAAAGAGAAGATACTTCCGGTAGATAACACAAGTGCTGCCAAGGCTTCGATGGATTCGGACGGCAGCTCCAATGCGGTGAATATTAAGGAGCTTAACACAAAGGAAGCGATATCACGGCTGGGAAGCGAGAAGATGTTTTGGTTCGTTCTGAAGGAATATTTCTGTGCCATCGATCAAAAATACAATGCGATACGGGAACATAAGGATGCAGAACGCTGGCGGGATTATACCATTGAGGTTCATGCACTAAAAAGTACCTCACGGCAGATTGGTGCCGATTATATTTCTGAAATTGCCGCCGAAATGGAAAAGGCGGGCAATGATGGAAATATTGCGCTTATCAATGAAAAAACAGAGGCGATGCTTGAGGAATATTTGCGTCTGAAGGAGGTTTTGCAGCCTTATTTTACCGATGCTTCCGTGGTCGAGGAACGCTTGGCACAAACGGGAGAAATACTGGATATGCTTGAAAAAATGCAGATGGCTCTCAATGCATTCGATACGCTTCAGATTGACGAAGTGATAGAGGAAATGTCGAAATTCAAATATTCTGAGACAAGTGTGGATTTCTTTGAACGGCTGAAAAAAGCGGCGGAAGAAGGGAATATCGATGACGGTCTGAATGTCGTCAGTCAATGGGGTGCCGCCCTTGTTAATTTCGTTTCCGACGGCGATAAAACCATTCATATGCTGAGCAATCTGCAAGAGGCCCTGGACAAATTCGACACCCTCGAGGTGGACACTGTGATAGAAAAAATGGCGAAGAACGCATTTTTGTATTCTGGCATTAATAAGACCTATTTCCAGCAATTGCAGGAAGCGGCAAAAACTGGTGATTTTGACCTGTGTTCTAAAATTGCCGGATACTGGAGCAAAGCAATTGTTGATATTTATTAAGGAGCGGCTGTCAAAAGCCGCTCCTTTCTTAGACTCAGATTCCGGGAATTAGCGAATAATCTGAAGCGCCTTTTGATGATTTTCAATGACGACTTCTTTGTGTTCACCGCCAAACTCTCCATCCATGACCCATGGAATCTCTTCCTCTGATATAATTTCAATTCTTGCAGCTTTAAAGCAGTACATGTATTTATCATTTACCTCGCTAATCAGCAGCGAGTTGATGATTGCCTGCAATTCAATGGGATTTGTAGGCGTTTTGATGAGCAGGCATTCAAAGATGCCGTCATCAAACTTTACATCATCTGCAAGAACCACATTCCGCATTCCCCCTACGGAAAGGGAATTGGTAATCATGGCGTAAATAAAATTGTCTGTAATTTCTACATCATCATAGCGTATAGTTGCCTGATAGGTCGTAACATTATTCAGGCTGCGGATGCCCTTCATGATATAGGCGGCATGACCGAACATATTTTTAACCTGCTGGTCCGTAGAATAGGATATTTCCGTAAAGGCGCCAAAGGCAGCAACATAGATGAAATAATCATGGCTGTTAAAGGAGCCTACATCAATCGGAAAAGGGTGGCCGCTTGTTATATTGGTTACTGCCGCCATTGGTTCTAAGGGGATTCCCAGGCTTCGGGCAAAGTCATTGGTGGAGCCGGCAGGAATATAGCCCAATGGTTTTTCACATTTACTCAGCATGAATCCGGTCACTACATCATCTAAGGTGCCATCGCCTCCGGCACAGACAATCACATCATAGTCGCTGCCCTCGGATATGACAATGCTTCTTCCGTCATTGGGCTGGCGGGTGGGAAACACCGTTACCCGGTAATCTGCTTCTGAAAATGCATTGATAACGTCAAATAATCGATTCTTAATATGAGTTCTTCCGGCAGCCGGATTTAGAATAAATAACATTTCTTTCATGGAAGCCTTCCTCCAATCAACCAATAATTCTGTATTTTACATGTATGTAGTATAGTATATCCGGAAAAAATTAACAATAGTAAGAATTGAAAAGAATTATTAAGGTATTATGAACAAACCTTGCCTAATTGGATAAAATATCCTATAATAAACTAATATGTTGTTACATAGAAAGGAACCAGTCAGAATGGGTAAATATTTTGGAACAGACGGCTTCCGGGGAGAAGCAAATATAGATTTAACGGTAGAGCATGCATATAAAGTAGGGCGTTTTTTGGGATATTACTATGGAAAACAAAAAGTAGACGGCAGAGCGCGGATTGTCATTGGCAAGGATACCAGACGCTCCAGCTATATGTTTGAATATGCATTGGTGTCCGGTCTGACGGCAAGCGGGGCGGATGTATGTCTGATGCATGTAACGCCCACACCAGGCGTATCCTACATTACCAGAGTGGATGAATTTGACTGTGGTATTATGATTTCTGCCAGCCATAATCCATTTTATGATAATGGTATTAAAATTATTAATGGCAACGGGTCTAAGATGGATGCAGGCGTGGAGAATCAGATTGAGGCCTACATCGATGGGCTGTTGGAGGAAATCCCCCTGGCAACCCGGGAGCATATCGGACGGACCACGGATTATGCCAGTGGCAGAAACCGTTATATTGGTTATCTGATGACTCTGGCAACCCGTTCCTTTAAGAATGTACGGGTAGGACTGGATTGTGCCAACGGTGCGGCCTCTACGGTAGCGAAGTATGTATTTGAGGCATTGGGGGCAAAGACCTACGTGATTCATGCAGAGCCGGACGGAGTGAATATTAATGACCATTGTGGTTCCACCCACATTGAGGTGCTGCAGAGCTTTGTAAAAGAGAAGCGGCTGGATATCGGCTTTGCTTATGACGGTGATGCAGACCGTTGTCTGGCAGTGGATGACAGGGGAGAAATCATTGACGGTGACAAGATTTTGTATATGTGTGGGAAATATCTGAAATCCAGAGGCGAACTGTCGAATGACACGGTTGTAACAACCGTTATGTCGAATTTAGGATTATATAAAGCCTTCGACCGCTGTGGCATCAAGTATGAAAAAACGGCGGTTGGCGATAAATATGTGTATGAGAATATGATGGAAAATGGGCATTCCTTAGGGGGAGAGCAGTCCGGACATATTATTTTCAGCAAGTTTGCTACTACCGGTGACGGCGTGCTGACCTCCTTGAAGATTATGGAGGTTATGCTGGAAAGCAAGCAGAAGGCATCTGAGCTGTTCCATGACCTGACCATTTATCCACAGCTTCTTGTAAATGTAAAGGTGAAGAGTAAGCCGGAGGCAAGGGCAGATCAGGATGTATGTGCCATGGTAGCAAGGATTGAAGAAGAACTGGGCAGTGATGGACGGATTCTGCTCCGGGAAAGTGGAACAGAACCGGTAATCCGGGTCATGGTGGAGGCTAAAACCGATGCGCTTTGCAGCCACTATGTATATCAGGTAGTGGATTTACTGAAGGCGAAAGGACACAGTGTTTAGAAAATGAGTCTGAAAAGTTACTGGAAACGAAAAAAGGAAGAACCCTTTGACCAACAGCTGCTGGTACGGAGGACTCTGCTGGTGCTGTACGATATAGCTGCAATCATACTGGCAAGCGGATTAACGATATTGCTGCGGTTTAATCTGAATTGGGCGGCAGTGGAGCTGCAGTATATTCAGATGATGTTGAAGTATCTGCCGATTAATATTATCTGTACCCTGATAATTTTTATATTTTTTCGGTTATACAGCAGTATCTGGCAGTATGCAGGCCCCTTGGAAGCGGGGAATATCATAATTGCGAGCGGGTTGTCAACGGTTTTACAGCTGGCAGGCTATACGATTTTGGGAATGGATATGTTCCGCAGCTATTATATCATTTATGTGGGTGTATTTTTCTTTCTGATTTTAGCCTCCCGGTTTGCGTACCGCTTCTTCCGGATGCTGAAAAATAAAAGAATCCGGAATAAAAATGCCAGCCGGATTATGATTATTGGTGCTGGGGAATCCTGCAATATGCTGATTAAGGAAATTACCAACAGCAGCTATATCAATGGTCAGGTAAAGTGCCTGATTGATGATAATCCGGCGAAGATTGGAAAGTATGTACAGGGCATCAAGGTAGTGGGAAACCGGGATACCATTCTGCATCATGCGCGAAAGTATGAAATTGATGAAATCATCATTGCCCTGCCTTCTGCTTCCAAGAAGGATATAAAAGAAATTACGAACATATGTAAGGAATCGGATTGTGAATTGAAGATACTGCCGGGAATTTACCAGCTGGTAAACGGAGAGGTAGGCATCAGTAATCTAAGAGGCGTGGAAATTGAGGATTTGCTGGGCAGGGAGCCGATATCCGTTAATGTAGATTCTATTGCAGAATATGTTCGGGGCAAGGTGGTTCTGGTAACTGGCGGCGGTGGTTCCATCGGCAGTGAGTTGTGCCGGCAGATTGCAAGACATATACCAAAGCAGTTGATTGTATTTGATATATATGAAAATAATGCTTATGAAATCAAGCAGGAGCTGGAACGGAAATATCCGAGACTCAATCTGGAGGTTCTGATTGGTTCGGTCCGGAATACCAGCCGGGTGAATGCCGTATTTGAAAAGTATCGTCCGGATATTGTATACCATGCGGCGGCCCATAAGCATGTGCCTCTGATGGAGGACAGCCCCAATGAGGCGATTAAAAATAACGTATTTGGTACATTAAAGACCGTACAGGCTGCCGACCGGTTTGGCACCCAGCGGTTTGTACTGATATCCACAGATAAGGCGGTAAATCCCACAAATATCATGGGAGCCTCCAAGCGGATGTGCGAGATGATTGTTCAGATGTACAACAATCGTTCCAAGACGGAATTCGTAGCCGTCCGGTTTGGCAATGTATTGGGCAGTAACGGAAGTGTCATTCCGCTTTTTAAGAAGCAGATTGCCAGAGGCGGTCCGGTGACAGTGACCCATCCGGATATCATCCGGTATTTTATGACCATACCGGAGGCGGTATCTCTGGTGATTGAAGCCGGGCTTTATGCCAAGGGTGGTGAAATCTTTGTTCTGGATATGGGTGAGCCGGTTAAAATTCTGGATTTGGCAGAGAATTTAATTCGCTTATCCGGTTATACTCCATATGAGGATATTCCCATTACCTTTACTGGCCTGCGGCCGGGAGAAAAGCTGTACGAAGAGCTGCTGATGGATGAAGAGGGCATGAAGGATACGAAGAATAAGATGATTCATATTGGTAAGCCCATTGATATTGACGAGGACAAGTTTGTTCGCCAGCTGGATACCTTGAAGAAGGTAATGGAACAGGAGCCGGAGAATATCAGGAAAATCATTCAGGAGGTCGTACCGACCTATAATCCGCAGGAAGAGGGATAGGAACCGGAAAGGAAAGAGCATATGATTCTGAAAAAATGGGAAGAGCTGCCGGAGTGTATGCATTCACCCCAGGTAGCAGAATATTATGAAATATTGAAGCAAAAGCCGCTTGGACTGTTCTGCAAGCGGCTGTTTGATATTCTGGTATCGGTCCTGTTGATTCTTTTGCTGTCTCCGGTCATGCTGGGAATCAGCATCTGGATTAAGCTGGATTCCAAGGGACCGGTGATGTTCCGTCAGATAAGGATTACAACCGGCGGACGGGAATTCCGTATCTTTAAGTTTCGAACCATGGTAACAGATGCGGAAAAGCTTGGCGCCCAGGTGACGGTTGGAGCAGACCCGCGGATTACCCGTTCCGGTCATATATTAAGAAAATTCCGGCTGGATGAAATTCCCCAGCTGTTTAATGTATTCACAGGAGATATGAGCTTTGTAGGAACCCGTCCGGAGGTACCCCGGTATGTCAGTCAGTATACGCCGGAAATGTGGGCAACCCTGCTTCTGCCGGCCGGTATTACCTCGGAGGCCAGTATTCGTTACAAAGATGAGGCAAAGCTGTTAGAAGAGGCAGAGGATGCAGACCGGGTTTATGTGGAGCAGGTACTGCCGGAAAAGATGAAGTATAATCTTGATTATATAAGGCGGTTTCAGTTCTGGCGGGATATTAAAATCATGTTTGATACTGTATTTGCAGTTTTGTAACAGGCTGTGTCATTGGAAAAGGAGGACCAAAGAATGAAGATACCATTTTCACCACCGGATATAACGGAAGAGGAGATTGAAGCAGTAGCAGAAGCGTTACGCTCCGGTTGGATTACCACCGGACCAAGAACCAAGGAATTAGAGAAAGAAATCGCCGCTTATTGCGGGACAGACCGGGCGGTCTGCCTGAATTCTTCTACCGCCTGTATGGAAATGACCCTGCGTCTTTTGGACATCGGACCGGGAGATGAGGTGATTACCAGTGCATATACGTATACAGCCTCTGCCAGCGTGGTCTGCCATGTAGGCGCCACCCTGAAGCTGGTGGATACCCAGCCGGATTCCCTGGAGATGGATTATGAACAGTTAGAGCAGTTAATTACGGAAAAGACCAAGGTAATCATCCCGGTAGACCTGGCTGGCATTATCTGTGATTATGACCGGATTTTTGAGATTGTAGAACGAAAAAAAGGATTATTCCAGCCGGCCAATGAGCTGCAACGCCTGTATAACCGAATCATTGTAATGGCGGATGCTTCGCATTCCTTTGGAGCAGTTCGCAATGGAAAGACAAGCGGCAGCATTGCTGATTTTTCTTCCTTTTCCTTTCATGCGGTGAAAAATCTGACTACTGCAGAGGGAGGAGGACTGACCTGGAGGACGGTGAAGGGCATGGATGTGGAAGCCATTTACCGTCAGTATATGCTGCTGTCTCTGCATGGGCAGTCTAAGGATGCATTGGCAAAGACCCTGTTGGGCGCATGGGAATATGATATCGTAGCTCCATATTATAAATGTAATATGACAGATGTCCATGCGGCGATTGGACTGGTACAGATGAAGCGTTATGAAGCCATGCTGAACCGCAGACATGAGATATTAGAACAATACCAGAAGGGTCTGGCGGATTTGCCGGTACATGGCCTGTGCCACCAGGGGGAGCAGTATCGCTCCAGCGCCCATCTGTGTCTGCTCTGGCTGGATGGAAAGTCCATGGAATTCCGGAATCAATTGATTATCCGAATGGCGGAGCAGGAGGTAAGCACCAATGTACATTATAAGCCGCTGCCCCTTCATACGGCTTATCAGAATCTGGGCTTTCGGAGGGAAGCGTATCCCAATGCCATTGCACAGTTTGAAAATGAAATAACCCTTCCCCTTCATACCTGCCTGACGGATGCGCAGGTGGCTTATGTGATTCAAACCTTCCACACCTGTTATCAGGAATTGTGTAAGCAGATGAGCTAAAAAACAGCCGGAGGGCTGGGAGTGTCACAGAGAGGAAGCATATGGATTTGAATCAGGTATCGGAAGAAAAACAAAAAAATGATTGGACGGTAACCCTTGGGGTGGTGGCTTATAATGAAGAAGCTGTGATTGAGGACTTGCTGCAGGATATATCGAATCAGGATTATCCCCATGGGCGGATGGAAATCCTTTTGACCGATAGTGCGTCTACCGATGGCACCAGGAAGAAGCTGGAGGCTTATGCCGCCCGACAGAAGGAATTGGGCTTTTGCCGGATTCAGGTTCTGGATAATCCGAAACGGCAGCAGGCAGCAGGCTGGAATGTAGTTATCCGGGAGACAAGGGGAGATATTTTAATCCGCATTGATGCCCACGCTTCCATACCAAAGGATTTTGTCAGCAAAAATGTGGCCTTGCAGGAAGAAGGGGAATGGATTACCGGAGGACCCAGACCCAATCAGATTGCACAGTCTACCCCCTGGCGGGAAACCCTGTTTCTGGCGGAAACCTCTATGTTCGGGAGCAGTATTGCACCCTATCGTCGGGAGAGTGGCAGGAAATATGTGGACTCTATGTTTCATGCTGCCTACCGAAGCAGTATTTTCCAGGAGGTAGGTGGTTTTAATGAAGCCCTGGGGCGGACAGAGGACAATGAGCTGCATTACCGGATGCGTCAGGCCGGTTATCGGTTTTGTTATGATCCGGAGATTATTTCTTATCAATATATCCGGAATTCCTTACCTGGTATGATAAAGCAGAAATACGGAAACGGATATTGGATTGGCCGTACGGTGAAGGTGTGTCCAGGGTGTTTGTCCCTGTATCATTTTGTTCCCTTTGTATTTATTCTGGGTATTATAATTACAACGGTTCTTTGCTTTTTTAAGTTTCCCTGGCTGGCGGCTGCCATGTGGGGAGCATACGGACTGCTGGCATTGTTCATGACAGCGGCCGGCATTTTAAAACGAAAAACCTTCTATATCAGTGATTTGCTGCTTCCCGGTCTGTTCCTGCTGCTCCATCTGGCATATGGGCTTGGAACCTGTATAGGGCTTTGCAGCAAAAAGCCAAAGGAATGCCAGGGACGATAAATGGAAGAAACGGTTTGTCCCTGGTCTGTAGGAAGAAACAGACAATAAAATTTACATAAATTTCAATATATTCCTATAAATATGGATAGAATTATGATGGCTTTTTTGCTATAATGCCCCTATGATTATGTAAATGGATTCCTACAGACAAAAGGATTTTGAAAGTAACGATGGAGGATGTTATGGCAAAAGATATGATAGAACACGAAGAAAACCAGGAAGATGAAAATGAATATGAGAATTATTGTTACCTGTGCCGCAGACCGGAAAGTGTGACTGGTAAGCTGATTCATCTGCCCAATGATATATATATCTGTTCCAGCTGTATGCAGAATACCTTTGACACCTTTAGCAATAACAGCAGTATGCAGTTCATGGATTTGAGTAACTTTGACATGTCTCAGTTTCATTTGGGCGGGGCGCAGAATATTCCTAAGTCCCAGAAGGTAAAAAAGAAGAAAAAGGAAGAAAAGAAGAAAGAGCCGGAGCTGGATTTAAAAACCATACCGGCGCCACATATTATGAAGGCACAGTTAGATGAGTATGTAATCGGGCAGGATTATGCGAAAAAGGTCATTTCTGTAGCCGTTTATAATCATTATAAGCGTGTTCTGACAGATACCATGGATGATATTGAGATTGAGAAATCCAATATGCTGATGATTGGTCCCACCGGTAGTGGAAAGACCTATCTGGTAAAGACCATTGCGCGGCTGTTAAATGTTCCTCTGGCAATTACCGATGCGACCACTCTGACCGAGGCCGGGTACATTGGTGATGATGTGGAAAGCGTATTATCCAAGCTGTTAGCGGCGGCGGATAATGATGTGGAGCGGGCAGAACGGGGAATCGTATTTATTGACGAAATTGATAAAATCGCCAAAAAGCGGAATACCAACAGCCGGGATGTCAGTGGAGAGTCGGTACAGCAGGGCTTGCTGAAGCTGCTGGAGGGAGCAGAGGTTGAGGTTCCGGTAGGCGCTGGAAGCAAGAATGCCATGGTGCCTCTGACGACGATTAATACAAAGAATATTTTATTTATCTGCGGCGGTGCCTTTCCGGATATCGAGGATATCATCAAGGCAAGGCTGAACAAACAGTCCTCCATGGGCTTTCGGGCAGATTTAAAGGATAAGTATGACGGAGACGATAATCTGCTGAAGCAGGTTACCCTTGAGGACTTACGGGAATTTGGAATGATACCGGAGTTTCTGGGTCGGCTTCCGGTACTGTATACCTTAGAGGCATTGGACCGGGAAAAAATGATTCAAATCCTCAAGGAACCGAAAAATGCAATTTTGAAGCAGTATCAGAAGCTGTTAAGTCTGGATGAGGTGGATTTGCGCTTTGACGAATCTGCTTATGAAGCCATTGCGGAAAAGGCCATGGAAAAGAAAACCGGTGCCAGAGCTTTACGTGCAATCATTGAAGAATTTATGCTGGATATTATGTATCAGATTCCGCGGGATGACAGTATCGGCCGGGTGACCATTACCGGTGATTATATCCGGGGAACCGGTGCGCCGCTGATTGATATGCGCGGCGTATTGGCATTGGAGAGTTAGGATGAGCGTGTGGGGCTATACATTTTTTACGGTGATATGTCATGCTGTCCTGTGTATAATCTTTATCGGAATATTTGAAAAGAAACCCAGAGAATTCAAAAAGGGATATCAGTATTTTTTATTTCTTGGACTGGTACTGGTACATGTCTGCATTACGGAGCTGTTGAACGAGCAGATTCTGCTTCGGGAATGTCTGACTGTACTAGTGTTGACAGGCGGGATGCTGGTTTTCTTTCCGGGCAGACGGGGCCGGGTGGTGATGCTTACCCTGTTGTATCAAAGTGGAAGTCTTGCCATAGACTATGTCATCGGTTCCCTGCTTACGAACTGTATTCCGGTACTCCTGCTTCCGGAAATGACTGCATCAGCAGCCGGTTCCGGAAGTATTCTTATATGTGAAAATATGCGGTTTTATCTGATTCTGCTGCTAAAGCTGTATCTGAACAAGAAATCGGAATCCGCCTTAAAACAGATAGAGCAGTTAAGAACCTGGGGAAGTATCCTTTTCCCTTTTATTATCCTTATTTTCTGCCTGAGTGGTGTCCGTTATGAAACGGAGAAGTCATTCTGGTATACCGCGATTGCTTTATTACTTATGAATATCGTCCTGTCCGAATGGCTCAATGATATGCGGAAGCGGCAGGAACAGCATCAGAAGGAACAATGGTTCCGGATTCAGAAGGAACATGAAGCCAGCCTTTATCGGACGCTTGGGGAAAGCTATGAAAGGCAGAAAAAGCGGGAGCATGAGTATAAAAATCAGATTCTGTGCATTACAGCAATGGTCCAGGAAGAAAAGTATTCCGAATTGAAAGCGTATTTGACAGAGCTGGATAAGAGTATTACCAGTGGTACGGATTTATTTGATACGAATCACAGCATGGTGAATACAGTCCTGAATCTGAAATACCAGGAAGCAAGAAAAAAAGACATTCTGTTAGTTGTCAGAATCAGTGATTTATCCGAGCTTCCCATTGCAGATGAGGATGTGGTGACTCTTCTTTCGAATCTGCTGGATAATGCCTTTGAGGCCTGTGAAGCCTGCAAAGAAAAGGTAGTAAAGCTGAAGTTTGTAAAAAAACAGGACCGGATTATCCTTTCCGTCCGGAATACCTTGGCAAAACCGCCTCAAATTAGGAATGGAATCTTTCAGTCCAGCAAGGAAGCGTGTACAGAGGAGCATGGAATCGGAATCGGTAATATTTGCGAGCTTGTTGAGAAATATGGAGGTTCCTATTCTATTACCTATGATGACAATGAATTTTGCTTTGCAATTGTAATATTTTGCAGGAAGGGTTCTCTTATCCCGTCCTCCATGGGGTAGAGGCGCCAGCCTGAAACAAAAATGTATAAATATTCTTAATTCTGCAATATTTGGGCGAATTCTGCAATGAAGCTTGCTTTTTTTGCAAAAGAGCGGTTATAGTGTGAGAGGAAAAGCAATTAGAGGACAATCATATATTGTCGGTTCCTCTTATTCTATCCGCAGCAGCGATAGGATGCAGCTTCTTTTATCTGAATATGTCTATGATATCTATATTCTAATTTCTTTGGACAGATAGTATTTGATTATCCTCTAATTGCTTTTTGAAGTACCTACGTTCCTTTTGTTTTCTTATTTATTCCCACCCACAATGAGGAAAAGAGCTATGCTTGCATGGGTATTTGATACCGGCTTGAGTTATTCGTCGATTTTTGACGGATTTTTTCCGTTTTCATCAAATATAATTGAAAATAAGCGAATTATGTTTAATAATAGATGGAGCATTTTGAATTTTAATTTACGTAAAATGAGGATGAAATCAATGTTCCGGATTGCATTATGTGATGATGAAGCTTATTTTCTTCAGTATGAAAAACGGTTAATTATGGATTATATGGAACGGCGGGGCTATGATTACAAAATAGATTCTTTTTCTTCCGGCAAAGAATTATTAGAACGAAAGGATGAGCTTCAGCAATACCATATTCTATTTTTGGATATTTATATGGAAGAGATTGACGGTATGGAAACCGCCAGACAGATTCGCAGGTTTTCCGAACATACCTATCTTGTGTTTGTAACCGCATTTATAACCTATGCAGTGGATGGATATAAGGTGAATGCTTCCCGTTTTCTGTTAAAGCTGCAGGGAAATCTGGACCTTGCCATGAAGGAATGCCTGGATGCGATTCTGAAAGAAATTGCGCATTCCAATTGGAAGCATAGCTTTGGATTTATCGAAGGAAACTTAGAGGTCCGGCTGGAGCAGATTGTTTATGTAGAAAGCCGGCTGCATAAGCTGATTTTTCATGTGAAGGGAATGAAGCATTCGAAATATACCATGTATGAAAAGCTGGATTCTGTGGAAGCATTACTGGGGGAGGATTTCTGCCGGATTCATAAAAGCTATCTGGTGAATCTGAAGTATGTATATCACATGGAACGGTATCAGTTGGAATTATACGATGGAACCTGTCTGAGCATTGCAAAAGGGAAATATGTAGACGTCAATAACCGGTTTCTATCCTATCAGGGAAGTATGTAGCCAATATATGCTTTGGCGACGGATGAATAGACCTGGCTGAATGGATACAATATGTAGTAACCGCTCAGCGAAAATAGCTTGACAGTTCACGGCTTCAAGGCTATGATAGAAACAGTTGTTAGCAAGTGCATATGCACAGAAATCGAACATCAGCATGGATGGTGCAGGAAGGAATGGATTTCCCTGTCAGAGAATAGAGGTCGTCGGCTGAAAGCCTCTTAAGAAGGAGTCTGTTCTTAGTTTCACACCGGAGCTTTCTGTTTGAAGCAGCAGTAGGACAGAACGTGTGATGGCGTTACACATCATTTAAGTGCCTGTATGAAATATACAGGAATCAGGGTGGTACCGCGATGACAGCTCGTCCCTTTTGGGGCGGGCTTTCTGTTTTAGTTCCGCGGGCAATGAGGAAAATAGCCATGCTTACATGGATATTTGACGAATGCCGCGGGGTAAATTCAAAAACGGTTTCGAAATGAAAGGAATACAGGAGGAAAGAACATGAAAGAAAAGCTACAGGCAATCCGGGAGGAAGCCATTGCCAAGATTGAAGCAGCAAAGGACCTGGATGCATTGAATGAGATTAAGGTCAGTGTATTAGGTAAAAAGGGAGATTTAACCCAGGTATTAAAGAGTATGAAGGATGTAGCTCCGGAGGAACGCCCAAAGGTAGGGCAGATGGTGAATGATACCCGTTCTGCCATTGAAGAAAAGCTGGAGAATGTAAAGAAGGAAATTGTAAGAAGGCTTCGGGAAGAGAAGATGAAGAATGAAGTAATTGATGTTACCCTTCCGGGAACCATGCATATGAAGGGACACCGGCACCCGAATCAGATTGCCTTAGAGGAGTTGGAGCGGGTATTTATCGGTATGGGGTATGAAATCGTAGAAGGGCCGGAGGTGGAATATGATCATTATAACTTCGAGTTATTGAATATTCCGGCAAATCATCCGGCAAAGGATGAGCAGGATACCTTCTATATTACAAAGGACATCCTGCTGCGTACCCAGACCTCACCGGTGCAGGCAAGAGTTATGGAAACCGGGAAAATGCCCATTCGTATGATTGCGCCAGGGCGGGTATTCCGTTCGGATGAAGTGGATGCCACCCATTCCCCTTCCTTCCATCAGGTTGAGGGCCTGGTAGTGGATAAAAATATTACCTTTGCAGATTTGAAGGGAACCTTAGAGCAGTTTGCCAGAGAATTCTTTGGACCGGAAACCAGGATTAAGCTGCGGCCCCATCATTTTCCGTTTACAGAGCCAAGCGCAGAGGTAGATGTGAGCTGTTTTAAATGTGGCGGTAAGGGATGCCGGATGTGTAAGGGAAGCGGCTGGATTGAAATCTTAGGCTGTGGAATGGTGCATCCGAAGGTATTAAAGGATTGTGGAATCGCCCCGGAGGAGTATTCCGGATTTGCTTTTGGAATCGGTCTGGAACGGGTGGCATTGTTAAAATATGAGATTGATGATATGCGCTTGTTATACGAGAATGATATGCGTTTTCTAAAGCAATTCTAAGGGCGTTCGCTGACAGGCAGGAGAGCCGGATTTCTGTATGGAAAACTGCCATAGGTCATGTTGCAGACAGAAAGATAAAGATAGAACAAAGAAAACGTGTAAATATAAGAAACAGGAAGAAAAAAAGAAGCATAGAGAATGATAGACAGCAAGGATGGCTGTTCATTGAGATTCAGGAGGTAAGGATAGAATGAATACACCAATGTCATGGTTAAAGGCATATGTACCGGATTTGAATGTAGAGGTAGAGGATTTTGTAGATGCCATTACTCTTTCCGGTTCCCATGTAGAAAATTACGAGAAAAAGGATAAGAATTTAGAGAAAATAGTGGTAGGCAGGATTGAGAAGATGGAAGGGCATCCGGATGCAGATAAATTAATTATCTGTCAGGTGGATATTGGAGCGGATGCACCACTTCAGATTGTAACCGGCGCACCGAATCTGAAGGAAGGGGACCTGGTACCTACCGTATTGGATGGCGGAAGGGTAGCCGGTGGACATGACGGCGGTCCACTGCCGGAAAATGGAATTAAGATTAAAAAAGGAAAGCTGCGTGGGGTAGAATCCTTTGGCATGATGTGTGCTATTGAAGAATTAGGTTCTTCCCGGGACCTGTATCCCGAAGCACCGGAGGATGGCGTCTATGTATTCCCAGAGGATTCCGGCGTGAAGCCTGGTGAGGATGCCATTGAAGCATTGGGATTACATGATGCGGTTGTAGAGTATGAGATTACCTCGAACCGGGTGGATTGCTTTAGCATGATTGGGATGGCGCGGGAAGCCGCCGCTACCTATGGTCTGCCCTTCCATCCGCCGGTGGTACCGGATACCGCCAAGGGTGGGGCAGTAGAGCAATATGCCTCTGTGGAGGTGGAGGCTGCAGACCTTTGTCCAAGATACTGTGCAAGAGTTGTAAAGAACTTAAAAATCGGTCCTTCCCCAAAGTGGATGCGGGAACGGCTGGCGGCACAGGGCATCCGTTCGATTAATAATCTGGTAGATATTACCAACTATGTCATGGAAGAATACGGTCAGCCAATGCACGCCTTTGATTTGGATACGGTTGCCGGTCATAAGATTGTAGTAAAGCGTGCCAAGGATGGAGATAAGTTCATAACCCTGGACGGGCAGGAGCGTACCTTGGATTCCGGTGTGCTGATGATTTGTGATGGTGAAAAGGAGATTGGTATTGCCGGTATTATGGGTGGTGAAAATTCCATGGTTACGGACAGCATTTCTACCCTGTTATTTGAGGCGGCATGCTTTGATGGTACGAATATCCGTCTGGCTTCCAAACGGATTGGACTTCGGACGGATGCTTCCTCCAAGTTTGAAAAAGGACTGGACCCGAATCTGGCATTAGAGGCTATTAATCGTGCCTGTCAGCTAGTGGAGGAATTGGGCTGTGGAGAAGTAGTAGATGGCGTGATTGACATTTATCCGAATCCGGTGGAGCCTTGGGAATTACCATTTGAGCCGGAGAAGATGAACCGCCTGCTGGGAATGAAGGTGCCGGAGGAGCAGATGCTAGACTTTTTCGGACGGCTGGGACTGACTTACAATAAGGAAACCAATCAGTTGACCATTCCAACCTATCGTCAGGACCTGCATTGTATGGCAGATTTGGCAGAGGAAGTGGCACGGCTGTATGGATACGATAAGCTTCCGTCCACGCTTCCTTGTGGAGAGGCTACGGTTGGTAAGAAGTCTTTTGAAATGCTGGTAGAGGATGTGGTACGGGATGTCTGCGAAAACAATGGTTTCTCCGGCGGTATGACCTATTCCTTTGAAAGTCCGAAGGTGTATGATAAGCTGTTGATTCCGGCGGATTCAGAGCTTCGGAAGGCGATTGTGATTGCCAATCCATTAGGAGAGGATTTCTCCATTATGCGGACCATTTCCTTAAATGGAATGATTACTTCTCTGGCAACCAATTATAATCGTAGAAATAAAAATGCCAGATTATATGAAATCGGAAATATCTATCTGCCAAAGGCATTGCCGTTAACGGAGCTTCCGGAGGAGCGGAAGATGCTGACCCTTGGCATGTATGGAGAAGGGGATTTCTTTACCATGAAGGGTGTGGTAGAGGAGTTATTTCAGAAGCTGGGACTGTTCCATGCATTTACCTATGATCCCCAGGGCGGTTATCCGTTCCTGCATCCGGGGCGTCAGGCAGCAATCCGGAAGGAGGATATGGTACTGGGATATATCGGTCAGCTTCATCCGGAGGTAGTGGATAATTATGATATGAAGGGAGAGGTTTATGTAGCGGTTCTTGATTTGCCGAGGCTGGCGGAGCTTGCTACCTTTGACCGGAAGTACGAGGGAGTTGCCAGGTTCCCGGCAAGTACCAGAGACCTGAGTATGGTAATGGAGAAGACTATTTTTGTAGGACAGGTAGAAGCTGTGATTAAGAAGCATGGCGGTAAGCTGTTGGAAAGCTATCAGCTTTTTGATGTATACGAAGGAGAGCAGGTAGGCAAGGGGAAAAAGTCCGTTGCCTATACCATGACCTTCCGGGCGAAGGACCGGAATCTGGAGGCAAATGAAGTGAATGCCATTACGGAAAAGATTGTGGAAGGCTTGAAGAAGCTGGGCATCGAGCTTCGCAGCTAAGCGGTTCGGGATACGCAGAGAATGGATAGAAACAGGTGAAGGCTTTGCCAGCCTGTAGAATAAGGTTATTAATATGAAACGAAGTGATTTTAATTATGAGCTGCCGGAGGAGCTGATTGCCCAGGACCCTCTGGAACAGCGGGATAATTCCAGGCTGATGGTGCTTCATAGGGATACGGGTGAAATCGAACATAAGCATTTCTATGATGTTATCGATTATTTGAATGCGGGGGATTGTCTGGTCATCAATAATACAAAGGTAATTCCGGCAAGACTCATGGGGGTGAAGGAGGGAACCGGAGCCTCCATAGAAGTCCTGCTTCTGAAACGAAAGGAAGAAAAGGTCTGGGAAACGCTGGTAAAACCAGGAAAGAAGACAAAAGTCGGTGCCAGAATCTGTTTTGGAAACGGATTATTGACCGGAGAAGTAATCGATGTGGTAGAGGAAGGAAACCGGCTCATTCGATTTGAGTATGAAGGAATCTTTGAGGAGCTGTTAGACCAACTGGGGCAAATGCCGCTTCCACCCTATATTACCCATCAACTGCAGGATAAGAACCGGTATCAGACCGTATATGCTAAGTATGACGGTTCTGCTGCTGCACCGACAGCGGGTCTGCATTTTACGAAGGAGCTGCTGCAACGGATAGAGGCGAAGGGAATCCGGATTGCGAAGGTTACTCTCCATGTAGGCCTGGGAACCTTTCGGCCGGTCAAGGAGGAGAATGTGTTAGAGCATCATATGCATTCGGAATTCTATATGGTAGACGAGGAAGCGGCAAAGATGATAAATGAGACGAAGGCAGCAGGCGGGCGGGTGATTTCAGTAGGAACCACCAGTACCAGAACCATAGAATCGGTAGCGGATGAAGATGGCCATGTTCCGGCATCCAGTGGATGGACCGATATTTTTATCTATCCGGGTTATGTGTTTAAGACGGTGGATTGTCTGATTACGAACTTTCATTTGCCGGAGTCCACATTGATTATGCTGGTATCTGCTCTGGCAGACCGGGAGACGGTCTTACATGCTTATGAAAGAGCGGTATCGGAGCGGTATCGGTTCTTTAGCTTTGGGGATGCGATGCTGATTCTGTGACAGGTGTGCCTGTTACCGGGCAGGGAATGGAAGGACATGGTGGTGACTATGAACGAAAGACAGCAAATAATATATATGCAGACAAGAATGATAAGACTGGCTTTTGAGAGATGGAATCAGCCGATGGAAAGAATTGTTGCAATATTTGAAGCGTATGATGTTTTGCAGTATATTGAGGAAGGCTTTGGTATCTTTCATGTCGAGGGTGATGAAGCAGTATTTGAAGATATTGCAGCATATTTAAAAAATAAGGGGGTCGAAGATATTGCAGGAGCTAACAAATGATACGGTTTTATATCATGGAAGCTACTGTGAGGTGCAAATCCCTGATTGGAAACAATGTGCAAAATATAAAGATTTTGGTCAAGGGTTCTATCTTACTACCTCGCGGCAGCAGGCGGAGAATTTTACAAAAATCAGTACCAGAAAAGCAATGGCAAATGGTATTGTAGATGCTGGGCAGAACTATGGTATGATATCGGTATTTCAATTCAAAGCCACTTTGGAATTATTAATTAAAACATATCCTACAACAGATGCGGATTGGCTTCACTGTATTGTTGGACATAGAAGAAAGAATGATTTTTCGGAGATTGTTCAGGAATTGAAGAATTTTGATATCATTGCCGGAAAAATAGCAAATGATAATACGAATGCGACGATAACAACCTATATGGCAGGCGTATTTGGAGAAATTGGTACGAAATCTGCAGATGAGATATGTGTTGGTTTGTTGCTTCCGGAACGATTACAGGATCAGTTTTGTTTTAGAACGGATAGGGCATTAAAATGTCTTACATTTATAGAAAGTGAGCAAATATGGCTATAGAAATGCAGACCTTAGAGAAAAAAAAGAAAAATGCAATTGATTTGCTTATAACAATGATTATAGATGAGCTTGCTGAGGATATGCAGGTAAGAGCAACCGAATTATTGCCAAGATTTATGACTTCCAATACTGGAAGATTGTTATACGAGGAAGAATCCAAGCTCTGGTGGAATGGTCCATCGGATATTGCAGAAATGTTCAAAAACGAAATTGGAAAGCGGACCCATGGAGATGATTTTGATAAGATACAATAAATAATGTAAGGAGCGGTGGTGGAATATGAATTTTTATAAGGACTTGTTTATCTGGTATTTTGTTGCAGCCTTTGGAGGAGCGTTTTTGCTTGGAATAGTGATTGCGAGGATGATGCCGGGAGGTATGGAATACGCTGAATTTCTGGTTTGGCTGCCGTTTATGTTAATATGGGTAGTCTGCTGTGTATTCGTTTATCAATTGCTGTTGGGAAAGCGGTTGAATAAACTGGCAAGAATTCGGTCAGAGGAATGCAGAATCCAGGACTTTAAGAATACATGGGAAGGGTTTCAAAAGCAGCAGCATCTTTTTGTGACCCAGCAGGTGAAGAACCGACATGAGCAAACGATAAAGCTCAATCTTTCGGTTGCCTATCTGGATTTGGGAGAAACAGAAAAAAGTTTGGAGTTATTGTTAAGTACACCGGTAGAATTTCCGAATAATGCATCCGGTGCTAATTATAAAATTACCTATTATAATAATCTGGCGGCGATATATTTACGACTTCATAATATGGAGCAGGCTGAACAGATGTTGATGCAGATAAAGGAAGTCCTTGAAGAACCCAGACTTTTAAAATCCAGTCGGGAAGCCATGGAGCAGGCTTATCAGATGAAGAAGGTTCTGCTGGCCATGGAGCAGGGAAATTATGAAGGAGCGGAAGCATTTTTCTTGGAGTGTCTGGAAAAAGAAAATCCAAGACTAACACAGGTATACAGCCGCTATTTTCTTGCCAGAGTTTATCAGCATTTTGAAAATAAGGAAAAGGAACGGGAGTGTCTTGCTTTCGTAGCGGAGAATGGCGGAGACAGTATCTATGCACAGGAGGCGGTAAAACGGTTAGCCTTTTTGAAATTGCAATAAAGAGGTCGAAAAAATACGAAGGTTAACCGTGGGTTTCCAGGCTCTTTCAAGGTACAATAAGGGTACAGACAAAAGCACTGTACAAAATTGTGAAGGAGCTGAAAAAAGATGATTCGTTATGCCATGACCGTTTCGAACAGTACGAAGGAAGAAGAGAATCAATTAACCAGTTATGGACTTCGGGCGATGAATGAGGCTGGACAGGAAGTGTTATCCATCCCCAATATCAGCACCAGACAAGAGGATGTCGCATATCTGTTAGAGCATTTTAACCAGGTCCGGATTCAGCGGAATGAATTCGGTTAATCCCGGGGCATAATCGACACCCAAAGGCAGAAAGCCAGCTCCATATTGAAATAGAAAGCGCAAGATAAGGGTTCAAGAGGTACGGAATGTTTGGAAGAAAAAAAGAGAGCATAAAATTAGAATACGATAAAAGCAGGAAAAAACCGGTAATCCGTGCCAGCATTTGCACCGGAGAGCAGGTGGCAGGCTTTAAGGATTTAGAAACCGGAAGGTTTGAAGATATCATGCTGATAAAAAGTGAGAAGGACAAAAAAGAATTTCAACGCTTATATGGAATTGAAGAATCAGAGCTTACCAAAGAGTGGTAATTCGAATCAGGGATGGGTCAACGTATAGTCCTTCACCGCAGGGTGGAGGACTTTTTGCATAATGAGAAAAAACGCTACCTGGATAGCGTTGCTAAATCCTGATAAAAGTCCGGATAGGAAATCGTGACACATTCTCCACCTGTGATTTCAGTTTCTCCATCTGCGTTCATACCAGCAATGGCAAAGCTCATGGCGATACGGTGGTCTAACTGGCTGTCAATGACTGCACCATGCAATGGCATACCGCCATGAATGACCATCCCATCATCGGTTCCTTCAATATCAGCCCCCATGGCAGTCAGGTTCTTTACCATGACATCAATTCGGTTGGACTCCTTCACCTTTAGTTCCTGGGCATCCTGAATGACAGTAGTGCCTTCTGCAAAGCAGGCAAGAATGGCAATAACGGGTATTTCATCAATCAATCTTGGAATCATACTGCCTCCGATTACGGTTCCCTTCAACTGACTGGTACGAACGGTAATATCGGCAACCGGTTCTCCGACGGTCTGTGGGATGACTTCAATCTGAATATCCCCACCCATTGCCTGACAAACCTCCAGGATACCATCTCTGGTAGGGTTGATTCCTACCTTGCGAATGGTAATGCAGGAATGAGGTGTAATCAGTCCGGCGGCAATGAAATAAGCGGCAGAGGAGATATCGCCCGGAACAGAAATGTTCTGTGCCTCCAGTCTTGGAATGGAACGGACGGTAGCAGTGGTATCATTGCAATGAATATCACCGCCGAAGGCCTCCAGCATTAATTCCGTATGATTTCTGGATACATAAGGCTCTGTAACGCTGGTTTCCCCTTCTGCATACAGTCCAGCCAAAAGGATGGCAGATTTTACCTGGGCAGAAGCCACTGGTGATACATAATGGATTCCGGTTAATGGACGACCCTGGATATGGAGAGGCGCACAGCCGTTGTTCCGGAGACTGGTAATATCCGCACCCATTTGGGATAATGGAGTGATGATTCGTCCCATGGGACGCTTCTGAATGGAGTTGTCTCCGGTTACAGTACAGGAAAAGGACTGAGCGGCTAAGATACCGGACATAAGCCGGGTGGTGGTGCCGCTGTTCCCGACATCCAAAACGGCAGCGGGAGCCTGTAAGCCATGAAGTCCTTTCCCATGGATTCGGACAACTGTCTGCTGATTTTCAATTTCGATTCCCATGCTCCGAAAGCAGGCAATCGAGGACAGACAGTCCGCTCCCTGTAGAAAGCCATGGACCTCAGTCGTGCCTTCCGCCAATGCCCCCAGCATAATGGTTCTGTGTGAAATAGACTTATCTCCCGGAACGGTAAGCGCACCCTTCAGAGAAGTTTTTTTTGTAACTAACATACTATGCTCCTTATTTTATCCAATGGTTTTATAGAGAATAAATGCCAAACCGCACCGTTGGCTCATCGTTCGTATACCATATAGCCCTGCTCCCGTAATAGTGCGGCAGAGGCATCTGCATCCTTTTTTTCATAAAAGGATATCCGCAGTACCCCTTCCTCATCCTCCCGGTTATGGGAGATGCCAAGATTCTTTAGATTAATATTCCTTGTGCCGATGCAGTTAATTACTCCGGCAATAGCACAGGGTTCATCCGGAATATCCACGAATATCTCATAATTCATCCGGATAACGCCGGTAGCATTATTGGGAATCGAGTCCCGGTATTCCTGTGCATTCTGAAAGAAATCATGGATATAGCGGGCGTCCTTTTTAAGAATAGCCTGTACGATTTGCTGCAAATCTTCGATGTATTCCTCCAGACCGGCAATGATGTTGTTGGGATTACTAAGAAGAATATGCTCCCATATAATCGGATTGGAGGAAGCAATCCGGGTAATGTCCTTGAAGCCGCCTGCCGCCAGCTGGCGGTTCATTCCCTTGGAATCATCCTTTTCCCGTACCAGGTTCACCAGCTCCGAAGCGATGATGTGGGGAATATGACTGATGTATGCTGTAGTCTGGTCATGACGGGCTGGGGAGTATATAATGGTAATGGCACCCAAATCCTCAATGAAGGTGCTGAATTCTTCCACCCGTGTCTGTTCCACAGAAGAAGAGGGCGTGATAAAGTAATACGCATTTTCAATCAGGTGGTCACTGGCAGCCTCATAGCCAGAGCGTTCCGAGCCTACCATGGGATGACCGCCGATGAAGAAATCATTCAGCTCCTGGTCCAGGACCGCCTGATAGATATCCGTTTTGACACTGCCCACATCCGTCAGGATACAATCCGGCTTCATCAGGGGCTTTAACAGAGATAAGTATTCAATATTATAATGAACCGGTGCGCACAGGAAAATATAATCACATGGAGCGAAAACCGAATCAATCTGTTCTGCCGGTATTGTAACCGTACCATCCTGAACTGCCACCTGCAGTGCATTCCGGTCAACATCAAAGGCAACGATGGTATAATCCGGAAAAATTCTCCGGATGGATTTGGCAATAGAGCCTCCAATCAGCCCCAACCCAATAAATCCAATTGTAAAATGACTGGATAAATTCATAATAATACCCTTCTTTTTTATGCTTTCCATATTGTATCCCGAAACGCTGGTTGTGTCAATGCGTTAACGTGATAAAGCATTCAGCTCCTCCGGTGTCAGCTTCCGGCTGCCGCCGGGTGGCAGAGAGGCATCCAGCTCCAGAGAACCCATGCGGATTCGTTTTAGATAGGTAACCTCACAGCCCACAACATGGAACATACGCTTCACTTGATGAAACTTCCCTTCCTGGATGGTAAGGTGTGCGGTGACAGGAGAAAGGATTTCCAGAACAGCAGGCAGCGTCCGATGCTGTTCTCCGATATCCATTCCTTCCTGAAACTGGCGGAAGGCAGTAGCGGGAATCGGAGTATCTACCTCTACATAATAGGTTTTGTCTACATGCTTTTTCGGAGACAAAAGCCGGTGGGCCAGTCCTCCGTCGTTGGTAATCAGAAGCAGACCTTCGGTATCCTTATCCAGTCTGCCTACGGGGAACAGATTCGCATGGGAAGTATCCGGTATCAGGGCAAGAACGGTTTCACAGGTATTGTCCTCCGTTGCACTGACATATCCGGCGGGCTTGTTCAGCATGTAATAAACAAATTCCTCCCAAAGCACCGGCTGTCCCTGGCAGCAGACCTGGTCCGTTCCGGGACGGATTTTAACATCACCGGATTGGATGATATGGTCATTGACGGAAATCATTCCCTTTTTCAGGTATTGTTTTACCTGGCTGCGGCTGCCGATTCCGGCGTCTGCCAGGTATTTATCCAAACGAAGCTGGGCCATTGCTATGGTTCCTTTCTTACATTTTATACAAAGATTTCTTAAAAGATTATGACATAGGACAACTTGACATGCAATATGGAATCTGCTATATTATGTCTGTAATAAAAATGTAACAATTCATAACAGATTATTAAAAACTGTTCGAAATGGAGAAGTTATTATGAGACGTACCACATATGGAAGAAACAATTTCACAGGTAGAATAGCATTAGGGATAGCAACCTTAAGTGTATTGGCAGCAGCGATTGGAATTAAGCTGCATATGAATTCGGAAGCAGAGACATCTGCCGATTCTACAGCCCCTGTCATTATGTCATCGATAGAGGGTAGTGATATTTATGAGGAACTGGTACAAAGCTCTACCGAGTCCATAGATGTTCCCCTGGTAGCTACACCGGAGGCTTCTCCATATGATGGAAGATTTATTGCGAATATTACGGACACCTTGAATGTGCGTGCAGCAGCCAG
This sequence comes from Clostridium sp., assembly GCA_023667695.1. Lineage (GTDB taxonomy): Bacteria > Bacillota > Clostridia > Lachnospirales > Lachnospiraceae > CAG-632. The sequence goes on along the minus strand of JAMOZY010000002.1, from coordinate 179,701 downwards.
CGTAGATTCCGAACTGATAGGAAAGATGTATCCGGGCTGTGTTGGTGATATTGTAGGAGTGGAAGGGGAATGGACCCAGATTACATCCGGCAATGTCAGTGGCTATGTAAAGACGGAATTCATTCTGACCGGCAAGGCGGCAGAGCCTTTGGCGGAGGAATATGGGAAAAATATTGGAACCGTAACCGGTGATATCCTGCGGGTGCGTCAGGAAACCAGCACGGAATCCGAGGTGATTGGACTGTTGAACCGGGATGACCAGGTTTTCGTAATGGAAGCACTGGAGGGCTGGTATAAGGTATTGGTGGATGACAATCTGGAAGGTTATGTATCAGCAGAATTCTTATCCGTAGAGTACAAGCTGGATACGGCTGTTACCATAGAAGAGGAGCAGGAGCGGATTGCCGCTGCGTTGGAAGCACAGCGGGAACGGGAGGCCGCAGAACAGGCATTAGCGCTGGCACAGGCGGTAAGTAACTCGGTTCCGGTTGACACTGTACAGCAGGCGCCAACCCAGGTATCCTATGATGATGCTTATCTGCTGGCATGTCTGGTCAGCATGGAGGCTGGCTCTGAGCCATATGAAGGACAGCTTGCAGTTGCCAACGTCGTGTTGAACCGTTTAAGAAGCGGTTATTATGGAAGTACGATGAGTGATGTGATTTATGCCAAGGGGCAGTTTCCAACCGTCAATGGAAGCGTTATGGTTGGTTTCCTGAATAATGGACCGCTTCCTCAGGCACAGCAGGCGGCGAATGAGGCTCTGGCAGGTGTCAACAATATTGGAGGCTATACCAGCTTTATCAATGTAAGGTATGCAAATTATGCAGCCTATGGAAATTACACGATTATTGGAAATCATTGCTTCCATTAATCATGAAGGACAAGGATACAGATAATTCAATCAAATCAAAAAACAAACCGCTTTCCGTAGCTTTTGTTATGGAAAGCGGTTTGTTTTTCTTAAAACCGGATGGCTCTTTGACTGTCCTATGATTATTCCGAAGGGCGGACCTCCAGCAGACTTCGGTAATGCTCATCCGGTATCGGCCGGCTGAACAGGTACCCTTGGAGAATATCGCAGGAATTCTCCTTTAGAATCTGGAGCTGGTCTGAGGTTTCCACACCCTCTGCCACTACGGAAATCCCCAGCTTATGGGCAAGGGAGATAATGGTTTCCGCAATGTAGCAGTCCTTGGAGTTGGTACTGATATTATCAATAAAGGACTTGTCCATCTTTAGCGTAGTAATCGGCATCTGGGTCAGATAATTAAAGGAAGAATAGCCGGTTCCAAAGTCGTCCAGGGCAATTCGGATTCCCATCTCCCGCAGCTCTTGAAGAATGACGAGATTATGTTCTAAGGACTGCATTAATATACTTTCTGTTACTTCGATTTCCAGATATTCCGGTGACAGTCCGGTTTTTTCCAGGATTGCTTTGACACGGGGGATGAATTCCGGGTTCTTAAACTGTACAATGGATACGTTGACGGACATGGTTACCGGTTCATAGCCGGCGTCCTGCAGCTGCTTGTTAAAGCCACAGGCCTGTTCCAGCGCCCAGGCGCCTAATTCATGAATAATGCCGGTTTCTTCTGCAATCGGAATGAATTCTACCGGAGGAATCTGTCCCAGATAGCCGTTTCGAATCCGCATCAACGCCTCACATCCGGTAATTCGCCCGGTTTTTATATCACATTGCGGTTGATACAGCAGGTAAACCTCCCGGTTTTGAATCGCATTACGGAGGATTTCCTCAATGTCGTTTTTATGATTGACATCATCCTCCATGGAGCTGTTAAAAAAGCAATAACCGCTTTTTCCGGCTGTTTTGGCTGAGTACATAGCAATATCTGCATTTTTAATCAGTTCATTGACGGTCAGACCATCCTGTGGAAAGACTGCTACGCCAACGCTCATAGATACATGAACGATTTCACCATCCAGGTCAAAGGGATGATTTACAATGGTAATCAGGTTTGCTGCAAATCGGTCCAATTCATCCGTTGACTGCCATTGATTTTTTAATACGAGAAACTCATCACCGCCGGTTCGGGCAAGGATGTCACCTTCCGACATGTAGCTGCTCAGCTTCTCTGCAATCTGTTGTAACAGCAAATCGCCGTAGTCATGTCCCAGAGTATCATTTACATTTTTAAAGTTATCAAGGTCGATGAAAAATACAGCACGCTTGCTAAGGTCTCCGGACTGATGAAAAATATCATGGGCCTGTGTCATAAAGGACATCCGGTTGGCAAGTCCGGTCAGGGTATCCGTATAGGCCAGCTTTTCAATCTGGGTGTAATTTTCTGTTAATTCCTCCTGGCTATTTTCCAACTGCTCCTTGGTTTCATTCAGTTCAATATAGTTATTGGAAATAATCTGCATCATATTATTAAAATGGTCTGACAACTCGCCAAATTCATCCTGGGATTCAATCTCGCAATGGACGGTCAAATCACCCTGGGATGCCTGCAGCATTTTTTCCTTTAGAAGAAAAATCGGATTGCAATATTTCTTTGCCAGCCTGGAGCTGGTCAGGATGGTGATAAACAGAAAAATAATGATTACGGCAGCCATTAGCGTTGGAAGAAAACCGACCTGAGACTGGAACAGGGCAGTATCCTGCTGTACCAGGTAAACCCAGTGATATTCCGGCATAATGCTGTAGCCGTAAAGCTCAAAGGACAAGCCCTTCCAGATAAGGATGCTTCCACAGGATTCGCGGTTATCTTCATAATGAATCAGACAGGCAACCGCCTCTTTTTTTACTTCTTCCTTCTGAAACTGGATACCCAGCAGGCTGTTGGATGCGTGGTCCAGCAGATAGGTATTGGTTTCATTGGATATAAAGCTTCCGAAGTAATCCGCATCCACACTGGCAACCAGAACGCCGACACAGGCATGGCTGCCAGATGAAACCGGCGCCATGATATGAATGGCATTGGATACGCCGTTTAGGATGATGGTAGAGTTTACCTGGGTAGCAGTCAGAGTGACCGCCATGTCCTCGATGTAGTGACTGTAATCACCTACCAGGGCATCCTCAGAGCTGGAAACCACATATCCGGCGGTATTAAAGACACTATAGATTACATGATTGCCAAAGCTGTTGGAGGCCTGCCTCAAATGGGTATGTATTTCCCTGGAGGAAGCACTATCAGCCTCCGGGCTTGGTTCCGGATGGTCGGAGGCCTGGGACAGCAGACCGCTGATTTCTGCATTTGCTGCAAGGGCTTCCAGCTCCACAATCTGCGTATTCAATTGTGCTTCAAAGCCCTTTTGATAATTTTCCGCAGTTGCCGTAACGGCATCCCTGGATACGTTTAAATAATTGTAAAATGCAATCACAACGGACAGGGCAGCAAAAATAATAATAGGAATACTTGCATTTACTACCAGCGATGACTGCAGAGATTTTTTGATGGACATACAGAACCCCTCTCTAAAAGCTTATAAACTGATTATACGAAATTTGCACAAAATATTCAATGAAATCTTAGCTTCTCTGTGCATGTGGAATTGTTGACTTTGGTCATAAGGTTATGTATAATAAGGTTTACTTGGGTGTATACATATATTTTAAAGTGGAGGACATATTATGTTTGGGATTTATTTTGGAAAATATCTGGTGGATAAGGCTGTCATTACCGTCGATCAGTATAAGGAAATGTTAGAGGAGATAAAGAGCGCCAGATTGAAAATGGGGCTGCTGGCAATCGTAAATGGCCTGATGACAGAGGAACAGGCGGAGCAGGTGAATCAGCTTCAGCAGATGCAGGACCGCAGGTTTGGAGATATTGCAGTTGAGAAGGGATATCTGACGGAGGAGCAGGTGGAATCCTTATTAAAAAAGCAGGGAGACCAGTATCTGTTATTTGTACAGGCTCTGACGGATCATGGCTATTTAACCTTAGAAGGAATTCAAAAGGAATTGAAGCTGTATAAGAAGGAAGAGCGGTTCAGCGCCTTAGATTTGGATGCAATCAAGAGCAGTGATTTGGATAATATTGTACCGGTATTTTTGAAGGAATCTTCGATTCCGCCGATTATGAAGGATTATATTGCGTTAATGGCAAGAAGTGTGAACCGTTTCATTGATACGGATCTCCGCCTGGAGCAGGCAGAGAAGGTGAACAGTATTACCGTACCGTTTATTGCAAGCCAGGAGTTGACGGGTGAATTTAGCTTTTTTGTTGGCATTTCCGGTGAAAAGGAAGCGGTTCTGGCTGCGGCTTCTACCTTTGGCAGAGAAGAATTCGAGGACATCGATTTGGATTCGCTGGATTCGGTTTGTGAGTTTATTAATTGTAACAATGGCTTATATGCAAGCAAGCTGTCAGAAGAGGATATTGAGCTGGAATTAATGCCGCCGGCTATGTATACAGAGGAAACTAAGATTCAGACAGAGGGTCCGATGTATCGGATGCCGATGTATATTTCCGGCAAAAGACTGGAATTGGTAATCTGCTTAGAAGCCAAATGGCAGATTAGTCAGTAGTTAGAATAAGAAACAGGAGAGGTGTAAGCATGGCTAATTTTTTGATTGTAGATGATTCAAGGACATCCCGTAAGATTTTAAGAGGAATCCTGGAGGGGGCAGGGCATACTGTTGTTGGGGAAGCGACCAATGGACAGGAAGGCTATGACCGTTATGTAGAATTGCAGCCGGACGTAGTAACCATGGATATTACCATGCCGGTGCTGGATGGAATCGGCGGATTGAAAAAAATCAAGGAAGCATATCCGGAGTCGAAGGTGGTAATGGTAACGGCTGCCGGACAGAAAAGCAAAATGGTAGAAGCAGTGGAAAGCGGCGCAGATGAATTTATTCCAAAGCCGTTTGATGCAGAGCAGTTGATTGCAACCCTGACAAAGGTAATCGAAAAATAACAGACCTGGGAAGACAGGGGAGATTTCGGATGATTGTAAAGGAGGCTGACCTGAATAACAGATTGTGATGTCTGAATTTGGGGACAGCCTCCTTTGATATCATAGGGAAAAGTTTCAGTAAGGAAGTGATAAAAGGATGATAGATACAGTGGTATCGGTAGAAATGTTAGTAGAAGAGGTTATGCGGATTAAGAAGAACCGCCTGGCGCCGGATGAATGTACCGGAACAGAAAAGCGGTTGTGTATTGCTTCCGGCAGTCACGGAGATGAACTGTGTGGACAATATATCTGCTACCAGGTGATTCGGAGAATCAAAGAAGAGTTTTCGAATCTGACTGGTATTATTGATATTTATCCGGCTATGAATCCTCTTGGCCTGGATGCCCAGACCCGGGATTTTCCTTTGATGGACGTGGATATGAACACGGTTTTTCCGGGGGACGAGGACGGGGCTATTTTGGAGCATGCTGCTTCCAGAATCATTAAAGACATGGCGGGGGCTGATATCTGTCTGGATATTCATTCCAGCAATTCCCTGATTCGGGAGATTCCACAGGTACGGTTAAATGATGATGTAATCGAGTCCGTTATGCCTTATGCTCAGATGCTGAATACCGAGCTGGTCTGGATTCATCCTTCTACCAGTGTCCGTCCCGGAAGTCTGGCCTATGCCTTAAATGCCATCGGAGTGAAATCCATGGTAATTGAAGCCGGAGTTGCCTTGCGTATTGATTATGATTATTGTGAGCAGATTGTAGATGGTATTTTTTCTTTGATGAAGAAAATCGGAATCTGGCAGGGAGAGGTAAAGGAGGTACGGCAGCCCATTACCGCTACAGACGGAGATGTCTGGTTTGTCAATGCGGAAAGCAGTGGACTTTTTGTGCCGAACATCAAGCATTCCATGCGGGTGAAAAAGGGTGAAAAAATCGGAACCATTGTGGATGTGATTACCGGCTCGGTGGAAGAGAAAATCTATGCTCCTTGTGACGGGCTGGTATTTACCTTCCGGGAGTATCCGGCAGTAGAAGAAGGTGCGTTAATCGCCCGGATTTACGGAGGCGGTCTGGAATGAACAAAGAAATCATTTTTAATATGAATACAGCATTCCGAGGGGAATATACCATTATTGGTTACCGGTTCGGACATGGAGAACCGGCGGCCTGTATTATCGGCGCTATGCGGGGAAATGAATTCCAGCAGCTTTATATGTGTTCCCAGTTGATTTCGAAGCTGGAGCAGCTGGAAGCAAAGGGGGCTATTGTTGCAAATAAAGAAATTCTGGTGATTCCGTCTTTGAATTACAATGCAATGAATGTAGGCAAGAAGTTCTGGGTATCGGATGATGCAGATATCAACCGTGCCTTTCCCGGCAATCCGGAGGGGCCGGCTGCCAGCCGGATTGCGGCTGCAGTGATGGAGCGGGTAAAGGGCTATCGGTATGGGATACAGTTTGCCAGCTTTTATCTGGGAGGAGAATTCATTCCCCATATCCGGCTGAATGAGGAAGGCGCTAGGAATACCAGTCTTGCGAATTTGTTTGGAATGCCATATGTGTTGACTTCTACGGAGCGGGCTTTTGACAGTACCACCTTGAATTATAACTGGCAGAAAAGCGGCACCAGTGCATTTTCCGTTTATACAGGCGCAACGGAACGGATTGATGAAGAACGGGCAAGGCAGGGGGTATCGGCAGTTCTCCGGTTTTTGACCCGGATGGGTATTATACGGTATAATTGTCATAGTGGATATATCTCTACGATAGTGGAGGAGAATGATTTGCTAAATATACGGTCGGATATGCCGGGCTTTTTCCGGAAGAAGGTGTCTACGAATACCGAGGTGGTGCGGGGACAGATTCTGGCAGAGATTGTGGATTCTTTCCGGGGGGATGTGATTTCCCGGCTGGTGGCGCCGACAGATGGAGTTATCTTTTACCAGCAGATTAAACCAATGGTATTTCAGAATTCGGTCGTATTTCGAATGATAAAAAAGATTCATGAATAAGCATTGAATCTGGAGCTATTTACAAAATGGAGGGCATTATGAGCAAAGTAAAGCGGATTTATGTGGAAAAGAAAAAGGAGTATGGGGTAAAGGCAGGAGAACTGTATGATGAGATTCGGAGTTATCTGAACATTCCGGTAACCGGAGTACGGGTACTGGTTCGTTATGATATCGAGAATTTATCAGAGGCTACTTATCAGAAAGCATTGGGAACTGTGTTTTCAGAGCCTCCGGTAGATATTTTGTATGAAGAGGAATTTCTTCAAACGGATACGGAACAGGCATTTAGTGTGGAATACCTGCCGGGACAGTTTGACCAGAGAGCGGATTCTGCCGAGCAGTGTGTAAAGCTGCTAAATGAGGAAGAAGACCCCATTATACGTTCCGCAACGACTTATGTCATCGAAGGTCGTCTGACAGAGCAGGAGTTGGAGCGGATTAAAGGACATTGTATTAATCCGGTGGATTCCAGAGAGTCTGTTATGGAAAAGCCGGAAACTCTGACTGCTGTTTTTGATGAGCCGGAGGATGTCATGATTTTTGACGGTTTTCAGGATATGGATGAGGCAGCTTTACGAGAATTGTATGATTCCCTTGGTCTGGCAATGACCTTGAAAGATTTTCAGCATATTCAGAACTATTTTAGGAAGGAAGAACACCGGAATCCATCCATGACCGAAATCCGGGTGCTGGATACTTACTGGTCTGACCACTGCCGTCATACTACCTTTTCCACAGAGTTAAAGAATATTACCTTTGGCGAGGGGTACTATAAGCCGGCTATTGAAAAGAGCTTTCAGGCCTATGAAGCGGCAAGGACGGTATTATATAAAGGAAGAGAGGATAAGTTTATCTGTCTGATGGATATTGCTTTAATGGGCATGAAGAAGCTGAAGGCAGAAGGAAAGCTGGCAGATCAGGAGGAATCCGATGAAATTAATGCCTGCAGCATTGTGGTTCCGGTTGAAATTGACGGAAGGACGGAGGAGTGGCTGGTCAGCTTCAAAAATGAAACCCATAACCATCCGACGGAGATTGAGCCTTTTGGCGGTGCGGCAACCTGCTTGGGCGGTGCTATCCGGGACCCCCTTTCCGGACGCTCCTATGTCTATCAGGCCATGCGTGTGACTGGCGCGGCAGACCCAACGAAAGCATTGTCAGAAACCATGGTGGGCAAGCTTCCGCAGCGGAAGATTGTAACCGGAGCGGCACAAGGCTATAGCTCTTATGGCAATCAGATTGGCCTTGCAACTGGTCTGGTCAATGAAATCTATCATCCGGATTATGTAGCCAAGCGTATGGAGATTGGCGCAGTCATGGGAGCGGCGCCAAGACGCTGTGTGATTCGTGAGAATTCCGACCCGGGGGATCAGATTATCCTTCTTGGAGGGCGTACCGGACGGGATGGCTGCGGCGGCGCTACCGGTTCCTCTAAGGCACATACGGTAGAGTCACTGGATACCTGTGGTGCCGAGGTTCAAAAAGGAAATGCGCCAACGGAGCGTAAGATTCAGCGTTTGTTCCGGCGGGAAGAGGTTGCCCATTTGATTAAAAAGTGTAATGATTTTGGAGCGGGCGGTGTTTCCGTTGCCATTGGAGAATTAGCAGACGGCCTTCGGGTAAATCTGGATTTGGTACCAAAGAAATATGCAGGCCTGGATGGTACAGAGCTGGCAATTTCGGAATCCCAGGAGCGTATGGCCATCGTGGTAGACCCGAAGGATACGGCGCAGATGCTTGCCTATGCAGCAGAAGAGAATCTGGAGGCAGTGGTAGTGGCTGAGGTGACGGAAGAGCCAAGGCTGGTGCTTTGCTGGAGAGGAAAAGAAATCGTGAATCTGTCCCGGGCATTTCTGGATACCAATGGCGCCCATCAGGAAACGAATGTAGTCGTTGAGATGCCAAAGCAGGAAGAGAACTATTTTGCTCCGCTTCCGGAACTGGAAGATGTAAAGAAAGCCTGGCTGAATACATTGGCAGATTTAAATGTCTGCTCCCAAAAGGGTCTGGTAGAAATGTTTGACAGCTCCATTGGAGCTGGGACGGTTACGATGCCATATGGCGGTATTTATCAGTTGACGCCGACCCAGACTATGATTGCTAAGCTTCCGGTCATGAAGGGAAAGACGGATACCGTTACCATGATGAGTTATGGATATGACCCGTATCTGTCAAGCTGGAGTCCGTATCATGGAGCAATTTATGCGGTGCTTCATTCTGTAGCGAAGATTGCAGCCTCCGGTGGGGATGTATCCAGAATCCGCTTTACCTTCCAGGAATATTTTGAGCGTCTGGGAGACAAGCCGGAGCGTTGGGGAAAGCCTATGGCAGCCCTGCTGGGTGCCTATGATGCACAGATTGGACTGGGACTTCCTTCCATAGGCGGCAAGGATAGTATGTCCGGTTCCTTTAATGAAATTGATGTACCGCCAACCCTGGTATCCTTTGCCGTTGATGTTGCCAGTGGGAAGCATGTTGTAACACCGGAATTGAAAAAGGCTGGTAATGTATTGGTAAAAATTGACATCCGCAAGGATGCATATGAAATTCCGGACTATCAGTATGCCATGGCAATCTACCATGATTTGTATCAGGCAATCCGGGCAGGAAAAATCAGTTCCTCCTATGCAGTTGGATTTGGCGGTATCCTGGAAGCAGTCAGCAAGATGGCATTTGGGAATAAGCTGGGCGTGGCACTGGAGGGAATTCCGAAGGAAGCGCTGCTTGCCAGAGACTATGGTTCTGTGATTGTGGAAGTGGCTCCGGAGTATGTAACCCAGTTAGGCGTGGCAGGAACGATAATCGGACATGTTACGGAAACAGCCGCCTTTACTTATGGAGATATGGTGATTTCCATGGAAGAAGCGCTGAAGGCATGGACCGGAACCTTAGAATCCGTATATCCAACCCGGTCGGCAGTAGAGCAAAAGCCGGTTCGTACGGATGTATTTGATACCAAGGAAATATATGTATGCAAGCATAAAACAGCGAAGCCAAGGGTATTTATACCGGTCTTTCCAGGTACCAACTGTGAATATGATTCTGCCAGGGCCTTTGAACGGGCTGGTGCGCAGGTACAGACGGCAGTATTCAAGAATCTGGACGCCCAGGGAATCCGGGATTCCGTAGAATTGTTCAGCAAGGGGATTCGGGCAGCACAGATTATCATGTTCCCGGGAGGCTTTTCTGCCGGTGATGAGCCGGATGGCTCTGGTAAGTTTATCGCGACTGCCTTTCGAAATGAGAAAATCAGGGAAGAGGTCATGAAGCTGTTACAGGAGCGGGATGGTCTGGCATTGGGAATTTGCAATGGCTTCCAGGCATTGATTAAGCTTGGACTGGTTCCATATGGTGAGATTCGTCCGCAGCAGGAGAATTCTCCGACCCTTACCATGAACAGCATTGGCCGCCATCAGTCCAAGATGGTTTATACGAAGGTGGTAACAAATAAATCTCCATGGCTGAAGAAGGCAGCGCTGGGGAATGTCTATGCAATTCCGGCTTCTCATGGAGAAGGACGTTTTGTGGCAAATCAGGAATGGATAGATAGATTATTTGCCAATGGCCAGGTGGCTACGCAATATGTGGATGTGGACGGAAACCCGACTATGGAAGAGGATTTTAATATTAATGGTTCTTACTGTGCCATCGAGGGTATTACATCACCGGACGGACGGATTCTGGGTAAGATGGCGCATTCGGAACGGCGGGGAGATTCGGTTGCCCTGAATATCTATGGGGACCAGAATCAGCATATTTTTGAGGCTGGCGTAGCGTACTTTCAGTAAAATGTAGCAGGGATAGGAAGCAATGAAGGGATTTAGGGATAGAGAATACAATCGGTTAATGAACAATGCGGATGATTTGCTGTCCAATATTACCATATACGAGGCTCCGTCAGAGGAACGTACCCCAAAGCCGGGGGAAGAGGCAGCCAAAGGAAAGGCAGAAGAACAAGGAGCTTTGACTCAGACATTGGGGCAAAGGGATGCACCTGTGGAAGGGAAGGCTGTGAAGCAGAAGCAGACTGAGGCAGAAGCTCTGGCACAGGAAGAAAAGGCTGCGGAACGGAAACAGACCGGAACAGAAGTCCTGGCACAGGAAGAAAAGCCTGTGAAGCAGAAGCAGACTGAGGCAGAAGCCTTGGCACAGGGAGAAAAGTCTGTGGAACAGAAGCAGACCAGGGCAGAAGCCTTAGTGCAGGAAGAAAAGCCTGTGGAACAGAAACAGACCGGAGCAGAAGCCTTAGTGCAGGAAGAAAAGCCTGTGGAACAGAAGCAGACCGGGGCAGAAGCCTTGGCACAGAAAGAAAAGCCTGTGAAGCAGAAGCAGACCGGAGCAGAAGCCTTAGTGCAGGAAGAAAAAGCGGTAGAAATGGAAGCCGTAGAACGAGAACTGGCAGAGGCAGAAGCTTTGGTGCGGGAAATTCAGATGAAGGAGACAGGGCTTCTGAAGCAGGAAAGGGAAGCACAGACAGCAGCAGCAGATGACCTTGAAATGGATTGGCAGCAGGAATATGCTGCAAAGGAATCAATTCCGGCACTGGTGAAAAAAGAGGATTCTCTGTTTGGCTGCAGTCTATTTTCGGTTGTATGCTTCCTGTATATGGAAGTGATTCTGCATCTGAGTATTTATCACAGCATAGATACAACGATTGTATATCCGCTGTTGTTTGCGGCAGGCATCGGTTGTATGGCAGCGGTGGTTTCATCCTTTTTATCAAAGGGATGGAATACGGTTTTATTTTGTGTCCTATTGATTGTTTGTAGTTTCTATTGCGATTTGCAGATTGTATATCATATCGTGTCAGGCGCATTTCTGTCACTGACGGATATTCCGGCTGGGATTTCGATGCTGTTCCAGCAGGGGGAAGCCGTGCTTCCGAGAATGACTGTGGCGCTGCCCTGGCTGGTTCTCATGTTTTTGCCGCTTTTGCTTTGGGCAGCAGCAGGGCGGAAATGGATTCGGTTTGAACAGAGCCGTTGGTGGAGCCGGTTACTTGTGACGGCAGCAGGAATCCTGGTTGTGGTAATCGGAATTTTGTGTCTGGACCTGCATGGATATGAGCCGGATTCCCCTTATGTCTGTTTCTATCATTTCGACAGTGAGACGCAGATGGAGGAAACCGGGAGACAGCTTGGTATAACGGCAATGACAGGTCTGGAATTGATGGAACAGATTGCAAGGTAATAGAAATGAATTTGACATTCGAAAAATAGAAGGAGTATCTGCTAGGATGACAGTTTTTCATAGCAGGTACTTTTTTAATGTTTCTCTATTGACAAGCATATGGATATATGTCTATAATGTGTATATCGTATATATACAATTTAAGATGAGGTGCAATATGGATATTATAATAACCAATTCATCCGGGGAGCCGATTTATCAGCAGATATCTTCCCAGATTAAGGCTCTTATCATGGATGGTACCTTGAAGGAAGGGGACGCTCTTCCATCGATGCGTACACTGGCAATGGAGCTGCGAATCAGTGTGATTACGACCAAGCGTGCTTATGAGGACTTAGAGCGGGATGGATTCATTGAATCCTATACGGGGAAGGGCAGCTTTGTGAAAGCACAGAACACGGAGCTTTTACGGGAGGAGAATCTGCGTCAGGCGGAAGCCCTGCTGGCACAGGCATGTGAAAAGGCAAGGCTTTCCGGTATCGGACTGGAGGAATTAAAGGAAATATTGGAAATTATCTATGGAGGTGGAGAGCATGGCGGAGTATGAAAATGCCATTGAAATTAACGGTTTAACTGTGAAGTATGACGGTTTTACCCTGGATAACGTTAGCTTTTGTGTTCCCAAGGGGAGTATTATGGGCTTTATCGGACAGAATGGGGCAGGAAAGACCACGACGATTAAGGCACTGTTGAACGTAGTAAAGCGGGATGCAGGAACCATTCAAATGCTGGGACTGGATAATATTGCAGATGAGGTTGCCATTAAGGAGCAGATGGCGGCGGTTTTTGATGAATTACCGTTTCACGACCAGCTGACAGCCCGGCAGATTAACGTGATTTTAAAAGATGTATATAAGGAATGGGACAGTGGGATATATAAAGGTTATTTAGAGCGTCTGAATTTGCCGGAACGGAAGAAAATCGGTGAGTTTTCCAAGGGGATGAAAATGAAGCTTCAGATTGCCACCGCCCTTTCTCATAATGCAAAGCTGTTAGTCATGGATGAGGCAACCACTGGCCTGGACCCGGTAGTAAGGAATGAAATTCTGGATATCTTTCTGGAATACCTGCAGGATGAGGGACACAGCATCCTGATGTCTTCGCATATTACGACGGATTTGGAACGGATTGCAGACAGTGTTACCTTCATTGATAAGGGAAAGCTGTTGCTCAGTGGATATAAGGATGAGATTTTGGAACAGCATGGAGTGATTAAGTGTACAAAAGCTAATTATAAGGAAATTGAACCTGGGGATATCATCAGCGCCCGGCTCACCGGTTTTGGTGCAGAGGTTATGGTAAATAACAAGGCGGGATGCCGGAAGCGTTATTCCGGAATGGCATTGGATGACACGACACTGGAAGAAATTATGCTGTTTTATGTAAATGCCGGAAAAAGGGAGTGGTCATAATGAAGGGACTGATTTACAGAGAGTTGTATCTTGCGAGAAAGACCTATATGGTTGGAGGAATTATAGTGGTATTGTTTGTTCTGCTTGGGGTATTGATTCGTCTGAGCCTTCTATACGGAAATCTGGCAGAATTGGAGGAGGATGCGTTTGAATTTGTGGATATAGCCTCTTATTATGCCTTTTCTTATCTGCCCATTGTATTGCTGGGAATTACATATTCCAGCGATGGAGGGATTATCATTTCGGATTACAGAAGCAAATGGTGCCTGTATTCGTATACCCTTCCTGTGAAGGAACAGAACCTGGCCATGGTGAAGTTTGTGATTAAAGTGGGAGCGCTGCTTCTTATGTTCCTGCTGGGAATCGGCAATCTGGCTTTGTTTGCCGGGCTGAGTGGAAGAAACATAGAGAGCGGAAGCATACAGTTTCTTTGGATTGTCATAATGCTGGTTGGCGTTATCAGTACCGTTGTTGTTCCAATGACCATTCGGTATAAGTCTGCAAATGCAGTTATTATTCGTATTGCTATTGCATTACTTCTTATTTGTATGGTTCTTTTGTTCTGGCTGCGGTCCCTGGTAGCAGGATTTATTAATATGGATACCGATGCTATGGTAGATTTGCTTTTTGAGAAAATGATAGGCTTTCGTGACATATTAGCCATGCTTTCGCCGGTTCTTTTGCTTTTTGCCCTGCTGCTTGGCTATCTGGCTACCGTCCGGCAGTTAAAGAAGCGGGAAATTATGTAAAGGAGGGCGGAGATTATGTTTGGTTTAATTTATAAGGAACTGGTACTGCAAAAGAGGAACCTTCTGCTGCTGGGTGGCGCATTTGCACTGCTACTGGCAATTCTGTTCTTTCCGGCGGTAAGTGGTTACCTGAATACGCTTAGTGAAACCATGGGGCTTCCGGCTGATACATTGCTGATGCTGTGGCAACTGGTGATTTTTATCATTTTGTTTTTGATTACGGGAGTTTATCAGTCTACGATTTTTGAGGTGGATGAAAATAAAAAATGGGCCGGTTTTATTACCGCTTCTCCCCTTAGAGGGAATGGACAGATTGCAGCAAAATACTGGTTTACCCTGTTGCTTTCTCTGGCAGCCTTTGAAATATGTCAATTTTTTTATATGATTTCCGGTGCAGTATATGGAATCTCCGTTGCTTCCGTTCCATTTTTGCCGATATTTTACTTACAGTTGCTGCTACGTGCCTTTGAATATCCGTTTCTTGTGCGCTTTGGCAGCAAAAACGGTGGTAACTATAAGGGGATTCTGTTTTTGATTGTCGTTATGCTCGTGATTATTTATCTGTTGTTCGGGGATTTATCGGCATTTGGTTCTCTGAATGACATGACGGACTGGCTGTTTCAATGTCTGATGATGGAGAATGCGATAAGCTCGGACGGGCTTATGATTGCACAGGCAGCACTGCCATATGCTTCCGCGCTCCTCTATTACCTGTCCTATCGGGTATCCTGCAAATTCTATCAAATGGGGGTGGAAACCTATGACAAATAAGAAAATGACGATAAAACGGATTATTATTTTTGTAGCGCTTGCATTTCTTTTGACAGGGATTCCGGTAGTAGTCGCATATCTCTGTGGTGTGACGACAATGGAGCATCCGGCGTTTACTCTGATAAGCACTTTAATGTTTGGACCGGCGCTTTCCAGTATATTGACGAGGGTGATTACCGGGGAAGGCTTCCAGCACATGTATCTGCGGGTGAACT
Organism: Clostridium sp.; assembly: GCA_023667695.1. Taxonomy (GTDB): domain Bacteria; phylum Bacillota; class Clostridia; order Lachnospirales; family Lachnospiraceae; genus CAG-632. The sequence continues at coordinate 164,464 of JAMOZY010000002.1, read as the reverse complement.
GGAAGGGGCATGGAATGTATTATCTGGTGGCAATTTTGTTCCCGGTTGTGCTGGGTATTGTGGAAGGAATTGTGGAAACGATGATATACGGTGGCTTTTATTCACATGAAATCTTCTCTGGATTATCTCTGCCTGCTTATATTGCTTATATATTCTATGGAATAGCAATGGGAGTAGTCCAATTTTTCATTGCATTAGGGGAGGAGCTTGGCTGGCGTGGATATCTGACGCCCAAGCTTCAGGAAGTGATGGGGATGCCGGGAGCCATGGTACTTAGTGGAATCATATGGGGACTCTGGCATGCTCCCGTGATTTTATTGTACGGCTTGAACTATGGAGCGGAGCATCCGGTGCTTGGTATGCTTGCTATGTGCTTTTCGTGCTTTGGAATGGGAAATATACTGACTCTTATTACAATGAAAAGTGATTCGATTTATCCCGCTGCGATTGCCCATGGTGTTTGGGATTCAGTAGTTTCCCTAATTTCTGTTTTATTTATAACGAATCAAACAGCTGTGGAACATGCATTTGAGATTGGCTTGGTGGATACGGTGGTGATGTTTGTTTTTGGTATGCTTCCATTTGTTCTTCTGGTAAGAGGTGCAGGTAAGAAGAAAGGCAGTCTGGAAGAAACGGAGGAATGAGCTGAAAGGTTGATATAGAGGAGCAGGATTCCTAAAACTGCTTATACCGGCGGTAAGGAATGTTCTAAAAACTGCATCGTGGCTTTGGAAGGAGCGTGGGATTTGGAATAAGCAAATCCCACGCTTCGTTCCTTTATGGGCTTGGGCATGGCAATCTCTGTCAGATATCCGGTTTCCAGCTCTTTTTCTACAAATTCCCGAATCACACAGGCAATGCCAAGACCAATTTTTGCAAATTCAATCAGCAGGTCCATCGTGCCTACCTCCAGAATCTGATTGGTCTTTATCTGGTTCTGATATAAATAGTCATTAATATACTGGCGGCTGATATTTTCTTCATTTAACAGCATAAGATTTACCCGGCGAAACAGGTCTGCCTGATTGGATTGCTGTATAGCATTATGCTGCAGATAAGCGGGAGCAGCAACAAAGGTGTCCTGAATCTGACGTAGTTCCTCAAATACAATATCATTGCTGTGCTTTGTAGAACCAATCAGTCCGATATCAATGGTTCCGGTTTCTAAAAGCGCAAGGGTATGAATGGTAGACTGGCATTCGATGGTAATTCGAATATTGGGATATTTTTGAATGAAGTTTTGAAGATAGGGCAGCAGAATATATTTGCATAGGGTGGTGCTGACCCCAATCCGAATCTGTCCCAGCTCTAATTCATTCATACGACGCAGTTCCTCTTCGCCGGAATCTATAATCTGAAAGGCATCCTGAATCCGTTCAAACAGAAGCTGTCCTTCCGCTGTCAGGGTAATTCCTCTGGATGTGCGGTGGAACAGAGTACAATCCAGATTCTCTTCCAGCTTTGACAGGGTTTTACTGATTGCCGGCTGGCTGATAAACAAAGCATCCGCTGCCTTGGAAATATTTTTGTATTTGGCTGCTGTATAAAATACCTTATAATAATTCAGATTCTGATTCATAATCGTTCCTTTCCTGAATGCTTATTTTTGCAATGCTTCATTAATATAACTTAAAGTAATGGAAAATATTATTATTATATATTTCAATTATAACAAATCCTGTGATATGATGTAAACAACAATTAAATAAAGGTAGGCATGGCTCTAGCTACTATAAATTATGGTTTATCGCAGTTTCCTGCTAAAGTCCGTCGGTATCTATATGGTCACCGCAGACACGCTTTCGCTCCTGCCAGCACGTAATGGTACATAAGGGGTAAAAATACCACCCCTAAGTACCAACGTGCTTCTAAGGTCTGCTTGCGACCATATAGATACCTTCCGGACATGTAGAACCCTGACAAGCCACAAAGCAGATATGCAGTTAAAAACGTATCATTACCAGACACTACAAATGCATAACAGCATATATGATATGAAAACACCGCAACAGTTAAAACATGCTTTTACTTTAGGGATATATAAGCATCCGGTATTCCTATGAATCTGCCATAACCATTTTCTGAAAAACTGTAGGTTGAGATATCCATGGATAAAACTGTTTTCCCTTTAGATGCCATCCGGATGTTTTATTATATGATATTCCGATTTTGACTCTGGAACAGTCAGAATCTGAAATGTATTGCATTATGGAACTGCACCTGCCTTGATAGCGTCTTCCTGAGGATAAATATCTCAAAGAAGACCTTAGAAGCACATCGGTACTTAGGGGTGGTATTTTCACCCCTTATGTACCGCTATGTGCTGGCAGGAGCGAAAGCGTGTCTTCGTGAGATACTTATCCTCAGGAAGACGCGGTAGCAGAATTAGTACACTAAACCATAATTTATTGGTGTTATGCTTACCATAATTTTGATAGGAGGAATAGAATATGGGAATGACAATGACACAGAAGATTCTGGCGGCACATGCCGGCTTAGAATCCGTAGAAGCAGGACAATTAATAGAAGCAAACCTTGATATGGTATTGGGAAATGATGTAACCACCCCGGTTGCCATTCATGAGATGGAGAAATTCAAGCAGCAGGAGGTCTTTGACAAGGATAAGGTTGCAATGGTATTAGACCACTTTACGCCGAATAAGGATATTAAGAGTGCGGAGCATTGCAAGTGTGTAAGGGAATATGCCAATGCTCACGATATTACCAATTTCTTTGATGTAGGAGAAATGGGAATCGAGCATGCTCTTTTGCCGGAGAAAGGTCTGGTCGTTGCAGGAAATGCAGTAATCGGTGCAGATTCTCATACTTGTACTTACGGAGCCTTGGGAGCATTTTCTACCGGTGTGGGAAGTACGGATATGGCAGCCGGTATGGCAACTGGTAAAGCATGGTTTAAGGTGCCTTCTGCTATCCGGTTCGTATTGACGGGAAAACCGGGAAAATGGATTAGCGGAAAGGATATTATTCTTCATATTATCGGAACAATAGGTGTAGATGGCGCTTTATACAAGTCGATGGAATTTACCGGAGACGGTATTCAGTATCTTTCCATGGATGACCGCTTCACTATGGCAAATATGGCGATTGAAGCCGGCGGTAAGAATGGAATCTTTCCGGTGGATGATGTGACCATCGAATACATGAAGGAGCATTCCACCAAGGCATATACCGTATATGAGGCAGATGAAGATGCAGTTTATGATGAGACCTATACCATTGATTTGTCTGCGCTGAAGCCGACCGTTGCATTTCCTCATTTACCGGAGAATACGAAGACGATTGATGAGGTTGGTGATATTACGATTGACCAGGTGGTCATCGGCTCTTGTACCAATGGGCATATTACAGATTTGCGGATTGCGGCGGAGATTATGAAGGGAAGAAAAATTGCGAAAGGTCTACGGGCAATCATTATCCCTGCCACCCAGACCATTTACTTACAGGCGATGGAGGAGGGCTTATTGAAAATCTTTATCGAGGCAGGCGCCATTGTCAGTACCCCGACCTGTGGTCCTTGCTTAGGCGGTCACATGGGTATCTTAGCAGCAGGAGAGCGGGCAGTTGCAACTACAAATCGTAACTTTGTAGGCCGGATGGGGCATGTGGATTCTGAAATTTATCTAGCATCTCCGGCAGTGGCGGCGGCATCTGCCATTACGGGAAAGATTTCCTGTCCTCGGGAACTGGAATAGAGATTTGGCAAGATAGTAGTGGATATCAATTCGAGTAAGATATGTGGAATCAGAGGATTTATAAGGAGGAAAACAAAGCATGAAAGCACATGGAATTGTTCATAAATATGGGGATAATGTAGATACAGACGTCATTATTCCGGCACGTTATCTGAATTCTTCCGACCCGGCAGAGCTGGCGAAGAATTGCATGGAGGATATTGATCCTGCGTTTGTCAAACGGGTAAAGCCGGGGGACATCATGGTAGCAAATAAAAATTTTGGCTGTGGTTCATCCAGAGAACATGCACCGATTGCGATTAAGGCATCCGGAATCAGCTGCGTCATTGCAGAGACCTTTGCCAGAATATTTTATCGGAATGCCATCAATATCGGTCTGCCGATTATTGAGTGTAAGGAAGCGGCAGATGAGATTCAGGCTGGGGATGAAGTGGAAATCGATTTTGACAGCGGTATGATTTATAACCGGACGAAGGGTACGGAGTACAAGGGTCAGGCATTTCCAGCATTTATGCAGGAAATCATCAAGGCGGAAGGTTTGGTAAATTACATTAATAATAAATAGGAATGAGTCAGAGGAGCTTTTTCAGGTGGAAGGATATCTGAAGAAGCTCTTTTGAAGATATATTCCGCTGGCAGATAAAGGGATATGGAAAAATGCTTCTGTTTTATCTGGGACATTGAGGCGGTAGCAAGAATAGGAGAAAACATTGACGAAGGTTTATTTTGTAAGACATGCACAGACGGATTACAGCAATCCCATTGATTCAGACCGCAGACTGACGGAGGAGGGAATGCAGGACCGCTATAAGGCAAGAGATTATCTGATTGCACAAAATCTGCATCGGGAACGGCTGCATATCTATTCCAGTCATTTCCGGCGGGCAGTGGATACCATACAGCCCTTTGCTGACTATATGAAGTTACCCCTTCAGACGGCAGAGGAATTTCGGGAGTGGTCCGTCATAGCACCGGCAGAGGAGTATTATGCTGCCTGTAGACAGGCATGGAATGATTTTACGTTCCGACTGGAGGGGTGTGAAACCTTAGAAGAGGTGCAGAAACGGAATGTTGGAAAATTACTGGAGCTGGTTGGACTGTATCCGGATGAAACGATGATAATCGGCAGTCATGGAACGGCATTAAGTACCATCATTCACTATTTTAATCCGGATTTTGGATATGAGGATTTCATGCGGATTATGAATATCAAGCCATGGATTGTACGATTTGATTTTCATGGAAAAAATTATTGCGGTTATGAAGAGGTTTTTGCAAATCCGGCGGATTAGAAGGGGAGGACCGGTCATTTCCGAATTTTTTCATTGAAAAATCGACATAAATGTTTTATGATATAGGATAAAGTTTTTGTACCTGTTTGTCAGGTGGTTATAAGCTGGAAAGGATGTCGGATTATGAATGTGAATATAGCAGTAATTAAAGGCGATGGCATTGGACCGGAGGTCGTCACCCAGGCGATGAAGGTGTTAGATGCTATTGGCGATAAATATGGACATACATTTCAATATGAACAGATATTAATGGGCGGCTGTTCCATTGATGCCCATGGAGTTCCTTTGACGGATGAAGCGATTGCAGCGGCTAAGGCGGCAGATGCAGTTTTGCTTGGCTCGATTGGAGGAAATACCACGACTTCCCCATGGTATCAGCTTCCGCCGGAGTTAAGACCGGAAGCCGGATTATTGAAAATCCGAAAGGAATTGAACTTATTTGCCAATTTAAGACCGGCTGTATTATATCCGGAATTAAAGGGAGCCTGTCCGTTAAAGGAAGAGATTTCCGATAAAGGCTTTGATATGATGATTATGCGGGAACTGACCGGCGGTCTGTACTTTGGCGAACGCAAGACTGTAGAAGAGAATGGCGTCTTAAAGGCATACGACCAATTGACCTATGATGAAAATGAAATCCGTCGGATTGCGATTCGCGGTTTCGATATTGCCATGAAGAGACGGAAGAAGGTCACCAGTGTGGATAAGGCTAACGTATTGGATTCTTCCCGGTTATGGCGGAAGGTCGTCGAGGAGGTCGCAAAGGACTATCCGGAGGTTACATTAGAGCATATGCTGGTTGATAACTGTGCCATGCAGTTAGTAAAGGACCCGGCGCAGTTCGATGTAATCCTGACCGAGAATATGTTTGGCGACATTTTATCCGATGAAGCTTCTATGGTAACCGGTTCCATTGGGATGCTGGCATCTGCCAGCCTGAATGAAACCAAATTCGGTATGTATGAGCCAAGCGGCGGTTCGGCACCGGATATCGCAGGTCAGAATAAGGCGAATCCAATTGCAACCATCTTGTCCGCAGCCATGATGCTCCGGTTCTCCTTTGACATGGATAAAGAAGCGGATTCCATCGAGGCAGCTATAAAACAGGTATTACAAGAGCATTATCGTACCTGTGATATTATGGATGAGGGCATGACCTTGGTAAGCTGTTCTGAAATGGGCGACTTAATCTGCCAACGATTATAATTTCAAACGGAAACAGAATCAGGATTCTGATTGTTCAAGAATAGAAAAATATATGGAAGGGGTTTTGCAACATGAAAAGTGATGCAGTAAAAACCGGAATGCAGCAGGCACCACATCGGTCGCTGTTTAATGCATTAGGTATGACAAAGGAAGAACTGGAGCGGCCATTGGTTGGCATCGTTAGCTCTTATAATGAAATCGTTCCAGGCCATATGAATATTGATAAGATTGTACAGGCTGTTAAAATGGGTGTTGCCATGGCAGGCGGTACCCCGATTATGTTCCCGGCAATTGCGGTTTGTGATGGTATTGCCATGGGACATGTAGGCATGAAGTATTCACTGGTAACCAGAGATTTGATTGCAGATTCCACGGAATGTATGGCAACGGCCCATCAGTTTGATGCCTTAGTCATGATTCCGAATTGCGATAAGAATGTACCGGGTTTGTTAATGGCGGCGGCAAGACTGAACATACCTACGGTATTTGTCAGCGGCGGTCCAATGCTGGCTGGACATGTTCATGGACAGAAGCGGAGTCTTTCCTCCATGTTCGAAGCGGTAGGCTCTTATGCAGCCGGCACTATGACAGAGGCGGACGTAGAGGAATTTGAGAACAAGGCATGTCCAACCTGCGGTTCCTGTTCCGGTATGTATACTGCGAATTCCATGAACTGTCTGACGGAGGTACTCGGTATGGGACTTCCGGGAAATGGAACGATTCCGGCTGTTTATTCCGAGCGTTTGAAGCTGGCAAAGCACGCTGGTATGGCTGTCATGGAACTGTACCGGAAGAATATCCGGCCAAGAGATATTATGACAAAGGATGCGATTCTGAATGCATTGACCATTGATATGGCACTGGGATGCTCTACCAATAGTATGCTGCATCTGCCAGCCATAGCCCATGAGATTGGATTTGACTTTGATATTGAATTTGCAAATGATATTAGTGCAAAGACACCAAATCTCTGTCATCTGGCGCCGGCAGGTCCTACCTATATGGAGGATTTGAATGAGGCGGGCGGTGTTTATGCCGTTATGAATGAGATAAATAAGCTGGGTCTGCTGCATACGGATTGTATCACCGTAACCGGCAAGACCGTAGGGGAAAATATTGCGAATTGCGTAAACCGGAATCCGGAGGTTATACGGCCGGTAGAGAATCCGTATAGTAAGACCGGAGGACTTGCTGTATTAAAGGGGAATCTTGCACCGGATGGAAGTGTAGTAAAGCGTTCTGCGGTTGTGCCGGAAATGATGAAGCACTCCGGTCCTGCAAGAGTCTTTGAATGTGAAGAGGATGCCATTGCTGCCATTAAGGGTGGTAAAATCGTAGAGGGTGATGTGGTTGTGATTCGTTATGAAGGACCAAAGGGGGGGCCGGGTATGCGGGAAATGTTGAATCCTACATCAGCCATTGCCGGCATGGGACTTGGTTCTTCCGTTGCCCTGATTACAGACGGTCGGTTTTCCGGTGCCAGCCGGGGCGCTTCCATCGGTCATGTTTCTCCGGAGGCGGCTTTAGGCGGACCGATTGCATTTGTAGAAGAAGGCGATATCATTGATATCGATATTGATAATTTATCATTGAATCTGCGGGTATCAGAGGAAGAACTGGAAAAGAGAAAAGCAGCCTGGAAGCCAAGAGAGCCAAAGATTACAACCGGTTATCTTGCCCGGTATGCGTCAATGGTTACTTCCGGTAACCGGGGAGCGATTCTGGAGATACCAGGAAATAAATAAGGAGAGAGAGAGCATGAAACAATTAACAGGTTCTGAAATTGTAATTGAATGTCTGAAGGAACAGGGCGTTGATACCGTATTCGGATATCCGGGTGGCTGTATCCTGAACATTTATGATGAATTATATAAGCACCAGGGAGAGATTAAGCATATTCTGACTTCTCATGAGCAGGGAGCTGCTCATGCAGCAGACGGATATGCCAGAGCCACCGGCAAGGTTGGTGTCTGTATGGCTACCAGCGGACCGGGAGCAACGAATCTGGTAACTGGTATTGCAACTGCATATATGGATTCGATTCCGATTGTTGCGATTACTGCCAACGTTGGTGTTACTTTATTAGGAAAGGACAGCTTCCAGGAGGTGGATATTGCAGGTGTGGTTATGCCGATTACCAAGCATAGCTTTATCGTAAAGAATGTACATGAGCTGGCAGATACCATTCGCCGGGCATTTATCATTGCAAAAACTGGAAGACCGGGTCCCGTGTTGGTGGATATTACCAAGGATGTAACGTCCAATATGGCTGATTTTGAGCCGAAGGCTCCGGCTGAGATTACACGGATTACCGATACCATTGATTCGGATGCTGTAAAACGTGCAGTTAAGATGATAGACAAGGCAAAACGTCCATTTATCTTAGCCGGCGGCGGTGTAGTCATTGCAGATGCCGAGCAGGAGCTGCGGACATTTGCCGATAAGATTGATGCAGCCGTATGTGATACCTTAATGGGGAAAGGCGCTATCGAGGGAACTGCAGAGCGGTATACCGGTATGATTGGTATGCATGGTACCAAGGCATCGAACTTTGGTCTGGCAGAAGCAGATGTGCTGATAGTAGTAGGTGCCAGATTTTCTGACCGGGTAATCGGTAATGCAAGTAAGTTTGCCCATGATGCCCAAATTATTCATATTGATGTGGACCAGGCGGAAATTAATAAAAATATAGAAGTAGATGAATCTATCATCGGAGATGCAAAAATTGTTTTGCAGCAGTTATTGGAGCAGGTTGCAGAGTCGAAGAAGCCGGAATGGATGGCTGAGATTCAGAATTTGAAAACAAAGTATCCAATGACTTATGATAAGGGAATCTTAACCGGACCACAGGTAATCGAAAAGATATATGAATTAACCAGTGGTGATGCTACAATCGTAACAGAGGTTGGACAGCATCAGATGTGGGCGGCACAGTTCTATCAGTATAAAAATCCGCATCAGTTATTAACCTCCGGTGGCTTGGGAACGATGGGATACGGACTGGGTGCTTCTTTAGGTGCCAAGCTTGCCAGACCGAATGAAACAGTGGTAAATATTGCAGGCGACGGTTGTTTCCGAATGAATATGAATGAGATTGCAACAGCATCCAGATATAATATTCCGATTATTCAGGTAGTAATTAATAATCATGTACTGGGTATGGTTCGTCAATGGCAGACTCTGTTTTATGGAAAGCGGTATTCCAATACGATTCTGCAGGATTCCGTAGATTTCGTGAAGCTTTCGGAAGCCATGGGCGCAGAAGCCTATCGCGCGACTACTATTGAGGAATTCGAGGATGCATTCCGGAAGGCACAGCAGGCAGGAGGACCGGTAGTGATTGACTGTATCATCAACGAAGATGATAAGGTATGGCCGATGGTTGCACCAGGAAAAGCGATTGAGACCTGTTTCTCAGCAGAAGACTTAGAAGAGTAACCCTTGGGGCATATAAAAAGAGAATTCGATGCAAGGAGGATTTTATAAAATGGCAAGAGTGTATAACTTTTCAGCAGGACCTTCCGTATTACCGGAAGTCGTGCTGAAGGCAGCAGCAGAGGAGATGTTAGATTATAACGGAACCGGAATGAGTGTGATGGAAATGAGCCATCGGTCCAAGGCGTTTGAGGAGATTATTCAGACGGCAGAGCAGGACTTAAGAGATTTGATGAAGATTCCGGATAATTATAAGGTTCTGTTTTTACAGGGCGGTGCTTCCCAGCAGTTTGCAGCAGTACCAATGAATCTGATGAAGAATGGTGTGGCAGATTACATCATTACGGGACAGTGGGCGAAGAAGGCCTATGAGGAAGCAAAGAAATACGGAAAGGCAAATGCAATTGCTTCTTCTGCAGATAAGACATTTTCTTACATTCCGGATTGTTCGGACCTTCCGATTTCTGAGGATGCTGACTATGTATATATCTGCCATAATAATACTATTTATGGAACGACATATAAGACCCTGCCGAACACCAAGGGCAAGCTTCTGGTAGCGGATATGTCTTCGGATATCTTATCCCAGCCGGTTAATGTATCCGATTACGGATTGATTTATTTCGGAGTACAGAAGAATGTAGGTCCAGCCGGTGTTGTGGTTGTCATTATCCGGGAAGACCTGATTCGGGATGATGTAATGGAAGGAACACCAACCATGTTAAAGTATAAGACCCAGGCAGATGCCGATTCTTTATATAATACACCGCCATGCTATGGAATCTATATCTGTGGCAAGGTATTTAAGTGGGTCAAGGAAATGGGCGGCTTAGAGGCCATGAAGCTTCATAATGAAAAGAAAGCAGCCATTTTATATGACTTCCTGGATAGCAGTAAGCTGTTCAAAGGAACGGTGGAAAAGAAGGACCGTTCTTTAATGAATGTTCCGTTTGTAACCGGTAATGATGAATTAGATGCGAAATTTGTGAAGGAAGCAACAGCAGCCGGATTTGTGAACCTAAAGGGACATCGTTCCGTTGGCGGTATGCGGGCAAGCATTTACAATGCAATGCCGATTGAAGGTGTAGAAAAGTTAGTGGAATTCATGAAGAAATTCGAAGAGGAAAATGCGTAATTGAAACGGTAACAGGGAACGGACAGAATAAGGATTATAAATTGTCAGGTCCTGGAATCGTATCAAAGAATAACCGTCACTAAGGTGGAGCAGAGCGAAATTAAGGTGTATGGAAAAGGAATTATAAAGGAGAATGAAATGTCAAAAGTAAAATGCCTAAATCCCATTGCAGCATGTGGTATGGATTTATTGCCGGAAGGTTACAGTGTGGTGGATGAGTTAGCAGATGCAGATGTCGTGTTGGTTCGTAGTGCAGCGATGCATGATTTGGAATTATCTTCCGAATTGAAGGCGATTGCAAGAGCTGGGGCTGGTGTGAATAATATTCCATTGGACAAATGTGCAGAGCAGGGAATTGTAGTGTTCAATACACCGGGTGCCAATGCCAACGGAGTAAAGGAAATCGTAATTGCTGGTCTGCTGCTGGCATCCAGGGACTTAGTGGGCGGTTATCAGTGGGTAAAGGAAAATAGTGAGGACCCGGATATTGCCAAAGCGGTTGAGAAGAATAAGTCGAAGTTTGCCGGATGTGAAATTGCAGGAAAGCGGCTGGGTGTTATCGGCTTAGGTGCCATTGGTGCCAAGGTTGCGAATGTAGCAGTGAATTTAGGTATGGAGGTATATGGGTATGACCCATATGTTTCAGTCGAGGCAGCATGGAATTTGTCCCGTCATGTAAAGCATATTTCCAATGTAGAGGATATTTATAAAGAATGTGATTATATTACCATCCATGTTCCGGCTTTGGACAGTACCAAGGGAATGCTGAATACTGCAGCATTTGAAATGATGAAGGATGGAGTTAAAATCCTGAACTTTGCAAGAGACATTCTGGTAAATGATGAAGATATCAAGGCGGCACTTGCTTCCGGCAAGGTGAGCCGTTATGTGACAGATTTCCCGAATCCGGCCGTTGCAGGAGTTGACGGTGTGATTACATTGCCCCATCTGGGAGCATCCACAGAGGAATCAGAGGATAACTGTGCAATCATGGCAGTAAAGCAGGTAGTGGATTATATCGACAATGGTAATATTAAAAATTCTGTAAACTATCCGTCCTGTGATATGGGCGTATGCTCAAATACAGCCCGAGTAGCCATTAACCATAAGAATATTCCGGATATGCTGACCCGGTTTACCGGTGTGTTCTCATCAAAGGGAATCAATATATCGGATATGATTAGTAAGTCAAAAGGGAACTGGGCATACTCTATGCTGGATGTATCAGAAGCTGTTTCAGATGAAATCATGGAAAAGCTGAAGGCTATCGATGGTGTGGTAAGAGTACGGGTAATCAAATAGGAGATACAAAATGAGTGAAAAGTTACGTGTAGGTATCCTTGGCGGTACCGGTATGGTAGGACAAAGATTTATAGCATTACTGGAAAATCATCCATGGTTCGAGGTAGTGACCATTGCAGCAAGTCCGCGAAGTGCAGGAAAGACCTATGAAGAAGCAGTAGGTGACCGTTGGAAGATGGATACTCCAATGCCGGAAGCTGTAAAGAAGCTGGTGGTTCACAATGTAAATGAAGTAGAAGCAGTTGCAGCTACCGTTGATTTTGTATTTAGTGCTGTAGATATGTCCAAGGATGAGATTAAGGCAATTGAAGAGGCATATGCAAAGGCGGAAATTCCGGTAGTTTCGAATAACAGCGCGCATAGGTGGACGCCGGATGTACCAATGATGGTACCGGAAATCAATCCTCAGCATGCAGCAGTCATTGAATTTCAGAAGAAGCGTCTGGGTACAACAAAGGGATTTATTGCAGTAAAGCCGAACTGTTCGATTCAGAGCTATGCACCGGTATTAACGGCATGGAAGGAATTTGAACCACAGGAGGTTGTAGTAACGACCTATCAGGCAATTTCCGGGGCTGGTAAGACCTTTAAGGACTGGCCGGAGATGGTAGGGAATGTAATCCCTTATATCGGCGGAGAAGAAGAAAAGTCCGAGCAGGAGCCGTTACGATTATGGGGTGATATAGTAGATGGTAAGATTGAGAAATGTACCGATGGCCCAAGGATTACCAGCCAGTGTATTCGTGTACCGGTATTAAACGGGCATACGGCAGCGGTATTTGTGAACTTTAAGAAGAAGCCAACCAAGGAAGAACTGATTGACCGAATGGTAAAATTCAGCGGTGAGCCGCAGGCATTAGGACTTCCAAGCGCGCCGAAGCAGTTCATTCAGTATTTGGAAGAGGATAACCGGCCGCAGGTTACTTTGGATGTAGACTATGAAAATGGAATGGGAATTTCCATTGGACGTCTGCGGGAGGATTCCATTTTTGATTATAAGTTCGTGGGGCTGTCTCATAATACGGTACGGGGTGCAGCAGGCGGTGCTGTATTGTGTGCAGAGCTGTTAAAGGCAAAGGGATATATTACGAAGAAATAAGCGTGTAGAAACGGCATATAGCAGAACAGTTATATGCCGTTTTTAGATGCAATAGAATATGCAGGAAACCTTCCAATGACAGATTTTTTATATGAAGTAATACCAGAATTGGTATATGATACAGTCAGGCAGAAAGGGACAAAATAGAATGGAGCAGATAAAAACATGGAAGAAACAGTGGGAATACAATTATCAAAAGGGATTACGGGGAGCCTTGATTTCTGTTGATATCATAGAACGGAATCAGCAATTGTATTTTGTACTTCATTATGGCGAAAGTAAATGGGAATCACTCTTGATTCGGTTGGATATGCAGTCACTGGAAGGACAGACTTTATTTCGGGAAGCTCATGTTATGAGAAGTCCGGGGATTTTAGAGGATGACAGGTTCTACTTTACTACCTTCCGGGGAATGGCATACTGTGTTGATTTGTCAGGTACTGTGATATGGCAGACAGAAATTGGCGGGGAGGCTGCCGATTGGAATGTTCTGCTGGATGGGAATCGGTTATTTATGTCTGCTTATGGAATGTACTGTCTGAATAAAGAAGATGGATTTATAATCTGGTCGAATCCGAATGGATGTAAGACCAATTGTTCCTTTGCTGTCGATGCTGCCTGTATTTATCATGGAGAACTGGGTGGCGTGATACGATGCGTGGATAAGGTAAGTGGAAATACGGTATGGACTTATGGAGAAAATCTTTGGATTAGTCATTGTATATTGATAGGTGAGAATTGTCTTATGGCTTGTAATATTCATGGCAGTTTTTTGTTTCTTGACAGTAAAACTGGTAAATGTAAGCGGGAAGTTAGTGTGGGTAGAAAGCTGTACCGCAGGCCGGTTTTTTATAATGGGAAATTATATATTGGTGATGGAAACTCTGTTATAAACAGTACGGAAGGTTTTGTGTCCTGTTATGAACTTCAGGATGATTTGAATTTGAAACCCATATTTTCCTTTCAAACAGGTGGCGAAATTTCAACAAAGGCTGTAATAGATGGCAGGTGTCTGTATTTTGCATCAGAGGACGGTTATCTATACTGTATTGACAAGGAGACCGGAGAAGAGCTGCGTAAGCGAAAAAAGACAAAAGGAACCTGTCGTGCCATTTTGCTACAGGAAGATAGTGTCATTGTTCTGTCTGATAAAGGACAGGTAGAGTGTTATATTTGATACTGGTTGAGGGTTGCTTTTGACATAGCAGAAATACCAGTACAGTTTGCATCCATTTGTTAAATATGATAGAATAAGCCGTATGTATATATGAACAGGAATTCTTCTGTCAATTTCATATGATTGGCAGAATTCTACAAGAAAGATTCCAATTTAAAATGTTAGAATGATAAAGGAGAGAGAACATGGACAACAATAGTTTTTCATCAAACAATGAAAAGAATGATTCACAGCAGGTGACAAATGCAACACCAAATAATCCATATTCGAATGGTTCACAAAACAGTGGAACGGAACAAGCAGGTGTATATAATACGAATACTGCTGGAACATATAATGCCAATGCGACAGGTGTGTATGATGCATCCCAGACCGCATATAATGGAGCAGCAGGCGGCACAGGAAGTACGGTTCCGGCAGGGTTTGAAGAGGAATTCGGAAAAAAAGCAAAAAGCGGTATGATTATGGGTATCATTGCACTGGTTTTAAATCTGATTGTCTGTTGTATTGGATTGCTTACCGATTATTTCTTTTCATCGTTCTGGTTCATTATTCTGGAAGTAGTAGGTATTCAGAATTCCATACAGGGAAGAAAATCAGAGCAAAAGAAGGGAATGGCAACGGCAGGTATGGTCATGAATATTGTTGCACTGGTCTGGTCGATATTATCCCTTCTTTTAATACTGGGATTAAAATTTGCTAATATTTAAATAATAAAAAACAGGATATAAAAGCAGAGTAAAAAAGCAGATATCATAAGATGTCTGTTTTTTTCATTCCCCTAACATAGTTGGGTATTTTATTTTTTTCCTAAATATGATAAGATAAAGCATATTGTGTTCAAGCAGTATAGTAGGAAATAAGATATTACATCGAATTGTAAAGAGAATGAAGAGTGTTACAAGGAGGAATTTTGTATGGTTTCAATGATTGACAGTGGAGCATGGCTCATAGATGGTAAGGAGCTGGTTCAAGAGGGAGCAGACCGGGAAGCCCTTCTAAAGGAACGATTCGGTGCAGAAGTGGTTTCAAAGGAGACAGCGGCAAAGAATACCATTGCTTACCGGATTTTGCAGGCCCACAATACATCAGGCAATGAAAAAAAGCTTCAGCTTAAGTTTGATAAGCTTACCTCCCATGATATTACATTTGTCGGAATCATACAGACGGCAAGAGCATCCGGACTGGAGAAGTTTCCGATTCCCTATGTTCTGACCAATTGTCATAATTCCCTATGTGCAGTCGGCGGTACGATTAATGAAGATGATCATATGTTTGGATTGTCCTGTGCCAAGCGGTATGGCGGTATGTATGTTCCGCCACATCAGGCAGTCATTCATCAGTTTGCAAGAGAAATGCTGGCAGAAGGCGGAAAGATGATTCTTGGTTCTGACAGCCACACTCGGTATGGCGCTCTTGGTACCATGGCAATCGGAGAAGGCGGCGGTGAACTGGTAAAGCAGCTTCTGTCCAAGACCTATGATGTGGATATGCCAGAGGTAATAGCAGTTTATCTGGACGGTAAACCACAGAAGGGGGTAGGACCTCAGGATGTGGCACTGGCAATTATACAGGCTACCTTTGATTGTGGTTATGTGAAAAATAAGGTAATGGAATTTGTAGGACCTGGTGTCAAGAATCTAAGCGCAGATTATCGAATCGGTATTGATGTCATGACTACGGAAACCACCTGTTTATCATCCATCTGGCAGACCGATGATACGATTCGGGAATTCTATGAGATTCATGGAAGAAAAGAGGCTTATGCAGAATTAAAGCCGGGAGAGGTGGCTTATTATGACGGAGTGGTTTTTGTGGATTTGTCTTCTGTTAAGCCGATGATTGCAATGCCATTCCATCCAAGCAATGCCTATACCATTGAAGAATTGAATGCAAATCTGATGGACATTTTGGATGATTGTGAAAAACGAGCCAAGGTCAGTCTGGATGGCAAGGTAGACTTTACCTTAAAGGACAAGGTTCGAAATGGAAAGCTGTATGTGGAGCAGGGAATCATTGCCGGCTGTGCCGGAGGCGGCTTTGAGAATATCTGTGAAGCAGCAGATATATTGAGAGGTACCAGTATTGGTGCAGATGAATTTACCTTAAGCATATATCCGGCAAGTACGCCGATTTATATGGAACTGGCTAAGAATGGTGTACTGGCAGACTTGATTGCTACCGGTTCCGTTGTAAAGACAGCATTTTGCGGTCCGTGCTTTGGGGCAGGAGATACACCGGCGAATAATGCATTCAGTATCCGGCATTCTACCAGAAACTTCCCGAATCGGGAGGGTTCCAAGATTCAGAATGGCCAGATTTCTTCCGTAGCCTTGATGGATGCACGTTCCATTGCGGCAACTGCAGCCAATCAGGGGTATTTAACAGCAGCAACGGATGTGGATGCAGACATTACGAAACGGAAATACTTCTTTGATAAGAGTATCTATGAGAACCGGGTATACGATGGAGTCGGAAAGCCGGACCCATCCGTAGAGATTAAGTTTGGTCCGAATATTAAGGACTGGCCTGCCATGGCACCCCTGCCGGAGAATCTGGTGTTGAAGGTAGTATCGGAGATTCATGATCCGGTTACCACTACCGATGAACTGATTCCTTCCGGTGAAACCTCTTCTTATCGCTCCAATCCGCTGGGACTGGCAGAATTCACGCTGTCCAGAAAGGATCCGGAGTATGTGGGACGGGCGAAGGAGATTCAGAAGGCACAGAAGGCAATTGAAGCAGACAGTTGTCCATGTAGCGCAGTTCCGGAATTAAAGCCGATTATGGATAAGATTAAAGAGAATTATTCCGTATCCAGGGCAAATGTAGGAATAGGAAGTACGATTTTTGCAGTAAAACCGGGAGATGGTTCTGCCAGAGAACAGGCTGCTTCCTGCCAGAAGGTATTGGGCGGTTGGGCGAATATTGCCAAGGAATATGCGACCAAACGGTATCGTTCCAATCTGATTAACTGGGGAATGCTTCCATTTATTATTCAGGAGGAATTACCGTTCGCCAATGGAGATTATATCTTTATTCCGGGCATTGCAGAGGCAGTACGGAATAAGACCGAGATAATCAAGGCCTATGTAGTGAATAAGGACATGAAGGAATTCAGTCTGACTCTGGGACAGTTAACGGACAATGAGCGTGAGATTATCTTAAAGGGCTGTCTGATTAATTACAATCGGGAAGGATAAGCTGTTCCCGAACTGCCAGGAAATGGTTAGGGACTGTATTTTTGTTCTTAACTGCTTAGCAGGCGGAGGATGTCTAACTGGCCCCAGCCCTGCTGAAAATGAGGTAGATTTAACCGCCTTGCACAGTTGTGCAGGCGGTTTTTTACATCTTCATTGGTGAGATATGGCTCTTGCTCTAATAACAGGGCAATGGCACCACTGACAAGGGCCGTAGACATGGAGGTTCCTGTTTTGACAGCATAGCCTGCCGGACGATTGCTGCAGCTGACAATCTGGGTTCCAGGAGCTACGATTTCCGGCTTTACGGAGCTGCAGTTCACCGGCCCCCGGCCGGAATACATCCGTCGGGAGCCTGTTCCAAGCCCTGGCAGATTGTCATCCGATGCGCCGACGGTAATGACCAGACAGCTATTACCAGGAGAACTGATAGAGCCGGGATTCGGTCCATTATTGCCGGCAGAAGCGATGACTACCAGTCCATCCTGCCAAAGGGCATCGACCTCCTGTACCAGCAGATTCGTGTCCTGCTGATTAGAGTCCAGGTTGCTTCCAATGGAGATATTGACAATGCGGATATTGTAGGCTTGATAGTTCTTATGGAGCCATCGCAGAGCCTGTACGAAGGTACTGATGGGAGCATTTCCATTTTGGTCTAATGTCTTTAAAACAATCAGATTGCATCCGGGAGCAATACCTAAATATTCCTCCTCTGCAATTTGCACAGAAGAGGCAATTTTACCGCAGATATGTGTTCCGTGGCCGGAATCATCATAAGGCTCCTTACGATGGTTCACAAAGTCATGAAAATATTGGATTCGGTTTACGGAAAAGGGATAATGAGGAAACGTAAGAAAATCGGTTCTGGGGAAAATGCCGGTATCCAGCACGGCAACTCCCACACTGCCGCCATAGATATGACGGTAGTGTGCGAATTCCGCATGAATCATATGATTGGGTTTTAGAATTGCTTCCGGATTCAGGAGGGCCATGTTCGTTGCACCAGTTACCAACGGGGTTAGTAATATGGTATGCAGAAAGAAGCGAAGGGTCACTCCGGAAGGAAGGGATTAACGTTCCCATTTATCACAAAGTGAATTGATTTGATCGGTAAATCTTACTAAATCTTTATTGCTGCCGCCTTCGTTATGGCGGATAACAGCAAGCAGACGCTGGCCGGCCGCCAGGAGCTTTTGATAAATGGTAGCAGCCCTGCTGGCCTTGGCAGATACAACTGCCTTTTTCCGAATCTGATTTCCGGTTGAAAGCCAGGCACCGGTCAGAAGGTCAAAGCTGGCTCCGGTGTAAGGAGCGGAAGCAGAATAACCGTATTCTTCTTTTAAGCAGGTGACAAAGCAATCGCAAACGGTATCTTCACCGTGGACAACAAAAACTTCCTTTGGCTTTGGTGAAATAGCCTGCAGCCACTCAATCAGGTGTTCCTTATCTGCATGACCGCTGATGCCTTCCAGTTTTTCAATTCTTGCCTTTACCTCAATGGTTTCACCAAATAAGGTTACCACCGGGATGCCCTCCAGTAAGGAGCGGCCAAGCGTTCCGTTTGCCTGATAGCCCACAAAAAGGATGGTACATTCCGGACGCCATAGATTGTGCTTCAAATGATGGCGGATGCGGCCTGCCTCACACATGCCGGATGCAGAAAGAATGACCTTTGGTCTGGAATCAAAGTTGATTGCTTTGGATTCTTCACTGGTAACAGAGGTCTTTAAGCCTGGAAATGAAATCGGATTGATTCCCTGTCGAACCAGTTCCATGGCCTCTTCATCAAAACAGCTTTCCACATTTCGGTTAAATACATTGGTTGCTTCTACTGCCAGCGGACTGTCTACATAGACCTCGAAGTCGGCAAAATCAGGCAGAAGATTCCGGGTTTTAATCTCCCGGATGAAGTATAGCAGTTCCTGGGTCCGTCCTACTGCAAAGGAAGGAATGACCACATTTCCACCCTTTCGGAAGGTTTCATCAATGATATGGGATAATTCTGCCACATAGTCCGGCAATACCCCATGACTGCGGTCCCCATAAGTGGATTCCATGATTACATAATCTGCCTCGGACAGATATTGAGGGTCCCGGATTAATGGCTGGTTGATATTGCCAATATCCCCGGAGAAGGCTAGCTTTACAGTCTTATTTTCTTCTGTAAGCCATAGTTCAATGCTGGCAGAGCCTAACAGGTGTCCAACGTCAGAAAAGCGT
Organism: Clostridium sp.; assembly: GCA_023667695.1. Taxonomy (GTDB): domain Bacteria; phylum Bacillota; class Clostridia; order Lachnospirales; family Lachnospiraceae; genus CAG-632. The sequence goes on along the minus strand of JAMOZY010000002.1, from coordinate 144,685 downwards.
ACCTGTATCCCTTCGCAAATGCTGGTAAGGGCATCATAATCCAGAGAGTGGAACAGAGTCACTGCACCTTCCGCATCCTGAATGGTATATAAGGGAGGAACCTCTGGCAGTCCGGAACGACGGGCCTTACGGTTTTTCCATTCTGCTTCCATTTCCTGAATGTGTGCACTGTCCCGCAGCATAATCCGGCACAAATCTGTGGTTGCCTTCGTTGCGAAGATGGTTCCGCGAAAGCCCTGGGAATACATAAGCGGAAGATAACCGCTATGGTCAATATGGGCATGAGTCAGGAATATGTAGTCAATGTCAGCAGGTGAAAAGGGAAGCTCTTCATTTTCATAGATGTCTGCACCCTGCTCCATACCACAGTCAATGGCAAGTCGCTTTCCGGCGGCTTCCAGGACATGGCAGCTCCCTGTTACCTCATGATCGGCTCCAATAAATGTAAGTTTCATTCGTAGTACCCCCTATCCAATCGTTATTTAAGATGTAAATTACTATACCATATGTATTCCTTGCATAAATGCTCACCACAAACTTTGTGGTTTTTTCGTGGTCGTTATATCATGCTTTCTGACTGCATTTGTACTCTTTTACAGTCTGACTTAAGGACTCCTCCCACCTTGCGGTGGATTATACCATGATTCCGCGTTGCTTCATCATGGTTCACGCACATTCGCCAAATGTCTGCTTTGCAGCCGCTTGGCTCATTGTGTTCGCGTATATTATACCATGTTAGTAAAGTATTTCCAAGATTGTCAGTAGAGAAGATATCGAAATGAAGGATTATTTCTCCGTGACAAGTGGCAGTATATGTTGAAAAAGCGAAAATAAAAGTAATTGTAATGACCGGATAAAACAGGTAAAATTAAAATATCTTAATAAAAAGGAAGTGTAGCAATGACACAGACAGCACGTCCCGTTCCGGGGCAGAAATATCGGCATTTTAAAGGAGGCCTGTATCAGGTCATTACCAATGGAGTTCATTCAGAAACCAATGAAGAAATGGTAGTATATCAGGCATTATACGGAGATTTTCAGGTATACATCCGTCCATTGTCCATGTTTTTGGAGCTATTGGACAAGACCGCATATCCCAATGCGGAGCAAAAGCTCCGGTTTCAACCGATATGTGGTCCGGATGCAACCGTTGTGTCAGCAGATTCACAAGAACCAACTGCTTCTCAAAGGACTTCGAAAACGGAAAGTGTTGAAACGGAAGGTCTCAGGCCAGAGGGCCAGGAGGCAGAGGTTAACCCCTATCTGCTTCAGTTTCTGGAGGCAGAGACCTTTGGGGCAAAGTTAAAGATTTTTCTGGAGATGCGGGATAGCATCAATGAAGTATTATTGACGGAAATCGCGGCATCTTTGGATATATCAACGGGAACCGGAACCTTGGAAGAGCAGTATGCCAGTGTTCAATATGCACTTCATACCCTTGCAAAATATGAAAGAAATAAACGATAGGAGAAGAGCGATGATAAAACGAAAGACAAAGCTGTTATTAGAAAGTAAGGTCAATGATTTGAAGATTAATCTGGAAAATAATTATAAGGACCTTGCCCAGGATGCATTGAAGGAATTGCAGCGGGTATTGGAAGAATGCAGGGAATCCGGAGAATTAAAGGATAAGGATTACCGGAAATATAAGCAGATAGCAGATGGATATGCTATGCGGATGATGAATTATCATCATTAAGCATTATTCCACGCCAAGACTGGCTTTAATCTTAGCCACAAAGTTCTGGGTTTCCTGATAGGGAGGTACGGTTCCGTATTTATCTACAGCGCCGGCACCAGCATTATAAGCTGCCAGAGTCAGGGATAAGTCCCCGTTGTATCGGGCGGATAATTCGGATAACAGCTTAGCGCCTCCCATAATATTCTGTTCTGCATTGTATGGGTCTGTTACACCAAGGTATGCTGCCGTACCGGGCATTAGCTGCATAACACCAATCGCTCCGGCAGAAGAGACAATATTCGTTTGAAAGCCGGATTCTTGTCTGGCAACTGCCTTTAACAAATCAACAGAAATATTATAAGTATCCGCAGCCTGTTGGAAATAGACATCCAGAGCCTGGCTGTCTACAGCGGCAGAGGAGGCAGCAGGGATAGTTCCGGAATAACCGGCAATACTGCTGTTCAACATTGCCTGAAAAGAAAGCCCCTGTTCCATGGCGGCAGAAGCCAGAGCGGCTTCACGGGCGGTCTGGGCAGACTTTGCCTGTGCGACTGCTTCTAAAAACTGTGCTTCGGTTGTATAGGTCATAGAAGATACATATGCCATGTCATTCATTCCTCGTATTATTAAATAGTAGGCAGCGTCGATGGAAAGGGGCGAAAAGAACCACCGACGCCTTTTTTAGTATAGTATGAAATGCTGGAAATTTCAATGGTAAAAATTATCGCTTTTCTGTAATCCGGAAAGACACCGGAAGAGATCGCACATGGACAGAATGGGGAGAAAGGTGTATACTTATTTTGGTTTATAGTGAAAATATACAGGACGGAGGTTCAGCATGCGAGGTTTAGAAACTGATGTTAGAAGATTAAGGAAGCAGGTATTTATCGAAATTGCAAAGGTGGCATACGAGTCCGATTCCATAAATGACGATATTGAAGCAATTCCCTATAAGATAACACCGGGTGATACCCCACAGTATTGCGACAATATTTATCGGGAGCGGGCCATTACCAGCGAGCGGGTACGTCTGGCTATGGGAATGTCGCTAAGACCGGAGGACCGTCCGGTTCATGTTACCCAGGGGCTGGAAGAAAGCGCCATTGATGAAAAGTATTATGAACCGCCGTTAATGCAGGTGATTCCTTCTGCCTGCAATGCCTGTGAAAATAACATATACGAGGTCAGTAACCAATGCAAGGGCTGTGTAGCCCATCCCTGCATGGAGGTATGTCCTATGGATGCCATTTCTTTTGTAAATGGTAAGTCCTACATAGATCAGAACAAATGTATCAAATGCGGAAAATGTAAATCCAACTGTCCCTATGATGCCATTGCGAATAAGCGCAGACCATGTGCAGATGCCTGTGGAGTGGGCGCTATTGAAAGTGATGAGCATGGAAGGGCAAGAATTAATGAAGAAAAGTGCGTGTCCTGCGGCATGTGTATGGTAAGCTGTCCCTTTGGAGCGATTGCTGACAAATCCCAGCTGTTCCAATTGATTCGGGCCATGAAGTCCGGCCGGGAAATCATAGCGGAGATTGCTCCGGCTTTTGTAGGACAGTTTGGGGAATATGCTACGCCGGAAAAGATTAAGGCAGCATTATTAAAGCTGGGCTTTCAGGATGTTTATGAGGTGGCGGCTGGTGCGGATATCGGCGCCATGGCGGAGGCAGAGCATTATGTAGAGGCAGTGGCAAGTGGGAAACAGTCCTTTTTACTGACTTCCTGTTGTCCATCCTGGGCAATGCTTGCCAAAAAGTATTTCCCGGAAACCATTGGTATGATTTCCAATGAATTGACACCAATGGTAGCAACTGCAAGGATTATTAAGAAAGAACATCCCAATGCTTCCGTGGTGTTTATCGGACCTTGTGCGGCAAAGAAGCTGGAGGCATCCCGGCGAACGGTGCGAAGTGATGTTGATTTTGTGATTACCTTTGAAGAATTGGATGCCATGTTTATCGTACAGGATATTGAATTTGATGACTTTCGGGTGGGCGTACCGATGGAGGATGCAACCGGCGCTGGTCGTGGTTATGCAGTAGCCGGTGGTGTTGCAGATGCGATTACGGCATGTATCAAGGAATATCATCCGGAGGTTGAAGTGAAGGTGGAGCATGCAGAGGGCTTAAGTGAGTGCCGGAAGATGCTGATGCTGGCGAAGGCAGGAAGAAAGGACGGGTGTCTGATTGAGGGCATGGGATGTCCTGGGGGTTGTATTGCCGGTGCCGGGACGAATATACCGATTAATCAGGCTACTGTGGCGGTGCGGAACTTCAAGGGTTCTACAAGAAAGATGATTCCGGAGCTATCGGTTTTAGAGCAGGATGTGCAGGAATAACAGGAGAATGGGAGATGAGTAAATGAAGAAATATCTGTTTGGCCTGCGTTATGGAAACTGGCAGACAAGATTATATGTAGTTTCCCTTCCGATATGTATGGTGGCAGGTGCAGGTCTGGTAGTTGCTTCATTTATTATGAATTCCATGCTGATGTTCCTGCTTGGCATCGGATTCGGCATCGGTGTAGTAGCATTGCTGCAGTGCTTTACGATTGAGGAAGGTAGCTTCGCTCTGACGGCAAGAACGGAGACTCCCCCTTTGGAACCGGAAGCAAAGACAGAGAAAGGGATAGAAGTGCCTGTGGAAGCAGTTCGACCGGAACCGGAACCAAAGGAGGAAGAACCAAAGAAGGAAGAGAAAAAGAAGAAAGAGCCAAGGGAAAAAGAACCAAAGAAAAAAGAATCAAGAAAAAAGGAACCAAAGAAGCAGCAACCAGAACCGGAGTCTTTGCAGCCAGAGGAAGAAAAACTGGCGGAAGAGAAGCCGGAACCGCCATCCGGAGAGCCGGTTCCGGAACCAAAGGAGAAGAAGAAGGAAGATAAGGAACAGGAACGGAAGGACAAAGAAAAAGAACTGATTGCTTATGACCAAAAGAAGATAAAGCAGGTTTTTTACAAATATAAGGTACGGAAGGATCATAAAGCAATCATCATTGATGAATGGAAGGAAAAGGATGTAAAGCAGTGTCCGGCATATATCTGGCTGCATCGGAGTCAGGTGCATCTTTTGTTAATGGGAAAAGAAACGCAGGAGCTGACCATACCGGTGTCAAAGGCCGGCACATTGACTTATGTGAAGGGCGTGGTCTGTAAGGCGAAGGAGGAGTATCCGCAGTTTCGAAAGGAATCCTTGTTGTCTGCAGTATTTACACCATATCTGCCGACCTACCACAAGGGTGAGAAAAATGGAAGGGCTGTGATTTATAAGAATCTGTTTCAACTGGGGAATGGTCTGCTGGTAACCAATACCTCAGCCAGGGTCATAATGGATATTCTCCATCCGGCATTTCAGGTTCATGACCGGGTGACGAAGGATATGCAATATAATGATTTTTATAAAGAGATTTATAAAACGGGAATTCTGTTTCGGGAGCAGGTTCTGACAGTGAAGGAATACAAGGAAGGAATGAGCGAGACCCTTCAGAAGTTTGCGGCTACAGGCGTTGCGGAGGAGGAATATGAGAAAACCTTACAGGCACTGTACCGTAATAAGCTGATTACAGAAGAGTTTGTTACCTATTATCTTCTGTACCGGGAGAAGCTTTCCACCGAAAAAGAAAATAAAAAGCAGAGAAGGAAAGGAAAAAGATGAACATAAACATGAATGTGATGATAAATCAAATGACAGCAGTTCCTGTGACCGGAGATGAATATAGGCCGTGGATTGCAGCCGTGATTCTGATTTTATCTGTGATTGTATTGGTGACATTGATTCTGGTCAGTAAGCGGTCAGATGATAGGGAAGATACCTACCAGGATGAAGATGAAGGCAGGGAAAAATAAGACAGGATTTGCAGAAGGATTTGACAAAGCATCCGGCAATGCGTAAAATGATATCAGTTTGGCAGTTTTTCAGTGAAATGTTTGAACGAATCAGAAAATGTAAGAATGGAAGGAATGCGCACTAGGAGGACGAAGCATGGAAAAGATTAAGATGACAACGCCATTGGTTGAAATGGATGGAGATGAAATGACCCGTATTCTTTGGAAGATGATTAAAGAGGAGCTGCTGCTTCCCTTTATTGAACTGAAAACGGAATATTATGACCTGGGGCTGGAATATAGAAATGAAACGGATGATAAGGTAACGATGGATTCTGCGGAAGCAACAAAAAAGTACGGCGTTGCCGTAAAATGTGCAACGATTACACCCAATGCGGCCCGCATGACAGAATATAATCTAAAGGAAATGTGGAAGAGTCCCAACGGAACCATTCGTGCAGCATTGGATGGGACGGTATTCCGGACTCCGATTGTCGTGAAAGGAATCGAGCCGTGTGTAAAGAATTGGGAAAAACCGATTACCTTAGCCCGTCATGCATATGGTGATGTTTACAAAAATACGGAAATCCGTGTTCCGGGTGCCGGAAGGGCGGAGCTGGTATTTACAGCAGAGGACGGAACGGAAACCAGAGAGACGATACATGTATTTGAGGGCGCCGGTATTATCCAGGGGATTCATAATACGGATAAATCCATTGAAAGCTTTGCCCGGTGCTGCTTTAACTATGCACTGGATACCAGACAGGATTTGTGGTTTGCTACAAAGGATACCATTTCAAAGAAATACGATCATCGGTTTAAGGATATTTTTCAGGAAATCTATGATGCAGAGTATGACGAGAAGTTTCAGGTAGCAGGGATTGAATATTTCTATACCCTGATTGATGATGCCGTTGCCCGGGTGATGAAGGCAAAGGGAGGATTTATCTGGGCATGTAAGAATTATGACGGAGATGTTATGAGTGATATGGTATCCAGTGCCTTTGGTTCTCTTGCCATGATGACCTCGGTTCTGGTCTCACCGGAAGGGTATTATGAATACGAAGCTGCTCACGGAACCGTACAGCGGCATTATTATAAGCATTTAAAGGGAGAGGAAACCTCTACGAATTCCGTTGCCACTATTTTTGCATGGACCGGCGCCTTGCGGAAGCGTGGAGAGCTGGACCAGCTTCCGGACTTGATGAAGTTTGCAGATTTTCTGGAGAAATCCACCATTGAAACCATTGAGTCAGGAAAGATGACGAAGGATTTGGCCTTGATTACATCCATTCCGAATCCGACTCCCTTATCCAGTGAAGGATTCATCCTGGCCATTCGTGAAATGCTGGAAACAAAGCTGGCGGAATAATCATTCCGCCAGATGTTCCCATTGTTCATAAAGAATATTTAACTGCTGTTGTATCTCTTCTTTCTCCGCTGCAAGCGCCATGCACCGGTCTGCATTTGTAGCAATCTCAGGTTTACATAATTCTTTATCCAGTTCTACAGTTCTGCTTTCCAGGGCTTCGATTTGTTCCTCTAATTTTTTCAGATGATTGGCCTTTTTCCGAATCCTTGCCTGTTCCTCTTTCTTAGACTGCCAGTCTGCCTTGCTGCACTCTGCCGAAGAAGCTGTGGAAGAATCAGAAGGAACAGCCGGATGGCCTTCTGTCTGCTGATATAAGCCTTCAACCAAATCCTTTTTTTCCAGATAATAATCGTAATTTCCTTTGTATTCGTTCAGATGGCCTCCCGTCAGATTCAGGATGCGGGTTGCGGTTTTGTTAATGAAATAACGGTCATGGGACACATAGAGTATGGTTCCGGTGTAGCTGCACAGGGCAGATTCCAGAATTTCCTTAGAGGTGATATCTAAGTGGTTGGTAGGCTCGTCCAAAATCAACAGGTTGGCAGAAGAGAGCATGAGCTTGGCCAGGGATACCCGTCCCCGCTCCCCGCCGCTTAAGTCCCGGATTTGTTTAAAAACGTCATCTCCGGTAAAGAGAAAAGCGGCAAGAATCGTCCGAATCCGGGTATTGGTCAAGGCCGGATATGCATCCGAGATTTCCTGGAAAATCGTCTTTTCCGGCGAAAGCACCTGATGCTCCTGATCGTAGTATCCGATTTTGACCCGGGACCCCAGCAGGATTCGGCCTGCATCCTTTGGCACATATTGATTGATGATTTTTAGTATCGTAGTTTTTCCGGTTCCGTTATTGCCAATCAATGCCACCCGTTCGCCGCGCTTAATATCCATGGCGATATCCTGAAACAGGCAATTGCTGCCAAAGGACTTCGACAGGTGTTCCATCTGCAGTACATCCGTTCCGCTTTCCACTTCCGGTTCCAATCGAATGCGCATGGCGTCCCGGACTTCGTTTGGTTTTTCAAGGATATCCATACGGTTCAGTAGTTTTTCCCGGCTTTCTGCCCGCTTGATTGATTTTTCTCGGTTAAAGGAGCGAAGCTTGGCAATGACTTCTTCCTGGTGCTGGATTTCTGCCTGCTGATTACTATATGCCTTCCACTCACTGGCACGGATTTCCTCCCGTTTTTCCGCATACCAGCTATAGTTTCCGTTATAGACCCGGCTGGTTCCATTTTCTAATTCTACGATTTTTGTCACAATCCGGTCCAGAAAGTACCGGTCATGGGAGACAATCAATACCGCACCGTCATAATTGGTTAGATATCCCTCCAGCCATGCAATGGAATCCATATCCAGATGGTTGGTAGGCTCATCCAGTAAAATAATATCCGGCTGGCTTAGGAGAAGACGGCCCAAGGCAATCCGGGTCTTTTGACCGCCGGATAGTGTGGCAATCCTTGTATTATAATCCGCTTCTGTAAAGCCCAGGCCCTTTAGTACTCCGGTTATTTCGCTTTTGTATGCATAACCATTGGCGGATTCAAATGCATGGGTCAAGCGGGTATAGGTATTCAGCAGACGGTCCAGTTCTCCGCCTTCTGCATGTTTCATGGCAAGCTCTGTCTGCCGGATTTGCCGGTCCAGCTCGATGATATGCTGCTTTACAGACAGCATTTCTTCATAAATCGTATTCTCATAAGAAGCCTCCTGCTGCTGGGCCAGATACCCAATGGTTTTATCCTTGCCCAATATCACCTGACCAGAATCCGGGATTTCTTCTCCCATAATGATTTTTAAAAGCGTAGTCTTTCCGGCTCCATTGATTCCTACGATTGCGGCCTTTTCCTTCTCTTCTATATGAAATTGAATGTCCTTTAGCACATCCTGAATCCCAAAGGATTTAGAAATATTTTGACATGCCAGTATCATCGGTGCTTCCTCCGTTATGCTTTGCGGTTGTCCGTATCAAACTTTTACTATTTTATCACATACCATTGCTGTGATACAAGGATATGTTAGGGCAGGGCAGCCAGAAATAAAATCAATGATTTGACATTCGGCAGGGATGGGACTATCATGGGAGAAAAGCCGGAATACTGGGGCAAAAGGAGGTCCGAAGGATTGCGATATATAGTAAAACGAGAAGAAATGCAGGCATTAGATGCATATAGTATAGAAGAAATCGGTATTCCATCCATGGTGTTGATGGAACGGGCCGCTATGGCGGTGACACAGGTCATCATGGATTATGTCAAGGAATTGGATTTGAACGGGCCGGCACGGGTTTTGGTCGTAACAGAAGGTGGAAATAACGGTGGAGATGGGCTGGCGGCTGCAAGGATGTTATATGAACAGGGCTGCCGGGTGGATATCTGTCAGATTGGGGGTCTAAAAAAGGTTTCTGAACCGTATCAGCAGCAGAAGAGGATTCTGGAGAAGCTGGGGCTTTCCATCCGATATGGTGTTACCGAAGAAGTCATGCAGGAATGGGAAAATTGCCGTTATGATGTAGTGGTAGATGCTGTTTTTGGAGTAGGTCTGAAACGGGAGATTCAGTCCCCCCAGCGGGAAGTACTGGAAGCCATGAATCAGTTGGAGGGCTTTAAATGTGCAGTGGATATTCCGTCCGGAATTGACAGTACGGATGGAGCCTTGCTGGGCGTGGCATTCCAGGCGGATGCGACTGTGACCTTTGGCTGGGAAAAGACCGGACAGCTTTTTGGGGCAGGACCGGAGTATTGCGGTATCCTGTGGGTGGCAGATATTGGATTCCCGCAAAAAGCAGTAGAAAAAAATAAGCCGCAATGCTATTGCTATGACTGGGAGGATTGGATGCGTCTGCCTGTCCGGAACGCAGATGGGAACAAAGGAACCTTTGGAAAGACTGCGATTATTGCCGGAAGTGAAGCCGTCTGTGGAGCGGCAGTATTAAGTGCAACGGCTGCTTATCGCAGCGGCTGTGGCCTGGTGGAGATTATTACCCATGTGAATAATCGGGAAGCAGTTCAGAAGCTGCTTCCGGAAGCTCTGTTACAGGTCTATGATTCAAAGGAAAAGGCAGTCCAGCTGGTGACGGAAGCGGCCCATTGGGCAGATATCATGGTAATCGGGCCGGGGATTGGAACGGATGAGACCGGAGCTGCTATGACCTTGCAGGCACTGGAGCAGGACTGTCCGCTTGTCGTGGATGCAGATGCCATTACTATTTTATCCAGGCAGGATGCATGGTGGGAACGGCGTAGGTCATATAATACAAGGGGCGGCAGAAACTTACAGATGATACTGACCCCTCATATGAAGGAAATGGAACGAATCAGCCGGATTCCAATGCAGCAGTTAAAGAAACGGCCCTGGGAGGGAACAGAACGGTTAACGGAGCATGGTGTAATCTGTGTATTAAAGGATGCGAGGACTGTGGTAATGGAGCCAGATGAAACCGGCTGTTATATGAATCTGTCCGGCAATGACGGAATGGCAACCGGCGGCTCTGGTGATGTACTGACTGGTGTGATTGCTTCCCTTGCCGCACAGGGGCTTTCCTTAGGGGAAGCGGCCAGGCTGGGTGTGTATCTGCATGGTCTGGGTGGTGACCGGGCAGCAGAACGCAGGGGAGCCTATGGGATGCTTGCCAGTGATATCATAGAAGGGGTAGAAGGGATTTTAAAGGAGTGGAATATAAGATGACAGTAGAACCGGAAGGTAACAGACTGCCCTATTACAGCCTGCAGGCTGAAGTGGACTTAGATGCAATCCGGCATAATATAATAGAAATGAAGCAGCAGCTCCAAACGGGAACAAAGCTGCTGGCAGTGATTAAAGCAGATGCTTATGGACATGGAGCGGTAGCAGTGGCAAAGGCACTGGAGGCTCAGGCGGATTATTATGGAGTGGCACATGTGTCGGAGGCAGAAGAATTGCGGGAATACGGAATTCAGAAGCCGATTCTGATTTTGGGTTATAGCGCCCCGGAGGAATTTCCGGATTTGATTCGGAAGGATATTACAGTCACAATATTCCGTCTGGAGGACGCCCGCCGGTTATCCCAACTGGCAGAGAAAATGAACCGGACAGTAAAGATACATATTAAGGTTGATACGGGAATGAACCGTATTGGATTTCCGTGCAGCCAGGAGGCAATCGAGGCGATTCGGGAAATCGTGACGCTGCCAGGGCTGGAAGCAGAAGGGATATTTACTCATTTTGCAAAGGCAGATGAAAAGGATAAGTCCTCGGTGGAACAGCAGTTAGCGAAATTTCGTCATATGCTGGGGGCCTTAGAAGAGGAAGGAATCACCTTTTCTCTCCGGCATGCAGCGAATAGTGCGGCGATTATAGAACTGGGGACTCTGGGACTGGATATGGTTCGTTCCGGTATCAGTACTTACGGTCTGTATCCTTCCCCGGAGGTGGACCGGACTGCCGTGGAGCTGATACCTGCCATGTCGCTGCGGAGCCATGTAATTCATATAAAGACAGTACCGGCAGGGGAAGGCATAGGATATGGATGGACCTATCGGACAGAGAAAGAAACCAGGATTGCAACGATTCCGGTGGGCTATGCAGACGGTTATCCGCGGGCGTTGTCGAATCAAGGCAGAGTTCTGATTCATGGCATGGAAGCACCGGTGGTTGGACGGGTCTGTATGGATCAGATGATGGTAGATGTGACAGGGATTCCGCAGATGGCGGTTGGGGATGTAGTAACCCTGTTCGGAAGGGACGGAGAGGCATTTCTTCCGGTAGAAGAGCTGGCAGCCGCCAGCTCCAGCTTTCACTATGAATTCCTATGCGGAATTTCCCATCGGGTTCCCCGGGTTTACCGTTGGAAGGGAAGGAAAGCCGCCGTATTGGATTATTTGAAAAAGGAGCCTTTTTATCGGTATCCGGAAAGCGGTGAAAGATAAAAGAATTGAATACTCTGGATAAGATTGGAAATACTGTAATCAAAAGGTAAGTCTGGAGTGTGAAACAATTGATTATCAAACGTGGAGATATATATTATGCAGATTTAAGACCGGTAGTAGGCTCAGAACAGGGCGGTGTCCGTCCGGTGCTTGTGATTCAGAATGAGGCAGGGAACCGTCATAGTTCAACTGTCATTGTAGCGGCCATCACAAGTAAAATGACAAAAGCAAAGCTGCCGACCCACATCGAATTGGATTGCCGGCGGTGTGAAATCATGAAGGATTCCATTATTTTATTAGAACAGATTCGTACCATTGATAAAAAAAGATTGAAAGAGAAGGTATGCCATCTGGATGGAGATATTATGGAGCAGGTCAATGGGGCATTGATGATTAGCCTGGAGCTTACATAGGAATTGACGGACAGGAGCTTTCGTGCTATTTTAATAATTAACCCAAGAGTTTACTTGAGATTTGTTTGAGAGCGGCTGGCAGTCGTTCTGCAGTCAGATGGAACCGGAGTATAAATGGATTCCGAAATTATAAGGTACAGATTTATAAGGTAGAAAGGAGAATAACACAATGACCAAAGCTGGTCCCAGTCGCTTGTTTCGCATGTTTTCGCGGAACAAGGCAAAATACGAAGAACAGGTAGAAGAGGAAATAAAATCCATGGTAACAGAGGGACATGAACAAGGTGTCATTCTGGAGGATGAAGCGGAGATGATTAACAATATCTTCGAATTCGGAGAGAAGGAAGCCAAAGATGTTATGAGCCCCCGGCAGAAGATAGAGGGAATGGATGCGGCTTTAAGTCTGGAAGAGGCTATGAATCTGATGCTGGAGCATGGATTTTCCAGATATCCTTTGTATGAGGAGGACCTGGATAATATTATCGGCGTCCTTCACCTAAAGGATGCCATGCGTTATTACATGCGGGATAAGGATGCAGTTTTGAAGGAAATTGCCAGAGAACCATTTTTTGTACATCCGACACAGAATATTCAGAAGCTTCTGAAGGATATGCAGACCAAAAAGATACATATGGCAATTGTAGTCGATGAGTATGGACAAACAGAGGGTATCGTGGCAATGGAGGATATTCTGGAAGAAATCGTAGGGAATATTCTGGATGAATATGACGAAGAGGAGCATGATATTATCCGTCTGGGACAGGATGACTGCTATCTTATGCGGGGGCTTGCAAGACTGGATGAGATTGCAGAGCTGCTGGAGATTGAATTCCCGGATGAAGATATCGATACCTTAAATGGATTTTTATTGTACGAGCTGGGGAGACTTCCTCAGGACGAGGAGGAAATCAATATCGTATATCAAGGCTATTCCTTCCGTCCGATTGACATTCATGATAAGATGATTGTTCAGGTAAAGGTGTCAAAGGCAGTGGAGTCAGAGGAGGCCTCCTGAATCGTCTTTGGCTTTACACTGGAAGAAAAGAATGGTACAATATGGCAGAATATTCAGAATGTTGTGTACTGCCGAAAACGGACAGATAGAACTGTTTATGTAAAATATAGAGAACGAAATGGAAAAGGAGAATATACATGTCAGGACATTCAAAGTTTGCCAATATCAAACATAAGAAAGAGAAAAATGACGCAGCGAAGGGAAAGATTTTTACTATTATCGGAAAAGAGATTGCAGTTGCGGTCAAGGAAGGCGGACCGAATCCGGATAATAACAGTAAGCTGCGGGATGTGATTGCAAAGGCAAAGGCGAACAATGTACCCAATGACACCATAGAGCGTGGAATTAAAAAGGCAGCAGGAAGTACAGAAGCAGTCAACTATACCTCCATTACCTATGAGGGATACGGACCGAATGGTACGGCTATTATTGTAGATACCTTGACTGATAACAAAAACCGGACGGCCTCAAATGTGCGGAATGCATTTACCAAGGGTGGCGGCAATGTAGGAACCACCGGTTGCGTTTCCTTTATGTTTGATAAGAAGGGACAGATAATCGTTGCGAAGGAGGAGTGCAGTCTGGAGGCGGATGATCTGATGATGACAGCGCTGGATGCAGGAGCAGAGGATTTTACGGAAGAGGAAGATGCTTATGAAATCATTACTACACCGGAGGAGTTCAGCGCGGTTCGGGAAGCGCTAGAAGCGGCAAAGATTTCCATGGCATCTGCAGAAGTGACTATGATTCCCCAGACCTGGGTGGAACTAAACAGTGAGGATGATATTAAAAAGATGAACCGGATTCTGGATTTATTAGAGGAAGATGATGATGTTCAGGCTGTATATCATAATTGGGACGAATAAAGGCTGTGATAAAGAATCCTGCTTGCAGGATTCTTTATTTATCTGCTCATACACGGATTACGGAAAACGACTGAAAGTGTAGGTTGGTGTTATTGTTATGGAGGAAATATGTTAAAAGAAGTTATGCGCTTTGAATGCCGTTTTACCTATCCGGCAATTCATCATAAGCTGAAAAAAATAACCGGAGAAGAGGACTGGATGGGATTTGAAGAACAGGGAACCGACCCCATAAAGAACTTTTATGAATTTGGAAAGCAGGGACTATTGGAGAAGGATGGGAAACAGGTTGTGATTTACATGGATATGTAAGGGTGGATTTTGTTGAGCTTAGTTTGAACTTATTTGAACTTGGTTTAAAAAATTGGATTCTTATGAGTTTCAGGAACATTATACAGAAGAAATGAAGCCGGAGTTTAAGTTAAGTAATACTGAATTTCGGCTGATTCTTAAAACCGGAATTATAATACTAAAAGAATGGAAATGATTTATCGGCAAAAAATGCCGATAAAAGAGTGCCGATAAAAACGAAACAACAGTTAGCAAAGATATAATGAAAGGACGGATTTGACAGAATGAACGCCTCTTTTTATAAGGAAATCAAAGAAATTTTAACTTCGGCAAGAAATAAAGTTTATCAAACAGCTAATTTTGCAATGGTTGAAGCCTATTGGAATATAGGAAAATCAATTATTGAAGAACAGGGCGGCAATGAAAAAGCAGAGTATGGTTCAGGTTTATTAAAGGAATTGTCAAAACAGATGACACAGGATTTTGGAAAAGGATTTACCGTTGCTAATTTGAAAAATATGCGGCAATTTTATTTAACCTTTCCAAATGGCTACGCACTGCGTAGCGAATTGAGTTGGACTCATTATCGACTTTTGATGCGTGTGGAAAATGATAATGCACGAGAATTTTATATGCAGGAAGCCATAAAAGCACAATGGAGTACCAGACAGCTTGAAAGACAGATAAATTCTTTCTTTTACGAAAGATTATTATCCAGTAATAAGAAAGAACAGGTTGCAGAAGAAATTCAGACATTGGAACCTGCTAAGAAACCAGAAGATATTATCCGCGACCCATATGTTCTAGAATTTCTTGGTTTGAGTTCAAATGATGATTTCTATGAAAGTGATTTAGAACAGGCATTGATTACGCATTTACAAAAATTTCTTTTAGAGCTTGGAAGAGGATTTTCTTTTGTGGCTAGACAGAAACGTATTACATTTGATGGACGACATTTTAGAATTGACCTTGTATTCTATAATTATATTTTGAAATGTTTTGTTTTGATAGATTTAAAAGTTGGAGACTTAACACATCAGGATTTGGGGCAGATGCAGATGTATGTTCATTATTATGAGCGAGAACTTATGAATGAAGGGGATAATCCGCCAATTGGTATTGTACTATGTGCAGATAAAAGTGAGTCTGTGGTTAAGTATACGTTACCTGAGAATGAAACACAGATTTTTGCTTCAAAATATAAATTGTATCTGCCAAGTGAAGATGAATTATTGCGTGAATTGAATCGGGAATACCAAGTCTTGAAATCTGCTAAAATAGAGGAAGGAAATACTTCAGAAATAAAAGAGGATTAAATTTTGGACTCAATGAGTCCAAAATCTAATCTGCCAATGGTAGTGTATTGGGCATTGATGAACGATATAAATCGGTAATTCAGCATTACATAAAGTTTTTAAATATAAAGAGAAAACACAGAAGTTTTATGAACTGATAATAGAGAGTTTTAACCGTAGCACGATTGGAATTGCGTTAATGTGCGACATCTGTAAGAATAAGACAGAAACGACAAAGACGGACGTTATCTGAGCAGGGATTGAGTTGGTTTATGAGAAGATGACGGGGGAGGTAGTGGAGTGGTTTGTTTGGATTGTGGAAAAGAAATCGGAAATATTTCAAGAAACAGAATATGCCATTATTGTGGTTTTACTCAATACAAAAAATCCAAAGAAGTAAAAATAAACAAGAAGAATACAAAAAGTTTTTCTGACGAAGAACTCTTTGCTATTGGTCTATATCCGGATAGTGAAGGATATAAAATGAGTTTGATTTCAAGAATTTTGGGAAAATAAAAAAAGAATTCTATAAAGTATTGTTTAGTATCTAGGATGGTATTATAGTTATAGAGGAAATATGTTAAAAGAAGTTATGCGTTTTGAATGCCGTTTTAC
Source organism: Clostridium sp. (assembly GCA_023667695.1). Taxonomy (GTDB): domain Bacteria; phylum Bacillota; class Clostridia; order Lachnospirales; family Lachnospiraceae; genus CAG-632. The sequence continues at coordinate 128,410 of JAMOZY010000002.1, read as the reverse complement.
CTATCCGGCAATTCATCATAAGCTGAAAAAAATAACCGGAGAAGAGGACTGGATGGGATTTGAAGAACAGGGAACCGACCCCATAAAGAACTTTTATGAATTTGGAAAGCAGGGACTATTGGAGAAGGATGGGAATCAGGTTGTGATTTACATGGATATGTAAGGGTGGATTTTGTTGAGTTTAGTTTGAACTTGGTTTTAAGAAATATATCGCACGGGAGACGGAATCTGTTTTTTAACTGCTATATTTAACTCACTTTTTGGAATTGTGTGCCTGTTAAAAACTGGTTATAACGATATTGATAATCGAGATTTGTATGGAGGATAAGGGTATTGAGAAAATGGACATATCTGAAAAAACCTTTTGTTTGCAATAAAAAAGATATGGTTTATAAGATTATGATATATGAAACCGCAAACGAAGGAGTATTTGTATTTCTTTATTGCTCAAAAGATGCGATGCAATGCTCTTTTGACTACTACTATGATGAATTATCTGATGCTTTGGAAGATTGGGGCGATCAAATTGATGAGAATGATTGGCATGAGATAGATGATCCATTACCTTATTGTCAACATGACGCATTTCTGCCGATAAGGGTTAAGGGAAGAGATACAGGAAAACCTATATGGGGAAAGTTTGAAATTCTAAAAGATGGAGAATGGATTGAATATTCATGAAGTTTTTAGAAAATAGCAGCGGGAACACTTCTTCAAAAAGGGAGATATTTGACTGCTTGAAATATATGAATTACCGAGGATGATTTTAAGAAAATTCAGGGTGCGGTTTGGAGAATTAGGGAGGCCATATGAAAAATCTGGATAAATTCAAAGGCTGTATGATTGGCGGTGCAGCGGGTGACGCACTGGGCTATTCGATAGAGTTCCTTGACGAAGAGAGCATCTTTCGCAAATATGGGAAATCTGGCATCCGGAACTTTGACCTGGTGGAGGGTAAGGCACTTGTTTCGGATGACACACAGATGTCCCTTTTCACGGCGAACGGGCTGCTGTTGGGAACAACTCGTGGACGGACAAGGGGTATCGTGGGAACGTACCCTTCTTACCTTGCGCTTTGCTATAGGGAATGGTATCGGACACAGACCGAAAGGTTTCCCCTCAACTGTGCCGGTGGCTGCAATTACACATGGCTTTCCCATCTCCCTGAATTGTTCAACAGACGTGCGCCGGGGACGACCTGCCTTTCGGCGATAGAGGGCGGCTGTTACGGAACAGTGGTGAAACCGATAAACAACAGCAAGGGGTGTGGCGGTGTCATGCGTGTTGCACCGATAGGACTTTATTTTATAGACAATAAGCAGTACGAACCGGAGGATGTCATGCGTATGGGTGCAGAAACTGCCGCACTCACACATGGACATGAACTTGGGTTTATTCCGGCGGCGGCTCTTGTTCATATGATTGCGTGTCTTGCCCAAGACGGGGAACATTCCATCCTCAAAGCGGTGGAGGATTCACTGGCACGGGTGCGTGTCCTGTTCAGCGGTGCCAGTCACCTCAGAGAATTCGAGGCAATTATGGACAGGGCGGTTAATCTTGCATTCTCCGATATAGAGGATTTAGATGCTATCCATGCATTGGGTGAGGGATGGGTAGCGGAAGAGACATTGGCGATAGCCGTCTACTGCGCATTGAAGTATCCGACTGATTTTGAAAAGGGTCTGGTTGCGGCTGTGAACCACAGAGGGGACAGTGATTCCACAGGGGCGGTGGCAGGAAATATTATCGGTGCAAATGTGGGGCTTGACGGCATTCCCCAGAAATTCACCGAACAACTGGAATTGGTGGATGTCCTTCTGGAAATCGCCCAGGACCTCTACAACGACTGTCCAATGGAAAGTGAATACGATACCAAGCATTGGTCAACGGTGTGGGAACATAAATACATTGTGAATGATTATCCGGTTTGGAAGACCAGGAATCAGAAGATATAAATTGGTATCGTTATCTGCGGTGCTGTTTCATGAAAATTCATATATCTATAAAGCACTTTAAAAGCTGATAGATACCAGGTTGAGCCTTAATACCGAGAGAAAAGGACAATGCATGAGAGAAGGTTTTGTCCTTTTTAAAATGTTGGAAAGGTGGGTTGCATGATGGAATTGAAAGCAAAAGAATATAAGAAGTTTGAGGATATTAAGCATATCAAAGAAGATGGTTCGGAGTTTTGGAGTGCGAGAGAGTTAGCGCATGCTTTGGAATATACACAATGGCGAAATTTTAGCAAAGTGATTGAAAGAGCCATGATTGCATGTGAGAACAGTGGACATGATGTGTTTCACGATTTTGCTGAGGTCAGCAAAATCGTAGATGCCGGCGCAACAAACAAGCCGATAAAAGATTATGAATTATCAAGATATGCCTGTTATTTGATTGTTCAAAACGGAGATCCAAGAAAAGAAGTAATTGCTTTAGGACAGACTTATTTCGCAATACAGACATATCGACAGGAAGTTGCCGATCATTTTAATCAGTTGGATGAGGATAGAAGACGCCTTGTTGTTCGTGGAGACATTAAACAATGGAACCAACTTTTGTCGGAAACGGCACATGATGCAGGGGTTATTACCAATGAGGAGTTTGCTATATTTCAAAATGCTGGATATATGGGACTTTATGGTGGACTGGATGTAGAAGATATTCATGCAAGGAAAGAACTTCAAGTTGGACAGAAGATTCTTGATTATATGGGAAGTACAGAGCTAATTGCTAATCTTTTCCGCATTTCACAGACGGAGGAAAAACTGCGGAAGGACAGTATTCAGGGGGCTGATGCGGCGACAAGTGTGCATTATAATGTTGGAAAAGAGGTACGGACGGCTATTGAGAAAATCGGAGGAACGATGCCGGAGGATTTACCCAAGCCGGAGAAAAGTATTCAAGAGATTGAGAGAGAACAAATGGCTAGATTGAAGGAGAAGGCGAAAAAGGGAACGATAATGCTTGATGAATGATGTATTGTAACGATAACCTGTTCTCTGCAAATTGAACGGAACAAAATATGGACATTTAAGCCTGAATATGGTACTATGTATTGCTGTATTGGGCTTTTTTCTAGCAATAGAAGGCGTATATATGGGGAAATAAGGCACACATTTGCCACTTGCTGTATTGAGGCGAGGATGAAACCAAAAACCTTGCAGATGATTTTAGGTCATTCCAATATAGGTATTACCATGAAACTGTATGTCTGTGTGACAGGTGAGGATAAGACAAAAGAAATCGAAACGGTTGAAAAGCATCTCGAAGTAATGTGAAATTGGTACTCACAAAAAATAGAAATATCAAGCAATGCTCATTTTACGGCATTTCAAAGGAGGAATATATAAATTATGAAATTAGGCATCGTTGGACTGCCCAATGTAGGGAAAAGTACATTATTTAATTCATTAACAAAAGCAGGTGCGGAAAGTGCCAATTATCCCTTCTGCACCATTGATCCGAATGTAGGAATCGTGGCAGTGCCGGATGAACGGCTGACCAGATTGACAGAACTGTATCATTCTGCAAAGACCACACCGGCTGTGATAGAATTTGTGGATATTGCAGGTCTGGTTAAAGGAGCTTCCAAGGGAGAAGGGCTGGGAAATCAATTTCTTGCCAACATCCGGGAAGTAGATGCCATTCTGCATGTGGTTCGCTGCTTTGATGATTCCAATGTGATTCATGTGGACGGAAGCGTGAATCCTCTTCGGGATATCGAAACCATTAATTTTGAATTGATATTTTCCGATATTGAAGTGTTGGAACGCCGGATTGCAAAAACTGCCAGAGGAGCAAAGAATGATAAGACCCTGGCGAAGGAGCTGGAATTGCAGAACCGGATAAAGACGCATTTGGAGGCAGGGAAGCTTGCAAAGACCTTTGAGACTAGGGATGAGGATGAACTAAAATGGCTGCAGGAATACAATCTGCTGACCTATAAGCCGGTTATTTTTGCGGCAAATGTAAGTGAGGATGACCTTGCAGATGACGGAAGTAGCAATGCATATGTAGCGTCGGTAAAAGAATATGCAGGGAAAACGGATTGTGAGGTATTTGTAGTCTGTGCGGAAATCGAAGCGGAGATATCGGAGCTGGAAGAGGAGGAACGGCAGGAATTCCTGGAAGCGCTGGGACTGACGGAATCCGGATTGGAAAAGCTGATACGGGCCAGTTATTCATTGCTGGGGCTAATCAGCTATCTGACGGCAGGAGAAACAGAAACCCGGGCCTGGACGATTACAAAAGGAACAAAGGCACCCCAGGCAGCCGGAAAGATTCATTCTGATTTTGAACGGGGCTTTATCCGGGCGGAAATCGTAAGTTATCAGGACCTGATAGCGCTAGGCAGCTTAAATGCAGCCAAAGAAAAGGGACTGTTGCGTTCGGAAGGAAAAGAATACGTGGTTCAGGATGGAGATGTTATCTTATTTAAGTTCAACGTATAGCATAAGGGCAAAGACTTTGTAGTAAGCAGCTTATGCAGGGAAAGGAGCAAGAAAATGAATGATATCGGGTTCCCGAATATCGGCTTATATTTGAGGAATATACCGGATGGGTTTACTATATTCGGAGTGGAAATAAAGCTATATGGAGTTGTGATTGCAGTCGGATTTTTACTGGCGTATCTGATTGCAAACCAGGAGGCAAAGCGGACGGGACAGGATCCGGAGTTGTATCTGGATTACCTGCTGATATTGATTTTTCCTGCTATCATAGCAGCAAGGATTTATTACGTGATTTTTGCCTGGGATTATTATTTCCTTCCAGGTGCCAGCTTCTGGGAGACTTTTTTGCGGATTATCAATCTCCGGCAGGGCGGGCTGGCGATTTATGGCGGCTTGATTGGCGGTGTTTTGGTTTGCCTGATTTTTGCCAGGAAACGGAAGGTTTCCTTTTTTACTATGATGGATACCATTGCGCTGGGTGTGCCTTTGGCTCAGATGCTTGGAAGATGGGGGAATTTCTTTAATCGTGAAGCCTTTGGTTCCTATACGGATTCTTTGCTTGCAATGGCAATCCCATTGGAATATTATGAGAACAATGGAACCTTATATGGGCTGCAGCAGGCAGGTATTATTACGGATGAGATGCTATTAAATACAGTGAACGGCTGCATTCAGGTACATCCTACGTTTTTATATGAGGGGATGTGGAATCTGCTCTTGTTTATCTTTTTGATGATTTGGCGTAAGCATAAGAAGTTTAACGGAGAAATTCTGACCCTTTATCTGGGCGGCTATGGTCTGGGACGATTCTGGATTGAAGGCTTACGAACGGATTCTTTAATGATAGGCAGTACCGGAATCCGGGTTTCCCAAGCCCTTGCCCTTGTCCTCGTTTTGGCAGCCATTGTGTTTTATATGATACAATTTCAAAAGTATAAGAAGAATGCGAAGCTGGCAGCATCAAAATAATTGCTGGAAAGAAGTGACGGCAGAGAGAAAGTAACCGGATAGGTCTGTCTCAGTGACGAGGTGAAGCAGCTAAAAGTGGGGAATCCGAGAAAAAAACAGGGGAATCCTTATTCAACACTAGATATAGTGGATTTTAGACAAGACCGTAACTAAATATAGATATTTTAACGAAAGAACCGAGAAAATCGGTTCTTTTTTTGGCGCAATTGCACAAAAAAACGACAAAAACTTTATGCAGTTTATCGCGAACTATTTCCCTATTTGCGTGTTTTACCACTTGAAATTCCCTCACAAATAATATAAAATAGCCATAAAAGTGGTGGAATGTGGTGGAATGTGGTGTGAAGTGGTGAAATTCTCATCCATATGAAGGGGAAGTGGAGTTATGTCCAGCGGATTAAAAGGACAATTTAATCATAGCGTTGATGCTAAGGGCAGACTGATTATCCCTACGAAGCTTCGGGAACAGTTAGGTGAGACCTTTGTGGTGACCAAAGGCCTGGATGGCTGTTTGTATGGATATCCCGACCAGGAGTGGGACGAGTTTCAGGCAAAGCTGAGAAAGCTGCCAACCCTGAATAAGCGGGCGAGACAGACCAAGGATTTCTTTGTGGCAGGCGCTGTGGACTGTGAACTGGACAGTCAGGGGAGGATTCTGCTGCCGCAGATTTTACGGGATTTTGCCGGTATTACCAAGGAAGTAGCGATTGTAGGCAATATTGAGCGGATTGAAATCTGGGATATGGAGGCATGGAACAAACGGAATCTCGAAATTGCTGAGAACATGGATGAGATTGTAGAAGATTTGGAAGCGCTCGGCATTGAGTTCTAGGAGGCTGACATGGAATTTCAACACAAATCCGTATTACTGGAGGAAACCATAGAGTACCTGAACATCCAGCCGGAGGGGATTTACGTAGATGGAACCCTGGGTGGTGCAGGACATGCCGGTGTGGTTTGCAGCCGATTGTCCCCTCACGGAAGATTCATTGGAATTGACCAGGATGAAGCAGCCATTGCGGTCAGTAAGATACGCTTGGAGCCATATAAGGACAGGGTGACAATCCTTCGGGATAATTATTGTAATATGAAATACAGAATACAGGAACTGGACATTAACGGTGTTGATGGAATCGTTCTTGATTTAGGAGTCTCTTCTTATCAACTGGACACGGTAGGTAGAGGTTTTACCTACCGCGAAAATGCTCCGCTGGATATGAGAATGGATCAAAGACAGAATAAAACGGCAAAAGATATTATAAATGAATACAGTGAAATGGAATTATTTCGGGTTATTCGGGATTACGGAGAGGAACGCTTTGCAAAAAATATTGCCAGGCATATTGTACAGGCAAGAGCGGTAAAGCCGATTGAAACAACGGAAGAATTGAATGGAGTAATCCGGGGGGCGATTCCTGCCAAGGCAAGGTTGAACGGCGGACATCCATCCAAACGTACCTATCAGGCAATTCGGATTGAATTAAATCATGAACTGGAGGTGCTGGAACATTCCCTAGATGACATGATTGAGCTGTTAAATCCCAAGGGAAGATTGTGTGTGATTACCTTTCATTCCTTAGAGGACCGGATTGTGAAAACTATTTTTAAACGAAATGAGAATCCCTGTATCTGCCCGCCGGACTTTCCGGTCTGTACCTGCGGCAGGGTATCAAGAGGAAGGGTAATTACGAAAAAGCCTGTTGTTCCACAGGAGAAAGAGCTGGAGGATAACCCGCGTGCGAAGAGTTCCAAGCTTCGTGTGTTTGAAAAAATAGGATAGAAAGTTGGAGTATGAATGAGAGAGTATAGGCAGACAAATATGAGATATTATACGGATGGCACAGCAGCAAGGAAGCTGGCAGTGCAGCCGCAGTACGCCAGACCAGAACGGGTACCGGAACGTACACAGGAAGAGGAACTGCCGGGATATGCCAAGGTTCGCAAAGCAAAGCCGCAAAAGGGGCTGAAGCTTGCAATGCATCCTGCATTTGCCGTGTTTCTTGCTTTTTCTGTAGTGGCTACGCTGGGTGCTTGTACCTTGATGCTGTCTATGCAGGCAAAGGTGACAGGTCAGAGCGCTTCTATTACCACGCTGCAGTCAGAGATTGAAGTCTTGACCGATAACAATAATGCTTATGAAACCAGAATTAACAGTAGTGTAAATCTGGAGCAAATCCGTGACATTGCAATCAATCAGCTGGGGATGGTATATCCTGCGGAAGACCAGGTTGTATATTATAATTTGACCGAGGCTGATTATGTCCGGCAATTTCAGGATATTCCGGATGTTCGGTAAACAGGCGGAACGCAGTTGGGAATTCGGTAGAGCGAACAGGAGAAAAATATGGCTGGACAAAAAAAACGTAAGGTAAGGAAAAAGTTTTTGCATAGAATGAAAATAAAGCTGACAGGTGTTTTTATAATGGTTCTGGTCGGCTTTATTGTCGTTTTATGCAGGCTGGTATATATCGAACAGGTCAAGGGTGAGGATTATGAGGTGCGGGTGTTATCCCAGCAGCGGTATGACAGTATTACCATTCCTTACCGTCGGGGAGATATTCTGGACCGGAACGGAACGGAGCTGGCAACCAGTACCAAGGTATACAATCTGATTCTGGAGCCGAAGATTATCCTGGCGGAAGGCGACAAGGAAGTGGAATTGGAGAATGGAGAAAAGACTACGAAAAAGCAGCTGGTTATTTCTGCATTAAAAACCTATTTCAGCTTGACGGATGAAGAAATAAACCAGGCACTGGCAGATGAAAATTCTCTGTATAAAATTATGGCGCGGTGGCTGTCTTATGATATAGTGGCTCCCTATAATGAATATCTGGAAACCAAGGATGGAGGACAGATAGTGGGAATATGGTTAGAGGACGAATATCAACGGTATTATCCGTATAATACCATGGCATGTCAGGTACTGGGCTTTACGGCAAGCGGCAATGTGGGAAACTCTGGAATTGAACTGTATTATAATGAGGAATTGAATGGCATAGAAGGAAGGCAGTATGGTTATCTGACCAGCGACCAGACCTTGCAGCGGACCATACGGGAAGCGAAGAACGGTTATTCCATCGTGACGACACTGGATGCCAATATCCAGATAATTGTAGAACAGCAGATTGCGGAGTTTATGGCGGAAACCGGCGCTGCAAGTGTTTCTGTAGTAGCGATGGACCCGAATAACGGTGAAATACTGGCCATGGCGAATTCCTATACCTTTGACTGTAATCAGCCCTATAATGAAGAGTGCTTTTATTATCAGTTTGCCAATCCGGATGGTTCTTATTCCCTTACCCGTATGGTTCAGCCGACCGCAGAACCTCCGGCAGGAGAAAATGAAGAAAATACAGAAGGTGAACCACAGCCGGTGGAGCCGCAAACAGTGGTAATTTCTGCTCCAAGCGGTCCGGAGCTGGCGGCACAGATGACGGATGAAGAACGATTGAATGCACTGAATAAGGTTTGGCGGAATTATGTTATCAGTGACAGCTTTGAACCCGGCTCTACCTTTAAGCCCTTTACGGTAGCCGCCGGTCTGGAGGAGGATGTGATTCATAACAGTGATTCCTTCCTTTGTGAAGGCCGCTACACGGTTATTGAAGAGGAACGGCCGGTAAATTGTCATTTAACAAGCGGGCATGGTATGGTAACGATAGAAGAGGCGATTATGCAGTCCTGCAACTGCGCATTGATGCAGATTGTACAGAGGGAAGGGGCGACCGTCTTTTATAAATACGAAAAAGTCTTTGGATTTGGAGCCAGAACCTATGTGGACCTGCCTGGTGAAATCAATACGGCGGAGTTGTTTTATGCCGAAGAGGGATTGAATCCTATGGAACTGGCAACGGCTTCCTTTGGACAGGGGCAGAATGTATCCATGATTCAGCTTTGTACGGGCTTTTGCTCTCTGATTAATGGAGGGAATTATTACCAGCCTCATGTTATGAAGCAGGTCGTGAATGAAAATGGGGATGTGATTACCAGCTATGAGCCAACGGTTCTGCGGAGAACTATCTCAGAGGAGACTTCCGGTCTGTTGAAGGAATATTTGTATCAGGCTGTAGAGACCGGTACCGGAAAACGGGTTCGTCTGGAAGGCTATAGCATTGGCGGTAAAACGGGAACGGCGGAGAAGCTGCCCCGGGGAAATGAAAAATATGTAATTTCTTTTATTGGTTTTGCTCCGGTAGAAAAGCCGAAAATCGTATTGTATGTTGTTGTAGATGAACCGAGGGAAGCGGATCAGTCCCACAGTGGCGCGTCCTCCCTGCTGGCACATGATATTTTCCAGGAGGTTCTTCCTTATATGAATGTATTCCAAAGCAACACCAGTGTTGATGATGGCAGTCCGGTGCAGGATGAAGCGGCAATACCGGTCCAGAGTGATCCGGAACCAGAAGGAGAAGCCTCTGGTGATACACCGGAGGATGGCACAGAGCCGGAGAACGGGGAAAGTCCGACGGAAAGCAGTACCCAGGAACCACCGCAGGAATAGCGGATAGGGAAGCAGATTTCCAATTTAATACCGAATTAAAAGATAAGAAAAGATAGAAAAGAGAATCATAACCCTTTGCCGGACGACGTATACTATACAGATACCATAGAAGGATGGAAATCATGACGGGAGTCAAGACCTATAATCGCAAGAAAATGCTGGTCCTGTTCTGTATGGTTTTTGCCGCGGCCATGTTTTTGATTGGCAGGCTGGGATATATTATGATTGGGCAGGGCGAATATTATTCCGGACGCGCCCAGGCTCTACACGAACGGGAACGGGCAATCAAGGCGCCTAGGGGACGGATTCTGGATCGGAATGGTGTAGTATTGGCAGGCAACCGGCCGGTTTGTACGATTTCCGTGATACATAGCCAGGTCACGGACCCGGAGCAGGTGATTGAAGTATTAAGCAGAGAACTGGAGATGTCAGAAGATAGTATACGAAGCAAGGTTGAAAAGGTATCCTCCAGGGAAAGAATTAAAAGTAACGTGGCGAAGGAAACCGCCGATTTCATACGCGCCTATCACCTGGATGGCGTTATGGTAGATGAGGATTATAAACGGTATTATCCCTTTGATGATATGGCATCCAAGGTATTGGGCTTTACCGGCTCGGATAATCAGGGAATTGTAGGGCTGGAGGTAGAATACGATTCGGTTTTACAGGGGAAAAATGGTTATATCCTAACGGTAACGGATGCCAATGGTATTGAGCTTGCCAATACGGCAGAATCCAGGCAGGAACCCATTGCCGGTAATGATTTGTATATATCCATAGATGCCAATATTCAGGCGTATGTCCAGCAGGAAGCAGAAAAGACGCTGATTGCCAAGGAAGCAATTGGCGTATCGATTATTGTTATGAATCCTCAAAATGGTGAGATATATGCCATGGTCAATGCACCGGAATACAATCTGAATGACCCATATACACTGAATGTAGATGCAGCATATAGTAATGAGGAAGAAAAGCAGAATGCCCTAAATCGGATGTGGCGGAATTTTTGCATCAATGATACCTATGAGCCGGGTTCGATTTTTAAAACGGTAACAGCAACCGCTGCCCTGGAAAAGGGTGTGGTGACAGTAGAAGATACGTTTGTATGTCCCGGATACCGGATTGTAGGAGACCGGACCATACGGTGTCACAAAACCACGGGACATGGAGTAGAAACCTTTCGGCAGGGAATTATGAATTCCTGTAATCCGGTTTTTATGGATGTAGGAGCGAGAGTCGGCGTGGAGGATATGTATGACACCTACAGACAGCTGGGGCTTATGAAGCGGACCGGAATCGATTTGCCCGGAGAAGCAAATTCCATCATGCATAAGCCGGAGGATGTAAAGGAAGTGGATTTAGCGATTATGTCCTTTGGACAGTCCTTTCAGATTACTCCCATGCAGCTGATTACGGCAGTCAGTGCCGTTGTAAATGGCGGTAATCTGGTTACGCCTCATTTTGGTATGTATGCCCAGGACCCGGAAGGGAATCGGTTTCCTGCCTATGAGTATCCGGTAGAAACCGGTGTGGTATCAGAAGAAACCTCCGCAACCATGCGGGAGCTGTTGGAGGCTGTTGTGGCAGAAGGAGGCGGAAAACGGGGGCAGGTGGCGGGATATCGGATTGCCGGAAAAACGGCAACCAGTGAAAAACTGCCAAGGGGAAATGGAAAGTACATTTCCTCCTTTATCGGGCTTGCTCCGGCGGACAATCCGCAGGTCATTACGCTGGTGCTGATTAATGAACCTACAGGAATCTACTATGGAGGAACCATAGCAGCTCCGGTAGCACAGCGGATTTATGAAAATATTTTACCATATCTTGGAATAGAAGCAGAATATGAGGCGGAAGAACCTGGAGAGCCGGAAGGCTTCTGAGGTTTGGAGCAGGGGAATAGGCTTGATTATCGTAGGGAAAAGCATTATACTAGGATAGTTAAAGTACAAAAGTGCGAGGTATGTATCATGAATGTGAATTATGACATAGTATTACCGGTTCTGATTTCCTTTGGAATCAGTGTGGTATTAAGCCCCATCATTATCCCGTTTTTGAAAAAGCTGAAGTTTGGGCAGTTTGTAAGGGATGATGGACCAGAGTCCCACTTGAAAAAGTCCGGTACACCGACGATGGGCGGCCTGATTATTTTATGCAGCATCGTTGTGACGGCGCTGATTTATATGAAGGATTATCCAAAGATTCTTCCAATCCTGTTTGTGACCTTAGGCTTTGGACTGATTGGGTTTCTGGATGATTATATTAAGGTTGTCATGAAACGGTCCATGGGGCTTCGGGCATGGCAGAAGATGGCACTGCAGATTGTAGTGACTGGAGTATTCTGCTATTATATTATGACTCAGACAGAGCTTGGCAACCGGATGATGATTCCTTTCTGGAGTGGTCACTATCTGGAGGTAGGCTTCTGGTATGTACCGATTTTATTTGTTGCAGTGCTGGGTACGGTAAACGGCGCTAATTTTACGGATGGCCTGGATGGTCTGGCATCCTCCGTAACGGTATTGATTGCAACATTTTTTACCGTAGTTGCCGTCGGCATGAAGGCAGGAATCGAACCCATTACCTGTGCAGCCGTAGGAGCGCTGCTGGGCTTTCTGGTTTATAATGTCTATCCGGCAAGAGTATTTATGGGAGATACCGGTTCCCTGGCCCTGGGTGGTTTTGTGGCGGCAACTGCCTATATGATGGAAATGCCGTTGTTCATTCCGATTGTTGCTTTGATTTATCTGATTGAAGTGTTATCGGTTATCATTCAGGTAACCTCTTATAAGGCGACAGGAAAGCGGCCCTTTAAGATGGCGCCAATCCATCATCATTTTGAATTATCCGGCTGGCCGGAGACGAAGGTGGTAGCGATTTTTTCCATTGTTACTACGGTTCTGTGTCTCATCGGACTGCTGGCAATCTAGGAATAAAGGGAAGAAAATAAATCCCATGGAAATATATGGGTGGAGGTAGAACATGGAGTTTAACAAAAGAGTAGTGGTTGCCGGAGCCGGAAAAAGTGGAATCAGTGCGGCAAGGCTATTGCTGGAGCATGGTGCGGAAGTCATCGTGTATGACCAAAATGATAAGCTTGACAAGCTGGAGGTTCTGTATAAATTAAATGACTATGAAAAAGCAGGCGTTGTCATTGGGACTTTGGAGGAAGCACTGCTGGACACAGTGGAGCTTATGGTAATCAGTCCCGGAATTTCCGTAGAAGCCCCCTTTGTAAAGGAATTTCAGAAGCGAAATATTCCGGTCTGGAGTGAAATTGAACTGGCCTATCATCTGTCCAGGGGAAGGATTGCCGCCATTACCGGCACCAATGGAAAGACAACCACCACGGCGCTGGTGGGAGCAATCTGCAGTACATACAATCCGGACACCTATACGGTAGGAAATATTGGGATTCCCTTTACAGAGGTTGCCGGGAACACAACCGACCACAGCATGATTGTGGCGGAAATCAGCAGCTTTCAATTAGAAACCGTATCCGGGTTTCATCCAAAGGTCAGTGCGGTATTAAATGTAACACCGGATCATCTGGACCGGCACCATACCTTTGAATGCTATCGGGAAACCAAGCAGAAGATTGCTATGAACCAGACAAAGGATGAAATCTGCGTATTAAACTATGATGATGAACAGACCCGGAGCATGAAGGCTTCCATACCGGCAAGGACTGTGTATTTCAGCCGGTTATCCGATTTGGAGGAAGGAATATGCCTGAAAGACAGCCAGATTGTTATCCGGACAGCAGCAGATGAAATTCCAATTCTTTCCATAGAGGAAATGCGGCTGCTGGGAAATCACAATATAGAAAACTATATGGCAGCTATTGCCATTGCCTACTACATGGGAGTGCCGGTGGAACAGATTCGAAGGGCTTGTATGGAATTCAAGGGTGTGGAACACCGGATTGAGTTTGTAAAAGAAGTAAAGGGTGTGAATTATTATAATGATTCCAAGGGAACCAATCCGGATGCTGCCATTAAAGGAATCCAGGCAATGAACCGTCCGACCATTCTGATTGGCGGCGGTTATGATAAGGGAGTTCCTTTTGATGACTGGATTGAACACTTTGAACACAAGGTCCGTTATCTTCTTCTGATTGGCCAGACTGCGGAAATCATTGAAAAAACGGCGAGAAAGCATGGATTTGATGCTGTTATCCGGGAGCCGGATTTAGAGGCGGCGGTTAAAAAAAGCTATGAACTGGCAGAGGAGGGAGATGCAGTATTGTTATCTCCTGCCTGTGCAAGCTGGGGACAGTTTGACAACTATGAGCAGCGAGGGGACTTATTCAAGGCTTATGTAAGGGAGCTTCCGGAATAAGTTTGGATAGAATCGGAAAAGGCAGAGGTGGAAGGAGCAGTATTGATGAAAGAAGCTCAACAGGACAATCAGAAGCCGTCCAGAGGTCGGCGAATCCGTTTTTGGAATCCCGGTGAATATTTTGATTATTCACTTCTATTCATAGTACTCTTTTTGGTTGGCTTTGGTCTGGTCATGGTATACAGCACCAGTTCTTATACGGCTGCTCTGGAATATGGTGACGCTGCTTACTTTTTTAAGCGTCAGGCAGTTTTTGCAGTATTGGGAGTTGTAACCATGCTGATTATTTCCAAGGTGGATTATCATTTTTTGAAAAGACTGACCTTTCTTGCTTTTGTAGGAATTGCGATTCTGACCCTTGCGGTTCTGGTCGCAGGAAGCGCCAGCGGCGGCTCTACCCGGTGGCTGGCAATCGGTCCGTTACGGTTTCAGCCCTCTGAGCTTGCAAAAATGGCGATTGTGATGTATGTAGCCTTTGCAACCACAAATCAGGTATGGAAGCTGAATGACTGGAAGGTTCTGGTGAAGATTATGATTCCGCCCATTCTGCTGACTGGTTTTATAGCCATTGAGAATTTAAGTACTGCAATCATATGCGGCGTTATCATTGTGGCCATATTATTTGTGGCAAGCCCGAAATATTCTCATTTTATTGTTGTGGGAATCATTGGATGCATTGGAGTTGCCCTATTTATTCTTGTGGTGGGATATCGTGGTGACCGGATTGATGCCTGGCTGAATGTAGAAACCCATCCCAAGGGATATCAGACCCTGCAGGCATTATATGCCATTGGCTCTGGCGGTGTATGGGGAAAAGGGCTGGGACAGAGTATTCAGAAAATGGACTTTATCCCGGAGGCGCATAATGATATGATTTTTTCGGTTATTTGTGAAGAACTGGGGATTGTAGGCGGTGTCTGTCTGATTCTGCTGTTTATTATACTAATCTGGCGCTTGATGCTGATTGTCATGAATGCCAGAGATTTATATGGCTCCCTTTTGGTGGTAGGGGTTTTGGCCCATGTATCGGTGCAGGTTCTGATTAATATTGCAGTAGTAACGAATACGATTCCCAATACGGGAATTCCCCTTCCCTTTATCAGCTATGGCGGCACCTCCCTGGTATTCCTGCTGGTAGAAATGGGGATTGTGTTATCGGTAGCCAGACAGATTAAGATTCGCAAGTAAAGGATGGATAAGGTGATGCTGTGAACAGAGAAGAAAAAGCAGAACAGAATTCTGTAAGAAAACAGAAAAAAACCTGGATACTTCCCATCATTTTGGGCATCCTGCTGGCAGGCGGAATTCTGGTGGCTACACAATTCAAGATTGAAACCATTCAGGTGACCGGAAATATCCACTATACGGAGGAGGAAATCATCCGGCTCGTGGTAGGGGAGGGCTATGGTCAGAATACATTACTGCTGTATCTGAAGAATAAGCTGCAGCCCATGGAGCCGATTCCCTTCATTGAAAAAATCGATGTAGAATATATTTCCAGACATGTGATTACCATTACGGTTTATGAAAAGGCACTGGCAGGCTGTGTGGAATTTATGAATGAATATATGTATTTTGACAAGGACGGAGTCGTATTGGAAAGCTCCAGTCAGAAAATGCCGGATATCCCATGTATTACGGGAATCCAGTTTGATACCATGATTATGTATGAACCGCTTCCCATTGAGGACAAGGACTTCTTTTTTACGGTATTAACGCTGACGCAGTTATTGCAGAAATATGATATTCCTGTGGATGACATACGATTTACCACTCAGAATGAGATTATTTTGTATTATCAGGATATCAAGATATTACTGGGGGACGGCAGCAACGTAGAAGAGCAAATCAGTGAGCTTGGAAATATTTTACAGAGCATTGAAGGAAAAAGCGGAACATTATATATGAAAGACTATACAATTGAGAAAGGAGATGTGGTTTTTCGCGAAAATAATTAAGTTTTGGTTGCTATTTTTGCGAAAAAATTATATTATAGAAAGTAGGTATGTATATCTTTTAAAATACATAAGGGACATGAATGAATATTAAGGAGGAAACAACTGTGATCGAAATCGAATCCAAAGAAGAGAAAACACCTGCTAAGATTCTTGTAATCGGTGTGGGAGGCGCAGGTAATAATGCGGTCAACAGAATGATAGATGAAAATGTAGAGGGTGTGGAATTAGTTGCCGTAAATACGGACAAGCAGGCATTGGCTTTGAATAAGGCAACCATAAAGATTCAGATTGGTGAAAAGCTGACTAAGGGACTCGGCGCCGGTGCAAAGCCGGAAATTGGCGCTCAGGCAGTAGAGGAAAACCGGGAAGAGCTGGTAGATTTGATGAAGGAAGCCAATATGGTATTTGTCACCTGCGGTATGGGCGGCGGTACCGGTACCGGTGCAGCGCCAAAGATTGCGGAAATGGCAAAGAATCTGGGAATTCTGACGGTGGGTGTTGTAACCAAGCCCTTTAAGTTTGAAGGAAAGCCAAGAATGAATAATGCACTTTCCGGTATTGATGCATTAAAAGAGAATGTCGATACCCTGATTGTGATTCCGAATGATAAGCTGCTTCAGATTTGCAGCAAGAATACCTCTATTCCGGAGGCGTTGAAGAAAGCGGATGAAGTATTGCAGCAGGGTGTTCAGGGCGTAACGGACCTGATTAATAAGCCGGGTCTGATTAATCTGGACTTTGCAGATATTCAGACCGTTATGCGGGATAAAGGTATTGCACACATCGGTATTGGTAAGGCATCCGGTGAGAATAAGGCAGTAGAAGCCATTAAGCTGGCTATGGAAAGCCCATTGCTGGAGACAACGGTATCCGGCGCAACGGATATTATCATCAACTTCTCCGGTGATGTAGGCATTATGGATACCAGTGAAGCGGTATCCTATGCTTCTGAGATTGCCGGTGATGATGTGAATATTATCTTTGGTACGGTGGATGCAGATGCGACATCTGATGACTTAAGCATTACAATCATTGCAACGGGTATTGATGCTCCAAGGCAACAGAATGCAGGCGGATTTGCAACCACAGTCAGACCGGCTATGGGAACGGTTCCGACCTATTCCGGACAGCCGATAGCACAGCCTCACGTACCGCAGCAGCCGGCACAGCCTGCTCAGCCGGCACCGGCAGCAAAGCCGTCCTTCTTAAGCGGAGCGGCAGCGACGAATACCACGGCGCCAAGACCGGCAGCCACGCCGACGCCACAGGCAGTAGAACGAAGGGCTCCGGCAAAGCCGAGTACCGGAGGAAATGGAATTGTGATTCCGGAATTTTTAAGAAGAAAATAAATAAAATTTAATGCCCCTGCATGACATGCGGGGGCGTTTTTGGTATTAGGCAGGATTGTATTTACATGACGAAAATCCTCGAAATCAACCCCGAAAATCCGACAAAAACTGCATGAGAAATGCATTACACTATAAAAAAGAAGCGGGGGAGTGCAGTGAAGTATACCATTTACCTGGATGTTTTATTCTTGATTAACTTTGGAATGGATTTTTTAATCATCTGGCTGACCGGACGGCTGTGCGGTCAAAGGGCTTCCTGGTGGCGGTATCTTATCAGTCCGCTGGCAGGCAGTACTCTTCTGATTCTTTTGACCTGGCTTCCGATTCCATTTCCATGGATGTATTACATAGGCAGTTATGGAATGATAGGGATGATTATGTGTTGTCTGGCATTTCGTCCAACAGGGATTTGGCAGGGATTGAAATGCTATGGCTGTCAATTGATGATAACCTTTTTACTGGGGGGAATCATGAATTGGCTGTATTTTTCTACCCCCCTGGGAGAATGGTGTGTACACAGTCTGGGCGGACAGGGGCTGCAGCTTCGGGAGCTTTTTTTACTGGTGCTGTTAAGTGGTGGTATTATTGCGGTACTTACCACCGGATTCCGCCAGCTTCGGAGGGAACAAGGACAGGAAACCTACCAGATTTCTTTATATTTCGAAGGCCATAATATTTATGGGACCGGATTTGTTGATACCGGAAATTTCTTAAAGGACCCCCTAAGCCGCCGGCCCGTAGCGGTTGTATCCGCAGACTGGCTGTCCCCGGTGCTGCCGGATGCATACCGCAGGCTGGTAACGGTTTATCTGGAGACCGGAAGGATTGATTATGACCGGATTGCAGAGGAAAAGCTGCAAAAGGCAAGATGGATTCCCTTTCAGGCAATCGGGGAGCAGCAGGGGGAGCTGCTGGGACTACAGTGTGAGAAAATGATATTACGGCGAAACAATGTCTGTATGACCAGGCGGAATGTCATAATCGGTATTAGTCCCACACCCATTGCCAGTCATGAGCGATATCAGATGTTGTTACATAGGGAAATGATAGAACAGGAGGAATAAGTATGTTACAGGTAGTCAATAATGAACAATTTAAATTATCTATGGTAGGACGTTTTGCCAGTTTTCTTTTTGTACCCAGAGGAGAAATCCATTATATTGGCGGTTCGGAAATTCTGCCGCCGCCATTGGAAGCAAAGCAGGAAGGGGAACTGCTGGCAAAGCTGGGGACCGAGGAAGAAGGGGAAGCGAAGAGTATGCTGATTGAGCGGAATCTCCGTCTGGTGGTATACATAGCGAAAAAATTCGACAATACCGGCGTGGGTGTGGAAGATTTGATTTCTATCGGGACAATTGGGTTAATAAAGGCGATTAACACATTTGCACCGGATAAGAAGATAAAGCTTGCAACCTATGCTTCCCGTTGTATTGAAAATGAGATATTGATGTATTTACGGCGTACCAATAAAACGAAAATGGAGGTATCCATTGATGAGCCGTTAAATGTGGATTGGGATGGCAATGAATTACTGTTGTCGGATATTCTGGGGACGGATGAGGATGTCATCTATCGGGATATCGAGGATGAGGTAGACCGTAAAATGCTCCGGAAAGCGCTATCCGTATTAACACCGAGAGAGCGGCTGATTATTGAATTGCGTTTTGGATTGAATTCTGAAAATGGGGAAGAAATGACACAAAAGGAGGTAGCGGATTTGTTGGGAATCTCTCAATCCTACATCTCCCGCCTGGAAAAGAAAATCATAAAACGGTTAAAGCGGGAGATGGCATATTAATCAGGTACCAGATAAATACTTTCTCATATTCTTTAAGGCGCCCTTTTCCAGGCGGCTGACCTGTGCCTGGGAGATGGCGATTTCTTCTGCAACCTCAGTCTGGGTTTTACCATCAAAAAAGCGAAGCTTAATAATATTGTATTCCCGGTCAGAGAGCCGGTGCATGGCCTCTTTTAGAGAAAGGTCCTCGACCCAGGCCTCCTCTGTGTTCTTCTTATCCCGGACCTGATCCATCAGATACAGGTTGTCTCCTCCTTCCTGATAGACCGGTTCATACAGGGACAGGGGACTGGCTATGGCATCCAGTGCCATTACCACCGCTTCTTTATCCATGCCAATCTCAGCGGCAATTTCTTCCATGGTGGGTTCCTTGTCGTGGGTCCGCAGAAGCTGTTCCTTTGCATAGATGGCCTTGTAGGCAATATCCCGGAGCGACCGGGAAACGCGGATGGAATTATAGTCCCGCAGATACCTTCGGCATTCGCCGATAATCATAGGAACGGCATAAGTGGAAAACTTTACATTCAGAGAACGGTCAAAATTATCAATTGCTTTCATCAGTCCGATACAGCCGATTTGAAATAAATCATCTGCATTTTCCGCACTATTGGCAAAGCGCTGTATGACACTTAATACCAGGCGGAGATTTCCTTCAATTAATAAATCCCGTGCATGGGTATCTCCTTCATCAATCTGCTGAAATAACTGATTTTTCTCATCATTGCTTAGCAATGGAAGCTTGGATGTGTTCATTCCGCACAAATCTACTTTATTCAGCGCCATAAGATTTCCTCCTGTAAAATGACTTGTAACATAAGGATTTACGAAAAGTTGTTCCTTTATACGGAAGAACAATTGGAAATATTCGGTTAATATGAGCCATGCATGAGTACAGAATAACTGCTCGTCGGGTGTTTGCACACGAAAGAGCAGTTTATTTTGTACTCATATAGGGCGAAGCCCTGCGACTATTGTCATAAGGAGGGACCCATCGAAGATGGGAGGATGCCTTGTGACCTACGTGCACATCAGTGTACTGCCAAATCTCAATTCATACTGAGATAATGAGAGAACAGGAATAAAAAAGAAGGTAAATCCTCTCCGCCACTTGTGAAGAAAAAGCAGATTGTGCTATACTAGCCATATGGAAGGATTACGGAGGAACAGACATGTCTCATATAGATCAAAGTAAGATTCGCAACTTTTGCATTATCGCACACATTGACCATGGTAAATCTACCTTGGCCGACCGGATTATTGAACAGACCGGATTACTGACCAGCCGGGAAATGCAGGCTCAGGTACTGGATAACATGGAGCTGGAACGGGAGCGGGGCATTACCATTAAGGCACAGGCGGTCCGGATTATATACCAGGCAAAGGATGGCGAAGAATATATCTTTAACCTGATTGATACGCCGGGACATGTGGACTTTAATTATGAAGTATCCCGAAGCCTGGCAGCTTGCGAGGGTGCGGTTCTGGTAGTGGATGCTGCCCAGGGAATCGAAGCACAGACTCTGGCAAATGTATATCTGGCGATGGATCATGATTTAGAGGTCATGCCGGTGATTAATAAGATTGATTTGCCAAGTGCAGAGCCGGAGCGGGTCAAAAATGAAATCGAAGATGTTATTGGTCTGGAAGCACAGGATGCGCCGCTGATTTCTGCAAAGACCGGAATGAACATCGATCAGGTACTGGAACAGATTGTTACGAAAATACCGGCGCCTGCCGGAAATCCGGAGGCTCCATTACAGGCGCTGATTTTTGACAGTATTTATGATTCCTATAAGGGTGTCATTATTTTCTGTCGGGTAAAGAACGGCTGTGTAAAGAAAGGAACTAAGATTCGGATGATGGCAACCGGAGCCGAAGAAGAGGTGGTTGAAGTCGGGATATTCGGAGCAGGACAGTTTTTACCTTGTGAAGAATTATCCGCAGGCATGGTTGGTTATATTACCGCCAGTCTGAAAAATGTAAAGGACACCCAGGTGGGAGATACGGTAACCGATGCTGCTCGTCCCTGTGCAGAACCATTGCCGGGCTATAAGAAGGTAAATCCCATGGTATTCTGTGGTCTGTATCCGGCAGACGGCGCCAAGTATCCGGATTTAAGGGATGCATTGGAAAAGCTGCAGTTAAATGATGCCGCCCTGCAGTTCGAACCGGAAACCTCTGTTGCTTTAGGCTTTGGGTACCGCTGTGGATTTTTAGGTCTGCTTCATCTGGAAATCATACAGGAGCGGTTGGAGCGGGAGTATAATCTGGATTTGGTCACTACTGCACCGGGAGTTGTGTACCGGGTGCATAAGACCAATGGTGAAAGGATAGAGCTGACCAATCCATCCAATCTGCCGGATCCATCGGAAATCGCATATATGGAGGAACCCTTTGTTTCGGCTGAAATTATGGTGACCAAGGATTACGTGGGACCGATTATGCAGCTTTGCCAGGAACGGCGCGGGATTTATATCAGCATGGAATATATGGAGGAAACCCGGGCATTGCTGAAGTATGAGCTGCCCTTAAATGAGATTATATATGACTTTTTTGATGTATTGAAATCCCGGTCCCGGGGATATGCATCCTTTGATTATGAAATGAAGGAGTACAAGCAGTCCAAGCTGGTAAAGCTGGATATTTTAATTAATCGGGAAGAGGTGGATGCCTTATCCTTTATTGTACATGCAGATGGCGCCTATGAGCGGGGCAGGAAGATGTGTGAAAAGCTGAAGGGAGAAATACCAAGGCATTTATTCGAGATTCCAATTCAGGCAGCCATCGGAGGTAAGATTATTGCCAGGGAAACTGTAAAGGCGATGCGGAAGGATGTACTTGCCAAGTGTTATGGCGGTGATATTTCCCGAAAACGGAAGCTGCTGGAAAAGCAGAAGGAGGGAAAGAAGCGGATGCGGCAGATTGGTAATGTTGAGATACCGCAGAAGGCCTTTATGAGCGTATTAAAGCTGGACAATGAATAATCCGACTTATAGTAGAGACAGGCTTGTTCATGTATGGAGAAGGACTTACAGTGCCGGATATGGGATACCGTAATTGCGATTGATGGAAAAGACCTGTAAGATACAGGCAGAAGTACGAGAGAGGAACGGAAGGGTATTGTATGAAGAATATCAGTCTTTACATTCATATACCGTTTTGCATGAAGAAATGTATCTACTGCGACTTTTTGTCCTTTGCTGGAAGCTCCCCTTCGGAACAGAAGGATTATGTGGAAACCCTGATGCAGGAGCTGGATTGTTACCGGAATGTGGCAAAGGATTATCAGGTGATTTCTATATTTGTTGGCGGAGGAACGCCTTCCATTCTGGAGGAAGGGCTTGTGGAGCAGTTGTTTCACAAGCTTTATTCTGTGTGGAACCTTGCAGCGGATGCTGAGATTACCATAGAATGTAATCCGGGAACCCTGACCGGGCGAAAGCTGGCAGAGTATCGTACCTGTGGAATCAATCGCCTGAGCCTGGGGCTGCAAAGCGCAGACAACCGGGAATTAAAGCAGTTAGGCAGGATTCATAATTATGAGCAGTTTGTTGCGAATTATCAATTGGCAAGAGAAGCCGGCTTTCGGAATGTGAATGTAGATATTATGGCGGCATTGCCGGGGCAAAGCCAGGCGTCCTATGGACGAACTTTGTCTAAGGTGCTGGAATTAAAGCCAGAGCATATTTCCATATACAGTCTGATGGTAGAGGAAGGGACGGAACTTGCCCGGTCTCCGGAGCTGCTGGCACAATTGCCCCCAGAGCGGACGGAACGCAATATGTATCATTATACCAAAACCATCATGAAGGGAATGGGATATGAGCGTTATGAGATATCGAATTATGCAAGACCGGGATATGCCTGCCGTCATAATCAGGTATATTGGACGGGAGGGGAGTATCTGGGACTGGGACTGGGTGCTTCTTCTTATTGGAATGGAGTTCGATTTGAAAATACAAGTGACTGGCAGGAATACTTGTTTGGATGGGAAACGGATGATATAACAAGAATAAGAAAAAATCAGGTTCCGGATACCTTGAAGAGCCGGATGGAAGAATATATGTTTCTGGGGCTCCGGCTGACCCGGGGAGTATCCGGAATCGAATTTAGAACCCGGTTCCATTGTTCCATGGAGGAGGTCTACGGCAGTGTGATTCGTCCTTACGTGGAACAGGGATTTCTGACCTGGGACCAGGAATACCTTCGGTTGACGGAGCAGGGGATTGATGTCAGCAATTCCATAATGGCGGATTTTTTACTGGATTCTGAAGCGGATATACCGGAGAGCCTGGAACCAGATTCCATACAGGAGCCGGAGAATGACACCAAAGGGATTTGGGAATCGGATTCTATGCAGGAGCCGGAAGTAAACACATCGAAGGCTTTGGAATCTGAAGCCTGTATGTCGGAAGCGGCAGTGGGAGAAGCCGATACATGTTTGGAAAAATGAAAGAATATATATAAGGATAGAAGGATGAAAGAAATGGAGCTGATTGTATGCTGATTTTTACAGGCAGCTGGCTGCGGCATAAGCGGGAAACCCTGGGTTTTTCCCAGGGATTATTTGCACGCTGTGTCGGCGGTTCCGAGGCGGTAATTGCCAGTATGGAAGCGGGAAATCTGGTGCTGGACTTTGAATTGATTAAGCGGATATACGTTTTTTTAAATGAGCATTTTGAAATCGAGGAACTATGCTCCGATCATATGGACTTAATCGAAGAATTACGGAATCAGTTATTTTTATTGGGAGAAGACCGGCTGATTTATGTAGGCTACCGGCTGATTGCTTATGAAAATTTTCAGGATTTTTATGATTTTGACGGCTTTGTTTTACAGGAAGAGGACTTTCGAAACCGTCGGCGTTCCGGCTATTATGGAACTGGGACGGTGATTTATGAGCGTTGGATTCAAACCGATATTCTGACAGCCATTCATATTTTTGAACTACAACAGGGCGAGATGTAGATTGCGGTTCTTTCTTGTTAGATTTGTTTTTATCCAATTGGTAGGATAACACCAATCAACCGGTGTGGGAATTTCCACAGGCTGATTGGTGTTGTTGCTTTATCGAAAAAAATCATGAAAATTCCCTTGACAAAGCAATAACAGGGTGTTAAGTTATACCTAGATGTTAGCACTCGGATGTATTGAGTGCTAATAGACAAAGGCTTATGTGGATACGTTTCTGAGAAGGGGTGATTGCATGGAGCAGTTAAGCGAACGTAAGATGAAGATTCTTCAAGCGATTGTCGCTAACTACTTGGAAACAGGCGAACCGGTTGGTTCCCGGACAATTTCAAAATATACGGACTTGAACTTAAGCTCCGCAACCATTCGGAACGAGATGGCGGATTTGGAGGAAGGCGGGTATATTGAACAGCCTCATACCTCGGCTGGACGAATACCGACGGATGCCGGCTACCGGGTCTATGTTGACCAGATTATGCAGGAACGGGACAATGAAGTAGAAGAGATGCGGCAGGAACGGGAAGGACTTCTGGAACGGGTAGACCGTATGGAGGTTATGCTGAAGCAGGTGGCAAAGGTACTGGCATATAATACCAATTATGCAACCATGATTACGGCTCCCCAATATCAGGAAATCCGGGTGAAATTCCTACAGCTTACCATGGTGGATGACAGTCATATTCTGGCGGTAATCGTAGTGGATGGCAATGTGATTAAGAATCAGTTGATTGAGGTGGAGGAGCCGCTTGCCAATGATGAAGTCCTGAAGCTGAGTATTTTGATGAATTCATTTTTACAGGGTGCATCCTTACGGGACATTAATATAGAGATGATACAGACGATGAAGGTTCAGGCAGGCGTCTATGCAGACGTACTGGACCATATCCTGAATAGCGTGGTAGAAGCTGTAAAGTCTGCGGATGAACGACAGATTTATACCAGCGGAGCAACAAATATATTGAAATATCCGGAGATTGGAGATGTTGAAAAAACCAGCGCTCTTCTGGAAGCATTTGAAGAAAAAAATATGCTGAATCAGTTAGTGGATGAAACCTTGAACAATGATGAAAAGGGAATTCAAATCTATATCGGAGACGAAACTCCAGTTCAGAATATGAAGGATTTAAGTGTTGTGACAGCTACCTATGAGCTGCAGGAAGGCGCCAAGGGAACCATTGGCATCATCGGGCCGAAGCGGATGGATTATAAGAAAGTAGTCAATACCCTGAAGGAGCTGACAGTAGAACTGGATGAAATCTTTAATAAGAAAGAATAGATGATGGTAAGGAGATGAGGGATTGGATGAATGAACTGCAAAAGGAATATTTTGAACGTAAGGCAAAAGCGGATGCAGAAGCAGAGGCGGCAGAGGAAGCAAAGCTGAAGAAGCGGATGGAGGAAGAGAAGCAGAAGGAAGCCAGAAAAAAAGAAGCGGCGGAAAAAGCAAAGGAAGAAGCGGACCGTAAAGCAGAGCAGGAAGCGATTGAGATTATAAATCGGGTAAAGGCAGAGATGGCTGCGAATAAGAAAAAGGAGGCAGAGGAAGCATTGAGTGCCAAGAAAGCCGGAAACAAGACCGGAGCGGATGGAAAGCAGGAACAGAAGGCAGTGGAACAGCCGGAGGAGGAAACCGGAATGGAACAGACGGATACAGAGGATAGTATCTATGACCGGGAACCGGCAGGAGAAGCTGCTATGCCAAAGAAAAGTCCGAAGTTCAAAAAGGGAGGCCGGAAGAGCGGCGGACAGGGAAGGACCAAGGAAGAGGCGGCAACAGAGGAAGGAACGGAAGAAAAAACTTCTGAAAAATCAAAAGGAAAGAACCCAAAGGAGATTGAGGATGCTTCCGAAGGCGGTGAGACAGAGATTGAAAAGGCAACGCCGGAAGGCAAGGCTGCTGCTGACCGGGAAGCAAAGCTCCAGGAGCTGGCGGATGAATATCAGGATAAATATAAGCGGCTTCTTGCTGAATTTGAGAATGCCCGGGCAAGAGAAGCAAAAGAGGCATCCCGTATGTATGATGTAGGTGCCAAGGCAGTGTTAGAAAAGCTTTTGCCTATCGTAGATAATTTTGAGCGGGCAATCCAGACCATACCGGAAGAAGACAAGGAACGTGCCTTTGAACAGGGTGTGGATAAGATTTATAAGCAAATGATGACCGTTCTGGAGGAAATCGGCGTTCAGCCGATGAATGCAGAAGGCACCGAATTTAACCCGGATATGCACAATGCAGTCATGCATGTGGAGGATGAGGCCTTTGGTGAAAACGTAGTAGCCGAGGAAATGCAGAAGGGTTATATGTATAAAGATTCTGTACTGCGGTACAGTATGGTAAAAGTTGCAAACTAATATTTGGAGGTAATGAAAATGGGAAAGATTATTGGTATTGACTTAGGAACAACGAATTCATGTGTAGCTGTTATGGAAGGTGGTAAGCCAGTCGTTATCACAAATGCAGAAGGTGCAAGAACCACACCATCCGTTGTGGCATTCACCAAGACCGGCGAGCGTGTGGTTGGTGAACCGGCAAAGCGTCAGGCGGTTACCAATGCAGATAAGACAATTTCATCCATTAAGCGTCATATGGGTAGTGATTATAAGGTTGGCATTGATGACAAGAAGTATTCACCACAGGAGATTTCTGCTATGGTATTGCAGAAGCTGAAGGCCGATGCGGAAAGCTACTTAGGAGAAAAGGTAACGGAAGCAGTTATTACCGTACCGGCTTACTTCTCAGATTCCCAGCGTCAGGCGACCAAGGATGCCGGAAAGATTGCAGGTCTGGATGTAAAGCGTATCATTAACGAGCCTACGGCAGCCGCATTATCCTATGGACTGGACAATGAGCGGGAACAGAAGATTATGGTATACGACTTAGGTGGTGGTACCTTTGATGTATCCATTATTGAAATTGGTGACGGTGTTATTGAAGTATTGGCAACTGCCGGTGATAATAAGCTGGGTGGTGATGATTTTGATAATGTAATTACCGATTATATGTTAAGTGAATTTAAGAGCAAGGAAGGCGTTGACTTATCCAGTGATAAGATGGCAATGCAGCGGTTAAAGGAAGCAGCCGAGAAGGCGAAGAAGGAATTATCTGCTTCTACGACGACCAATATCAACCTTCCATTTATTACAGCAACGGCAGAAGGTCCAAAGCATTTCGATATGGACTTGACAAGAGCGAAGTTTGATGAACTGACTGCCCATCTGGTAGATAAGACCTCCGGACCGGTACAGACAGCATTGAAGGATGCAGGCTTAAGTGCCGCTGAGCTGGATAAAGTATTACTGGTAGGTGGTTCTACCCGTATTATTGCCGTACAGGATATGGTGAAGAAGCTGACCGGCAAGGACCCATTCAAGGGCATTAATCCGGATGAGTGCGTGGCAATCGGTGCATCTATCCAGGGTGGTAAGTTAGCAGGCGATGCCGGTGCCGGTGAAATCCTGTTGCTGGATGTTACCCCTCTTACCTTGTCCATTGAGACTATGGGTGGTATTGCAACCCACTTAATCGAGCGGAACACCACCATTCCGACCAAGAAGAGCCAGATATTCTCTACTGCACAGGATAATCAGGATGCAGTTGATATCAATGTCGTACAGGGCGAGCGTCAGTTTGCAAGAGATAATAAGAGTCTGGGACGGTTCCGTCTGGATGGTATTGCTCCGGCAAGACGGGGCGTACCGCAGATTGAAGTTACCTTTGATATTGATGCCAACGGTATTGTTAATGTATCAGCAAAGGATTTAGGAACTGGAAGTGAGCAGCATATTACCATTACCTCCGGTACTTCCATGTCAGATGATGATATCGAAAAGGCAGTAAAGGAAGCTGCTGAGTATGAGGCACAAGATAAGAAGCGGAAGGAAGGCATTGAAGCAAGAAATGATGCAGATTCCATGGTATTCCAGACAGAAAAGGCATTAGATGAGGTTGGTGACAAGCTTTCCGATGCAGATAAGTCACAGGTAAAGGAGGATTTGCAGGCACTGAAGGATTTGCTTGCAAGTACAGATGTGGAAAATCTGTCCGATTCACAGGTAGATGAAATCAAGGCAGGTAGAGAAAAGCTGATGAACAGCGCCCAGACCTTATTCTCAAAGCTGTATGAGCAGAATGGTCCGGGAGCAAATGCAGGCACCGGAACCGCTAGCCCGGATTTTTCCGATGACGGTGATGTTGTGGATGGAGATTATACAGAAGTTTAATACTTGCTAAGATGCACAGATGTATGCTATTATGCATCTGTGCATTCCCACATTAGGGTATTTGTAAAAAAAGTATAAGGTGATAACAATGGCAGATAAAAGAGATTATTATGAAGTCCTTGGCGTCTCAAAGGGTGCCACGGATGCAGATTTGAAGAAGGCGTATCGTGTATTGGCAAAAAAGTATCATCCGGATATGAATCCGGGTGATGCAGAAGCCGAAGCGAAGTTTAAGGAAGCGTCAGAAGCCTATGAAGTATTAAGCGACCCGGAAAAGCGGGCAAGGTATGACCAGTTTGGTCATGCTGCCTTTGAGCAGGGCGGTGGTCCGGGCGGATTTGAAGGCGGCTTTGGCTTTGATATGAATGATATGGGCGATATCTTTGGGGATATCTTTGGCGATATGTTTGGCGGCGGAAGAAGCAGCAGGCAATCCAATGGTCCTATGAAGGGTCAGAATATCAAGACGACGGTCCGTGTGAAGTTTGAAGAGGCTGTTTTTGGTACACAAAAGGAATTGGAATTGCCGTTAAAGGATGAATGCGAGGTATGTCATGGAACCGGGGCCCAGCCGGGCCATAGTCCGGAGACCTGTCCGAAGTGTAACGGTAAGGGGCAGGTGGTTACCACCCAGCAGTCCTTATTTGGTGTTGTACGTAGTGCTACGGTATGTCCGGAGTGTTCCGGAAGTGGTAAGGTGATACGCTTTAAGTGTAGTCATTGTGCAGGTACCGGTTATGTAAAGAGCCGGAAGAAGATTCAGGTAGTGGTACCGGCAGGCATTGACAATGGACAGAGTATCCGGATTCGGGAAAAGGGAGAGCCGGGAAGAAATGGCGGCGAACGGGGCGACCTATTGGTTTCTGTACTGGTGGATAAGCATCCGAAGTTCCAGAGACAGGAGTACGACCTGTATTCTTCCGAGCCGATTACCTTTACCCAGGCAGCTCTGGGTGGCACGATACAGATTAATACGATTGACGGTGTGATGGATTATAATATCAGTCCCGGTACCCAGACGGATACCCGGATTACCTTGAAGGGAAAAGGCGTACCAACCTTACGGAATAAGAATGTCCGCGGTAATCATTATGTGACTCTGGTCGTACAGGTGCCGGATAAGCTGACGGCAGAGCAGACGGATATCCTAAAGCAGTATGATGCGGCAACTGGTTCTACTACAAGGCGTTCTACCGATTCCGGCGGCTTTAGCTTTGGTGAACATAAGAAAAAAGGATTTGGTGGTAAGAAGAAATGATATGGAAGAAGTTGACCATAGAGACTACCACAGAAGCAGTAGATATGATTAGTTATACCCTCGGCGAATTAGGCGTCGAGGGTATTGAGGTTGAAGACAAGGTTCCTTTGTCGGAGGAAGATAAGAAGGCAATGTTTATTGATATTCTTCCGGAGCTTCCGGCTGATGATGGGATTGCCTATATTACCTGCTATATTGATGACCCGAAACGGGATGTAGATGCTTTGGTGGAGGACATAAAAAAAGAATTCGAGCAGCTCCGGCAGTTTATGGATATTGGTTCGGGACATATTACCCTTGGGGAAACGGAAGATAAGGATTGGATGAATAACTGGAAGGAATTCTTTCATCCCTTCCGGCTGGATAATATTCTGATAAAACCGACCTGGATTGATGCATCCCAGGTGGAGCTACAGCCGGGAGAGCTGTTGGTGGAGATTGATCCGGGAACTGCCTTTGGTACGGGTTCCCATGAAACCACAAAGCTATGTATTGCCCAGCTTAAGAAATATCTGAATGGGGAACCGGAGGTATTTGACATCGGCTGTGGAAGCGGAATTCTTTCGATTATAGCGGTAAAACTTGGGGCAAAGCAGGTGTTTGGAGTAGATATCGACCCGCTGGCCATTGATGCCAGTTATGAAAATACAGCCGTAAATCATATTTCGGAAACGCAGGTATCCTTTCAACAAGGGGATGTGATTGGCGATTCCGGCTTTACAGCTGGAATAGAAAAGCAGTATGATGTTGTTGTCGCGAATATACTGGCAGATGTGATTATTCCATTATCTGAAAAAATAATTCCGTTTTTAAAGCCGGATGGGGTCTTTATTTCTTCCGGAATTATTCATACCAAGGAAGAACCGGTACGGAATGCCTTGGTTCAAAATGGATTTGAGATTATAGAAACGACATATATGAAGGACTGGGTGTGTTTTACCGCAAGACCGGCGAGATAATGGTTGCTTATGGTATTCAAGACCGAAAGATAAGAAAGGAATCAGTATGTATCGTTTTTTTGTAGAACCGGAGGCCTGTATGGGTGAAGCGATTCGGATTTCCGGTGAAGACTGGAATCATATTCGGAATGTACTTCGTTTAAAATGTGGGGAGCAGATTGCAGTTAGTAATGGAACGGACCGGGAATATATCTGTGAAATCATAGAATTCTCAGACCGGGAAGTGGTGGCAAGAATTATAGATGTAATGGGGAGCAACGCAGAGCTTCCGGCGGAAATCACCTTGTATCAAGGCTTTCCGAAGGGAGACAAGCTGGAGTTCATTATCCAAAAGGCGGTAGAATTAGGCGCTGTCCGGATTGTGCCAGTGCTTACCAGGCGGTCAGTCGTAAGACTGGATGAGAAAAAGGCGGCCCGTAAGGTGGAACGGTACAATGCCATTGCCCTAAGTGCGGCGAAGCAGTCGAAACGGGGGAGGATTCCGGTTGTGGAACCGGTAATGTCTTTTACGGATGCGTTGGAGGATGCAAAGAAGCTGGATATGAATTTGATTCCTTATGAAGAAGCAGAAGGAATGGAACATTCCCGTTCTGTCATTCATCAGGCACAGGGAAGACATTCCATCGGAATCTTTATTGGTCCCGAAGGAGGATTTGAGGAAGAAGAGGTAGAAGCGGCAAGGACCATAGGTGCAGAGTGTATTACACTGGGACATCGGATTCTGCGGACGGAAACCGCAGGTATGACAATGCTTTCCATCCTCATGTTTGAACTGGATGCAGATGATTAGAAGGAGACAGGTCATGGAAGCGTATTTCGATAATGCAGCCACCACAAGGGTAGCAGAAGAGGTAAGAAAACTTGTAAATCAGGTCATGGATGCAGATTATGGCAATCCATCCTCCCGGCATCGAATGGGACTGATTGCAGGACAGTATATAAAGGAAGCCCGGGAACAGATTGGAAAGACCCTGAAAGCAGAACCGAAGGAAATTCTATTTACCTCCGGGGGAACGGAATCCAATAATCTGGCATTGATTGGTGGAGCCTTGGCAAATCAGCGGCGGGGAAAGCATATCATCTCTACCCGGATTGAACATGCCTCTGTCTATAATCCATTGTTATACTTGCAGGAATTAGGATACGAGGTTACTTTTTTGAATGTAGACCGTCAAGGCATGGTAGATTTAGAGGAGCTTCGACAAGCGCTTCGTCCGGATACCATATTGGTATCGGTAATGATGGTAAATAATGAAATTGGTACGATTGAACCAATCGAAGAAATCGGAACACTTATAAAATCCGTTAATCCGAACATTCTTTTTCATGTAGATGCCATTCAGGCATATGGGAAGCTTCGGATGTATCCCGGGCGTTGGAATATCGACTTATTGTCTGTGAGTGGACATAAGATTCATGGACCAAAGGGAGTTGGATTTCTATATATCCGGGATAAGGTAAAGGTAAAACCTCTGTTCTATGGTGGCGGGCAGCAGCAGGATTTGCGGTCCGGTACGGAAAATGTGCCGGGGATTGCCGGTCTTGGTATGGCAGCAAAGCTTATCTATACCAATCATAAGGAAAAGCTGATACAGCTTCAGACAGTCAAACAAGCCTTTTTGAATGGAATACATCAGTTTGACGGAATTGTGGATAATTCTGGAGAGGCACCGCATATCGCAAGCATCAGTTTTCGCGGAATTGAAAAGGGAGAAGTGTTGCTTCATGCCTTAGAAGCAAGAGGCGTCTATTGCTCTTCCGGTTCTGCCTGTTCCTCGAACCATCCTGCCATCAGTGGCACTCTGGCTGCCATTGGCTTAGAAGAAGAACTGCTCCAGGCAACGCTCCGGTTTAGCTTTTCCATGGATTCCACGGTTGAAGAAGCAGAGTATGCAGTACAGGTCATTGGGGAAGAACTGGATAAGTATAGACAATTTGTGAAACGGTAAGACATAAGATAATTAAATGTAAAAAAAGAATAAAAAACTTGATTGCACAAAAGAAGCGTGATAGAATAGCAGACAGGGAGCAATCGTGTTATAGGGTGTGTTGACCTCATTCTTGATGGAGTGGGGGTGATGCTATGAAAAATCGAAATCATAAGAATTTTGATTTTAAGGATTTATTGACCTTTGGGTTATTTCTTTTAGCATTACTTACATTCGTGTTTACGTTTTGTAAGTAGTACATAGTAAAACCACCCTGATACTTTACCGAGCAATGGGTGGTTTTACTATCACTTAAATTGGTCAACCCCTTGTAAGCGGTTGTTCCTCTTTCTTAAATTATAGCATTATTTGCACTATCTGTAAACAGAATTTTGCAGTTTTGATATACAGTTACATGTAAGGGAAGATGAAAGGAATAAAAGGTAAAGGAAATATAGGATATGGAATACAAATCATTTTTAATTAAGTATGCGGAAATTGGAACAAAGGGAAAGAACCGTTATATATTTGAAGATATCTTATGTAAGAATATCCGGTCTGCCATGAAGCGGATTGACGGAAGGTTTCTGGTACGAAAGGAATACGGAAGAATCTTTGTGGATTGTATGGAGGAGTATGATTTTGAAGAAGCGGTAGATGCCTTACAGCATGTGTTTGGCATTGTAGGAATCTGTCCGGTTCTGGTGCTGCCCAATATGGAGTGGAAGGATTTAGCGAAGGAACTGGTGCAGTTTGTTGAGGAAAACTATACCAGTAGGACATTTACCTTTAAGGTCAACTGTCGAAGAATTAATAAAGAATACCCAATGAGTTCCATGGAGGTAAATGTGGAAGCAGGAGCGGTATTATTGGACGCTTTTCCGGAATTAAGCGTAGATGTGCATAAGCCGGATGTAATGCTGCATATAGAGCTTCGGGATAATATTTATGTTTATTCAGTTAAGCTGCCAGGACCGGGAGGACTTCCGGTAGGAACCAATGGCAAGGGAATGCTGTTATTATCCGGTGGAATCGATAGCCCGGTTGCCGGCTATCTGGTATCAAAGCGAGGAGTGAATCTGGAAGCCGTATACTTCGATGCGCCGCCCCACACCAGTCCTCAGGCAAAGCAGAAGGTGATTGATCTGGCAAAGCTGGTGGCAAAATACGCCGGGGCCATAACCCTTCATATTGTTCATTTTACGGATATACAGGAAGCCATTTATCATCGCTGTCCGGAGGATGAGATTACTATCATCATGCGGCGGTATATGATGCGTATCGCTCAGCTTTTGGCAGACAGGAATGATTGTCAGGCGCTGATTACCGGTGAAAGCATCGGTCAGGTGGCAAGTCAGACCATATATAGCCTTCAGGTGACCAATGCGGTCTGCACCGCTCCGGTATTCCGGCCGTGTATCGGCATGGATAAGCAGGAGATTGTAGATATTTCAGAGAAAATAAAGACCTATGAAACCTCGATTCTGCCTTATGAGGACTGCTGTACGACCTTTGTGGCGAAGCATCCCGTAACAAAGCCGAAGCTGGAAGATATTGTAAAGTCAGAGGGATTATTAGAAGAAGTGATTGAAGATTTGATGAAGCAGGCGGTGGAATCGGAAGAGATTCTGACGGTTTGGTAGGGAAAACGGGATGAAAGTTAGGTGTATCTGTTTCCTGAAAATAGTTGGATTGTATACCATTGTGGCATAGGGGCAAGAGGAAGAAAGAGAGAGACTTGTGGAAGAATCAACAAAGGAATCAATATTAAAGGATAAGAAAATAGCAGTTCTCACCCTTGGCTGCAAGGTGAATCAGTATGAAACAGACGGCATGCGGGAAGAATTAGAACGAGTTGGTTGCAAATTCGTGAATCTTGCAGAAGAGGCAGATATTTATCTGGTCAATACCTGTTCCGTTACCAATATGGCAGAGCGGAAGTCCCGTCAAATGCTACATCGGGCAAAAAAACAGAACCCCAAGGCGGTTGTAGCTGCAATTGGCTGCTATGTACAGGCAGCACCAGAAGAGGTACGGGAGGATTCTGCAGTCGAT
Organism: Clostridium sp.; assembly: GCA_023667695.1. Taxonomy (GTDB): domain Bacteria; phylum Bacillota; class Clostridia; order Lachnospirales; family Lachnospiraceae; genus CAG-632. The sequence goes on along the minus strand of JAMOZY010000002.1, from coordinate 93,657 downwards.
ATTCTCATAGGAAACAATTGTAAGAAGAACATAGCCGGAATATTGGAAAAGCATCTCGAAAATCAAATCAATCAATCTTCAGCAAGGGAATTGAATACCAAAATTCCAAGGAATGAAAAAACAGAGAAAAAAGAACACATGTTTCAAAAAAATGACCGGATGGTAAGAAAAGAATGTGTTCACGAAAATGTAATTGGGAATGAATACTGTCAAAATGAAAATCACGAAAATCAAACTAACGAACTTGCTCAGAATTGGATTCCCATTGGAGAGACGAAAGAGTATGAAGAATTATTTCTTACCCATATGCAGGAGCATACCAGAGCATATATTAAGATTCAGGATGGCTGCGACCAGTTTTGTGCGTATTGCATTATACCATATGTAAGAGGACGGATTCGCAGCCGAAGGCAGGAGGACATCCTAGAGGAGGTCCGTCGTCTGGCGGAAGAAGGCTGTAAGGAAGTTGTCCTGACGGGAATACATTTGAGTTCTTATGGAAAGGATTGGAATAATGGAACGGCATTATTGGAGATAATCCGGCAGCTGAATGATGTGAAGGGGATTCTTCGGATTCGCTTAGGCTCTTTAGAACCCAGAATTATTACGGAGGAATTCGTCAGGGGATTAAAAGAGATTCCTAAGCTTTGTCCTCATTTTCATCTGTCCTTACAAAGTGCCTGTAATGAAACATTGCGGCGGATGAACCGGAAATATACAATAGAGGAGTACCAGGAAAGCTGTAGTCTGCTACGCCGCACCTTTGACCGTCCGGCAATCACTACGGATGTGATTGTAGGATTTCCGGGAGAAACAGAAGCTGAATTTGAAACCACATGCCGGAATCTGGAGGCACTAGGACTTTATGAGATTCATGTATTCAAATATTCCAGACGCCGGGGGACTGTGGCTGAGCGGCTGCCCGAACAGGTATCCGAGCAGGAGAAAACAAGAAGAAGCGAAATCCTTCTTGCCATGACTGCCCGGCAGAAGCAGGCATTTGAAGACTGTTTTCGGGGCGAGCAGGTTCAGGTTCTGATAGAAGAAAAGGTTGAAAAGAATGGAAAAGACTGGTATGTTGGACATACGGAACGATACAGGAGAGTAGAAGTCCAGGCGGAACAGGATGTACGGAATCAGATGGTAAGTGTAGACATATAAGCAGATTCGCCGCTGGACATTTCGAACAAAAGAGAAAGAAAATCCGTTTGACATACAGGATGAGAAGTAGTATATAAAAGCATATGTGAATGAATGCGGAGGGGTATATGGAACAGGTATTCGAGAGGGATGTAACAGAATTAAAGGAAGAAAAGCAGAGGAAGGCGGACCGGAAAGACAGCAGAAGAACGCTGTGGTGGAAAAAATATTATGTTTATGTCATTTCCAGTTTGTTGATTTTGCTTGCCATTACCGTTGTCCTGGCAGTGAAGAAGTTCTGGCCCTTTGGAAACGGTGTGTTGTTAAACGGAGATTTTATTCTTCAGGGCTGGCCTTTTATTTTGGAATTTAAGCGAAAGCTTGCTTCCGGAGAATCCCTGCTCTATACATGGAATGCAGCATTTGGAACCAATTTCTTTAGTATTTTGACCTATGGATTGGTGAATCCTTCCACCTTGGTTTTTATGTTAGTGCCAGAGCAGTATATTTTGCAGACCAGTACCATTCTGTATGTGATGAATATGCTTCTGATTAATGGCAGCATGTTATATTTTCTGACCCATCGTCCGGGGCATCATCTGGAAGGGAATCGAATTGCCAATATGCTGTTTTCTTTGTCCTACACCTTGTGTTTTTATATGGTATCCAATATTAATAACTGGACCTTCCTAATTGTCGCAGCCCTATTTCCACTTATTATCCTGGGCTTGGAGCAGTTTGTTGCCAATCAGGACTGGAAGCTTTATTTTGTGACATTGGCATTGTCCTTTCTATTTAATTATTATTTTACAGGCTTATTCTGCGTTTTTATTATCTTGTATTATCTGACGCTGGAGTTTGGAAGTTTCCGGAACTTCTGGCGAAAATCCGTAAAGATTACGCTGATTTCGATTCTGGCGATTCTCATTTCTGGTGTGGCGCTTCTGCCTACTGCTATGCAGATGATGGGACAGTCTTACACCAAGAGTGATATGCTGCCGGGAATTTTCTTTACAACTGTGTTTGATGAATTTAAGAACTTTCTTGCATTCAATTGTGATATTGGCAGAGGAAGCGCTTCTGACAGCTATGGAGAAGTGAACCTGTACTATGGTCTGCTGCTTCTGCTGCTTACCTCCTTTTACTTCCTGAATAAGAAAATTAAGCGCAAGGTCCGGCTGAAAAAGCTATGGGTGCTGCTGCTGTATCTGGCTGCGTTTAACACGAATGCATTAAATTATGGGATGCATTTGTTTCATTATCCCACATGGTTTCCAAACCGTTTTTCCCTGTTTTTCACGTTCTTTTGTATCCTTTTAGCCTATGATGCATGGGTATCCATGGAGGAAACAGACTTTAAGCATATGACAGTGCTGCGGGGGGTGTTGCTTGGGCTTGCCTGGGTGATTATTACGGTAGCATGCTTTGCTTTTGCGAAGGAGATTCAGTATGAATTCACTTATTATTACAGCATCATGATTTTCCTGTTCTATATGGTTGCTATGCTGCTGCTCCCATATCTGAAGGGAAAGGGAGCAAGAGTATTGGCAGTCATTGGCTGTATAGAGCTGATATTGAATTTTGACTATGCATTTATTTATCGGTTTTCTGGTCAGGATATCAGTGATTTTGGTACCTATGCGGAAAAGGAACAGGGGTTAATCAATACGTATCTGACAGAGGAAGCCAACGGTTTTTCAAGGCTGCTGGAAGCAAATGACATTGTAGGCGGTGTGAATGGAGGGATGCTGTTGGATGTAAAAAGCAACAGTATTTTTGCCAGTTCCATGAATAATAGTACCTCGGATTTTTTATGGTATTTTGGAATATTGGGAGGGGGAAATACTTTGAAATCCTATACGTATACTCCAATGATTATGTCAATGATGAATTTGCAATATATTTTGTGGGATGATAATGTGGCAGATTCTAGGTTGCCTAAAGAACTGTATTCTACTTCGCCGAATCTGTTTGAACAGTATGTGTTGCTGGCAAAAGAGAATGGAATTGCATTATATGAAAATCCAACGGTGCTATCTTTAGGATATATGGTGGATTCTAATGCTGAAAATTTTTGGGATGAAGCAGTAAATAAAGATGAATATGGAGGTTATTGTGTTGAAAACATCAATGCATGGGTAGAAGCCGTTAGTGGTATATCACAGGTGATGGAACCAGTTGAATTGACATTGAATAATATAGAAATGTTGAATTGCGAGGGGGCAATTGTAGATTCTTATTTCTATTTGACCCAGGACTTGCATCAAGGCGATGTTGAAAATTTTTATAAAAATGGTTCGGTAGTATTTGTGAATAATTCCATGGAGGAATATCAGAAAGGAGAAAACTCTGTTCTGCGGCTGGATTGTACTGCAACAGATGAGGGAGATTACTTTATCGAAATAGGGGGAGAGTTTGCAGCAGTTGGATATCTGGAAAGAGGAGAAAACTTTTATGTTTATTACAGTGGAAGTAATGAGCTGCTTGATGATAATCTTGGGACTAGTGGCAAAATACAACTATATCGAGTGGATGCAGAACAGTGGAGAAAGGCTTATAATGTTCTTGCGGAACAGCAATTACAGGTGACATCTTATAACTCATCTGAAATGAAAGGGACAATTGAAGTAACGAAAGCAGGTCTTATGTTTACTAGTATTCCGTATGATAAGAACTGGACTTTGTATGTAGATGGAGAAATAGCAGAAATAGTACCTTTATGGGAAGATGCATTTGTTGGAGTGAATCTTCCGGAGGGAACTCATGTTATTTATCTGAAATACTATCCCAAAGGTCTGTGGCAGGGATGTGTATTGTCATTGACAGCAATTGTGCTTGCAGGTGTATTGATGTTTCGTGACAGAAAGAAAAGTGGTTATAATGAGGAGAATGAGGAGTTATGAAAAAAATTGATAAAAAATCAATATTATTGTATATAATGTTTGCAGGCTTTTGTGGATTATTTATTAGCTTCCTGGTGCAATGGATACAGGAACCTTATGGAATACAATCACTTGCAATATTTAACCAGGGGAGGGATTTTTTTGCGGATTTCTTTAATGTTGCATTTTATTCCAGGGATTTAGATCCGTACCATTGTGAATACAATGGTCTGGCTGAGAAAGGTTATCTACCTTTTTCTTATTTAATCTTTTATGGGATTAGTCGTTTGTTAGGATATGAGGAAATGGAACAACCCATGCCGATAGAATACCTTATGATTTCTTCGGCTGTATTTATGATTGCTGTATGCACTGTTTGCATATTTTTTGCTTTAGCTAAGTTGTCAAAATTGGTTTCATGGCAGAAAATTTTACTGATGTTTATGTTGGTTTTTTCCGGTGTGTTTCTCTTTTCTTTTGAACGAGGAAATACTATTTTGCTGACAGTGTTGTTTTGCACATTGTTTTTGCTTGGTTATGAATCAGAAAATAAATTTTTGAGGGAATTGTCATATCTTGCTTTGGCGGCAGCAGCAGCGTTAAAGGGTTATCCTTGTTTGTTGGGGTTGTTAGTAATTTACAATAAGGACTGGAAGGCAGCAGTTCGGTTGATTATTTATGGATTATTGTTTGCTTTTGTTCCGTTTTTTTTCATGCAGGGCGGAATAAAAGATAATATTTCTCTTTGGATGGAAGCAGTAAAATTGAATTCGGAAATTTATCAGTTTTCCAGAACTCCTAAATTAGGTATGTATTATTTTATTGCTTATGGAATGGGTTTTACTTTAGAAGATCAGATGGAAATATTGGCAGTAGCAAAGCCTGCCGTTAGTTTTATTCTTATACTGGGATTATTTTTAAATTATTTTCAAACCAAACCGTGGAAAAGGATAGCATTGATTATGTGCAGTATATTGATTTATCCGGCTAATTGTGCTTTATATTGTGCTTTATATCTATTTCCAGTAATTGTACTGTTTTTTAACGAAGAAAGGAAAAAGATTAGTGATGGGTTCTATATACTTTTGTTTCTGATGATTTTGTCACCGCTTAAAATTGTACAGATAATAAATGCATTTTTGTTATATGATATTTCCTTGTTTCTTGTAAATCTTGGAATTGTCATATTTTATACGGTGTTATTAGTAGAAGTAATTGTATTAGGGGCAAGATGGTTGGGAGCAAAAGTGGAAAAGTCTATGCCAGAGTATTCAGAAGGACAGGAAGAAAATTCGGCAGAGCAGTTAGAAACTTTGGATAGTGTAGAAGAGAAGAAGGAAACAACAGAGCTTTTGCAGTAGCTTGCTATTTTTCGAAAAGCATTGTATAATCAAGCGTAATAGTAAGAGAGCGGAACTCCGGAAAAGAGATGAGACAGAACAAAAGCAAAGGATGTGAAGGAATGGATCATACACAGCATATCAGTGTGATGAAAGAAAATGGAATCGAAGTAACCGATATTTTGGCACAGGTATATGAAGCATTATCAGAGAAGGGATACAATCCGGTCAGTCAGATTGTCGGTTATATTATGAGTGGTGATCCGACTTATATTACCAGCTATAAGGGCGCCCGCAGTCTGATTATGAAGGCGGAGCGGGATGAGATCATAGAGGTACTGCTGGAAAACTATATTGAAACGAGATTGAAGTAGCAGAAGGAACAGAGGTGGCATATGAGAATACTGGGACTGGACTATGGCACGAAAACCGTTGGTGTTGCCATAAGTGATGCCCTGATGCTTACGGCACAGCCGGTTGAGACGATTACCAGAAAGTCTGCGGGAAAGCTTCGTCAGACACTGGCAAGGATTGAAGCGATTATTGAAGAATATGGGGTAGAACAGATAGTATTGGGATACCCCAAGAATATGAATAATACCGTCGGAGAACGGGCGGAGGCAAGTGAAGCCTTTCAGGAAGCCTTGGAGCGCAGAACCGGCCTGGAGGTGGTACTCTGGGATGAACGGCTGACTACGGCAGAATCCGAACGGGTCTTAATGGCAGGCGGTGTCCGCCGGGAGAACCGGAAAGCGGTCATTGATCAGATGGCGGCAGTCCTGATATTGCAAAGCTATCTGGACCGGCAGAACAGACGGTGAGAAATGGAGAGTGACATGGAAGGACAGGAAGGGATAAAGACCGTACCATTTACCACAGAGGATGGGGAAGTGGTAGAGTTATATGTGTTGGAAGAGACTACCCTACAGGGTATTCACTATATATTAGTTACAGAAGACCTGCATGAGGAAGAGGGAGAAGCCCTCGTGATGATCATGAAGGAGGAGAAGCAGACAGAAGAGGATGAATTTGCTGTCTATGATATAGTTGAGAATGAAGAAGAGCTTCAGGTGGTGGCAAAAGTATTTGCTGAGCTGATGGAAGACGTGGATTTCCAGGTATAGTCATGACAGATGCATTCATAGATGTACGGAGTTCCAAGGGACGCATACAGAACAATTTGAAAGGATATGGAGGTTTAAAATTAAGAAATGAAGAAAAGTGAAGATAAGAAGCCGGTGAAGATTATCCCATTGGGAGGTCTGGAACAAATCGGCATGAATATTACGGCAATCGAGTATGAGGATACGATTGTTGTGGTGGACTGCGGTCTTTCATTTCCGGATGATGAGATGCTTGGTATCGATTTGGTCATTCCGGATGTCACCTATTTGAAGGAGAATGCAGACCGGGTAAAGGGTCTGGTTATTACCCATGGACACGAGGACCATATCGGGGCGATTCCCTATGTGGAAAAAGAAATTAATATGCCGATTTATGCGACAAAGCTGACTATGGGCATTATCGAAGGCAAGCTGAAGGAGCATAATCTGATGCAGAACATTAAGCGGAAGGTTGTGAAGCATGGTCAGATTATCAATCTGGGCTGCCTGCGGGTGGAGTTTATCAAGACAAACCATAGTATTGCAGACGCTTCTGCCCTGGCAATCTATACGCCGGCAGGAATTATCGTCCATACCGGTGATTTTAAGGTAGATTACACTCCGGTATTTGGAGAAGCCATTGATTTGCAGCGCTTTGCTGAATTAGGAAAAAAGGGAGTATTGGCACTGCTTTGTGACAGTACGAATGTAGAACGGCCCGGCTTTACTATGTCGGAGCGTACCGTTGGCAGGACCTTTGATACAATATTTGCAGACAATCAGGACCATAGGATTATAGTAGCAACCTTTGCTTCGAATGTAGACCGGGTACAGCAGATTGTGAACTCGGCATACAAGTTTGGCAGAAAAGTAGTCGTAGAAGGCCGCAGCATGGTGAATATCATTACAGTGGCAGAGGAACTAGGCTATATTCAGATACCAGAGAATACCCTGATTGATATCGAACAGTTGAAAAATTATCCGGATGAGAAAACCGTACTGATTACCACAGGCAGCCAGGGAGAAAATATGGCGGCTTTATCCAGGATTGCCGCAAATATTCACCGGAAGGTATCTATAAAGCCTGGGGATACGGTAATCCTAAGCTCTACCCCAATACCAGGGAATGAGAAAGCGGTTTCCAAGATTATCAATGAACTGGAAATGAAAGGAGCAAAGGTAATCTTTCAGGATACCCATGTGTCCGGACATGCCTGCCAGGAGGAAATCAAGCTGATTTATACCCTGACCAAGCCGAAATATGCGGTTCCGGTTCACGGTGAGTACCGGCATCTGAAGCGTCATGCAGAGCTGGCAGAGAGTCTGGGGATGGATAAGCAGCATATCTGCATTTTGTCCAGTGGCGATGTGCTGGAGCTGTGTGATGATTATGCCGAGGTGACCGGTTCGGTTCCAACCCAGGGAATTCTGGTGGACGGACTCGGCGTAGGTGACGTGGGAAATATCGTACTGCGTGACCGTCAGCTGTTATCTCAGAATGGATTGATTATTGTTACGGTTACCTTAGAGGGCGGAAGCAATCAGGTGCTGGCTGGTCCGGATATTGTATCCCGGGGCTTTGTGTATGTAAGAGAATCGGAAAATCTGATGGAGGAATGCAGGGATGTAGCAGAGGATGCCCTAAACCGCTGCCTGGAGCATAAGGTTACGGATTGGGGAAAAATAAAACTGACCATACGAGATGATTTAAGTGAATTTCTGTGGAGAAGAACCAAGCGGAATCCTATGATTCTGCCTATCATAACGGAGGTATAAAGGAGGCACGGCAATGAAGCAGGCGATTGAACTGGCGGGCAGGCTGAATGAACGAATTAAAAACAGTGAGGAATATCAGCGTTATGTTAAAACAGACCGGCAGTTGAAGGCGGAGCCGGAGCTTTACGAACGCTATAATGAATTTCGGAGACGGAATTATGATTTGCAATTTAGCGAGGGAGATAGTAATCTATATGATGAGGTCTTTAATTTAGTGAAAGAATATGATACAATCCTTCAGGACTCTGTTGTAAATGATTTTATTCTGGCAGAGCAGCGGCTGTGTGCCATGATGCGGGAGGTTTATGCCGTATTGGCGGAAGGCCTGGAATTGGATTATGAGTATTTGGAAAAGTAGGTGTACCCATGACAGATAAAGGTATGAAAAAAGCATTACGGCTGGTATTGCAGGTATTGATTAATGCAGTGATTATCCTGGTACTGATTCGGGTGTTTATGTATGCATATGATTTTTCTTATCAGGTATTTACGGATAACTGTCTGAATCCCATGAACAAAAGCGAAGTGCAGTTTGAGATTCCGCCGGATTCTACTACCATGGAAATCGTGGATGCTCTGGTAGAGGATGGATTGGTGGCGGACCGTTATGTCATGCTGGCAAAGGTATATTTATCCAGTTATCATGGAAAAATGATGCCCGGTATCTATACGCTCAGTCCCTCCATGACCCAGGATGAGATTTTGAAGACGATTACGGGAACCGCCGTTGAGGAGGAAGAAGAATGATTGTAAATGAAAGAGTGGTATCTTTCATTAACTCCCTGAATCAGGAGGATATTGCTCTGGTACACCAGATTGAACAGGAGGCCAGAGAAGCAGAAGTTCCAATTGTACGGACAGAAACCAGAGAATTGCTGAAAGTGCTGGAATTAATCCGGAAGCCAAAGCGTTTGCTGGAGGTAGGTACGGCAATTGGATTTTCTTCTATTTACATGAGCCGGTATCTTCCGGAAGGAGGAAGGATTACCACTATTGAAAAATATCCCCCGCGGATTGCCAAGGCGAAGGAAAATATTGCATTGGCAGGAGCAGAGGATAAGATTCGGTTATTAGAGGGGGATGCGGCAGACTGGCTGAAGGAGCTGCAGGAGCCATTCGACATGATATTTATGGATGCAGCAAAAGGACAGTATATTCACTTTCTGCCGGAGGTGCTGCGGCTGCTGGCGCCGGGCGGAGTACTGATTTCAGATAATGTATTGCAGGATGGAGATGTATTGGAGTCTCATTATGCGGTTTCCAAACGAAACCGTACTATATATAGCCGGATGCGGGAATATCTGTATACAATTAAGCATCATCCGGAGCTGGAAACTGCGATTATCCCAATCGGCGATGGGGTTGCAGTCAGTACCCGGATAGAAGCAGGGTAGAAGGAGAAGGATATGAGAAAAACAGAATTGTTAATTCCTGCCGGAAGCCTGGAGGTACTAAAGACGGCGGTCCGATATGGGGCGGATGCAGTCTATATTGGAGGAGAAGCCTTTGGACTGCGGGCAAAGGCACACAACTTTAATCTGGAGGAAATGAAGGAAGGCATTGCATTTGCCCATGCCCATGATTGCAGAGTATATCTGACGGTGAACATATTTGCGCATAATAAAGACCTGGAGGGAATCCGGAATTATTTTCAATCCCTGCAGCAGGTAGCTGTGGATGGCTTGATTATATCCGATCCAGGTGTGGTGATGCTGGCAAAGGAGCTGCTTCCGGAGGTAGAGCTTCATATCAGTACCCAGGCGAATAATACAAATTATGGCACCTACCGGTTTTGGCATGGGCTGGGAGCCAGGCGGGTGGTTGCGGCAAGAGAGCTTTCTCTGGCGGAAATCAGGGAAATCCGTGAACATATACCGGAGGATATGGAAATTGAGGCTTTTACCCATGGAGCCATGTGCATTTCCTATTCCGGGAGATGTCTTCTCAGCAGCTATTTTACCGGACGGGATGCAAATCAGGGCGCTTGTACCCATCCCTGCCGATGGAAGTATGCGGTAATGGAAGAAAAACGGCCGGGAGAATATCTGCCGGTGCAGGAGGACGAGAGGGGAACCTATATCTTTAATTCCAAGGACTTGTGCATGATTGAACACATACCGGAGCTGCTGGCAGCAGGGATTGACAGCTTTAAAATCGAGGGACGGATGAAAACCGCTCTTTATGTGGCAACGGTCGCACGAACCTATCGGAAAGCACTGGATGATTACATGGAGTCGCCCCAGTTGTATCAGCAGAATATGGAATATTACCGGGAGGAAATTGCCAAGTGTACCTACCGGCAGTTTACCACCGGGTTTTATTTTGGCAGAACGGATTCGGCTTCGCAGATATATGATAATAACACTTATATAAAAGAATATACCTATCTTGGTACGGTACAGGCAGTTGATTCAGAGGGCTGTCTGGTTCTGGAGCAGAGAAATAAGTTCTCCGTAGGAGAATGCATAGAGGCCATGCTGTTCGATGGCAGCAATCAGCTTCTGACTGTACGCTCCATCCGGGATGAGGAGGGCAGACTCATGGAATCCGCTCCGCATCCAAAGCAGATTCTGCATGTGGATTTGGAGCAGGTGCTGCCGGTTGGCTGCGTCTTAAGAAGAAAAGAGGCCTAGCCTTCCTCCAGACGGCTTCGGAGCTTCTCCAAAGCCCGCTTTTCAATCCGGCTGACATAAGAACGGGAAATACCTAACCGTTGTGCTACATCCCGCTGGGTCACCGGTTCCCGGCTGTAAAGCCCATAACGCAGGATAATGATTTCCTGCTCTCTTGGCGTCAGGGTAGTACCCAGAAGGGTATAGATGGATTGGATATGATTTTCGGTAATCAGCTGCTCCAATACATCTTCGTTGGTGCATTCCATGATGTCCATGAGATTGATTTCGTTTCCTTCCTTGTCGGAGCCGATAGGCTCATATAATGAAATCTCCCGGGAGGATTTCCGTTCCTGGCGCAGCAGCATCAGTAGTTCGTTTTCAATACAGCGGGAGGCATAGGTGCCAAGCTTATTCCCCTTAGACTGGTCATAGGTATTGATGGCTTTGATTAAACCGATGGTTCCAGTGGAAATCAGGTCCTCCATATCCCGTTCACTGCTGTTATATTTTTTGACGATATGGGCAACCAGCCGCAGATTATGCTCCACCAGCAGGTTGCGGGCGGCAAGGTCTCCCTTCTGGCTTTGGGTTAGATAATATAACTCTTCTTCCGTTGTCAGTGGTTGTTGGAATGTCTGCATGGGAAACCTCGGAAGGAGTAGGATTGCTATATTTTATGTTTTGCATAAAAGAAAAGTGCTTTTCCAAGAAGAAAAAAGACGAAAACAAGTGGAAAATTATAAAAGTTCATAATAATAAATGGGGATTATTGTTAAAATTGACGAAAACAAACAGTAGTATTTCTACAGGTTGTATGCTAAAATTATTTTAATAATGGTGAATGTGAGGTAGATACAGTATGCGAATTTCAGCGGGAAGAAAGAAAATCAGAATTGGTGATTTGCTTGTTGCAGCTGGAGCAATTACGGATGAGGAACTGCAGGAAGCAATCGCATATCAGAAGGAAAAAGGAATTAAGATTGGTCAGGCTCTGGTAGAGATGGAGTTAATCAGCCAGGATTTGCTGAATCTGACCATTTCCCAACAGTTGGGGATTGATTATATCGAACTGCGCTCCTGTAAGCTGGAGGAAGATGTGCTTCGATTGATTCCGGAGAAGGAAGTCATGCGGTATCGGGCGATTCCGGTAGAGATTGATGAGTACAATCCTAACGTATTGAAGGTTGCAATGTCAGACCCGATGGATATTATTGCCATTGACGACTTAGGCATTCTGACTAATATGCAGATTGAGCCGATGCTGACCAGTGATGAAGAGATTACAGAAGCCATTGGTAAGTATTACGGGAACCAGCAGGCTATGGAGGTAGCGGAGCAGTACCGGAAGGAGCGGGAGCAGGAGGGCTTGTCTCAGGCAGAGGAAGACCAGTTAAATGACGAGATTGATAATTCACCAATCGTATTGCTGGTAAAGCAGATTCTGGAAGGCGGCGTCCGGCAGAGGGCTTCCGATATACATATTGAAGCATTAGAGACCAGTGTCCGTGTCCGGTACCGGATTGACGGCGCGTTGAAGAAGGTTATGACCTATGATTATTCCCTGATGTCGGCAATCGTAGCCCGTATCAAGATTATCGGCGGTATGGATATATCAGAAAAGAGAAAACCGCAGGATGGCCGTATCTCCATCTTCGTAGACCGGAAGGAATTCGATATCCGTGTTTCCTGTCTGCCTACGGTATATGGAGAAAAGGTGGTAATGCGTCTGACCTCCAAGGATGGTCTGACGAAGCCGAAGAGTGCATTGGGTCTGGGGCCGGAGGAGATGAAGGTATTTGACGGTATCCTGAGTAATCCTCACGGAATCATTCTGGTAACCGGGCCGACCGGTTCCGGTAAATCCACCACCCTATATACATCATTAAGTGAATTGAATACAGAGGATGTTAATATAATTACAGTAGAGGACCCGGTGGAGGCGAATATTGACGGTATCAATCAGGTACAGGTAAATGTAAAAGCAGAAATGACCTTTGCCGCAGCGCTTCGGTCCATCCTTCGTCAGGACCCGGATATTATCATGATTGGTGAGATTCGAGACGGTGAGACGGCGCAGATTGCAGTACAGGCCGCGATTACTGGTCACTTGGTTGTATCCACCCTGCATACCAACAGTGCAGCCAGTACCGTAACCCGTTTGATTGATATGGGAATCGAGCCTTATGTTGTAGGAGATGCTCTGGTGGGTGTAATTGCCCAGCGTCTGGTGCGCCGGCTTTGCCCGAAGTGTAAGCAGGGCCGCTATGCAGAGGAAAACGAAAAAACGCTGCTGGGAGCCCCGCAGGATGCGGAGCTGGGGGTTTATGAGCCGGTAGGCTGCCCGCTCTGCAATGACACGGGATTTTCCGGACGTATTGGTGTGTATGAGATTATGCCGGTTTCCCGAAGTCTCCAGGCGGTTATTGCAAGGGGTGCAACGGCGGATAAGATAGAGGAGCAGGCACTGTCAGAGGGAATGTTAACCCTGAAGCTGGCGGCCAGCAAGCTGGTGAAGGAAGGGATTACCTCCATCAGTGAAATGAAAAAAATCGTATACGAAGCCGGAGATGAATATTAATCTGCGGTAAAGGGATGAGAATAGACGGAAGTGAAGGAGAGGTAAACGTATGTTAGACATGAACGAGCTGCTTGCTTTTGCAGTAGAAAACAAAGCGTCAGATATTCATTTTGGAGCCGGGATTCCGCCGAAGCTTCGAATCAACGGTAAGCTGGTGGGACTGGAGATGGACCCGATGAAGCCGGCAGAGGTGGCAGAGCTGTTAGGCAGCTCCATGAATGACAAGCAGAAAAAGGTGCTAAAGGAACGGGGGGAGGTTGACTTCTCTTATGCCCATCAGATTTGCGGACGATTCCGTGTAAATATATACATGGACCGTGGAAATATGGCAGGCGCTTTTCGTCGGGTAGACACAGAGATTCCGAGACCGGACCAGCTGGGTATCCCGAATTCCGTAGTAGAGCTGTATAAAAGAAGAAGAGGACTGGTGCTGGTAACCGGACCGACCGGTTCTGGCAAATCCACCACACTGGCTTCCATTATCAATAAAGCCAATGAGAACCGGACGGATCATATCATTACGCTGGAGGACCCGATTGAGTATGTACATAAGCATAAGAAGTCCATTGTGAACCAGCGGGAGGTTGGTATGGATACCTTGAGCTATAACAATGCTCTTCGTGCCGCTCTTCGTGAAGACCCGGACATTATTCTGGTCGGAGAAATGCGTGATTACGAAACTATTTCCATAGCGGTAACCGCAGCAGAGACCGGTCACTTGGTGTTCTCGACCCTGCATACCATTGGTGCGGCAAGTACCATCGACCGTGTTATCGATGTATTCCCGCCTCACCAGCAGCAGCAGATACGGACCCAGCTTTCCATGGTTCTGGTTGGCGTTATTTCCCAGCAGCTTCTGCCGACGGCAGATGGCAAGGGACGGGTAGCGGCCTTTGAGGTCATGATTGCCAATCCGGCAATCCGGAGTCTGATTCGTGACGGCAAGACCCACCAGATTCAGGCAACGGTACAGACCAGTAAGGCACAGGGGATGATTACCATGGATGATGCCCTGTATGACCTGTATCAGGGAGGTATCATTACCAGAGATATGGCATTGACCTATGCCCAGGAGCTGGATGCCCTGCGGAAGAAGCTTGGCTAATTGTGAAATATGCATAAAAAATAAATAAAAAAGCAAAAAAATATTGCAATATGCCAAAAAATAATGTAATATGCAAGGTAGAAGATGGTGATATTCTGCTCGCATTCAGAGTTTGGGGAGAAGTGAAGCGGAGTATGGCAGAAGAATAGAGTGCGGAGGAATGACGATGGCAGTATATAAGTATAAGGTCGTAGACGCAAGCGGTAAGAACAAGAAGGGTGAAATCGAAGCGCAGAATCAGGACCAGGCGGTCAGTAAGCTGAAGGCGGACGGCTTCACAGTAGTTTCCTGTAGCGAAGCTGGCGCCATGGATAAGGATATTGAGATTAATATCAACAAGAAGATTAAGGCCAGGGATTTGAGTGTGTTCTGCAAGCAGTTCGGCAGTGTGCTGAAGGCAGGTGTTACCATTATATCAGCGTTGGATATGATGGGAGAGCAGATGGATAATAAGACCCTGCAGCGGATACTGCGGGAGACGAAAGCATATGTAGAAAAGGGTGGTACGCTGGCAGACGGTTTCCGTCAGCATTCCAAGGTAATTCCACCGATTATGATTAGCATGATTGCTGCCGGCGAGATGTCCGGTAATCTGGAGGTCTGTTTTGAACGGCTGGCGATTCAGTTTGAGAAGGATTCCAAGCTCCAGGGTAAGATTAAGGGTGCTTTGACCTATCCGATTATCGTATTGATTGTTGCAGTTGTTGTAGTTATTGTCATGGTAGTTGCAGTTATTCCGGCATTCTCAGATATGTTTGCGGACATGGGTATGGATTTGCCGGCGGCAACCAAGCTGTTGCTGTGGCTGTCGGATTTGTTCCGGTATCGCTGGTGGCTGGTGCTGATTATCGTAGGTGCTGTAGTTGGTGCTTATAAGCTGTTCGCAGCATCGGATGTAGGGAAGCATGTCCTCGGTCAGTTCTCAATTAAGGTACCGATTTTTGGCAAGCTGAATGTCATGAGTGCAGCAGCAAGTACAGCCCGCACCTTAAGTACGCTGATGGCGTCTGGTATTGCTCTGGTCGATGCAGTGGAAAGCGTATCCGATATGATGAATAATATATTATTCCGGGAAGCTTTGTTAGATGCAAAGAGCCAGATTATGAAGGGTGTTCCGCTATCGAAACCGATTCGGGACTGCGGTATCTTCCCAAGTATGTTGCCGCAGATGATTAAGATTGGGGAAGAGACCGGTAATATCGAGGATATGATGGATAAGGTGGCAGATTATTATGAAGAGCAGGTGGATATGACCACCGAGCAGGTTACGACAGCCATGGAGCCGTTGACGATGGTAGTCATGGCGGGTATCGTTGGTATTATTGTAGCCGGTGTATATGGTCCGATTCTTTCTATGTACAATGGAATGGACAATTTATAAGCGGTTAATCTCCGGTGAATCCGAAACCGTCACCGGATGTTAATAAATATTATAATAAAAAGGAGAGATTATTATGAAAAAAACAAGTAACAAAGGTTTCTCAATGGTCGAGCTGATCATCGTAATTGCAATCATGGCTATCTTAGCTGCAGCATTGGCACCATCTTTGATTAAGTACATCAACAAGTCAAGATTGAGTACTGATGTTCAGACTGGTACTACGATTGCAAGTGCTGTTAATGCAGCATTGGCTGTAGAAAAAGCATATGATGCATGTGCTGCAAATGGCTATGATACGGGTATCCAGACAGTTAACAATATTATCAACCAAGGTGATGATTTTGCAAAAGAAATGGCTGGAGTTATTGGTGCTACTGCAGTAAAGGGTAAGTCTAAGAAGGATTTAGGCGGCAATGCTATGGGTTCTACTGAGTTTTATGTATCTATTGATGCTAGAAACAATAAGGTTCAGGTATGGTACGGTGCTACAGATGATTCTCATTTGGTATCTCCGAATCCTGGTGCTTCTATGGCTGAATAATTTTGACTTTTTAGATAACACATGTCCGGAGTGCCGGACGTGTGTTATCTCTATATAGGTGGTAGTAGATATGGGGACTTGGTTGGAAGTAAGTATCGTTTTGGTTTCGGGATTGGTGACAGGACTGTTGTTCCGGTGGCTCTATGGCTTGATTCGGTATATTCAATACATGGATGAGGAAGAACCGGAGATATGTGATGCTTGTCAGAATCGGGATGGATGCATTGCCATGAAGACCATTGGCAACTCTAACTGGGTGACAGAATTTACCATTACGACCTATTTATCTGTGAAGAAACGATGCGTGTATGCGAAGGAACAAAGCTGGAGCAGCATGCTGGTTTTTATGATTTTGAACAGCCTTTTATACGGAGGTCTGTATGCAGTCTATGGCTGGAGCGTGGATACGCTTCTGTATTGCCTGGTTGCAACTGCATTGCTCTATATTGGGGCAGTGGACTGGAATACGCAGTATATTCCGGTAGAATTCAATATTTTTATATTTTTACTGGGACTGATTCGACTTTGTTTGGGCCCAGAACGTTGGCTCGAGCAGGTGATTGGTCTGTTTGCAGTCAGTCTGTTTCTGCTATTGGTGGATTTCATTGGCACGAAGATATGGAATGGTAACCATGTAGTAGGCGGCGGCGACATTAAGCTCATGGCAGCGGCTGGCTTATTATTAGGCTGGAAACTGAATATTGTAGCATTTATGATGGGGTGTGTTGGTGGAAGCATCATACATCTGATTATCATGAAGATAGGCAAAGGAGAGCATCGGCTTGCCTTTGGTCCATATTTGGCAATGGGCATCTATATCGCCATGATATGTGGTGAACAGCTTATGAGCTGGTACCTAGGTATAATGGGCTTGTAGCCCTAAAACATACACTTATTAGCGAGGGAGGCTACGAAAATGGCAAATAATAAGGTCTTAACCATAGACATAACGAATGAAAATATTACAATTGTCGAAGTGACGGCTGCACAGAAAAAGCAGACCTACATCCATGATGTAGTAATCTTTGACACACCGGAGGACAGCTATGAGGATGGCTTTATCCGGGATAAAGACAAGATTGGAACGGCAATTCGGGAGCAGTTGAATGCAAAGGGGATTTCAAATAAAAATGCAATCTTTGTGCTTTCATCCTCCAAGATTGTGAACAGAGAGGTTATGATTCCTTCTGTTCCGGACAAAAAGGTTGCCGGTATTATTAACGCGAATGCATCAGAATATTTTCCTGTTAATATAGAGGATTATGTGATTGCACACTCTGTATTGGAAACGGTGGCGGCAGAGGACGGCTCTAAGAATAAGAGGATTATGGTTGTTGCTGCACCGCAGCAGATGGTGCGTACATATTATGAGCTGGCAAGTGTTGCAGGACTGAATGTACAGTCTATTGATTATGTGGGTAATGCAATGCTTCAGTTAATCAAGACTCAGACGGCGGATAATGCAACTACTATGGTAGTGCAGATTGGCAGTGAGTCTACAGTGTTAAATATTGTAAGAGGCGACACCCTGTTGCTGCAGAGAACCGTACCATATGGTATTAATGCAGTGGTAGCAGAGGTTATGGAGGCAAAGGATGTGGATGCATCTACGGCATTGTCTTTGTTACAGAGTGAGCGGTTGATTACTGTTGACTTTGATGATGATGCTATCACCGGCTCCTTCCGGTATCTGATTAATAACATTGGTCGTGTTATGGATTATTACAGCTCCAGGAATCCGGATAAGCCAATTGATGATGTGTATCTGACCGGTGATGGCGCTTTGGTTCGTGGTGTGGACGGCTTGTTCAAGATTCAGCTGAATGTAGCGACCAAGGTTATGGATAGTCTCTATAGTGTAAAGTTTGATGATAAGATTAATACCCAGATTTACAGCCCGGTATATCTGATCAGTTCGATTGGTGCAGCTATGGCGCCAATGGGCTTCATTCTTCGAGAGCAGGCAGAGAAAAAGGCGGGTAAGGGCGCTACAGTTGCCTGTGTGGTATTTTTAGTATTTGCCATTATTGGTGCCATTGGCATGGTGGTGGTTTCTTTTGTTCGGCTGTCACTGGCGAAGGCGGCAAAGAGTGTAGTGGAAAACCAGATTGCAAGCATTCAGGATATTGAGCAGATATATAATGATTATCTGGATAGTGTAGCAGTGTATAACGATATGCTGACCTTGTATGATTCCACCAAGATTTCCAATGAATATATGATGGAATTCTGGAATACCTTAGAGGAAATTATACCGACGAATGTGAATGTGTTGAATATTAGTTCTGCTTCCGGTGGTGTATCCATTTCCATGGAAAGTACAGATTATGATTCTATTGCCCGGTTGATAAAGGATTTGAGAGATGTGGACTGCATACAGAATGCTTTTATTTCAAGCGTATCAGAAGCGGCGGATGAGGTAACTGGAGCAAGGCTGTATACTTATACAGTAACCTGTAGCTATGTATTACCGGAGTATGAGGCTAATCTTGTAACAACAGAAGCTCCTGTGGAAACAACAGAAGAGCCTGCAACAGAAGCGGAATAGGAGGATGAGAGCATGAATGAGACATATAAGAAGTTATTACTGATTGTGATAGGTGTTCTGGCTCTGCTTGCGGCATGGTTCTTTGGTATGAAGCCGAATAATGAAAAGGCAGCAAGTGTAGAGGCTGAAGTAAAGCGTTTGACCACATATTATACGGAACTGTTGGCAAAGGAAGTGAATAGAGCACAGTATCTTCAGGATACAGAAGCCAATTATGCAATGTTTGAAGAGAAACTGGATGAATTCCCGTCCAATCTGTATCAGGAATATCAGTTGGAATTCGTACAGGGTGTTCGGAACAATGAAGAGATTGATTATAATGTTACTGCACAGGGGATGACGCCGGAAACGGCATTTTATGTACTGGGTGGCAGTAATGCAGAAGGTACCCTGGATGCAGCGGTCGAAGGGGAAGCTATGGAAGGAGAAGTTACAGAGGATGTTTCAGCAGGCTATCAGTGCTTTAATTCTTCTATGAGTTTTACCTATGAAGGAAGTTATGAAGGAATTAAAAAGTTTGTGAATTATGTAGCAGCTTATCCATATCGGATGACTATTGATGCAGTATCGGTTGGATTGGATGAAGAGTCTGGTGAGTATTCCGGCAACATGACGGTGAATATCTACTGTATTAAAGGGAATGGCAGAGAAGAGCAGGTGGATTTGGATTTGGATGATATTGATACCGGTGTAGATAACCTGTTTACCGGTGGTACAGCATCCGGCAGTGTATCCAAGTTTGCAGAGGATAACGGAGAATCCATTAAGAGTGATTATGATTTATATATTGCAGTGAACCCAACCTCCAGTGATACCTCCGGTAAGCTGGTTGGCTTACGGAGCGGCGGTACTAATGTGACGAGTGATAAGAACGAGGCAGAGTCAGTTTCCATTAGTGTATCACAGGAAGGTGATTCTTATGTGGTTCAGTATGGTATTGGTACGAACCGTCAAAGAGTAGAATTTGATCCGGGTGAAGATTTGACATTACTGGTTCAGTCCTCTGACATTAAGGATGCATCCGACACCAATGCCATTGCATTAGCATTAGAAAACTCAACCGATAAGACTTTATATGTAAAGGTTGTAGATGATGCCAGTGCAAATCGAATCAAGGTTACAAATCGGTCAGGTAGTGTTATTGTTTACAGATAGAATGGAGTGATTTCATGAAAAGGTTAAATAACCGTGGTGTCAGCTTAATTGAAATACTGATTGCTGTTGTTATTTTCGCATTGTGTGTGACTCCAATCATCGCTCAGCTTGCTTCCAGTATTCGAATTGGACAGCGGGCAGATGATCAGCAGGCAGCAACGGACTATGGAAGGTCCGTTGTGGAAACCTTAAAGCAGACGAATCTGGATAGTTTGCTTGGAACGACAGAAGGGCAGACTCAGTTTGCTGACACTTTACAAATGAATACTTCCCCTACGGTAGCACGTAAATATTCTACTATAAGGGCAGATGGCAGTGAAGGTAACCTGATAGTGAATGGAACTTCAAATGCAGGAGTTCCTTTTAGTACAGTTACCCAAATGTATCAGTATCTAAATGCGCAGAACAAATCGCGTTCAGAAGATCAGCAGGAGGCTCTGGTAAGAAGTGTTACGATTAATGGTACTGCAAGAATTGACTATCGGGATTATGATGTAAAGATTGAAATGGATACAAAGCCTTATGCATTGGCATCTTTGAATCCAGGTACCTCTTATGTAGACCCCAATGAGGTGAATCTGGGTAATCTTTCCAGCCTGGATTCTTCGACTACAGCGGTGATTCCGAGCATTTCGAATTATGATACAGTTGCGGCAGCAGCGGATTTTAACAATGTAGTATCGGTGTTGGAAAATTCCAATGACCCGATGGCGGTCGATTTGGCAGCTCAGATTAAAATTGGAAATCGTCCTTTGAATACAGGAGGTAGAGAACTCGGAACCAGGAAAGTTATTTTGGTTACCATTACTAAGCTTGCTGTGGCGGATGCAAATGGTAATAAATACAGGGTGACTTGTGAAATTACATATACAACACCAGCATTTTCTTATACAGATAATAATGGAAACTCGCATACTTATTCGGAATCTGCTTTGAATACTACCTATGTGGCATATGAACAGTTTTTCAAAGCTATGCCGGAGGTATATCTGCTGTATAATCAGTTCTTGTATTATAATGTGTATGGTAATGATTTGATTCGGATTGATAACAAATCTGATGAACTGGCAAAGGTATATGTAGTCCGGACTGCTGAAACGGATGCGGCAGTAAGAAGCGCTGTTTCCGTTGGCGGAACTGGCGACCCCGAAGATGCTGACGGGACCGGCGGTGCAGATGGTTCCGGTGTTCCTGATGGAACAGGCGGAACAAGTGGTTCCGGTTCATCCACACCAACTGGTTTGCTTCCATATGCAGATGCAGGGCGTGATAACAAGAAGGATAATGTCCATTATGATTGTATGACGAATTTTGAACTGTTACAGAGTGGTACAGCGCATCCGGTAGCGATTTACACGAATATTCCTTTGGAGCAGGGGGATTCTGCTGCAACGAATATCAGCAGCAGTACGGATGCTCCAAATGATAGTACCTGTAAGATGTCAATTAATGTGCCTGCAAGTGATATTCGAAATTATGTATTTTCCATGCAGGAGGATGAACGGTATTCCGAGCAGGGGCGTGAATATAATATAGTGATTACATTGACGAATAAAAAGACCGGTAACGTAACAACGTTTGATACTTCAAAGGGGGATTACTAATGCGGAAACTTCTTAGAAAAAAATTAAATAACAGAGGTAATACCTTCATTGTCATTCTAGTTGCGATTGCATGTATGGGTATTCTGATTGGTGTTATCATGGCATCCATGGGATACTTCTATCGTATGCGGTTTGTGGATTTGGAGAATAAGAATAACTTCTATTACGTGGAAAAGGCAATGGATGATATCTATACCGGTATTGGAAGTGATTCCGTAACGGAATTAATGCGTGCGTATGAAAGTACGGTAGAGGTTATGGTATATTATGATACCGTGGCCGGACGGTTTGTAACCATTGATGAAGCATCTGCCAATGAGATTATGAAGCAGAAGTTTTTGCGGAATCTGGTGGAAAGCGATAAGTATAAGTCCCAGCAGGACTTATATAACAGCTTGAGTTCCTTTATTTCCGTTTCGGATGTTACTCTGGTGAACCCGGCTTCTTTGTCAGCAGACCAGCCTCGTCTGTATCTTGAGGTTGTTACTGCAACGGATGCAGCAGGAAAGACAACGTATGATAAGCTGGTTATACATAATGTAACGGTAACCCGGACAACAGATGAAGGGTATGTGCAGTCCATTACAACAGATATTGAGATTGCAGAACCGGAGTTTAACGTATCCTTCAGTAATGTAGATGGAAATACCAATGCATTGTATAGTTTTGCCATGATTGCGGATATGGGTGTTGAATTCGATCGGGCAACCCAGGCAAATCAGGCGATTTCCATAACAGGGAATATCTATGCAGCCGCAGATTATTACAATAAAGAATATAATCAAACGGTTGGAACAAGGGTATCCAGTTATTATGGCGGCACAACAACGGATGAAAGGCTGAACGCTTGTGATGGCTGGAAGGAAAAAAGCCGGTACTCCGGTATCTATGTGAATGCTACAAATGTGAATATCATGGCGAATACGGTGATTGTTCCCGGTTCCTTATCTGTAATGAATGATGCAAAGGTCAGCATTATTGGAGACCGGATATCCGGTGATGGTTATTCAAATGTATGGGCGGATAATATTGTAATGGCACCTTCCTATGTCCGGACAACAGGTATGAAGTTTGGCGGCGGTGCATTAAGCATGTATGCAAATGCGTATGTTGCAGATGATTTTGAAATCAACGAAGATAATGCAGCGGTTGAACTGGCCGGTAATTATTATGGCTATAATTTCTCTCAGACCTCGGATACGGAGCGGGTGCTATCTCAGTACGCACAGAATTCGAAAGCACACTATAACAGTAGCGCGATTATTGTGAATGGAAATGCGGCAAATCTGGATTTCAGCGGCTTAAAGGAATTGTATGTAGCAGGTCGGTCTTATATCTCGACCTCAACGATTCGTCAATCCAGTGTGGCAGCGGATGGCACTTCTGCAACTGTAAGCTATGTAGAAGTAGATAATGGTACGGATACGAGGAATGTAGATGTCCGGACCGGTGAATCCATTTCTGTAAAGACCAATCAAATGGCATATATGCCAATGGGGATATATGAGGATAGTAATGGAGAACAGATTCCAAAGTTTACCAATGATAATCTGGGATTAAACCGGACGATTTATAACTATATGCAGGACCCGTCCCGTGACTGGCTGGCAAATCCGGCAGTGGTATCCCAGTCTGTTGCAGGAAATACTTATTATTTCCTGAACTTCAAGAGTGCCAGAGCTGCTTCCGAGTTCTTGAGTTGGTATGTTGACAAGGAAAACGGCATTTCAAAGCTGCCGGGATATGAGATTACGAATGATATTGTGGATATTACGGCATATACAGATAATCTGGCGGATATCAATCTGGGAAGTGGTTCCGATGCTGTTCGAGTTACTACCTCCGGCGCTTATACCACCGGTGTAGTGAATGTAGCACAGGGACGCAGACTTAGTGTGAATGTACCGGGCTTTAACGGCGATATTATTAATGGCGGAAGTGAAAGTGCAACCATAACGAACTTTAACACGAAAGCGACGGAGTATAATAATAATTATATGGAAATGAAATATACGCTGGAGCTGATTGATGTGGATGAAGATTCAACACCATATGCCGGGGATAAGCTGACTGAGATGACAGCGTTAAAGAACAGCATTGCGACCAAGACGGCGGAAACGGTCACCCCAATCAATTATTATCTGGATATGACAAAGGTGGATGGAGACGGTTGGGCAAGCGGCATCCAGGTTGGTAATGCTTATGTATGGATTTCAAATGGAGATGTCACTATAACGGCGCCGAGCGGTACCAATGGCAATGTCTTGGGTCTGATTATCGCAAAGGGTGATGTTACTTTCCTGGATAATCCGGTGGCTACCGGAGATGAGGTTAAGAGGTTTGAAGGTCTGATTATATCCGGAAGTAAGATTAAGGTAGACCATCCTATGGACTTTGTAGCGAATCCGGAGCTTGTAAAGACCATCCTGCGGACGGCAGATGCAACCAAAGGAAATAGCAGTGGTGACTATTCCGGCATTTGTGAGATATTCAGGGATTATTCGGCAAATACCAGTACTTCAGACCCGAATACAACCAATGTTGGCAATATCGAGCTTGGTGATATTCTCCGGTATAACAACTGGAAGAAGAATGTAGAGTAGGGTGGTGATGGAATGATGAGTAGAAATAAGAACCGGAACAAGGGATATTCTATGGTGGAACTGATTATTGTAATGTGCATCATTGGGATTCTGACAGCGGCTTCCTTTGTAACCCTGCGTTCTGTAGATTCAGCAAAATATACAAAAGCAGTTTCTACCCTGGAGTCAGAGATGACAACCCTGCGGACTTCCACGATGGCACAGGATTCCAGAATGGCAATGAAGCTGTATCTGGGTGCGGATGGTGATTATTATATTGAACGTGGATATGTCGTAGCGAATGTACAGCCGGGTGGAACGTCATATGCCTTTCATTCCGGTTGTCCGAGTGACCTGTTGGATGCGGATGGAAATCCGAAGATAGGGTATTATAGTTATTCCGGTGTTTCCAATCCAGTACGGGTACTGTCACGAGGCACCATTACCTATAATGGTAATCCGGTTACTACTGGTGGTGTATTGATTTACTACAGGAAGAGTGACGGTTCCATGATACTGGGCGGTGGAGAATATCGGTTGTTCCGGCGAAACGGTGAGATGATTGCGGATGTACATCTGAAGCAGGTAACCGGGTTGTATCATGAGACTTACTGATGAAGAGGGAGGTTGAAAAAATGAAACGTAACAACAATCAAGGTTTTTCATTAGTAGAGTTGCTGATTGCCATTGCAATATTGTCGTTGATTATGATAGCGCTGGCGAGTTTTATGGGTACGACTACGAACAGTTATGTACGAACCCGGAATGACCGGGAGATACAGCAGGCGGGGCAGGAGGTATTCGATATGATAGCGGATAAGCTCATGCAGGCAAAGCTGGTACGGATAGGAACGGATGATAAAGAATATACGGCAATCGGAACCGGAGGCTCTGTAAGTGCAGGCGGAGATTTTGCTTTGTTGGATGAGAATGGAGCGCCGATTGCAACCAGCTATGGGAATCGGAGCCGATATTCCTTTGGAGCATTAGGTGAGACGACAATCACGGATAGCAATCCAATCCGATATATTGCAATCATATATGATGTGAAAATAACATCTGGCGCTAATAAGGGAACTTACGGACCGGCAAGAGCAGTATATTGCTTTAAGGATGGGAATGTTTATTTGTTTCAGGGGGAATATGCAAGTCGGCCTTCCTCCTATAATGATGGCAGCAATACAGAGGTAGATCAGACACTGGCAGAATTGGAGCCGACACTTGATTCCCTGATTTCGACTTCTCTGAATAAGGTAAACAGTACAGCACAATCTGATTATACATATATTCAAGATAATAATCTGGTATGTAATACGATTATGCATGATGGAGATATACCGGCTGTGAACGTAT
Source organism: Clostridium sp. (assembly GCA_023667695.1). GTDB lineage: Bacteria > Bacillota > Clostridia > Lachnospirales > Lachnospiraceae > CAG-632. Next base: position 67,954 of record JAMOZY010000002.1, on the reverse strand, counting down.
ATGCGCTTCCGGCGGAGAATGCACTTTATATGACATTGGATTTTGAAAAGCAGGGTATGGAAAATCGGACAGAAGGTATGATAACCATTCGAAACAGTTATGTATTACAACCGCGGAAGCTTCCGACGGCAGATGGCAGTTCTTCTGCTTCCGGTTCGTCTATGACACCGCCAACACCATAGAAGATAGAATATGAGAAAGGAGCAAAATTATGTTAAAAACTAAGAAATCAAAAATCATAATTGGAGCAGTAGCAATACTTGCGGTTCTGGCAGCATCTTCTATCTGGGTAATGTCAACGGTGAAGTCTAATTCCGTCGATGATTTTGGATATGAGGCTTTAGCACAGCCAGGAGCTGCAACTGCAACACTGACACAGTTGGACCGGATTATTCAGGATTCTCACAGGGAGGCTGATGATCCGGAAGGCATCTATAAGGTGTATATAATTACACCAGGTGGTGAGGATATATCAGTAGTTCGGGATTTCTTTCAGGCTGATGATCGATTCCGAAATTATATAGTGAATGATAACCGAACCATTGATGATGAAATGAATCCGGGGAAGGTGGTTGTAACGCCGCTGACAGTAGGACAGTTGAATGGAATGACTGCTGAAGCGATTGCTACAGAGTTGGGAAATGCAGATTTGATTTATCTGTATGCTAAGACCAAACAGTCTTATGATGGCGGGAATGCCATTGGGGAAGATTTGTATAACTATCTGCACAATTATGCCTTTGGATTGAATAAGCCGTTGATTATGAATTATGCCGGTTTAGATGCTGGCAATGATGAAAATGTAACTCAGCCGGATATTCCGTCGAATACGAATACAGATTCGAATGTATTTCAGTTAACAACGGTTACGTTTAAGAACAGTTGGAAGCGAACTAATACGACGAATGTGTCAAAATGGAAAAATGATACTACTACAACTGATTTGGAAGATATATTAACGTCACATTTTGGTCAGTCGCTCTATATACCATATCGTATAACCAATACACCTCCGACGGGATTTACTTCCTGGGAGGAATACTGGAAGCGGAATAGTATTGATACAGACGGAGATGGTGAAATTGATTCTGTTCTGAATATCCTGTATATTCATGATGATACTGCGGATGTATCAAATGAAAAGACGATAATTGAAAATGTTGGTAACTGGATGCTTACGGATGGCAGAGACGGAAGAGCTTTTAGTACGGTTAGTTATAATTATTTACCAACTGTGGCAAATGTTGAACTGCAGTCAGCAGAAGCGTTGACAGTAGCAGATTTCTATAATGATGCTGGTACTAGTAAATATGACTATATCTTTATTGCACCGGATACCTATTCGACAGGTCATGATTTACAGCCGGAAGTAATGGATGTGCTGAGTGACTTGTCAAAGCAAAAGATTTATATTTTGTTTGGTACTTTGGCAGAACAAAAGCAAACAACTAATCCTGGAGGGAATACAGGAACCAGCAGTGGTTTGGATTTTGATGTTACGACAAATTATGGCAAGCTGCTTGACCTGTCTATCACGACTAGTGGATATGCAAAGAAGAATAATATCATGGTAGTCGGTGTCGAATATATGAATATACTGGCAAATGCGCCGGAGAAGAATCCAACTAAGGTTGCACAGCTGGTGGCATTGATTAATAAGAGTACCTACCGGACTCATGCCGGCAGCGGCAGTGGTGGTGGAAGTGGTTCCATATCAACGACGGCATATCGGGTATTGGAATTACAGCCATGTTATCCGATTGATTTAGTGTTGGCTCGTGGGATTACAGATAAAACAGCATTAGGGGGCTTTACTTTCGGTCAAGGTTCTGGTACACCGTCCAATGTCGGAAATTATTATACGATTCCGGCGAATGTGTTAAATACCAATGAAATCGATAATTATCTGGATGAAAATGGTAATATTGCATCAGAATATTATCAGTGGGATTTGTCAAAGGCAAAGATTTCATATGCATTAAATATGCAGGGGTATTCTGGTATTACGACCGACCAGATTGACCTGGTACAGATGTCGACGGAGGAGTATATAACGGCTAAGGCGGATGTATCCGATGCCTATGATTTGATTTATATTGGCGGTAATATGTCAGCCTTGCGTTCTTCCTCTACCTATGGTGTGGTAAACTGGGGGCTGAATAATAGTGCTAGTACTTACAAAACAGCATTTAGTATGTATTCTCATAATAATAGTGAGTTGATAACGTGGCCAAATCATAATCGTTTAACGGTAGACAGTAATTATGCCATTGCCCTGGCAAATGATATTACCTATGACCGGTTAGTGGAATTAAAGAAATATATTGATGCAGGCATGCCGATTGTATTCAGTAATGAAGTATGGGATGCATATGAGAAAGCAGTAGCACAAAAATATAAAAATAAATATATGGACCCGGACAGTAATATGTTCAAGCTCTGTGCTTATGCGGAGGCAGCAAAAAAGAAGGAGGGAAATACATCTGTATTGACAGACTGGCAGGTTCGGGAGTCCTATAATGAAAAAATGAATTATGCTGCAAATTCTGCGGATTACAAGTTTTTTGAAGATTATTTTGTATCCGTTGAGACCAGAGTTGAGAATGCGAATGGTATCTATGGTACTACGGATATGGTAACTGTATTCGGTACGGATGATGACAACTGGACATTAAGCTGGCAGTTATGGTCATGTATTAATGGTGCTAATACTAATCATAGACCAAAGTTTGCTATGACAACGACAGCAATCAGTTATGTAGAGGGAGATACTTCTACTGAATTAACCGGACGTGATGTGACCTGGGATATATCTTTGTTAGCCAATGATCCGACCCATAAGTATACGGCATATATTCTTGAGGATGTGGATGATAACGGAGTTTTTGACATCACCGGTGAGCAGGTGGCTTCCCAGGCGTTAGTGGCTGGTGAGGCAAGTCTGAGTTATTCTTATCCAAAGAGTGATTTTGGAGCCTTTTACTGGAAAATACTGATTGTGGATGAAAGCAATGGTTCATCGGCAAGCTATTCAGATATTACGGTATTCAAGCGGTTAGAGGAGCAGCCGAAGAAGTCGGCTACGGTGTTGGAAATTATGGAGATGTCACAGTCAATGTGTTCTTCTTCCAATCCGACATCACCGGATTCCCATACCTTTTATCTGGATACGAATTATCAGCAGTCCTCCGGTAATCCATTTTTGTATTCTTCCTTTGACCCGGAGCGGGGCGCTGGGGCTTATGATGAATATGGTTGGGCGCCGTTCCCGAATGATTATAATGCAGATAATCCGGCTGATTCAGGACCAGTTGCTGCTTATTCTTCCAACAGGATTGGTTGGGCAACCAAGACTGGTATGGGTGGAGGCTTGGGTAATTATACCTTTGGAAAGTATCAGCCGTCCCTGTCCATTGGCCGTTATGATGCAACTACCAATTTGGAAGATCGGGCATATAATTATATGAGCCTTGTTGCGGATGATTATGATTTTACGTTGGATATTATGTATATGGATGATATCCAGTATTTTTCAGAGAAAGCGCATAAATTGACCGAAGAGGAACGGGCAGCCAATCTTGCAATGGCAGAGAAGGCAAAGGAGAATTATGATGCATATCTGACAGAGGGTTCTGTTAGCTATAATGAGTTGAAGAAGGTTGAAGATGTACTGATAGAGTGTCTGAATACCTTAAAGGCTGGAAGTGATTATACCTGTGCCAATGGAACTGTCATACGTGCAGCAGACTTTAATCTATATGATATAGACAATATTATGGAATCTAAGAATTATTTTAGGATTTTCTTCTTAAATAACGATGGGTTCAAGGGAGCTGCAGAGGGTGATAATTTAACCAATTCCTTCTATGCATTTTATAAGCTGGTATATACGCCATATACGAAAATTAATGATATTAAGATTAAGTATTATCGGGAATATCGTTATTACAGTATGCTGGCATATGGTCCGAAGGAATATTTGGCAAAAAATTATGATGTAATTGTAGTCGGTTTTTCCGACCCGTATGAGGCAAATAAAATCACGCCGTTTTCGGAGGTGGAAGCAAAGGATTTACAGGATTTTGCAACCGCCGGCGGCAGCCTGTTATTAACTCATGATGTAATTACGAAGAGTAATGCGGCAAAGCTGAATACAACAGGAGAATATTTACGGGATTTTGCAGGGCAGAATGCATTTGCAGGCTTAACGGCAGATGCGGGTACCGGCTCTACTGGTTATGCAAAGTATTCGAGCCTTGATAAGGATCGGTATTTTATCACGAATCTGTCTGCGATTGATGGTGTGAATTTAGGTCCTGCAAGCGACCTTTCAGGTGGTGCATGGGATACTGCGGTTACGACTTGGTCGAACCAGTCACAGGTTGGTGTTCGTGGCGGTTCCTATACGAGTTATGATTACTCTAGCTGGCCAGCAACTTCAACGGAGGTTTATAATGGAATTTCTCTAACGGGTCTTTCCGAGATGTATAACTTATATCGAACAAGTGGTTCTTTTGCCCTACGGTATAAGTATGCAGAAGCCGAGATTGAAAATGTTATTACATACAATATACAGGTAACCGGACCTTTGAATGTATCAGGAACTACAAGAGCAGAAGCGGTTAATCGGGGCGTGGTTACTACCTATCCGTTCTATATTGCAACGGACCTTCGGGTATCGGCTACTCATCCACAGTCTTATGCACTGGATTTGGAGAATAAGAATGTTACGGTCTGGTATACATTAGCGCCGGATAATAAGAAGGCTGATGGTTCTGCTGCTATAGCCGGGAAGGACAGCGGCTCCTATGACCTGATGAAGCAGAATTCTTCTTTAATGGCGGCATCGCCGAAGGATGGGGCGGATAATTATTATATTTATTCCATTGGAAATGTAACCTATTGTGGTGCCGGTCAGGCATTGATTACAGGTTATAAGCGGGATAATAATGATGAGCGTCGGCTGTTCCTGAACGTATTGCTGCATATGGCTAAGGTTCGGGATGGCGTTGAGAAGAAGCCGGAGATTGTGTTATATGACCCGGATGGAACGACGAAGGCACCTGGTAATGTTGTAAAGCGGGATGCAGAAAATGATTACTATATTGAGGTTCTGTCTGATGTTACTTATCCGGAATTTGCCTTTGGACTGGAGAATCTTCCGGCAAAGGTAAAGGATGTAGAGGTATTCTATGATTTGGATTATTCAGCAGGCATGGAGAATCCGGATGTTGCATTAGAGGATGAGTATCATGTTCCGATACCATTCCCGAATAAAGACGAGGTAATTGGTATCCTGAATTCTAAGGATGGAGTATATATCATGTCGAAGGAAAATCATCCGGCATTGGTAACGAAGAAGGATTATTTCAATGGCAAGAATAATCTGTATAGTGGTAAGTATACTTATATCGTTGTTCGAATCACCTTGGATGATGGTAAAAATACTGTATTAACAAGGCGGATTAAGATTCTGCTTACACATAACTTACTGGATTTAACCTAAATTCCAATATAATTAAGACGAAGGGCTGCTGTATTCATGGAAACATGGTGCAGCAGTTCCTTTTTTAAATGTTTGAAAGAGAAACAAAAATCTGCTATAATTCCATTTATAAATGAAATCCGGATTCTTCTATATATCCGGGTCATTCTGTGATTCTGATTCAGAAATCAAAATTCATTTAAAATCAAATCAAGAAAATCCATTGAGAGAACAAAAAAGATATGCTAAAGTAAAAGGAGAAAGTACATGCAGAACGAACAAATGAATAGAGCCTTTGAGGAGCTGACATTAAAAGATGATTTTATGTTTGGTGTAATCATGCGGCAGCCGGAGTATTGCAAGCCCTGCCTGGAACGGATACTGGGGATAAAAATCCGCCATATTAAAGTACCGGAAAGCCAGAAGGTATTGGATGTGTCCGCAGATGCCAAGAGCGTCCGCCTGGATATTTATGTGGAGGATGACCGGGATACGGTTTACAACATAGAAATGCAGACCGTGAAGCGGAAGTTTCTTCCCAAACGGAGCCGGTATTATCAGGATTTGATGGACATAAACCAACTGGAGAAAGGCTCGCATTACAGTCAATTAAAAAAGAGCTATATCATCTTCATCTGTACCTTTGACTACTATGGGGAGGGAAGGTATTTCTATACCTTTGAAAACAGATGCAGGGAAAATCCCAGACTTGCCTTTGGGGATGAAACCGTCAAGCTTGTCCTGAACACAAAGGGAACAGAGGGAGAAGTTTCACAGGAATTGCTTGATTTTCTACGTTATATCGAGACTGGGATTCCAACGGATGATTATACACAGGAGCTGGAGAATGAAGTCAACCGTGTGAGACGAAATGAGAAATGGAGGTTGGACTATATGACATTATACCTGAAACAACAGGAAAGCTATATGGATGGAAAAGAGGAAGGAATTTCAAGAGGAATGGAACAGAAGAGTTTGGAAATAGCGAAGGCTTTGTTGGATGTACTGGATATGCCGACGGTGGCGGTAAAGACCGGGCTTCCGGTGGAGGTAGTACAGGAGCTGAAGGCGGATTCCCCGGATGAAGGGAAGCGGTAAGTGAATGGAATCCGCGGCTTTTGGCGGAAACGATGGTATTAGTTGAAATATCAGAGGATTCTGTTGTATAATAAATAGCAAGAATGCTGCGGGCAGATTAGAGGAAGGTATTGTATCATGTTTGAATCAGTTGGAAATACTATATGGACCATTGTGTTAGGCGTTTTTCTGGTTTATTTACTTCTGTGGTCTTACAAATTTGCAGCTTATCATTTTGATAAGCATCGGGCGAAGAAACGTGTTGCCATTCGGGAGAAGCAGAAGACCATTCGTCAGCGAACCATTGCCTGTGCAAAGAATTACTGGTACAACATCCGGGAGGTGGAGGATTGCCCGAAGGATATGCCGGTGGAACAGTTCTATCATTATTTTGAGACGGAGCAGGAATGCATCAAAGCATTGATTATCGAGATGTATGATTGCGCCCTGGTTCGAACCGAGGATTTAGAGCGGATTGCATATGGAGAGGTAAGGTCGGTTCCGGTAATGAAGAATCTTTATGAGATTGAGGATGAATATGATGAGTTTGATTATGATTTTGATGAAGCGGTAGAGGAATTGATGCTGCAGGACGAGGAGGAGATTGCTGCTACGGCAGAGGAAGCGGATGATGCAGAGGTACGGGCGGAAATCTATGACCGTTGGACAGAATATGTGCTGCAGCTATATGATATGGTCAGTGTGAATTGCAATGAAGAAATGAAAGCAAATATCCGTAGCAAGATTATGAGCTATGGACACAAGGAGGTTGAAATCCTTATTCATAGTCCGGAATAATTGGGAGTAAGGTCTGGCAGAAGGATTTCATTCATAGTTAATAAAGGATATCAGAATGTTTGAAAACAGCTTTCGGACCCTGGTAATGATTGGCAGGGCAGAGAAGAGCGGGGATGAATAATTCACTTGTGTTTTACATATGAATAGGTTATAATAGCTGTAACAGTAGGTGACATCATTGTTGCTGGTTCGTGTTACATGGCTATGAAAGCCTGAAATGTACGATAATTCCCTTAATTTTGAACCTACATTCATTGATACGGGAGTCTTATATTTCAAGGCGAAATGTCAAGCCTCCAATCGCAGTGGAAGACAGGAAACCGGATGCGGACACCCACCTAGCTATGCTAGGAGTCAAAAGAGGGAACCGGCATTTTGGGTGTTACTTAAAGATAAAAAGCAGCAGGAATGCTGCTTTTTATCTTGTATATGGTATTTTTTAGAAATCAGAGGGTTACATAGTGAAAAAAGGGAGTAAAATCGGAATCATACTTGCTGCTGTGCTGGTTATGGCAGGGATTGCCGGCGCTATATGGATTCGGTACTTTTTCTTCCGGGTGGTTCAGCCGGACGCTTATTATGGACGTCAGGAGGCCGAGTCCATGCTGGAGCTGTTACAGGAAGGGAATCCTGTACTGGAGGTAGAGCCGGGAGATAGCAGTGGGTTTACAATGGAAGATGGAAAACAGGCGCTGGAACTGATGCTGGGGTTCGAGGAAGAACAATGGAAAGTCCTGATTCAGGAGGATACGGAGGCAGAGACTGCGATTGGTTTTTTATGGCAGGAGAAGGCAGAAAAGTATCTTTCCAGGGAGGAATTTCAGCATTTTTACGAATATCTGGTTACAAAGACTGGTACGGAGCAGGTTCGGGTGGAAGCCTTGTATGTCCTGGATGTTATAGAGGAGGAGCTGGAGGATGGCTCCCATCCGCTATCCATCATAACGCCGGAGCAACGCTATAGGGTTGCGGCTATGAGTGAAGAGGGGCAGGAGCGGCTGGAAGAGCAGCTTCGGGCCTCTGAGGACCGGATTATCCGTGTCTATCGGACCGAACAGCAGATTTTTGATTCCACCGGCGAGGGGACGGAAGGAGTTACCTTATCCAATGTCTGGGTGGAGGACTCGAATGAGTCAGAGGTGCATTTGTTTATCAATGGCTATCATAAGACGCTGGGGTGTAACCTGTCTGCGGATGAGAATCCGGAAGGTCTCAGTGGCTCTCTGGCTGATATCCGCGTGACGGCACAGGGCATTACAGATATTATCCTGAAATCAGATGTGATTACGGCAAAGGTGCTGTCTGTCTCTCCAGAGGGAGTAGAGCTGGAGAACTATGGCATGCTGGGCTTATCGGAGCATTATCGGATTTATAAGATATATGGGGAGCTGGCGGTGGAACCGACCTCTCAGATATTGGTCGGATATTCCAGTACGAATTTTGTCGTGGCGGATGGAGTGATTGAGGCCGCCCTGATTACAGAGCCGATTCGTGCAGAGAATATACGGGTGGTGCTGGGCAACAGCGATTATACCTCCCTGATTCATTCCAGTGTAAGGATAACGGCGGATTGTTCGTATACCATGAAGTTCAGCGGACAGACGAAGGTGTTTGAAGCCGGGGAAGAGCTGGAGCTGAATCTGACCTGTGGGTATATGGCGGAGGGCAGAGTGGTTCTTTCGCCAAAGGAAGAGAATGGAAAACTTCAGATTTCTTCCATTACCAGAAACGGGGTGGCACCTTCTTATCGTGGCACGATTGAGGTGGCGCCTTATGGGGATAGCGGATTGACCATTGTCAATGAATTGAGTATGGAGGAATACCTGTATACGGTGGTGCCAAGTGAGATGCCTACCTCATATGGACAGGAAGCGTTGCAGGTGCAGGCAATCTGCGCCAGAGGCTATGCCTATGCCAAGATGCTGGATGGAAGCTATGCAAAGTATGGCGCTCATTTAGATGACAGTACCATGACCCAGGTGTATAATGCAGTGGCGGAGAGTGAAGAGTCGATTCTTGCCGTAAAGGATACCTATGGCATGGTTCCTTTTTATAATGGGGAAGTGATAGAAGCGTACTTCTTTTCAACCTCCTGTGGAACCACCAGTAATAACAGTGATGTCTGGGATGGAGAACCCTTGCCTTATCTGACGGATAAGCTGGAATGCGACAATGCGCCTGTTGTTGATTTTTCGGAGGAAGCTGCTTTTCGTGATTTTATGACAGACAGTAGTGGATATAATACTTATGAGAAGGATTATTCCCTGTACCGCTGGGACATTGAGTACACACCGGAGGAGATGACGGCAGCGATTCAGGAAACCCTGGCACAGCGCTATGAAACCAATCCGGACCGGATTCGGACGCTGCAGCCGGATGGTACCTATATGAGCCAGCCGGTTTCTTCCATCGGGACAGTACAGGATATTTCCGTTACCTTACGGGGAAAAAGCGGTATTGTCAAGGAGATTACCATCATAGGCAGCCAGGGAACGATTCAGGTGACGGGGCAGACCAATGCCCGGGCCTTGATGACGCCGGCAGGCGTGACGATTCATCGGCAGGATGGTGCGGAGTCAGTTGGCTGGTCCTTACTGCCAAGTCCCTTTTACTATGTTGAAAAAAATGAAGCAGGAAACTTTATTATCGTAGGCGGAGGCTTCGGGCATGGTGTGGGAATGAGCCAGAACGGCACCAAGGCTATGACAGAGCTTGGCTATTCTGCGGAAGAAATTATTCAGCATTATTATACCGGTGTTGAAATCCGGAATATTTATCAATAAGAACCGAACAGGAATCAAAATGGAGAACCGTCAAACCGGGTAGAATGGAAATCAGGTGGCAGCATGAATCAGATGATACGGATTATAAGAGAATTTTTAGTACGGATAAAGGAAGACCATGTCTCTGCCTATGCAACACAGGCTGCATTCTTTTTGATTTTGTCTGCCTTTCCCTTTGTGATACTGATTTTAACCTTTACCCGGTTTCTTCCCATCAGCCAGAATGATTTTTTATTGCTTTTGAAGGAGCTGTTACCTAATGAAATCGAAGAATGGCTGTTGGGAATTTTGGAGGAGCTGATTCAGAATTCCGGGAATACCTTGATGTCTTTTTCTATTATTGTTGCTTTATGGTCTGCTGCGAGAGGGATTCTCGCCATCAGCAATGGCTTGAATTCCGTCTACCGGACGGAGGAGTCCCGAAATTATTTTGTACTTCGCAGCATTGCCACTCTGCATACGCTGGTGGTGGCGGCCTCTCTGGTTCTTCTGCTGATTGTATTCGTTTTCGGTAATTCTTTGTATCATATTATCTTAAATAAGGTGTCCTGGCTGAATGATATTGCAACCCTGATTCTGAGTGTACGGGTAGCAGTAGGCTTTGTCCTGTTGTTTTTCATGTTTGTTGCAATGTATAAAAAATTGCCCAATCATAAGATTACTCTGCAGCAGGCGGCGCCGGGAGCCTTGTTTTCTTCGGTTTCGTGGATTATCGTGTCCTTTGCCTTTTCCATTTATGTGAATCATTTCAGTAATTACTCCAGGGTCTATGGAAGCCTGACCGGTATGGCGATTGCAATGGTATGGGTGTATATGATGATGAATCTGGTACTGTGGGGTGGAGAACTAAATGCATATATTATGGAGCATTATTTCCGCGAGCAATGAGGAAAATAGCCATGCTTGCATGGATATTTGACGAATACCGCGAGGGTCAAATACCCGCCCCTTGGGGCGGAAAGAACAAGCTTGAACATGCCCCGTAGCTTGCTGTAGGGTATTTGATTCAGAAAAGGTAAAACCTTTGTATTGAAGTTTCCGTTTGAATTTGCTATAATCAATCTAACTAAAAGCAGTGCGTATTTTTGGTGATTTTAACAATAGAAAGGAAGGTTAGAATGAACGAAATCGTTGTTTCAAGTGACAGACACTTTGGTCGTGCAATCTTAGGTCTGAATAGAGCGGAAGTTTATGCCTACTTGAATGAAATCAGCAGTGCATATGAAGAGTTACAGCTTCAGATTCAGGTATTAAAGGACCAGAATAATAAGTTATCGGATTCTAATCGGGATAATGCATTAAAGCTATATAATTTACAGAGTGATATTACGGAAGCACAGAAAAAGACGGATCTTGCGAATGTGGAACTGGAGGCAGCGAAGAAGGAGTGTGCGGCGCTGCGAAAGGAACTGGCAGCAGCGGAAAAGCGGATTGGCAAGCTGACGGATGATTTGATTAAAACCGGTGCTGATATTCCGGTGGAGGAACGACCAAAGACGGAGACTGTGACAGCAGAGGAGGAAAAGGGCTTTACACCAAAGCCGATTTTTGATTTTGACGAACCAAAGGCAGCAAAAAAGGAAGAGCCGAAGGATATTTTTGCAGAGCTGCGGGATATTGCATCCAGTGAGAAGAAGCGGAAGGAGGCGGCTCAGGCGCAGACTGTGGCATCGGATGCAGATACATCCGGAGATGAGGTATATGCAGGCGAGGTTGAGGTTAAGGTAGATGAGAGTATGCTCATCGGGAATGATGATGATGAAGAGGAAGGCTTTACCTTCCTGTAAGAAGGGATAGAATCAGAAAGCAGCAAGAATCAGGCGGTTTCGCCTGCTTCTTGCTGTTTGTGTATTATCCATAGTCTTATATGGTTCGCTGGGGTGCTGGAACTACCGGACTTGTGAATTCATAGGTCTGTACGCATTATCCGCACATAGATTGCTTCACCGTGTAATGGGAACTGTCGGACCGGGAACCCATAGGCTGTCTGACGCATATCCTATTCATAAGGAGATAAACAGGTTGCTATGCTATGGATATGAATGGAAATGCCAATCCGGTGCCAAATTGTAAGGAGCGTATATTGAGCAATGATTATGCGGACTATATTGTTTCTTCCAGCTATCAGGGAGATATTCGTTCTTATTTTCAGGGAGAATGTGTAAGGATTCTGGACGATCAGCTTGCAATCCTAACGCTGTCCCGTGAGGATGTTGACTTGATGTATGTGATTACACAGTTGTATTATATGGTGCCGAAGTGCTATGGTCTGATGGATACCACCAGCGTAGAGAGCAGTGGAATCCTGAAGGCGCAGAATCAGCCCATATTGAATCTAAAGGGACGGAATATTCTGGTCGGAATCATCGATACAGGAATTGATTATCAGAATCCCCTGTTCCGCCAGGCGGACGGTACCACCAGGATTAAGGCAATCTGGGATCAGACGATTCAGACCGGAACGCCGCCGGATACCATTGAATATGGAACGGAATACACAGAGGACAGGATTAATCAGGCGCTGCAATCCGAGAATCCCTTGGAGATAGTACCCAGTACGGATACCAATGGTCATGGAACCTTTGTGTCTGGAATTATAGCAGGCGGAGAAGACGAGGCTGGAAGATTCATCGGTGCAGCGCCTATGGCGGATATTGTTGTGGTGAAGCTAAAGAAGGCGAAGCAGTATCTGAAGGATTTTTATTTTATTGATTCGGAAGAGGTATTTCAGGAAACGGATATTATGATGGCACTGTATTATCTCCGTCAGCAGGCATTAAAGTGGAAGCTGCCGATTTCCATTTATATCGGGATAGGAACCAACAGCGGTGACCATATCGGTCAGGGTGCCTTGAATCAGTATATGAACCGGGTGAATATTAATCCGGGAGAATTGATTTCTATTCCGGCAGGAAATGAGGGAAATGCAAGGCATCATTTTTCCGGCGTGGTCATGGCAGAGGAGGCCTATGAAACCGTAGAACTGAATGTAGGAGCGAAGGAAAGCGGCTTTATCATGGAGCTGTGGGGGCGGGCGCCCAATACCTATGCCATTGGAATCGAATCACCGTATGGAGAGGTGATTGGTCAGATTCCGCCTCGGTTTCAAAACCGTCAGCGCTATGTTTTCCTGCTGGAGCGGACGGTCGTAGAGGTTTCCTATGTACTGGTAGAGGAATTATCCGGAATGCAGTTGATTTTTATCCGCATGGAGGAGCCGACGGAAGGCATCTGGAGGTTCCGGGTCTATGCAACGGGAAGTACGGAAAATAATTATAATATCTGGCTGCCCATTCGGGAGTTTGTTTCCGAGGATACGTATTTTCTTCAGCCGGACCCGGAGATTACACTGACAGAGCCGGCTACGGCAGAAGGACCGATTTGTGCCACTGCTTATAATCATCTTACGGAAAGTCTGTACTTTGAGGCCAGCCGGGGCTATACTGGGGATGGAGGAATCAAACCGGACCTGGCGGCGCCGGGAGTCAATGTCTATGGACCGGATATTAACCGGAATCCGGATCAGACCTATGGCTTTACCAGAAGAAGCGGAACCAGTATTGCCGCTGCCCATACTGCCGGTGCCGCGGCTCTGTTGATGGAATGGATTGAGTCCCGCAGCAATATTAACCGGATGAGTGGGATTCAGATGAAACGATATCTAATCCGCGGGGCGGACCGGCAGCCGGGGTTAAGCTATCCGAATCCTTCCTGGGGATATGGAACCCTGAATTTATTTGGAACCTTTGAGAGCTTACGCCAAAGAGATACCATCTGAGGAGAAAGGAGTTACCCTTTGAGAAAGAAAATTAAGCAATATGTAAAGCAGGTAGATGAACGACTGGCAAATCCGCCGGATGGGGTGGATTATGAGGAAGAGCAGAGAAAGCATCTGATACAGATTCAGTTTTTTATGCATGAGCGGCTGGTTCATGAAATCATCATGGTACTGTTTGCCCTGGTGACCGTGATGGTATTTCTTGCAACGGTGCTGTATCCCCAATGGGTATTTGCAGCCTTGCTTTTTACTCTGCTGGTGCTTCTGATACCATATATTATGCATTATTATGTGTTGGAAAACAGTGTACAATATATGTATAAGCAATACGACGAGATGGAACGAAGAAAGAATCAGAAATAAAAAGTATGCGCAAAAACTGCCACACCGAAGGCATACCTTGTGTAGTGGCAGGTTTTGCACATTGCAGTAATTATCGGACTACATTGGTTCTTCCGGTACGCCCGGTTGTGGAACGGCTGGTATTATTGTTTTCTGTACTGCCTGAATTGCTGCCGTTTTCCGAATTTCCATTGGAATTTGTTCCGTTTGTGACATCATTTACCATGTTGTCCGCACCGTCGGTAACGTCACGGATGGCATCACCGGCACCCTGTGCAGCATCATTTACTGCATTACCGGCATCATCCACTATGTTGCCAACGTCATTACCCACATTGTTTACTGCATTACCGACATCCTCTGCTACATTGTTGCTATTTGCAGAGTTACCGGTGTTGTTGTTACGGTTACAGCCGGTAAGGGCAAATGAAAGCAATGTAAAACAACTACTAACTAGTATGATTTTTGTGATTTTTTTCATAACCAGACTCCTTTCTCTGTCAGTACCCTTAGTATTTCCTGTTGTACGGGAATTATGGAAGGAAAATTCAGGTAATTGGAAGCTGGCGGCCGGTGTGGTCGATGGTATAGTGTTCCGTATAGATTAAGTCTGAAATCCGGACAAAGGAATAACCCTCTGCTTCCAGGCGGCAGAGCAGAGTATCCAAAGCGTCTCTGGTGTAGGCAGAACCGTTATGCAGAAGGATAATGGCGCCGTTTCCCAAATCCGGGTCATTCATCACTGTTTCAATAATACTGTCTGCTCCATAATCCTTCCAATCCACGGAATCCACATTCTGATTAATGCTGGAATATCCACAGATTTTTGCCGTGGCAACCACCGAATCGCTCCAGTCGCTGTAGGGAGCGCGGAAGGCGGTCATGCTGGTTTGAGTCAAGGCGTAGACCCGGCGGTGGCATTCCATGATTTCTTCGGTCATGTCTGCTTCGTTTAGA
Organism: Clostridium sp.; assembly: GCA_023667695.1. Classification (GTDB taxonomy): domain Bacteria; phylum Bacillota; class Clostridia; order Lachnospirales; family Lachnospiraceae; genus CAG-632. The sequence goes on along the minus strand of JAMOZY010000002.1, from coordinate 52,734 downwards.
TTAGGCATATGCTTGTGATTGGTTCCATGATTGGCAAGCTCGTGACCGGCAGCATGAATTGCCTGAATGGCATCCGGATATTTATCGACCCAGTCGCCGGATACAAAAAACGTAACCTTTGCCTGATGGGATTCTAAAATCGCTAAAATATCGGACAAATCCTCGTCTCCCCAGGCTGCGTCAAAGGTCAGCGCTACCACTGGCTGTTCGGTTTCTACACTATAGATGGGAAGCTCCCCACGATAATTTGTGGAAAGCGCCGGTGTTGTATTCCCAGACCGGGAGGCTCTGATGACCTGGCTCCGGGTATGAACGGCGGAGCAGAAGCATACCGCAGTCAGCAGAACCACAGACATGATACGCATATAGGAGGAGTTGATATCCTGACTAAGTGGAAGAACGGCTGTAGTTATGGTTTTTAAAATCTTCATGTAACTGACATCCTGTAAACCGTAATGATTTGTTGCTGTTAGTTTATGAGGAAGAAGAAGGATTTATTACAGAATAGATTTTATCGGAAATGGAAATGGTACGATAATGGGTCTGATAGTCTTCCCTGGAAAGCTGTGGAAGATAATTCCGGATGAATTGCTTTTGAAAGCCCCGGGCGGTCAGAGCATCTGCGGCCTTGTTATAAGCAATCGCAGCATCGGTTTCCGTATCATATCTTCCGATTATATAATTGCCGTTAATGTGAATGGAAGCCTTGTATATCGTTTTTCCATGCTGCTGCTCTGCCTGGACGCCCATGAAGTGATTCAGTACCTTGATATTCTGATAGCGGTAGTCCCGGTTATCCCCGTTCATGAAAATGTAATCCCTGCCTTCTACGGCAAAGCTTCGTATGCCATAGCGGGACAGAATACCATACTGGCTGCCGTAATGGCAGATGAACAGATAACCGCCCCGGCGCTGGATGGTATGAGAGGAGTAGAAAAATAAATCATCCTTATCGAACTTCAAGACACAATCCGGCTCTAAGTAGTATAAGAAATAGCCGGGATACAGATAGATGGGAGTTTTGATATATACGCCATTGTTTCGGAAATTCACCAACGAAATGTATTTGGCAAGGGAGAGGGAAGATGCCTCGGAATAATCCTCCGGCGCTTGTTTGATTCCATTTAGGATGCTGTCTGCTTCCCGGTATGCCTGATGTCCCGCCTCTGGTGTCTCAAAGCTGCCAAGGCTGATGTGCTTTCCATGCCAGGTAATGGAAGCCCGGTAATAGAAGCTGCCGTCCTTTCGATATGCAGTTGTGACACCAGGGAAGTATGCCATAAGATAATCCGCAACCTTTCATTTTAGTATGTATACATCGGTCGATTTCCACTGTCTTACGTATTTGATTCCCGCGAGCAACGAGCCAAGTGGCTGCTTGCAGACATTTGGCGACTGTCGCGAGGGTCAACATACCCCGCCCCTTGGGAGAATTCAAACTTGATGTCCCACTGCTTGCGGCGGGATTGTTGATTTGAAAATATTGTAGTATATTTTCCCTGGTTAGGCAAGGAAAAGGAGAGAAATTTAGTATTGGATTTGTAATAAATATATAAAAAAAGAAGAAAGGAATCATAAAAATAAACAAAAGAAAAAGAGTTATCAATCGAAAAAAAGCAGATATTACCGTATGCAATATGAAAATTGCATAGGAAATTTGAAAAAACATGGACATTTTTGTTAAAAAGTTATATAATGTACTTGTAACCATACATTGGGAGAAGAAAGGATGCGGGGGTAAAATGTGATGTGAAATTATAAAGGAGGAATGCATATGGGAATTCAAGAACCAGGATTTGACCTACATGAGATGCAGTTGTATTTCGAGCAGGAAATACGCGCTGTGAGAACCATTAGTGATTTGAAGCTGAGTGAAAATGATTACAGACGCTTAGGCATCAAACTGAAATCCCTGTTTGCATTTTCGAATAACAGTAATTTCGCGGATCATTTTATGCTGTGTCTGACAGTATACTGGACCTTCAATTTTATTTACTGGAATGAGAAGTATGCGAAGTTTAACCGGGAATTTATTCGGATTTTTGAAAATCAGTCCCAGTATACCCAGCGGCATCAGTTTGAGATGTTTTTGGAATGCTTTCATGATTTTGGCTTAAATGGTTATCAGGTGAATCATGGCAATTTGCAGCGCAGATGCGAACAGGTTATAGCCAGACATGCAGGGATTCCGGAGGAGGAGCAGCCCGTTTTATTTGATTTGCTGACTCCGTATGTATTGGAGGATTGTAATACTGCATGGAATGAAATCGCAGTATTTCTTCCAAAAAAGACGCGTCACATCATGGTTTATATGAATCATTCGATGCAGCTTGCAGTGATAAAGGAATTGCAGGAGCTGCTTCTGGCAGTGAAGCGTGAAAGAGCGACAAAGGATGACTTGTTCCGGGAATTTCCGGATGTATCCGCTTCTCTGATTCAGAATTGCCTGTTCTGGCAGGAGAATCAGGAATTAGAAACGTATAGTATCTAAATTCTACAGAGAATCGTTTGGGAAATGGCAGCATGGTTTTCGGACGGACATTGTAGAAGCCAGATTTCGAACTTGGTTTTCTGGTCATTCGTATATTGGGGGTAAAACAGGGGGAGGATTGGTATCTGAAGAAGTTTAGTAGGGTACCAATCCTTGTTTTTGTTTAAAATGGTTGGTGCTTCCAATAGCAAACCGAATCGATATGATTTCGTCTATGGGAATGGCTGGTTGGAATGCTTTGCTGCAGAATCGCAGAGGATAAGAAAATGAGTCGGACGATAAGCCGGGTTATGTCGTTGAGTGATCATCTATCTAGACCGACTGTTACCAGCCGGCTCCAGCAACCTACCCGAAAGCACAGCGGGCCGCTGTATAGCTTTCTGTTCGGTCTTGCTTCGAGTGGAGTTTACAGAGCCTTGCCTGTTACCAGACAAGCGGTGAGCTCTTACCTCGCCGTTCCACCCTTACCGTTGGGATAAGGGATTCTTCCGCTTCGTGGGTTCCACCTTATCATCATCGGCGGTATATTTCTGTTGCACTGGTCTGGGAGTCGCCTCCACCGGACGTTATCCGGCACCCTGCCCTATGAAGCCCGGACTTTCCTCACCTGCAGCCTTTCGGCTTTGCAGCCGCGATCACCTGTCCGACTCATGTAGGATTGTAGCATTTTCCTATTTTTTTGTAAAGATAGCCGAACCACAAGATGTTGTGGTTACCCAACGGGACAGTACTGGCAATTTAAACAAAAATGGAATAAAAAGCTGTTTAAAAAAACGAAAAAACCACCTTTTGCTTGACCTTTTTTCGGAATCAGAATATAATGGCAACACAGATGTAACAATTATGTAACAATTTGAAACATCTCATTAATACTTGAAAGGAACGGAAGAATGGAAAAGCAACTGGAACAATTCCTGAATAACGTGAAAGCATATTGCAAGCGGATTTTAATGCTTATGGTATCTGCTTCGTTCGCATGTGCTGCGTTAATCACTGCAAATGGGGAAGCTGCTAAGAATGTTCTGCCTTTCAAACAGGTGGCATTAAGCGAATGTACACAGGATGAACAAGAATATGCATTTGGTGATATACAGCGGGAAGAGTATCATACCATTCAGAATCATTTACTGGTGGCGGAGGCTTTGTCAGCCGCCGGAGCAATTGAACCGGCCGCTGCGGATGTGGAAGCAAAAGCGACAGAGGTGGTAGCACAGAGTTATCAGGCAGTAGCCGGAAGTCCGGTATATGCAGACCCGGCTATGAATGGTTATGAATGCTTAGGTACGTATCTGACCACAGGCTACTGCCCATGTGCAGCCTGCTGTGGCAAGACCAACGGGATAACTGCATCTGGTACAGTTGCCCGGACAAACCATACCATAGCGGCGGATACCGGAGTACTGCCATTTGGAACACAGGTGGTAATCAATGGTAAGGTATATACCGTAGAGGATCGGGGCGGAGCTATCCGTGGCAACCGGATTGATATTTATTTCGGAAGTCATCAGGAGGCGTTAAATTACGGAAAGCAGACGGTACGGGTTTATCGTTATGTGGGAACCAGTGAGAATGCTTCCTCCGTTATGATGGAGACGGTATCAGAGACTCCGGATATCGAGACGACCACAACGGAAACCTCTACCGAGAATAGCACTGCTGCTTCGACAGAAAGCGTCAGTACAGAGAAGCCGGAAACGAACAGCTCGAAAACAGAGGAAACTACCAATACAGCTGGGACTGCTATACAGGCAGGAACCGAGAGTACTACAACCGAGACGATAAAATAATGAAATCAATATAGTGATACAAGAAAAACATTCCAGATATTCTCAGAGGCTTCCCTGAATATTTGGGGTGTTTTTCGTTGTGTCAAAAAACATTTTGTGATACACTATGAGCAGTGCCAAAATCATAAGCTGGCAGTCCGACTGCTGGCAGGCGGAATTGCCAGGTATGATTTTGATAGGGCGACAGCCCGACAACGAGGAACCGGAGGTTCCGAGTGGCACTGCGGAAAAGAGTGCAAAAGCGAAAGCCAAAATCATAAGCTGGCAGTCCGACTGCTGGCAGGCGGAATTTGACCTAAGGAGGGAGCCACCGTGATTTATCCAAAAGAAGAATTTGGTTCTGCTTATGAGATTCCATATAGAGAATTTTATCAGAGAGGATATCGGGCAATTATCTTTGATATTGATAATACATTGGTACCGCACGGGGCACCAGCAGATCAACGGGCAAAAAGACTTTGTGACGAATTGCGGAAGCTTGGCTTTCAGATTTGTCTTTTGTCAAATAATAACACAAAGCGTGTAGCGCCTTTTGCCGAAGCTTTGGATGCTGCCTATATTAGTAATGCGAATAAGCCCTTTAAGAAGGGCTATCAGCAGGCGGCAGACTGCTTACAGGTAGCGGGAACAGAGATTTTGTTTGTAGGAGATCAGCTTCTGACGGATATTATCGGTGCCAACCGGGTGGGATATTATAGTATTCTGGTAGGGCCGGTGAATCGAAAAGAGGGATTTTTTATAGTTTTAAAGCGTCTGCTGGAGGATGTTAGTCTCTTCTTTTACCGCAGAAGCCGGGGATATAAGGGAAATAAGCCGGACCGGGAAGGCTATGAGAAGAATATTCCGGAGATTTATCGCTGATGGCGCCGGAATAGGAGCAGAAAGGATTCAGATATGATACAGCAAATTAATGGACAGACAAGGCTGCTGGGGCTGCTTGGCAATCCGGTAGAACATACCCTGTCTCCGGTTATACATAATACATTAAGTGCGCTGCTTGAACACAATCGGGTTTATGTTCCCTTTCATGTGGAGGCGGAGGGACTGGAGCAGGCAGTCCGGGGAGCCTTTGACCTGAATATTCTGGGATTGAATGTAACGGTTCCGTATAAGAATCTGGTGATGCAGTATGTTGTGGAGCTGGATGAAGCGGCAAAAGCAATTGGTGCAGTGAATACCCTGGTTCGGGGAGAAAAGGGCTATATTGGCTATAATACGGATATGCCGGGGCTGCTTCGTGCCATTCAGTCGGAGGGCATTGTGTTAAAGGGACAGACTGTGGTAATCCTGGGAGCCGGAGGAGCCTCGAAGGCGGTTGCTTACATGTGTATGCAGGAAGGGGCGTCGGCTGTCTATCTGCTGAACCGCACCCTTGAAAAGGCGGAAGCGATTGCAGACAGCCTGAATCATCTCTTTGGCCGGAGCGTGATAGAAGCGATGGCAGTGGAGGATTATGATAAGCTGCCGGCGGTGGAGCGGATTGTTTTTCAGTGTACCTCCCTGGGCTTAAGCCCCAGGGTGGAGGAAGTGGTTATTGGGGACCGGGAATTTTATAAGCATGTCCGCGTAGGTGTGGATTTGATTTATAATCCGGCTCAGACCCGATTTTTGACTTTGGTAGAGGAAGCCGGCGGTCAGGCATATAACGGTTTGAAAATGCTGTTGTATCAGGGTATCATTGCATATGAGCTGTGGAACGGGGTACCGGTGACGCCGGAGCAGGCAGAGCTGGTATATGACCGCTTATATGAGGCGGTTCATCCCTCTGGCGATAATATTGTTCTGATTGGCTTCATGGGTTCCGGTAAAACTACCATAGGCAGACAGATAGAGAAGCTGTATGGTTATTCCTTTTTGGATACGGATGCCTATATCGAGGCAAGAGAAGGCAGAAGCATCAGCCGGATTTTTGAAGAAGAGGGAGAGGCATATTTCCGCAGACTGGAGGCGAAGGTATTACAGGAATTGATTGCCGGTACCAGTCATGCCTTGATTGCAACTGGAGGCGGCATGCCTTTGCAGCAGAAAAATGCAAGATTATTAAGAGAACTGGGACGGGTGTTCTATCTTGAGACATCCGAGGAGAATATCTGGAACCGGGTGAAGAACAGTCATCACCGGCCGTTGTTGGAAAACGAAAATCCCCAGCAGAGGATTCATGAGCTGCTGGAGGCTCGTCAGCCCTTATACCAAAGAGCAGCCCATGTTTCCATCCGGACGGATGGACGCAGAGTGGAGGAATTGGCCGGAGAAATCAATCAGATTATGAAGAGAGGATAAAAGGAATGAAGATTTTAGTGATAAATGGACCGAATATTAATTTTCTGGGAATCCGAGAACCGGGTATCTATGGTGAGGAGAATTACGAAGCCTTGTGCAGTCGGATTCAGAAAAAAGCGGAGCAGCTGGATATGAAAGTGGAAGTATTTCAAAGTAATTCCGAGGGCGGTCTGATTGACCGGATTCAGGCGGCATATACAGACGGTACCCGGGGAATCATTATCAATCCCGGCGCCTATACTCATTACAGCTATGCCCTGCGGGATGCACTGGCATCCATACAGCTTCCAAAGATTGAAGTACATATATCCAATGTGCATCAACGGGAGGAATTCCGCCATACCTCGGTAACGGCGCCCGTATGCAGCGGACAGATTGTAGGTATGGGGCTGCTGGGCTATGAGCTGGCACTGGATGCCATGCAGGAATTATGCAAATAAGCAAGTCGTAGCTAGGGCATACCCTATTTTCGATATGTTGGATTGCGAAATCTATCAATTAATGCACGATAGAAGGGGTTATTGTGCATTATTTTGATACCAGGGACCGATTGCTTATGATACAATCAAGATAATATATTTTTGACTTTGCTATATTCAGGAGGGGAAGAAAAGAGATGAGATTAAAGGGAAATCTAAGCAATCGTATGGTTCGGCTTTTCATCATCCTTGCAATCTGGCTGTTCATGTTGATTTTAAGCTTTATAACCATGAATCGTGGAATATTTGAATATAATTCCATGAAGGATTACAGTCAGGTGCTGGAAGGAAGAATTACGGGCATAAATGTGGAAAGCAGGAGGAACTACAGCTTGCGCAGCCGGTCAAGATATAATACCTATCTTAGTACACTGGTTGTCTATACAGAAGATGGGGAAGAGAAACACCAGGAATTCCGGTTAGCTTTGTTCAAGAAAACGGGAGATTCCGTCCGGCTTGCCCGTCTGCCGGATGGAAGCCTGGTACCATTGTTCATCCAGATACCGTGGAATGTAGAAACGATGATTCTGCTTGCCTTCCTTTTGCTGGTGAGTGTGGCTGTCATTTTGCAGACCAAATTCCATCGGAGGGCGGCTTCCTCCCCTCATCCGGTGCAGATGATAGTGGATGATTTTGACCAGTTTACCACCCAGGAGGAACGGATGCTGAAGATGGTGAATACCCAGGCACAGACCATAAATACAGGTGAGGAAGTAGAGATATCAGAGGAACCGGAAGCAGTGATTCCGGTTAGCTTAAGGGGAAAAGAAACGGATTCTTTTTATTCTACGGAAGATTTGGGCGAGTATGAAGGTGTTAATTTGGACGATTTGATTGTGGAAAAGTTGAATGACTAGGCATGAAAAAGGTTGAAAAAAATCCTTATCTATTATAGAATAGTGAAATGAGAGATTTCTACAAGCTTAAGGAGGATTTTAAGAATGGTTACAGCAGGTGATTTTAAGAATGGTCTTACAATTGAATTTGAAAATAATATTTATCAGATTGTTGAATTTCAGCATGTAAAGCCTGGTAAGGGTGCAGCCTTTGTCCGTACCAAGATTAAGAATATCAAGACCGGCGGTGTGGTGGAAAAGACCTTCCGTCCAACCGAGAAGTTCGAGAATGCACAGATTGATACCAAGGATATGCAGTATCTGTACAAGGATGGCGATTTATATAACTTCATGGATATGGAAACCTACGACCAGGTGGCCTTGACGGAAGACCAGATTGGGGATTCCCTGAAGTTCGTGAAGGAAAACGAGATGGTAAAGATGAAGTCCCATAAGGGCGATATTTTTGCAGTAGAGCCGCCGATGTTCGTGGAGCTGGAGATTACGGAATGTGAGCCGGGTGTAAAAGGAGATACCGCTACCGGCGCAACAAAGCCTTGTACCGTGGAAACCGGTGCTACCTTAATGGTTCCGTTGTTTGTAAACCAGGGTGACGTGATTAAGATTGATACCAGAACCGGCGAATATTTATCCAGAGTTTAATTTGACTTGAGGAGACCTTGCGTCGGCTATACCCCGCAGTTTTTGACTGCGGGGATTTTTTATGTCCGCTTGTTCTAATTCCCGCCGCCTTTCATATATTTAGAAGAAAGGAGGAGGAAGCATGGACAAGAAAGAGGAGCTATGGAAGGTGTTTTCCTTACAGCTGCGGCAGATATTAATGAAAATGAACATAGAGTTCGAACGCTTGCAGGAGATACGGTTACGGGTTCGGGAACCCCTTTTGATTATATATGATAATCGGGAGTTTTTTGTAGGGGAAAATGGCAGGCTGAATACCAGCATGAATGAGGTCTATATTGTAACACCGGAGGATATCCGCAATACTCTGGACTTTATCAGTCAATATTCCCTCTATGCTTATGAGGATGAAATCCGCCAGGGATTTATTACCATACAGGGAGGACACCGGGTAGGAATTGCCGGAAAGGTAGTGATGGAGGAGCATGGAATTAAGACCATTCGTCACATTTCTTTTTTGAATATCCGCCTATCCCATCAGGTGAAGGGCTGTGGCAATGAACTGTTGTCCCAGATTGAGGATGGTACCGGGATTAAGCATACCCTGATTATTTCTCCGCCCCGTTGTGGGAAGACAACGCTGTTACGGGATTTAATCCGGCTGCTTTCGGATGGCGTGGAAGGGAAGGCTGGTGTAACAGTAGGCGTGGTGGATGAACGGTCCGAAATCGGTGCCTGTTATCAGGGGATTCCGCAGAATGATTTGGGAAAACGAACGGATATTCTGGATTGCTGTCCTAAGGCGTATGGAATGCTGATGCTAATCCGCTCCATGTCGCCGGTGGTGATTGCCGTGGATGAAATCGGAAGCCGGGAGGATATCGAAGCCATTGAGTATGTCATCAATGCCGGCTGTACCATTCTGGCTACCGTACATGGAAATTCCATTGAAGACATCCGGAACAAGCCGGTGCTGCGCAGACTGGTAGAGGAGCGGATTTTTGAACGGTATGTGGTTCTGAATAATAAAGGGGGAATCGGGCATATTGAGCGGATTTTTGATGCACAGGGAAATCGTATGTAAGGGCTTGGGAATCTGCCTGGTTCTGGCAGCGGCAGGGGGCGCCGGTTGGAGCTATTGCAGGCAAATCCGGCAGAAGCTGGAGCAGGTCCGGCAGCTCCAGCAGCTTTTTCTTCTGCTTCAGGGAGAGGTTCAGTATCATTGCAGTACTCTGCCAGAGGCATTTGAACGCTGCGGCAGACAGGGAAGTGGTATCTGCGGCCGATGGCTGGCTGAGACAGGCAGAAGGCTGAATGCCATGGAGGGCGTGGGATTTCAGGAATTATGGGAGCAGCAGCTTCGGGAGCTGCAAAAGGTAACGGTATTGCCGGATACCAATATCGAGGAGTTAAAACGATTGGGGAATCAGTTATCCTACCCGGATAAAGAAACCCAGCTTGGCGCAATGGAATTATACAGCCGGCGGCTCAAGGAGCAGGAGGAATGCCTGACCCGGGAATTACCGGTCAAGATGAAGCTGGGGACTACCTTAGGTATTCTTGCCGGTATGTTTTTGGTGATTCTGCTGATTTAAAAATGGGAGAGACAGGCTATGACAATTGGTTTGATATTCAAAATTGCTGCAGTTGGCATTTTGGTGGCTCTGTTGAATCAGGTTTTAAAGCATTCCGGACGGGAAGAGCATGCCTATCTGGTCAGTCTTGCCGGCCTGATTCTGGTACTGACCTGGCTGGTTCCGTATATTTATGATTTATTTGTCACCATACAGGCATTGTTTCAGATTTAAGAGAACCATGGAAGGGAGGAGGGGACGTGGAGCTGTCCATTGTACAACTGGTAATACTTGCTGTAATCGGTATGCTGGCGGCACTAAGCTGCAGGAAGCATTATATGGAGTTCAGCGCCCTGATTAGTATTGGAATCTGTCTCTTGCTGATGTTCTTTATGGTACAAGCCTTTGACGGGCTGGTGGCATTTATCCAGCAGCTTGCAGGAGCCGTAAACCTGGAATATGTTGGCGTGCTGTTAAAATTAATCGGTGTGGCATATATCTGTGAATTTGCTTCCGGGCTTTGCCGGGATGCAGGCTATCAGGCGATATCCGGACAGATTGAAGCGGCAGGCCGGGTGACCATGCTGCTGCTCACCATTCCGGTCATGGAAGCAATTATTGAAGCAATCCAACAGTTTTTAGCCTGAGGAATCTTGCGTTCTACCGGCTGGGATAGGGAGAAGGAAATGAAATGCTTGAAAATAAGTGGAATGATTCAAATAGCTGTGCTGGTATTTTTCTTATACCGTGTTCCAGTGCAGGCCGGAACCCTTTTGGTTCCGGATACCACCGCCACAGAGGCTCCGGCTTCTACCGAGGAGCAATCGGTTCAGGATATACAGGAGGACATGCTTCAGGAGTATGATTTTACGGCCTTGGACCAGGTGCTGCAGGAGAATTTTTTTCAGGAGCATCTGACCTTTGGGGATTTGGTGTCGTCTTTGATGCAGGGAGATGTTACGGAACAGGACGGTCTTTGGAAGGAATTTCTGTACCAGACTTTTTTGGAGGAGCTTGATGCAAACCGAGGGATTCTGGTGAAGCTGATTCTGCTTGCCATGATTACTGCCATATTTACGAATCTCAGTGGTTCCATTGGAAAAGGAATGATTAGTGAAAATGGATTTTACATTACTTATCTGATTATGACAGCTTTGCTTTTGTCATCCTTTACCCTGATTTACCAGGTAGGGGCAGAAGCAGTCGAGGAGATACTTGGAATTATGGAGGCGTTGATTCCTACCTATATGATGGCGGTAGGGGTCAGCTCCGGCGTGACCTCTTCGGTAGTGCTTCAGGAGGGGATGGTCATGGGAATCACAGCGGTTTCCTGGGGGATTCAGACCATTGTATTTCCGTTGATTCAGTTATTTGTCATGCTCGGACTGGTGAATAATCTGATGGAGGGAGATTATTTTTCCAAGCTTGGGGAGCTGCTTCAGACCGGTACCAGCTGGTTGATGAAAAGTGTGCTTGCCTTTGTGGTGGGCTTGAATGCAGTAAAGAGTATGCTGGCACCAGCGGCGGATTCGGTTACCACCACGGCTTTGCAGAGAGGTCTGACTGTCATTCCCGGCGGACAGGCTGTCAATGCAGTCTCTGGTGTGGTAATCGGTTCCGGAATCCTGATAAAGAATGCAATCGGGGTAGGGGGAATGCTGCTTTTGGCAGCAGCCGTCTGTGTGCCGGTTTTGAAAATGAGTGTATTTATCTTATCCTATAAATTCCTTGCTGCACTGTTACAGCCCATTGCAGACCCCCGTATGATTCGGGGGCTGCAAAGCATCAGTGAGGGAGGACAGATGCTGATTACGGCAGTTTTAACGGTAATCATTTTGTTTCTGCTGTCCATTGCCATTGTGACGGTTTCTACAAATGTTACCTACTATGCCGGTTAAGGGGATAAATGAATGCTTTGGAATGAGGGGAATCCAACAGGAAGGAGACCGGATGGATTATTTGGATATCATAAAGGAATTTATGCGGAATATTTTGATTTTTTCGGTACTATCCGCCTTTTGCATTCATTTGCTGCCGGAGAAGCGGTATCAGAAGTATCTGCAGTTTGCAGTAGGGCTGGTCTATATCTGTATGGTTCTGGATGCTGTAAGCAGGCTGTTTGGCAAAACCCTGCCGGTAATTCCATTTTAGGATTCTAGTTTGATTCATTGATTAATATACATAAATAAGGCAGGTGGAGAAATGAAAGATTGGTTTTCTTTGGATAAGCTGAAAGCCTTTGGTATGGATAAGCTGATAATCTGCTTATTAATCGGAGTATTCTTGTTGGTAATCTGTATACCTACAAGTCCGAAAAAGGAGGAAAAGGAAGAGGGGGTGGCCGATGGAGCAGGTCGGGAGACTATGACAGAAATCGAAACCTTGGAGCAGCGTCTGGAAACCATGCTGGAACAGGTGCAGGGGGTCGGACAGGTAGAAGTCATGATTACAGTGATTGGTGAATACAATCAGATAGAGGGAGTTGTAGTAGTAGCAGAAGGAGCGGATGCTCCTTCCGTCAGACAGGATATCATAGAGACCGCACAGGCATTATTTCCCATTGCAGCTCATAAAATTAAAGTATGTAAAATGGTAGAATCATCTGGAGGTATGAAATGAAGAAGGTTGTAAAGAAGAATCAGATCATTATTACTGCTCTGGCTGTCATGATTGCAGTGGCAGGGTACTTAAGCTTTACCAGTAAGGAAGTCAGCATTATAGATGAAAACGGAAATACCATTGATGTGTCTGCGTCCAATGAAGAGATACAGGAAACGCTGCAGACGGATGGAAATACGGACCAGACGGAGGCCTTAAGTACAGAGGAAGGCGCGGATGCACCGGTGATTGCCGGAGCGGAGGGAAATGCAGATGATGCGGAGGTCAGCGCACCAGTGAATGATGCTATCGGTGAGGCAGTACTGACCAATGCAGAGACCGTCAATGTTACATCTGATGCTATCGTGAATGCCAAGCTGAACCGGGAGCAGACCCGTTCCAAGTCCCAGGAGCTTTTGCTGCAAATCGTAAACAATGAAGGACTGGATCAGGCATCCAAGCAGGGAGCGGTAGATGAGCTGGTGAATATGACTGCCATTATGGAGCGGGAGTCCATCTGTGAACAGCAGTTGATGGCAAAGGGCTTTGACCAGTGTGTGGTTCTGATTAGTGAGGGCTGTGTGGACGTAACGGTGAACCGGACGGCTCTGACTGAGGTGGAAAAGGCACAGATTGAGGATATCGTAACCCGAAAAGCAGAATGTGATGTATCGGAGATTGTAATTACCACTATGGAAGAGTAGAAAACGAAAACCTGTCCCGTCGGTGCTGTCGGGATGGGTTTTTATAATTTGGTTCTGCTTTATAGGATTCTATAATGTAAGAGTTAGTTACATTGACAATCGTCCGGATATCTGCTATAATTTGACAAATATAGAGAAATGTTAGTGAACATAGAAAACTAAGGAAAATGGAGAATATGCGAGAGGAACAGGTATGGAATCTTTATTTCGCTATAAGACATCTGCAATCGGAATTGTAGCTGGCATTAGCATTGCGTTGCTGAGCTTGTTCTATGCAGATTATATCCAGCGTTTAAATGAATTGGAACAGAGTGAAATAGAGAAATTTTCTTATCGGTATCAGGCTTGCTTTTCTGTTATGACAAATTCTGAGGCGGAATATCAGTTTGTGTCTGATACCTTACAGCAATTCCCAATTACAATTATGACTGAAAATGTCAGCCTGTACGTAGATGATGAATATGCGGAACATTTGTGCAGTGTTATCATTTCACAGAATGAGAAGCTGAATTATCATCTTAGCCGTGGACGGTATCCAAGGGATGCAGAACTGGAAGCAGGAGAGCCGATTGTTATTCTTGGCAGGGCCTTAAGGAATATGGTCATTCCTAAAAGTGATGGGGAATACATTCGCATCTGTGGAGAAGAATACCGGGTAATCGGATATTGCTCAGGAGAAAATACAACGATTACAAATTATTCCATTCTACTATTTGCTGATTGTCTGGGGGAGCAGACCCAAATGGATGTCTGGCAGGCAGGCAATACCTATACGCAGATGTATTCTTTAAATAGTGATATCCTATCCCCCGGAGATTGTTATAAGGTGCTAAGTGCAGAATTGGAAGCAGCAGGCATTTTAGTCAGTCCTTTGACAGAATACAAATCAGATTTTAATGGCAGCCAGTATCGGCCAAACAATACAAAGTTAGCGTATATTGTATATATCTATTCTCTGATTCTTGCCTTGACAGTCATACAGTATTGGTTATATCAACGAAAATATGAAATTGCGGTCCGGCGTATCTATGGATATGGAAAAATGAAATTATATGGGTACATACTGAAGGAATTTGCAGGCTTGTTAGTCCTTTCTGTATTGGTTTCCCTACTGCTGTATGGCAGTATAGCATTCGCCTATGACTGGATTTACGGGATAAGGCTGTCTGGTATACATGAGGCTATGCTTCGGTTTGTGATACTGATTGGCATTACGATGCTGATTCTGGTGTCTGGTACTGTATGGAATACATTTCGACAAAGCCCATTGTCAGCATATAGGGGGATAAGAAAATGAAAGGAAGGTATTTGATTAAAACATTATGTCTGGAAATAAATCGAACCTTGGGCAGGTTTCTTGTTATAACAATCATGTTAGGAATATCCCTTTCCCTTCTGTTATTTGAATCTGCTATGTATCTGGATTATATATACCGGATTGTAGAAAATCAGTCGGTTTTATCCGTAGATGATTCCCAGTTGTATATCATCAATACAGAGTATTATAAGATTTTCTGGTCTGGAGAGGAAACCAGGAACTTTTATACGTTTATCCATGGATTAAATCAGGAGCAGGAGGGGATTTGCGCCGGACTGTATTATACCGATTCCCTCAATGCAGATATTGAAATTCTATGCATTTCCAAGGAATTGATACCAATCGGGACGCTGGCAGATGTAGACGGCAATCCGATTGATTTTTCAGAAAAACAGTTTGTAGCAGTTGGATATGGGCTAAAGGACCAGTATCCAGTTGGAACGATTGTTCTTGATAAGGAGACTGGCGAAGAGTATCAGGTAAATCAAATTCTGAAAAAGAACAGTGAATGGCTGGCAAATAATGCCAGTGGAGGATTACAGGCCTCCATAAAATTAGATGATATGCTTCTGATGGATGCAAATGCGCACTTAGATACAAACGGATATGTCAATATTCTGAAGGGGGCAAATAATAGTTACCTATATTATCCTGCCACGTCGGAGGAAGTTGTAAAGGCATATGTACAGGAACAGGCAGAGCAAATGGGAATCCGGACATATGAAACCGTTTCATTACAGGAAAAAAGCCTGGGACTGCTGCGTTATGCATATGAGAGTGATTGGATAGAATTATTTTTTAGCCTTGTTTGTTTGGGACTTAGTATAGTGGCCCATTATTTATCAGTCATCATGAATCTGAAATACCGGAAGTATATGTTTGGGGTACTTCTTGCCTGTAAATGGACGGGAAGGGATATTCAGAAGCTGTCTTTTCTGGAATGCAGCCTGCATTTGTTTTTGGGAATCTGCATTGCAATCCCATGTAGTTATGCTGCTGTAGTCAGAGTGCTTGGCGGAACTGCAATACAAACATTTTATTGGATACTTCCTGCATCGGTAATCATTTTTGGATTATTTAATATAGCTGATTATCATTTAATCGGGAGAAAACTCCGTACATATCGGATTAAGGAACTGTTAGGGGGAGAAATATGGAAATGATAAAGTTGGCAGATGTAAGTAAGGTTTATGTTGGAGATGAATATGAAATAAAGGCATTGAATCATGTTTCTCTGGAAATAAAGGAAGGAGAATTTGTGGCCATAACAGGAGAGTCCGGTTCCGGAAAAAGTACGCTGTTAAATATCATAGGCGCTTTGGATTCTGTTACGGCGGGTGAGGTGTATATTGATTCCAGGCCTATTACAGGAATGAATGCATGGCAGCTGGACAAGCTTCGGAGAACCTATATAAGCTTTGTATTTCAGCACTTTGCTTTGATACCGGAGTTTTCCGTATATGAGAACATTGAAATACCGCTTCTGGCAGATAATATAAGAAGGAAGGAACGAAGGCGGAGAATTTCTTCCGTATTGGAACGTTTACATATAACTTCTTATAAGAAGCTTTTTCCGGAACAGCTTTCCGGTGGTCAGCAACAGCGTGTTGCCATTGCCAGGGCATTGGCAGCGGATAACCCCATTGTTCTGGCAGATGAACCCACTGGAGCATTGGATCGGGAGAATGCAGTTCTTTTGATGGAGTTGCTAAAGGAAATCAACAAGCAGGGAAAGACCATAGTTGTGGTTACCCATAGTGATTTGGTGGCAGGATATGCAGACCGGCACATTCGTTTAAAGGATGGCCTGAACCTGGAGAAAAGGGAGGAAGAAAAATGAAGAAAAGAAGAAAAGGGACAGGAATGCAAAGACGAAACAGGAGAAGCTCAATCATGCTTGGTATAGTATTTTGTTTTATGCTGTTTAGTGTGACAGTGTATGCTGCCACGGTGATAAATACTGGTAGATATGCTGGTCATAATTTGACCTGTACTTCTATTTGTGAGGAGAAAACAGGAACGGCAAAAACCTATGGTGGTGTTAATCCATATAATAATTATGCCTCAGTGACTATATATGGGAAGGATGGTAAGTCGCAGGGAACCACCTATGCCATCGGAAGTGATACAGTGGATAACGCAGAGGCAAGATTGCCAGCTACAGCTACCGTACGTGGGAGCAATCTTAAGAAGGCTGTTACTTATCATGCCCTGACTAATTCCAATGGTGCATTTTTAGACAGCTTTTTAGAACAATTAGTTTATTCCGTAGACAGAGAATGATTTAAGGAGGGATAGGCATGAAGCAATTCAACTGTCAAAAATTATTCCGATATCGATTTCTGCTGCTTATTCCGCTATGTGCAGTGCTGGTTATAGTGATACTGTGGCTAAGTGGTTGGTTTGACGAAATGATTTATATTGCGGAAGGACATGTAGGTGGGAATGAAGAGTCGGATAATGGGCATTTTGTCTATAATCTTGCAGGAGAAGAAAACCTGATTTCCGTTGAGTTTACTGAGCTGGAAGGGAATGCCAGTATTATGATATATGTTACTGACAGTAAGCCGGAAGATATTTTGGGATATAAGGACGAATGGATGGATAAGTTTGCCTTGTTTGAGGAGAGGAAGGTGGCAGAACCGGGTATTACATCCTTTGATATGCATCAATATCCTCTAAATCGTTATTATCTTATTACTATAGAGGGAGAAGATAATAGCACATATGAATATATGATATCCGTTTCTGAAAGCAGAAGCAGGATAAGGAATATGATGATTGAAATCTTCGGAGCGGAAAAGCTGTATGGAAAAACCATACAGGAATTTTTGTTTCCTTGATTTTTCTGTGAATGTAAAGTAGAGACACCATACAGCACCTCGATTCCACTTCGTACCACTTGGTAAGGGCGATTGCTAAAAGTTTGTTGCAAATGTGAATAAATTTGATATAATAGAGGAAATGTTATAGGTAAGTACGTTAGGAGGATAGAGTATGGCAATGGATATGGAACATCAGGACGGATATCATTTACAGGAATCCGGTATTTTTGGTGAGGTACAGATTGCAGATGAAGTGGTTGCGATTATTTCCGGTCTGGCTGCACTGGAGGTGGAAGGTGTGGCAAAGATGAGCGGCAATGTTCCCAATGAACTGGTAAGCAGGCTGGGAATGAAGAATCTTTCCAAGGGTGTCAAGGTAGAAGTATCGCCAGAAAGTGTCATGATTGATTTGGCATTAGAGATGAAATATGGATATAGCATTCCAAAGGTATCCGGACAGGTACAGGAACGGGTGAAGAGCGCCATTGAAAGTATGACCGGACTGTGTGTGGAACGGGTCAATGTGCGGATTGTCGGTGTGGCAGTGGATAAGCCGCAGAAGAGCCAGAAAACACAGAAGTCGCAACGAACCGTTCATGTGGTCAAGAAATAGGAATTCCAATGGAAGGAACTTGATGGGGACAGATCTGCGATGCAGATTTGTCCTCATTTAATGACGACTGCGGCAATAACGAGTGAAACTTATAAGGTCTGTCCGGCAGGGTTCCTCTCGTGTTATGAAGTTACGAATCAGATAATTGGAGGAATATTATGACAAGACGGCAGCTACGGGAAAGCATTTTTAAGGCATTGTTCCGGATGGAATTCAATGCTCCGGAGGAGTGGAGGGAGCAGTTGGAGTTTCATTTGCAGGAATGGTCAGAGCAGGAACTGGAGGATGGAACGATAGTGTTTGCAGAGGAGCCGGATTTGGAATATGTAAGGCAGAAGACGGTTCAGATTTGCGAGCGGATTCCGGAGCTGGATTCCATAATCGAGGAAGGAACGGAGGGCTGGAAGCTGAATCGGATTGGCAAGGCGGAGCTGGCGATTCTGCGGCTGGCAGTTTATGAAATAAGGTTTGATGACGAGGTGCCCCAGGGGGTCGCCATTAATGAGGCAGTGGAGCTGGCAAAGCTGTACTGTGATGATGCAAAGGGATTTGTGAATGCCGTTTTGGGTAAGCTGGCAAAGGAATAACAAAAGCCGCAGGGAGGCGGAAGATGCAGAAAAGAATCTATTCGGTAGGACAGATTAATACATATATTAAGAATATGTTTCAGGGAGATTATCTGTTATCCGGATTATATATGAAGGGGGAGGTATCGAATTGCAAATACCATTCCTCCGGTCATATTTATTTTAGCCTGAAGGATGAAACCGGTGCCATGGCATGTGTTATGTTCAAGGGAAACCGGGCCACCGGCCTGAAGTTCCGGCTGCAGGACGGACAGTGTGTGATTCTGGGGGGAAATATATCCGTCTATGAACGGGATGGAAAATATCAGATGTATGTAAAAGAGGTTACCCTGGATGGAACCGGAGCCTTATACGAGGAATATGAACGTTTAAAGGAAAAGCTTTATGAGGAAGGCTTGTTTGATTTTGAAAAAAAGAAGCCGATACCGCAGTATCCGAAACGAGTTGGTGTAGTTACGGCTCCAACTGGTGCTGCTATTCAGGATATACGGAATATAGCAAGACGCAGAAACCCATATGTACAGTTGATTTTATATCCGGCAAAGGTCCAGGGGGAGGGCGCAGCCGCTACCATCGTGAAGGGGATTCAGATTCTGGATGCCATGGGGGTAGATACCATCATTATCGGACGGGGCGGCGGTTCCATAGAGGATTTGTGGGCATTTAATGAAGAATCGGTTGCCCGGGCTATTTATGAGGCGAAAACCCCGATTATATCCGGAACCGGACATGAGGTGGATAATACCATTGCCGATTATGCCGCGGATTTGCGGGCGCCGACGCCTTCCGCTGCCTGTGAGCTGGCGATTCCGGATTATATGGAGGTCCGGAGCCGGGCAGAGCATTTCAAGCAGCAAATGAATCAAAGGATGAAACGGAAGCTGGAACAGGAACGACTTCAATTTCAGAAGTATCAATTCATACTGCAGCGTCAGAATCCCATTCGGAAGCTGGAGCAGCAGAAGCAGTATCGGGATGAGCTGTGGGACCGGATGCAGCAGTTGATGCAGCAACGGATGGAACGCTGCCGCCACCAGCTGGCGCTGCTGACCGAGCAACTCCATGGAAATTCCCCTACCGCCAGGCTGATACGGGGATACGGTTATCTGGAGGTTCAGGGAACACCGGTCTGCTCCGTTGGACAAGTGCAGGCAGGGGACATGCTGCAGATTACCATTCGGGACGGAAGCATGAGAACTAGAGTGGAAGCCATAGAATCCGAAAAGCTTCCGCTTATATAAAGAAAGAGACAGAGCCGGAGAAACCGGCAGGAGGATAGAGGAATGAAGGAAACCCAGTCAAAGAACGGGGAACCGGAGAATCGGGTTACCGTGGAGGAAGCATTTGCACAGCTTTCTGATATTGTAGAGCAGATGGAGGCGCCGGAGGTGACGCTGGAGGCTTCCATGCAGCTATACCGGAAGGGGATTGCATTATTATCCCAATGTGGCGATACCTTAGACCGGATGGAACAGGAAATGATAACCTTAACGGAAGAAGGAGAGATATCGGATGGAGAAGATGAATGAACGGGTGAAGGAAATCGAGGCGATAATCCATGCCTATATGCCGCCGACGGAGGGTCCGGCACGGACAGTTCTTGCAGCCATGAATTATACCATGGATGCCGGAGGAAAGCGGCTGCGTCCCATGCTGATGCAGGAGACTTACCGGATGCTGGGTGGCGATGGGAAGGTCGTAGAACCATTTATGGCGGCGATTGAAATGATTCATACCTATTCCCTGATTCATGATGACCTGCCGGCGCTGGATAATGATGATTACCGGCGGGGCCGAAAGACAGCCCATAAGGTCTACGGAGAAGATATGGCAATCCTGGCGGGAGATGCCCTGTTGAACTATGCGTATGAAACAGCAGCTAAGGCATTTACTATGACGGAGGATTTGCCCACTGTAGTACGGGCCTATACCATTTTGACACAAAAGCCGGGGATTTATGGCATGATTGGCGGACAGACCGTGGATGTGGAGCTGACCGGCAAGCCCATGACAGAGGAAATCATGGACTATATTTATGCGAATAAGACCGGCGCTCTGATTGAGGCATCTATGATGATTGGTGCCATTCTGGCAGGTGCCTCTACCGATACGGTGGTTCGGATAGAGAAGCTGGCAGGCATGATAGGACTGGCATTCCAGATTCAGGATGATATCCTGGATATTGCGGGAACGGAAGCGGAACTGGGGAAGCCGCTGCATAGCGATGAAGAAAATGGAAAGACCACCTATGTTACCCTTCATGGCATGGAACAGGCAAAGGCTGAGGTAGAGCGTCTCTCCCAAGAGGCTGTGGTACTGTTGGACGATATTCCAGGGGAGAATCCATTTCTGCGTGAATTGATTCTTTCTCTGATGCGGCGCAGAAAATAAGGGGGAAAGCAGCTTTATAATGGTTTGTGAATGGAAGAAAGCATGAGTATATTAGATAAGATAACAAAGCCCAATGATATCAAGCGGCTGAATAAAAGTGAATATCCGATACTGGCACAGGAAATCCGGGAGTTTTTACTGGAGCATGTCAGTCAGACCGGCGGGCATCTGGCCTCCAATCTGGGAACGGTAGAGCTGACTATGGCTCTGCATCTGGTTCTGGATTTTCCCGTGGATAAGCTAATCTGGGATGTGGGGCATCAGGCATATACCCATAAGCTTCTGACCGGAAGGAAGGAAGAATTTAAGCATTTGCGGGAATTTGGCGGAATGAGCGGGTTTCCAAAGCAGCAGGAAAGCTCCTGTGACTGCTTTGATACAGGGCATAGCTCTACCTCTATCTCGGCAGCCCTGGGTTTTGCAGAAGCGAAAGAAATCATGGGAACGGATGAATCCGTGATTGCCGTAATCGGCGACGGGGCGTTATCCGGCGGTCTGGCATATGAGGCCTTGAACAATATGGCACGGTTAAAGTCCAGTATGGTAGTGGTTTTAAATGATAATGAGATGTCGATTTCAGAAAATGTAGGCGGCATGTCCCATTATCTGAACAAAATCCGTTCCGCCCAGGCCTATAATGACTTTAAGGCAGGGGTGGAGAATACGATTTTACGGATTCCCATTGCCGGTCATGATATTGCCTTATCGGTAAAGCGTTCCAAGGACAGTATTAAGCATCTGCTGGTACCGGGGATGTTTTTTGAGGATATGGGTATTACTTATATTGGTCCCATTGACGGACATAATATCCAGCAGATGGTAGAAAGTCTGGTTTCTGCCATTGAGCTTCAGCGCCCGGTAGTGGTGCATGTAAAAACGAAAAAAGGAAAGGGATATTCTTATGCGGAAAAGCATCCCTGCTACTTTCATGGTGTTGCGCCCTTTGACCTGGCAACGGGAAAGGTGAAGGAGAAAAAGGAAAAACCGGACTATACGGATATATTTGCAAGAAAGATTCTGGCATTGGCAAATCAGAATCAGAAGGTAGTGGCAATTACGGCTGCCATGGCAGAGGGAACCGGATTAAAGCGGTTTCGGGAACAGTATCCGGAGCGGTTTTTTGATGTGGGAATCGCAGAGCAGCATGCGGTTACCTTTGCCGCTGGTCTGGCGGCCGCTGGTATGATTCCGGTGGTTGCCGTCTATTCTTCCTTTTTACAGCGGGCCTATGATCAGATTCTCCATGATGTGTGCATTCAGAACCTTCCTGTAATCTTTGCCATTGACCGTTCCGGACTGGTAGGCGCAGATGGTTCCACCCATCAGGGAATCTTTGACATCAGTTATTTGTCGGAAATACCCAATATGACGATTTTATCTCCCAAGAACCGGTATGAGATGGAGGCAGCTTTTGATTTTGCTTATCATTGGAACGGACCAATTGCCATCCGTTATCCGAGAGGAACTGCCTGTGAGCAGTGGAAGGAGCTTCAGGCTCCCATAGAATATGGGAAAAGTGAAGTCCTGTACCGGGGGCGGGAGGTTGCTATTCTGGCAGTAGGCAATATGCTGGAGGAAGCACAAAAGACATATGACATTCTGAAGCAGGAAGGACTGGAGCCGACCCTGGTTAATGTACGGTTTGTCAAGCCGCTGGACCGGGAGCTGATTGCGGTATTGGCACAAACCCATGAGCTGGTCTGCACCATGGAGGAAAATGTATGGAGCGGCGGATATGGGCAGGCGGTGGCCAGTTATTTAAAGGAAATAAATTGCGAAGGGGCGGAACTGATTTCCTTTTCCATAGGAGACCAGTTTGTAGAGCATGGCAGTATTCCGGAGCTGCGAAGAATGCTTGGACTGGATGGAGCTTCTATGGCAGAGCAGATATTAAAGAATCGGAGACCGGAACCGGGCAGCGTGGAAATATGATTGGAATGTAGATAGATGGTGATGATATGAAACAGCGGTTAGATGTGATGCTGGTAGAGCAGGGCTTTGCACCTTCCAGAGAAAAGGCAAAGGCAGTCATTATGTCAGGCATTGTTTTTGTCAATGGACAGCGGGAGGATAAGGCAGGCGCTGTGTTTGAAAGCTCGAAGGCAAAGCTGGAGATAAAGGGGCATACCTTGAAATATGTGAGCCGGGGCGGATTGAAGCTGGAAAAAGCCATGGAACAATTCGGGCTGGGGCTGCAGAATCAGGTGTGTATGGATATTGGCGCCTCCACCGGGGGCTTTACGGATTGTATGCTGCAAAATGGCGCAGCGAAGGTTTATGCCGTAGATGTAGGACATGGACAGCTGGACTGGAAGCTGCGGCAGGACTCCAGAGTGGTTTGTATGGAGAAACGGAATATCCGGTATGTTACCCGGGAGGATATAGAGGAGCCGCCGGCATTTGCATCCATTGATGTGTCTTTTATCTCTTTGACGAAGGTTTTGGAGCCGGTGAAGCAGCTGTTAACGGAGCAGGGAGAGCTGGTATGCCTGATTAAGCCACAGTTTGAAGCCGGACGGGAAAAGGTTGGGAAGAAGGGCGTCGTGCGGGATAAGGACGTTCATAAAGAGGTCATCCGTATGATTCTGGAATATGCAGAGTCTCTTGGATTTGTACTATTGCATCTGGATTATTCTCCCATCAAAGGACCAGAAGGCAATATAGAATATTTACTACATATGACGAAGGATACAGGCAGAGAAGCAGGAGAGCTTGACTGGGAGGCAGTGGTAGAACGGTCTCATCAGGAGCTGTCCCGGTAGGAAAGGGTAATATATGAAGCGATTTCTAATTGTAGCAAATTCTACAAAGGATGAGAACTTAATACTGGCAAAAGGAGTACAGCAATATATCCAGGCCCATGGCGGTGAGGCTGGAATCTGCGTGGATGCAGATAATATTCCCATGGAATGTGATGTGGAATGCGCAGTCATATTAGGAGGGGACGGAACCATGCTGCTTGCCTCTTATATGCTGGCTGGCAAGGATATTCCCATGATTGGAATTAATCTGGGAACCGTAGGCTTTATGGCGGATGTTGCCCCCTGTGATATGGAAAAGGCCATGGACAGCCTCTTAAATGATGATTACCGGATTGAGGAGCGTATGAATCTCACCGGTACCATTTATCATGATGGAGAGGAAATATCCACCTCCATCGCGTTGAATGATATTGTGATTTCCCGTTCCGGTTATTCCCGGATTATCTGTCTGCGGATTTATGTGAATGGTGAATTGCTGGATTTGTATGAAGCAGATGGTGTAATCATAGCGACCCCTACCGGTTCCACGGCGTACAATCTGTCTGCCGGCGGACCGATTGTCAGTCCCAATACCAGTCTGATTCTGGTAACTCCGGTGTCACCCCACTCATTAACCAGTAAGAGCGTGGTTTTTTCTGCCGAGGATGAGATTGAGGTCGAGATTGTTCCCAAGCGGAAGAGCCAGAAGGAAGAAGCCATGGCAACCTTTGATAGCAGGGGCTATGAAGAGCTTCAGCCGGGAGACCGGATTCGAATCCGCCGTTCCGCAAAGACCACCAAGCTGGTTAAAATCTATCCCACCAGCTTTTACGAAGTGCTGCGAAGCAAGATGGGAGAAGCAAAGCAATGAAATCAGCAAGACAGTCTAAAATTATTGAATTAATTGAAGAATATGATATTATGACACAGGAGGAGCTGTCAGAGCTGTTAAGCCAGGCAGGCTTTCGGAATACCCAGGCAACGATTTCCCGGGATATCCGGGAACTAAAGCTGACAAAAATCACTACGGATTCCGGAAAGCCGAAGTATGCCCTTCAGCAGCCCCAGGATGTGGATATCTGGAAAAAGTACCGGCAGGTACTGGCTGCCGGTATTCTGACCATGGAGGCATCTGAGAATTTAATTGTTATCAAGACGGTATCCGGGGTAGCTATGGCAGTGGCAGCAGCCTTGGATAACCTGGACATCAATGGACTAATGGGATGCATAGCCGGTGACGATACGATTATCGCGGTTGCAAGGTCCAAGGATATGTCAGATAAGGTAATTGCCAACATAGAAAAAACAGCATACAGTGACTTATAGGTTAAGGAGGAACTGATATGTTACGAAATTTACACATTAAAAATATGGCTCTCATTGACGAAATCAGCATTGATTTTACGGAAGGCCTGAATATCCTGACGGGAGAAACCGGTGCCGGTAAGTCCATTATCCTGGGGGCAATCAATATCGCCATGGGCGGCAGAACCGGAAAGGAAATGCTGCGGGAGCAGGCAGAATACGGGTTGGTGGAGCTGCTGTTTGATATCCGGCAGACCGAGAGCCGACTTGCATTGGAAGGCCTGGATATTCCCATGCCGGAGGAAGGAGACTTAATCATCAGCCGGCGGATTTATCCCAACCGGGTAGTGAACAAAATAAATGATGAATTGGTAACGGTTTCCAAATTAAAGGAAATCGCTGGAATTCTGATTGATATTCACTCCCAGCATGAGCATCAGTCGTTATTAAAAAAAGAAAATCATCTGCATATTTTAGACCGGTTTGGTCATGATAGCATAGAAGAAAAAAAGAAAATCGTAGAGCAGGATTATGAAGCTTATACAAGATGGAAGGAAGAATTCGATGCCGGGGAACTGGATGAAGAAACCAGGAGACGGCAGATGGATTTTGCCCGCTTTGAAATACAGGAGATTCAGGAAGCTGCATTGGAACCGGAGGAAGAAGAACGCTTAGAAGCCAGATACCGGAAGCTGTCCAACAGCCGTCAGATTATGGAAGCCCTGTCACAGGTGCATCAGTATACCGGATATGAACAGACGGATAGTGCAGGTAACCAGCTGGCACATGCCTTTTCGATGCTTTCCAGAACCGTAGATTATGATGCTGCATTAAGCGGTTTACAGGAGCAGTTATCTACGGTGGACAGTCTTTTAAATGATTTTAACCGGGAATTATCCGATTATATGTCAGAAATGACCTTTGACAGCCGGGAATTTCAGGAAATGGAAGAACGGCTGAATCAAATCCGAAGCCTGGAGGCAAAATACGGGAAAACCATTCCGCTGATATTGGATTATCTTACCAAAAAGCAGGAGGAGTATCAGAAATACGAGGATTACGAAGAATATCGCCGGGAGCTGGAGCAGAATTGTACACAGGCCCTGGAGCAGTACCGGATTCATGCAGAGGATTTAAGCCAGACCCGACAGGTATTAGCAAAGCAGCTGACCGCTATGATTGGAGAGGCTCTGAAGGATTTGAATTTTTTGGATGTTCAGTTTCAAATGGAGTTTCAGAAGCTGGAAAAGCCTTCCAGACAGGGTATGGATGATGGGTATTTTGTTATTTCAACCAATATCGGAGAACCGGTAAAGCCCTTGTGGACGGTGGCATCTGGCGGAGAATTATCCCGGATTATGCTGGCGTTGAAGTCCTGTCTGGCAGAAGAGGATGCGATTGATACTTTGGTATTTGATGAGATTGATGTGGGAATCAGCGGCAGAACGGCGCAAAAGGTATCGGAAAAGCTTTCGGCTCTGGGAAGAAAGCATCAGGTCATTTGTATCAGTCACCTGCCTCAGATTGCCGCCATGGCAGATGCACATTATAAAATTGAAAAACAGGTCATTGAAGGAAAAACCATAACCCGGATTGAAGGCTTAGAGGAAACGGCTTCCATAGAAGAAATTGCCAGGATGCTGGGCGGCGTGGAAATCACGGAAGCAGTGCTTGCCAATGCTGCTGAAATGAAAGATATGGCAAAGCGTACAAAAATATACTAAGAGATTTTTATCAGAATCGTAGACACTAAGAACAGAAACCATCTGTTTTTAGTGTTTTTTATTTCTATGCCCCGCTGCTTGCGGCGGGGTGATTGACTGCAAAGGAGACAAAGTGATGAAAGGAAAAATAGGGTTCT
Source organism: Clostridium sp. (assembly GCA_023667695.1). Classification (GTDB taxonomy): domain Bacteria; phylum Bacillota; class Clostridia; order Lachnospirales; family Lachnospiraceae; genus CAG-632. The sequence continues at coordinate 25,702 of JAMOZY010000002.1, read as the reverse complement.
TTTTTATTTTATTGGGACTGCTTCCTGCCGCCGGCTGGGGGTGGCTGGAATATTATAAGACCTGTATACCCAATGAAATACAAGTAATTGCAGGTGATAAGGAGGACTTTGACTTTTCCATTCCGGCAAGCGCAAGAGTGGTAGAATCGGACCAGCAGTGGACCTTGCAGCAGCCCTTCACCATGACGGCATGGGATACCGGTCATTATGAAATGGAGGTCCGCTTATTTGGCGTAATTCCATTGAAAACGGTTCAGGTAGAAGCCATTGAAGAAGTGTATGTGATTCCCTGTGGATGTCCGGTAGGGATTTATCTGGAAACGGAAGGAATCATGGTAATTGATACCGGAACCATTATGGATGTAAATGGAATGGAATCGGCTCCGGCTGCCAATGTGCTTCAGTCCGGTGATTATATACAGGCGGTAAATGGGAGGTATATTACAGGAAAAGAGGAACTGATACAAAGCATTCAGGAATCCGGTGGAGAAGATATCATCATTACACTGCATCGGAATAACCAGTCCATAGATGTACGGGTGAAGCCGGTACTTGCCATGGACGGCGTATATAAGGCAGGAATCTGGGTGCGGGATGATATGCAGGGAATCGGAACCCTGACCTATGTTGCAGATAATAAATTCGGCGCGTTAGGACACGGGGTCAATGATGTAGATACCGGAAAGCTGGTGGATTTGGAGGACGGGGAATTGCGCAGAGCCTCCATCATCGGAATTACGGCAGGCAGCAGCGGTTCTCCCGGTTCCGTATCCGGAACGGTAGACTATTCGGTAGAGGGATATCTTGGTGAAATCGAAGCAAATACGGATTGTGGTATAACCGGTACCATAGCCTCTATGGAACAGCTTCCGGAGGATGTGAATCAGACGGTGGTTCCCGTGGCGTTAAAGCAGGAGGTACAATTGGGGGAGGCTTATATCCGCTCTGATATTTCCGGAATCATGAAGGATTATAAGATTCAGATTACGGACATTCATCTGGGGGACGCCCATACGACAAAGGGACTGGAAATTCAGGTCACAGACCCGGAATTGCTGGAATTAACAGGTGGAATCATCCAGGGTATGAGTGGCAGTCCGATTCTCCAGAACGGAAAGCTGATAGGTGCGGTTACCCATGTATTTGTAAATGACAGCACCAGAGGATATGGGGTCTTTATTGAGAATATGCTGATAAATGAATCGTAAAATGATGCAAAATGCTGAATTGGTTCTTATTGCCTTTGTCCATCCACAATGATATAATATGCATTGCAACGAGCAGTGCCAAAATCGAAATCTGGCAATCCGGCTGCTTGCAGACGGAAATGACAGATTCGATTTTGATAGGGCGATAGCCCGACAACGAGGAAACGGCAGTTTCCGAGTGGCACTGCGGGAATATGTGCAAAAGTTAAGGTCGAAATCTGGCAATCCGGCTGCTTGCAGACGGAAATGACAGATTCGATTTTGAT
>JAMOZY010000002.1:0-24128 GCA_023667695.1 Clostridium sp. | reverse complement strand
AGGGCGATAGCCCGACAACGAGGAAACGGCAGTTTCCGAGTGGCACTGCGAGAATATGTGCAAAAGTTAAGGTCGAAATCTGGCAATCCGGCTACTTGCAGACGGAAATGACAGATTCGATTTTGATAGGGCGAGATTTGACCTGAGGAGGGACCCGCCGAAGGCATCAGGCGGCCTTGGGTCGAATTGTGGCAAAGCGAGGGAAGATAGTCAACACCCCCTAGAATTATTATAACGAGGAAACGGCAGTTTCCGAGTGGCACTGCGGGAACATGTGCAAAAGTTGAATCCAAAATCACAAGCTGGCACTGTGGACAAAATCAAAGTCCGATTGCATATAGTAAGATGGAAAGAAAGGAATAAGATGGAAACAATTAAGCTTCAGCGTGACCAAGTCATAGCAAAAAGAAATGATAAAGTAAAATATTGGTATTTAGTACAGGAAGGCACCGTCATTCAAAAATTTGATTTTTCTGAGGTGAAATTAGAAAAAAATTCTATTGTAGGAATATTGGAAAAGGATATTTTTCTCTGTGATTATGTTGCCGGAGAGGATACGGTACTGGCAATGTTTACCTGTGAAAACTCCGAGGATTTGCAAAAGATTTTGAACGGACATGAAAAAATCCGTAATATTTTCCTTCGTTCAGCCATTCAACAGCGGCATTATCTGCTTACCTTATATTCGGATTTGTATAATAAAGCCCGCCAGTTTCATACCTTTGTAGAAACGGTGTTTAATGATTACAAGACCCTTTGTGCCAAGTATAAGGTAGAGGAGCAGAATTTCTCAAAGATTGAGCATTTTAATCCGCTGCAAATGCAGCACCGGGCGGAAAGCTGGGAGGTAAATAATAGTATCAGTCTGGTAAAAACCTATATGCAGGAATATCTTCAGCTGATGGAAAAGGACGACGCTATGACCGTGGGCGCCATTATGGAAGCGGCAGCACAGATGCGGCGGTTTACGCTGGGAATCCGGGAGATGGAGGCATATCTTTCTTATAATAAAGAGATTCTTATGGGCGAATCCAAGGAAGACCTCTTTGACCTGTATTTTGACATGTCTGTTCAGGTATTTGCGAAAAAATATGACATTGAAGCGATAAAGGAAAAGCTCAATCTGATTGTCCGGTTTGCGGAAAAGCTGAATATCTATAATGTCCGGATGCTGAACCGCCGGATGAAGGAAGTAAATGAATATGATTACAGCGGCGATAAGGCAAAAGCGGCAGAAGGAGCAGAAGCGAGCCAGAGAATCCGGAAAGAAATCGACATTACTACGGTGAATTGTCTGGAGCATATCTTAGAATATGCCGGCTATCAGGATGAGGAAGTGGAAACCATCAGCGGTCAGGTCGAAGCATACCGGAAGCTGCCGGATATGCTGTCTACGGACCAGGAGGCTTATTCTCTGCGAAGAAAGATTACATCCGTCTTTTATGACATTTATTACCGGGTATTTATCCGTGCAGTTAAGGATGAAAACAGCCTGACCCCGATACTGGAAATGTTCCTGAATTTTGGATTTATGGATTTATCCTATATCGGAGAAGAGCATGCCAAGGTGCTGTATGACCTGTGCGCCCATCTGGATATCTGCAGCTCGGATCATATTTATACCATTTATGAATGGTTAAAATGCATCTACCGGATGGAAAAGGAACCATCGAAAAATGAATTTGACATGTCCTATGCAGCGTATCTGGCGGATATGAGTAAAAATGGAAAGCTGACCCAGGAGCAGGTGAAGGAACAATTTAATAATCCGGAAATGCGGGTCGAATTCGAGGTGAAAAATATGTTCACCGCCGTAAACAAGACCACCTATGGAAAGGTAACTACCTTCTGTCCGATTTTGTGTGAGAATGATTTGCTGAATTCCGTTGAAAAAATGCTGGTAACGGCAGAAAAGCTGGAGAATGCCCTGAATGAAGTGCGGAAGCTGGATTATTCCGTATTCTATCGTGAGGTTGCATTTTCAGACCCGGAAAAGGGAATCAATAGTGAAATGATTATGAAGGAAATCCTGCCGGATATTATTCTGATGCCAAATGCGGGTACCAGGGTTATGATGTGGCAGGAGGTAGCCGGAGTGAAAAGTGATACGCCGGGCCGCTTCATGTTCCCGATTCTTACCGCCGTTGATTTGGATGATCTGATGCTGGAGGCAATCGGCCGCTTCCGCTGGGAGATGTGCCGGAAGATTCAAGGGGTGCATTGGAACGATGTTCGGGAGAAATCCCTTACTGCAGAGTATTGTACCTATATTCAGTTCTATCGTAAGAACCATGAGCTGTCTCCGGAGGCAAAGGAAAAGCTGAAGAGTACCCTGATTCGTGCAAAGAATAATTACCGGGAGGTATTCGTGAAGGATTATATCAGTTGGGTAAAATTTGAATCCAAGGGCAGCTTCCGGTTGAATAAGATATCCAGAGATATTCTGGTACGATACTGCCCGTTTGCAAAAAATATTCGAAATGAGCTGCGGTCGAATCCGGTGTATCAGGCATCCATTACCCGGTTTGAAACGGAAACAGCGAAAAAGCTGCAGCGTTATAACGGCGTTTATGCAAAATATGAGAAGGCTGGCGGAGTGATTACACCGGAGCTGAAAGAAAATATGTTGTTTTATCAGATGTAACAGAAAATTATATACATAAAAAGAAGCCTTGATAAGTCAAGCCATAAATTACAATGGCAGGATGGGTCAAGGCTTTTTTTGTTGGGAAGATTTCTTCCGTTCTTCCGATAGGTAATGAGCCAGCGGATATCAGGCAGATATCGGAAGAATGCTGCAAGTTTTCGGACAATAATCGGAATCTCCTGCCTTTGTAGGGAAAGGCAGAATTCAGGATTATGCTTCCTAATTTATCGTAATAAATAAGAGAATTTTTCGGAATTTCAAAACAATAAATACTTATCATAAATCGACGAAAACGACTGGCTGTTCTACAAAAGACAACAGCAAAAGAATCGAAATAATTATGAATAGTACGAATGGACAACCATATACCGAAATCCTGTCAATAATTGCGAAGGATACCCCCTTTTCACTCATTTTTAATTCTACTATAATTGCAAAGGAACAACAAATAGGGATTAAAAAATACAGGAGGCGAGCCATGAACGACATAAAAGTTGCAATTGTGAATCATGATAAACGGGCATTACAGAAGATTCATCAGTTCTTAGCAGAGGAAGACAGAATTCGTGTTGTGGGGACGGCACAGGATGGCCAGGAAGCGGTAAGTATGATTCGGGAACGGAAACCGGAAGTGGTAGTATTAGACTTGATTATGCCCCATATCGATGGCGTTGGAATCATGGAGCAGGTGGAGTATCAGAGTGGAAAGGAAAGCAGACCGAAATACATTATTGGAATGATGAAGGGACAGGAGTTCATGTTCCAGATGGCGGCAGAAAGTCAGACCGTAGTAGGGGTCGGACAGGGGTATTCCCGGGCGGATTTGAAAAATGCCATTCAGATGCTGAACGGAACCAGGAAAACGGTACGCTGGGGAGGCGTACAAAGTGCGGCAATCACGGTTGCACCGGCGGAGGACAAGCTGGAGCTGGTGGTGACGGATATTATTCATGAAATCGGAGTTCCGGCGCATATTAAGGGGTATCAGTATCTGCGAAGCGCAATCCTGATGTCAGTTGCAGATATGGACATACTGAATTCGATTACCAAGCAGTTATATCCGGAGATTGCAAAGCTGTATGGAACCACACCGAGCAGAGTGGAGCGTGCCATCCGCCATGCAATTGAGGTGGCATGGGGAAGAGGCCACATGGATACCATTGATGAATTGTTTGGCTATACCATTCATGCGGGGAAGGGAAAGCCAACCAATTCGGAATTTATTGCACTGATTGCCGATAAAATCCGGCTGGAGCAGAAGATAAAGAGTGCATAAGGGAGTATAAGACAAGAAGTAGAGAAAGATGGGGATATTATGGAACAGGGAACGAAAATGAAAATAATGGCAGCAGATCAGGACTTGATTCAGGAATTAAGCCGGTACGATTTTATTTCCAGAGACGGGAGCATGGAAATTATCGGAAAATACCTGGATGGTGAAGAATTATATCATGCAATTCTCCATCACCAGCCGGACCTGGTGGTGATGGATGCATTATTGAAGTCTACGGATGGAATCGAACTGATGCGGAAAATGAAGGAAGAGCATCCGGAAATTCAGACCAGATTTATTCTGCTGACAACGATTGGGACAGAAAGTATTATTGAAACAGCGTTCTTAATGGGAGCTTCTTATTACATGCTAAAGCCGTTTGACAATCAGATTCTGCGGAGGCGGATGAAGCAGATTCTGATGAGCCATGAACCGGCAGAGGAAAACCGGGTTCTGGAGCTGGGAGAGGATTTGGCACCCTATGTAAAGGAACGGAACCTGGAGGGAGAAGTAACGGAAATCATCCGGGAAATCGGAATCCCGGCACATATCAAAGGATATCAGTATATTCGGGAGGGAATCATGATGGCGGTGGAGGACCCTAATATGCTGAACTATATTACAAAGCTGTTATATCCAACCATAGCAAAAAAATATAAGACGACCTCTTCCAGTGTGGAACGGGCCATACGGCATGCCATTGAGGTAGCATGGAGCAGAGGAAAGATGGATGTGATTCAGGAATTATTTGGTTATACCATTCATGCAGGAAAGGGAAAACCGACCAACTCGGAATTCATTGCACTGATTTCAGATAAGCTGCGGCTGGAATACGAATAAACCCGTTTAACGGGCAAAGGAATAAATGAAAAATGGTAGTTCCATTTACCATTAAATTGTGCTATACTTTTTTCATCAAACTGTATAGAAGCAAGGAATACTGGGAGGATTATCAAGCATGAAAAAAGTGGCTTATATTGCATCGGAATGTGTACCTTTTATAAAAACAGGCGGTTTGGCTGATGTAGTCGGGACATTACCGAAGATGTTCAATAAAAATGAATATGATGTTCGGATTATTATTCCGAATTATTTATGTATCCCGCAGAAGTACCGGGATAAGATGAAGTATTTAACCCATTTTCAATTGGATATTGGCTGGCGGCAGCAGTATGTAGGCGTAATGTACATGGAATATGAAGGGGTGCCGGTATATTTTATTGATAATGAATATTACTTTAACGGGTTTACTCCTTACGGAGATGTAAAGTGGGATATTGAAAAGTTTTCCTTCTTTTCGAAGGCGGCGTTATCCATTCTTCCGGTCATTGGATTCCGACCGGACATTATCCACTGCCATGACTGGCAGTCCGGTCTGGTTCCGGTATATTTGAAGACTTTGTTTTCCAGCAATCCATTTTTCCAGGGAATCAAGTCCATTATGACCATTCATAATCTGAAGTTCCAGGGAAACTGGGATATTGAGACGGTACAGGCATTTTCCGGCCTGCCGAGTTATGTATTTACACCGGACAAGCTGGAATTCAAAAAGGATGCCAGTATGCTGAAGGGCGGACTGGTTTATGCAGATAAGATTACGACCGTCAGCAATACCTATGCCGGAGAGATTCAGACACAGGAGTACGGCGAAGGTCTGGAGGGACTTCTTTCTGCAAGACATCAGGACCTTTGGGGAATTGTCAATGGTATAGATTATGATATCTATAATCCGGAAAAGGACCCTATGATTTATAAGAATTATTCGGCACGAAGCTACAAGAAGGCAAAGGCAGAAAACAAACGGAAGATGCAGGAAGAATTCGGGCTTCCGGTAGATGATAAGCAATTTGTGATTGGTATTATTTCCAGATTGACGGACCAGAAGGGCTTAGATTTGGTAGACCGGGTGATGAATGAAATCTGTCAGGATGGCGTGCAGTTTATTGTATTGGGAACCGGTGAGCAGCGGTATGAGGATATGTTCCGGTATTATCAGGGCATTCATCCGTATAAGATATCTGCGAATATTTATTATTCCGATGAACGGTCCCATAAGATGTATGCCGGCTGTGATGTGATGATGGTTCCGTCCAGATTCGAACCATGTGGTCTGACCCAGTTAATGGCACTTCGGTATGGCACGATACCGATTGTTCGTGAAACCGGCGGCTTAAAGGATACGGTAGAGCCTTACAATGAGTTTGAAAAGACTGGTACCGGCTTTAGCTTCCGGAACTATAATGCCCATGAAATGCTGAACACCATTAATTATGCAAAAGAAGTATATTATAATGACAAGCAAAGCTGGTATGGCATTATGGAACGCGCCATGAAGATGGATTACTCATGGCAGAAATCCGCCGAAAAATACCAGGAATTGTATGAATATGTATAAACTACGAGCCATGCAAGTCTAAAATATAACATAGCCAGTGAGAGCATTTATGTTCTCAACTGGCTATGTTATATTTTAGACTTATAGGGCGACAGCCCGACAGCGAACCGAAGGTGAGCTGTGCATGGCGACAGTCCGACATGAATAAATTGCAGATAGGGAATGTAAGGATTGGAGCAAGAATAAAAACCGGCAATTTATGAATGGCATGGCGGACTCAGAAGAGAGCATTTATGTTCTCAACTGGCTATGTTATATTTTAGACTTATAGGGCGACAGCCCGACAGCGATACATTGAATGCTTGGCGAAGTATTTATGAGCCTGGCATGAAAGTGTACAGAGTAGCCGAAGGCGAGCTGAGCATGGCGGAAAGGGCGACAGAGGAGAAGAACAATGGCTTTTGATGGAATTACAGTTGCAAGTATTGTACATGAATTAAAATCAAATATCCGAAACGGGAGAATTTACAAAATCTACCAGCCAGAGCCAGATGAAATCAACCTTATCATTAAGACACCCCAGGGAACGCATCGGTTATTACTGTCTGCCAGTGCGACCCTTCCGCTGTTGTATTTATCAACGGAAAATAAAAACAATCCCGTAACTGCCCCGGCCTTTTGCATGCTGCTGCGGAAGCATATTGGAAACGGAAGGATTGTGGAGATTGAACAGCCGGATTTTGAACGGATTGTAGTGTTTACCATAGAACATTTAGATGAAATGGGGGATTTGTGCAGGAAGAAATTAATCATAGAAATCATGGGAAAGCACAGCAATATTATTTTCTGTGATGAAACAGGCCGGATTATTGACAGTATAAAACGAATCAGCGCACAGACCAGCTCCGTCCGGGAGGTTCTTCCGGGCAGGGATTATGTGCTGCCGCCGTCTCAGGGGAAAATGAATCCATTGAGGCTGACAAGGACTTATTATGAACAGAATATGCTGACGAAACCAGTGAATCTATGTAAGATGATATACACCTCTTTGACGGGATTTAGTCCTGTGGCTGCAAATGAAATCTGTGACCGGGCAGGGCTGGATGGTGATATAAGCACCAGTATGCTAATGATGGACGGAGAAACGGAAGGGTGGTATATTCGGGATGGAGCAGAAGGATTATGGGAGAAATTATCGGAAGTAACGGAGCAGATTCGGCAGGAGAAGTTTCAGCCGGGAATTTACTATGATGAGGAGGATACTCCAATCGAGTTTTCTGCTATCCGGCTTACCATGTATTCGGATATGGAATGGAAGCAGAATCCATCCATTTCAGCGGTTTTACAGGAATATTATGCGGCAAAGAACAATGTGACCCGAATCCGCCAGAAATCCTCGGATTTGCGCCGGGTGGTCAGCACAGCAATGGAACGGACTGCCAAAAAGTATGATTTACAGTGCAGCCAGTTAAAGGATACGGAAAAACGGGATAAATATAGAGTTTATGGTGAACTGATTCATACATATGGTTACGGTATTGAGCCGGAGGCAGCGTCTTTTCAGGCATTGAATTATTATACAAATGAGGAGATTACCATACCCTTAGACCCCACGCTGACACCCATGGAAAATTCGAAAAAGTATTTTGCCAGGTATAATAAGCTAAAACGAACCTGGGAAGCATTGACGGAGCAAGTGGCGCAGACCAAACAGGAATTGGAGCATTTGCGCTCCATTCAGACTGCTCTGGATATCACATTGGAAGAAAATGACCTGGCTGATATCAAGCGGGAATTAATGGAATATGGTTATATCAAGTTCAAGGGCCCGAGTAAGAAGAAGGGAAAGCTGCCAAAAAGCAAGCCCTTTCATTATGTTTCTTCCGATGGGTTTCATATGTATGTAGGCAAGAACAACTATCAGAATGAAGAGCTGACCTTCAAAATGGCAAATGGTGGAGATTTATGGTTTCATGCCAAGCAGACACCAGGCTCTCATGTAATTGTAAAGACGGAAGGAAATCAGGATATACCGGACCGCACGTATGAGGAGGCGGCGCGGTTGGCCGCCTATTATTCCTCCGCCCGTACCAGCTCTAAGGTTGATATTGATTATACCAGACGGTCCAATCTGAAGAAAACACCAGGAGGGGCTCCGGGATTTGTGATTTATCATACGAATTATTCCATGACCATTGAGCCGGATATCCGGGGGATTGCGGAAGCAGAGGATTAAGCTTCCTCCCAGAATAAATCATCTAAGGTTTTATTCAGAACCCGGCATATTGCGATGCATAAACGGATGGTCGGATTATAATCCCCCTTTTCAATGGCATTAATGGTCTGTCTGGATACACCTACCTGCTCGGCTAATTCCTGCTGGGATAAATCCAGGGCGGCACGAGCGGATTTTAATCTTAAGTTCTTCATCGTTCCTCCTCCTTCCCATCCTGCGCCTTCTTAATCAGCAGGGTAAGGAATACTACAATGACGAGGATTCCACATAGCAGATTGAGTCCTCGGAAGGTCAGGCGGCCATTTTGAAATAACGTATTGGATATCATATCAACAATGGCAAGTGCTAGGTTAATAAGACCGATGATACCAAGGAAAATCAGTATGGAATTTCGATTTTCATTTAAGGCAAAATACCCATCATTCCAACTGCAATAAACAGCATATACACCAATACCAATGATTGCGCCAGTGGAAACAATGATTTCCATATCAGCAGGAATTGGTATTTCTAACAAGAGGCAAAGCGCAATGAAACCGTCAAATCCAAGCATTGTAAAAAATCCGGTTTTAAATCCTGTTCCACGAACGGCCTGCTGGCGTTCATCATAAATAGCTTTCGTGGAATCTCCCTTTTTTGTCACAACCAGAAATATATAACTCATCAGCAGACCAAGCAGGATGCCACACAGAATAACACATTTCTCTCCAAGAGAAAATACAGAGCCTTTTTTTAGCAGGATGGTATAATTCATTTGAAGGGTGGCATTTTCAACAAAGGAATAATCCTCCATTAAAAGTGTGGAATCCATATTTGTCCAAAATTCTCTTAGTTCTTTCTGGCTGAGCAGACTATAAATCTCTAATCGGTACATACCAGGCTGTAATTGCAGGATGGAGGAATCTGCCTGACAGGAATCGGCTGTAGCTGCATATTCCATCGTTCCATCCGGTGCAGTGAATATTACACCGGTAATCATACCGCCTTGTTCATTTTCCCATTCGGTATGTAGGATATAGGCACCTTTCTCAAACACCGGAATTTCCAGCTCGAATATGGATTGGTCCATCGTTCCGTTCTCAATCACAATCTGCTGGGATGTGGAATAGTCTTCGGGCGGCTCATTTTCCTTTGCAGATAGCAGCAGAGAACCAATGCAGAAAAAGCATAACAGTATCGCTATAGCAGATGCAATCATAATTTTTGTTGTTTTCTTCATAATTTGTTCACCTCCTGATTTTGTCCATAGGACATCTTATACTTAAAATACATTGTATATTACTTTTTGTCAAGTATATATTACATTTTGGAAACTGTTTTTTCAGGAATACTTCAGATGCTGAATAAATGGGCTTTATTTTATCTGTCGGTGGCATACATGTATCGGTTTACAGGTTACTTTTTGAGCTGTGTAGAACCAAAGTTTGATAGAAAAATTTTGTGAAAGTACTTGACAAAATAGTTAGCCTATGCTAACTTCTGGCTATGAACATATAACGGAATGTTCATAGAAGGGATGGATATGGGAAAAGCATTTTCGGACGAAGAAAAACAGGAAATAAGAAAAAGACTGCTTGAAACCGGCACAGAGATGTTTCATGACAACTCTGTAAAGGCGGTAAATATACGGGAACTTACTGCGAGAGCAGGTATCTCACAGGGTGGATTTTATACTTTTTACAAGGACAAGGATGCGTTCGTGCTGGATGTAATGCGATACCGCTCGGCGCAGAAAATAGCGGATGCGGAGGGGCTGATTATGCAGTCGACAGACGACCCTGCAGGTATAATGAGCAAGGTTTTGTTTGAGTACCTAATCGATATGAAGCATAAGACCGACACGCGCGAGGCTTATGCAGAGGAGTTCAGGATGTTGGTGAAGCAGCAGGAGAAAATCGGAGCAAAGGGCATAACGCTGTTCCATGGTTTTATCGAAAGGATAGCCGCTTATTGGAAGGAACAAAAGGTTCCGGTCGAAGTGGATATCGAGGGAATGTGCAGCGTTGTAGCAGGAGCCTTCGTACTCTTTGTTCACAACGAAATGATAGACAGGGTTTATTTTGATGAATTATTCAAAGCGTTTATAGATACTGGAGTAAAGAAATATATTAAGAAAATATAGTAAAGAAATATAGTAAGGAAATGGAGGAGTAACAATGATCCGCAGATTTAACGAAATCGGAAAAGAAGATGTTATGATTGCAGGCGGCAAAGGCGCCAACCTTGGGGAGATGACAAGGGCAGGGTTGAATGTTCCGTCGGGATTTGTAGTAACGGCGGATGCATACCGCAGCTTCCTTGCGGAGAATCATATCGACCAGGAAATCCGCGCGCTCCTTGCGGAGGCAGGCACGGATGAACAGAAATTATTTGCTGCGGCGGAGAAAATCCGCGCGCTTATTACGGCAGGAAGTATGCCTGTTTCTTTACGGGAAGAGGTTAGCCACAACTACCTTCTCCTTTGTGAAAGTTCCGGGAATACATCTGAAAAGACTTCACAGAGCTTTTTACAAAACGATTCCCTGCGTGTGGCAGTGCGTTCTTCCGCTACCGCGGAGGATCTTCCCGACGCGAGCTTCGCAGGGCAGCAGGAAACCTATCTGAACATTGTCGGGATTGATGCGCTTTGCGAAAACATCATTCGTTGTTATGCTTCGCTCTGGGGAAATCGTGCGGTAAGCTACCGGCAGGCACAGGGATATGACCAAAAGAGCGTTGCGCTTTGCGTCGTTGTGCAGGAAATGGTAGAGAGCGAGAAAGCAGGCGTGCTTTTTACGGCAAATCCGGTGAACAACAATCGGGAGGAAATGCAGCTAAACGCTTCCTATGGGCTGGGTGAAGCCGTCGTTTCTGGCAAGGTGACAGCGGACACATTTATCTGTGGCAAGGATGGTAAGATAAAGACAAGCGTGGTCGGCAGTAAGGAGATAGAAATTATTTACGCAGAAGACGGTGTCAGGGAGATGTCTGTTTCTCCGGAACGGAGTGGCGCACTGTGCCTGTCGGAGGAAGAAGTCAGGACTCTCTGTCAGGCGGCTGTTGATGTGGAGAATTATTATGGCTGCCCGATGGATATTGAATGGGCCATCCGTGGCGGAAACGCATATATTTTGCAGGCAAGACCAATCACCACACTTGCGGACGCTATCGATGAAGCCGAAATAGAAAAATATATCAGTAAAAATAAGATTACCGGCGCCCTGCGGGAAGACTTTGCATTCCTTCTTGAAAAAATGCCTGTTGCGCAGCAACCGCTGGATCATAGCTTCTGCGGCTCGGTGAACAATCAGAAAGCGCAGATTTTTTCTGAGGTCGGAGTTTTCATTTCCATGGAGCCACAGATAGATGATGACGGAATCATGATACTGCCGCCTAATGACAAGAAAATCAACGGCAGAATATTTAAAATCTTCGCTATGCTTAAGGAACTGAAAGATATTCAGAACTGCCGTGAGAAGTGCGAAGGCTATCTTAAGAAGTACCAGAAAAGCGTAGATAACATGGCGAAGCTGCCATTTGAAAGACTTTCTCTGGCGCAATGCGGTGAGTACATAGAAAAGGCGTACAGGCTTGCCCAGCATATCGCTTATGCGCGCTTCAAATACGCACTTTTTCCTGGCGTTCTTGCCAATAAGCGCATAGAAAGACTGCTGAAAAAGATTTCCCCCGACCTTACGGCATATGACCTTTACTACAACCTTGATTACAAAACCGCAGTTGTGGCTCGTGATATTACGGCGCTGGCGGATAAAATCCGTATGGATAAGATGCTTTCCGCAGCGGTGATGGGTGGCGGGCATTATGCGGATATCTGCCGCGATTTTCCTGATATTGCAGCGGAGTTTGAGATATTTATGTCCAAACACGGGATGAAGTCCGATTATAACTGCTACTGCATTTTCGCGAAGTCATTTATCGAGAATCCTGACCGTTTGCTCAGCATCATCAAGCCGCTGCTTAACAGTCCTGCCGCGCCGGATGAAGAGAAATTTGCCCCGTTGATGGCACAGGTGCGTAAATGCTGTGGTGAGAAGAAATTCCCCGATGTGAAGAAACAGATAGATTGTATCCGCGCTTTTCATGTCGCGAGGGAGGAAAGCCAGTATCAGTGGGAAACGGTGTTCCACTATTCCAAAAGAATCCTTGAGCGCGCCGCGTTTCTCTGTACGGGCAGCAAGGATTTGACAGACAGCGTAGCCTATCTGTTCCTTGATGAGTTTATTGCAATGTGTAAAGAAGGTTTTTCCGATAAGTATAAGGAAATCATTGCCCGCCGGAAGGCGAAACGCCCGCTTGCGGAGAAGGTCTGGGAGCGCAGCAAGCTCTGTGTATTTGAAGGCGCCGGCGATGTGCTGACGGGAGTCGGCGGCAGCAGTGGTGAAACAGTGGGCAGGGTATGTATCGTCCGCGGTCCTGAGGAGTTTGGCAAGCTGGAAAAGGGCGATATTCTTGTCTGTCCTTATACCGACCCGGAGTGGACGCCGCTGTTTCAGGTGGCTTCGGCGGTCGTTGCCGATACAGGGGCGGCATTATCCCATGCGGCGATTGTGGCGCGGGAGTATGGAATCCCGGCTGTATTGGGCGTCGGTCTTGCGACAAGCCGTTTCCAGGACGGTGAGATGGTACGCGTCAACGGTTCTAGAGGAGAGGTAGAGAAAGTTGGTTAAGGAAACAAAAGAGCAGCGCCGTGAGCGGATTATTACTGCGCCGCTCCTGCCGCTGCTAATCAAAACGGCAATTCCCACAATCATCGGAATGTTGGTCACGACGGTTTACAATCTCACCGATACATTCTGGATAGGAAAAATGGACAACAAAAGCATGACTGCCGCCGTGGGGATTGTGTTTGCCTTTGTTTCGTTTGTGCAGGCAGTAGGATTCTGGTTCGGGTACGGCAGCGGCAATGTGATGTCCAGAAGGCTTGGAGAAGGCAATGGGCAGGAAGCGGAAATTGTGTCTTCCAACGGTGTCGTCATGGCTTTGACTACGGGAATCGCACTAATGATACCCATGCTGATATGGATAGAGCCGCTTAGCGTCTTTCTTGGGGGCAGCGCGTCGGAAAGCCTTATGAAATATACTGTCCAGTACCTTCGGGTCATGCTGATATCCATTCCCTTCTCGCTGTTTGCGACAACCGTATATAATCAGCTCAGGCTGTGCGGAAATGTGAGAGACGGAATGATTGGACTGCTTGCAGGCATCCTTGTAAATATCATTCTTGATCCGATATTGATTCTTTCTTGCCATATGGAAATACTGGGCGCGGGAATTGCAACGCTGATTGGACAGATAGTCGGTGCTGTGGTACTGACGTTTCTTTCATACAGACACGGAAATATTCCCGTAAAGTTGGACAGATGCGATTTCGGCAATGGCAGGCTGTATCATATTCTTGCAGGCGGAGCGCCCAATTTCTCCCGTCAGGGGATTACCAGTATCGCTTCTGTACTGCTGAATGCTGCCGCAGCTGATTTTGGAGAAACCACAATTGCAGCGTTTACCGTTTCGTCAAGAGTAGCAGCGCTGGGATATATGGTAATGATAGGTTTTGGACAGGGCTTTCAACCAATCTGCGCGATGAATTACGGCGCGAAAAAATATGACCGTGTCAGCAAAGCGTTTCGCCTTACCGTCGGCATAGGAACTGCGCTTATGGTCATAGCCGCAGCGGCCTGCGTGGTGTTCGCAAGGCCGTTAGTGGGAATCTTATCGTCAGATTCGGAGGTGATACGGATAGGCACTGTTATTTTAAGGTACCAGTGTATTTCCTTTCCGTTTCTCGCGTTTTATGCGGTATCGAGTATGTACATGCAGAATTGTGGTAAATATATGACAGCGTTGCTTATTTCCATAGCAAGACAAGGGATTTTCTTCATTCCGCTGCTGTTTGCTTTGGGAGCAGCATGGAACGATTTTGGCCTGTATATCGTCCAGCCTGTATCGGATATTCTTTCGTTTGTACTGTCGGTGGTGATTTTAGCCGTAAGTCGTGATAAGATGCGGTAAAACCATGGGTGTTTTCTTGACATACTTTTCAGAGTGTGATAAATTTAAATAAGTTAGTAATAACTAACTAAAATTAGAAGAAGGGGTCTATACTGGCGATTCTTAAGGGATTGTTTACGGGGTGCAGTGATATGTGCAAGACGTAATAGATAGGGCAATTAGTGATGGAAAAAATACATTTTAGTACCGAAACGGATGGGTTTTATGGAACATATTGGAAATGCAGGGCAGACCGTGATGCTGCAATTATTTTGATGCTTGGGGACGATTCGGAAGGTTACGTGGTTCGGAGTGGCGTTAAGTGGTTACATAAACTTGATATCCATGTCATGTCGATGTCGCCCGCAAAAAAGGACTACAGCCATCATAATTATCCGCTTGAACGGATAGAAACAGCAATGAAATGGTTAAAAAATCAGGGTATCCGCAAGATTGGCATAATCGGCGCTTCCACTACCGGAACGCTTGCCCTAACGGCCGCGTCCTATTTTGAGGATATTTCGTTGACAATAGGCATAACTCCCAGTGATTTTATCTGGCAGGGATTTATGCAGGGAAAAAGGGATGGCTGTAAGGAATGGCCCATAGAGGGGGAATCCCTGTTTTCCTATAAAGGCAGGCCGCTTCCTTATATGCCGTTTGTGTACCAGCACCCGGATTACTGGAGGGTTATAGCCGCTGAGAGCAAAAGAACGGGGGATATGATTCATTCCTGGAAGCTGTTTGATGATTCAGAAAAAGCTCATCCCCATACAGAAGATGAGATGATTAGGGTTGAGAATATTAAGGGGCGGCTTTTGCTGGTCGGGGCTTCGGATGATGCCTTGTGGGATACCGTTAAGTATATTAGCAGAATTGAGGAAAGGCTAAGGAGCAGACCCCATGAGTGCCATGTGGAAATTGCAGCCTATGAACATGGGACGCATTTTATATTTCCGGAGAGCATGCTTCGGATGATACTGCCTGTTTTTTCAGAAGCATTTATTAAAATGGCTTTTCAGGCTGCAAGAAAATATCCTGAAGAATGCAAAGAAACCCGCATGGATGTTGACAGGAAAATAAGAAAAGTGATTACAGAGTGGAGCCTTCAGGTTTAAAAATATTGAAAGCAGGAAAGAAAATGTATCGAGTTGAAGGTGCATATTGGTGAGACAATGATGCACTGCTGGGAGCGATGGAAGTTGTGCCGGAGGCTAAGGCCGTAGGGCAGGAGTATTGCAAGGCATTAATAAGCAGCAGTGTTTTCAGGAACAGGACCAATTAAAATAATACTGAAACAACACGGAGACGGCCTCTGGAGCATAGCAGCGCTTCAGAGGCTTTTTCGATTGACAAATCAATCCAAAGGAATTATAATTCATGTAATATAACAGTAATTATAAAATGGGAGGAAAGTAAAATGCCGCCAAAAGCAAAGATAACAAAAGATATGGTTATTCATGCTGCATTCGAGGTTGCCCGTGAGATAGGCGCGGAAAATATCAATGCCAGGACAGTATCCAAAAAGCTGAACTGTTCCACACAGCCTGTCATGTATCATTTTGCAACGATTGATGAGTTGAAAAAAGCAGCTTATAAAAAAGCAGATGATTATCATACGGAATATCTGATGAATATTCCGGCAAAGCAGGAAGATGTTATGTTTGGAATTGGAATGAATTATATCCGCTTTGCGGTGGAAGAACCGAATTTGTTCTGCTTACTTTTTCAATCCGGCGCGGTTGGAAACAGTCTGCTTGAAATGATAAATTCAGAGGAACTTCAACCGGTTATTTCTGCAATGCAGGAAGCGATGGGAATGAATGTAGAGCAGACAAAAGAAGTTTTTGTAACACTTGCGATGTTTGTTCATGGATATGCCAGCATTATCGCCAACAATTCATTGGAGTATGACGAAGCACTTGCCGCTGTACAGTTAGAGCGGGCATACAGAGGTGCAGTATTGGCCGTGCAGGCGGAAACCGATGGCATGGCAATTGAACTATCATAAAAAGGGAAAAGCATGGTTAGTCATTGACTTTTATACTGGTTTTACCGTATAATGGATTGGATTGCAAGAAACAGGCTGAGTCAGGAATCCATGACAGGCTGTTACGAATGGATAGATAAAGAAGAGTAGGTGACTTCATGATTCACAGTATGACCGGCTTCGGAAGAAGTGAAGCCATAACAACGGATTATAAGCTCGTCGTCGAGATGAAGGCGGTGAATCATAGATATAGTGAATTCAGTATTAAGATGCCCAAAAAGCTGAATTGCCTGGAAGCAGAAATCCGGGCATTGCTGAAGGAATATATTGACCGGGGCAAGGTAGATGTATTTATTACCTATGAGGATTACAGAGCCTCCAATGTCAGTATTCAGTACCATCCGGAGATTGCCGGAGAGTATGTGAAGTATTGGCGGCAGATGGAGCAGGAGTTCCATATTCGGGATGATAGTTCCGTTACGAGGCTGTCGCAGTTTCCGGATGTATTTACCCGGGAAGAGCAGGGGATAGATGAAGCGCATTTACGGAGCATTATAGAGACTGGTATCCGTCAGGCGGCAGAGCAGTTTGTAGAAGCCAGAAAGCGGGAAGGTGAGCATTTGAGAAAAGACCTGCTGGATAAGCTGGATGGTATGCTGGAGCTGCTGGATTATATCGAACAGGAGGCACCGAAGCTGGTGCAGACCTATCGCAGTAAGCTGGAGGCAAAGGTTCAGGAGCTGTTAGATGGCACCACGATAGATGAAGCCAGAATTGCAACGGAGGTTGTAATCTATGCCGATAAGATTTGTGTGGATGAAGAGACCGTCCGGCTGCGGAGCCATATTAACAGTACCCGGGAGATTCTGACAAAGGGTGGAAGTGTGGGACGGAAGCTGGATTTCATTGCACAGGAAATGAACCGGGAGGCGAACACGATTCTTTCGAAAGCGAATTCTCTGGATATTTCCAATAAAGCAATCGACTTAAAGACAGAGATTGAAAAGGTTCGGGAACAGATTCAGAATATTGAATAAGGTCAGGTGATGATATGGATAAAAAGGGATTGCTGATTGTTATTTCCGGATTTTCCGGTGTGGGAAAGGGAACCGTGGTAAAACGCCTGGTACAGGATTATGGATACAGTCTTTCCATTTCAGCCACCACAAGAGCGCCAAGAGAAGGGGAAGTAGATGGACGGGAGTATTATTTCAAGTCCAAAGAAGATTTCATGAATCTGATTGATTATAATGGTTTTATTGAATGGGCTGTTTATGTGGAGAATTATTACGGAACGCCCCGTGCCTTCGTCGAGAAGGAGCTGGCGGCAGGCCATCATGTGATTTTGGAAATCGAAGTACAGGGAGCGATGAATATTAAAAGCCAGTATCCGGATGCAGTACTGATTTTCCTTACGGCACCCAGCGCCCAGGAGCTGAAGCAGCGTCTGATTGGCAGGGGAACGGAGGACCAGGCAGTTGTGGATAAGCGTATGAAGCGCGCCATCGAGGAATCCGAAGATATGCAGCAGTATGAATATATTGTAGTGAATGATGACCTGGACCAGTGTGTCAAAGATGTGAATTCTGTGATTGTGGCAAAAAGCTGCATGATAGAAGAAAATAAAAAGTTTATGGATCAGATGAAGGAAGAGCTGAAAGCTCTATAGAAAGGAGTTATATCATGATACATCCATCTTATACAGATTTAATGGCAGTCGTAAACAGCGAGGTAGAACCGGGAGAACAGCCGGTGGTTCAGAGCCGGTATTCTATCGTATTGGCAACTGCCAAGCGTGCAAGACAGATTATTGCAGGTTCAGAGCCTTTGGTTGATGTGCCGAATAAAAAACCTCTGTCTCTGGCAGTGGAGGAATTATACAGCGGTAAGGTAAAGATTGTCGGTGATGAAGAGGAAGAATAAGGAGAAACAAGGAGCTTTTGAAAAGCTCCTTTCCTTTGTTAAAAGCAGACTTTAACCAAAGAATGCTTCCGATTTGGAGGCCGTTGAATACAATAAAGTAATATTAGGAAAAGGGAGATAAAACAATGCAGGTATTGGAATTATTGCATGGATTAGAATATACCCTGCTGCAGGGAAGCCTGAATACGGAGGTAACAGAAGTAGAGTGCGATTCCCGGGCGGTGGCTGCTGGGAGCTTGTTTTTTTGTGTTCCCGGCAGTGTACGGGATGGACATGATTTTGCCCAGGAGGTAGCGGAAAAGGGAGCTTCTGTTCTGGTTGTAGAGCATTCCGTTGCCGTTTCGGAAGCTGTTACGGTCATTCAGGTGTCCAATGTCCGGTACGCCATGGGAATCATTTCCTCCATGTTCTATGGAGAACCCTCAAAGAAGCTGACGGTAATCGGGATTACGGGTACAAAGGGTAAGACCACTACCGCATATATGATTCAGTCCATGCTGGAAAAAACCGGACACCCGACCGGACTTATCGGTACCATCGAAATGCTGGATGGGAAGCGGGTCATCCCGGCAGCCAATACCACACCGGAGTCGGTTCTGCTCCAACGAACCCTGCGGGATATGGTGGCAAATGGATTGGACAGTGTCGTTATGGAGGTATCCTCTCAGGGGCTGATGCTGGACCGGGTAGCCGGTGTTGATTTTGATTATGGCATCTTTACCAATCTTTCTGAGGATCATATCGGACCCAATGAGCATGCCAGCTTTGAAGAGTATCGTGGATGGAAAGCCAAGCTGTTCCAGCTTTGCCGGGTGGGTATATTCAATGGGGATGATCCTTATTACCAGGAGATATTAGAAGGACATACCTGTCAGGTGGTGACCTATGGGATGAAGGCCGGTGTGGATTACTGTGCCGGAGACTGGAAGCTCCATAAGGAGGATGGACACTTAGGAATCGAGTATCATCTGTCCGGTAAGGCTGAGGGGCAGATGATGGTGAATATACCAGGGAAATTCAGTATTTATAATTCCTTGTCTGCAATTGCGGTTGCCAATGAAATGCAGGTGCCGTTTTCGATTATTCAACAGGTATTGACAACCGTCCGGGTTCGGGGAAGAGTGGAACTGATTCCAATTTCCGATGCATTTAC
Organism: Clostridium sp.; assembly: GCA_023667695.1. GTDB lineage: Bacteria > Bacillota > Clostridia > Lachnospirales > Lachnospiraceae > CAG-632. The sequence goes on along the minus strand of JAMOZY010000002.1, from coordinate 4,583 downwards.
CATTTTGATTGACTATGCCCATAATGCAGTCAGTCTGGAAAGTATATTGGAAACGCTGCGGGAATATCAGCCGACCCGTCTGGTATCCGTCTTTGGATGTGGGGGAAACCGGTCTAAGACCCGGCGGTATGAGATGGGAGAGGTTTCCGGACGGCTGGCGGATTTTACCATCATTACCTCGGATAATCCAAGGTTTGAGGAGCCCCAGGATATTATGGATGATATTATTACCGGGATTTCCAGAACGGAAGGAACCTATATCGAAATTATGGACCGGAAGGAAGCCTTTCGTTATGCTATTTTGAATGCGGAACCGGGGGATGTGATTGTACTTGCCGGAAAGGGACATGAGGATTATCAGGAAATCAAGGGTGTAAAGTATCATATGGATGAACGGGAATTGATTCGGGAAGTATTGGAGGAAGAGGATGTCAGCAAGATATGTGGATATAATAATCGATATTTCGCATGAAGCCATTGACCGGGCATTTCAATATGAATTGCCCCTTTCTTTATATGGAAAGATATCCATCGGGATGCAGGTGCAGGTGCCATTTGGCAGAGGCAATCATCTGCGTACCGGGTATGTCATTGGCATGAGTGAGACACCCCAATATGACATGGATAAAATAAAGCTCGTACACAGTATTGTAACCAATCAGGTTCCGGTGGAAGGACAGTTGATTCAACTGGCGGCATGGATGAAGGATACCTATGGTTCTACCATGTATCAGGCGTTGATGACCGTCATGCCGGTAAAGAAAAAAATCCGTCCTGTGGAGAAAAAGACCCTTCGTCTGGCAGTGGAGCCGGAGGAGGGAAGACTGCGGCTGCTAGAGTATAAGCGGAATAAACGGAACCGGGCGAAGGTGCGCTTGACAGAAGCCTTGCTGGAGCATGTGGAAATCCCCTATGACTTAGCGAAGGATAAGCTGAACATCAGTCCGACTACCTGTGAACGGTTACAGGAAGAAGGAACCCTGGAAATTCTGACGGAAACCCAGTACAGACAGGTGGGAACCAGAAAGCAGCTGTCAGAGCCGGAGCCGGAATTAAATGAACAGCAGAAGTCCATAGCAGAGGAATTCCGACGGGATTATCTGGGGGAGGATTACAAGACCTATCTGCTCCATGGTGTAACGGGAAGCGGGAAAACAGAGGTCTATATGCATGCCATTGATACCGTTATGGAACAGGGCAGACAGGCAATCGTACTGATACCGGAGATTTCTCTGACCTTTCAGACGGTTATGCGGTTTCGCCGGCATTTTGGAGAGCGGATTACGATTTTGAATTCCCGTATGAATGCCGGAGAACGGTACGACCAGTTTGAGCGGATTCGAAAGGGTGAGGTAGACATTGTAATCGGTCCCCGGTCTGCTTTATTTGCCCCCTTTGCCAACCTGGGGCTGATTGTTATGGATGAAGAGCATGAAAGCAGCTATAAAAGTGATAATGTACCGAAATATCATGCCAGGGAAACCGCAATTAAGCGGGCCCAAATGAGTCATGCCAGTGTGATACTAGGTTCGGCAACGCCCTCTGTAGCATCTTATTACAAAGCAAGGCAGGGGGAATACCACTTGTGGGAATTGAACCAACGGGCAAAGGCACAGGAGCTGGCACAGGTTGAAATCATAGATTTGCGGGAAGAATTACGGATGGGAAACCGCAGTCGGTTCAGTTACCGGCTGCAGGAGTTGGTAAGACAGCGGTTGGAACAGGGACAGCAGTCTATGATATTCATGAACCGCCGGGGCTATGCCAGCTTTGTATCCTGCCGGAGCTGTGGCGAGGTGGTGAATTGTCCCCATTGCCAGGTATCCTTGACCTATCACGACCATAATTCCAGACAGCCCAGGCTGGTCTGCCATTACTGTGGTTATACGGAGCATTATGTACAGCAGTGCAAGGCGTGCGGTTCGAAGATGATTGGACGGTTTGGTTCCGGGACCCAGCTGGTGGAAGCGGAGCTGCAGGAATTTTTTCCGGAGGCGAGAATCTTACGGATGGATGCAGATACGACGAAGGGGAAGGATGGACATGAGGCGATTTTATCCGCATTTGGCGAGGGGAAAGCGGATATTCTGGTGGGAACCCAGATGATTGTGAAAGGGCATGATTTCCCCAATGTTACTCTGGTAGGGATTCTGGCGGCGGATTTATCCCTTCATAGTCAGGACTATATGGCAGGAGAACGGACCTTTGACCTGCTGACTCAGGCAGCAGGTCGGGCCGGACGGGGGCAGCAGGCAGGAACGGTAGTCATTCAGACCTATGATCCGGAGCATACTGTGATTCAAACGGCAGGAAAACAGGATTACAAAGCCTTTTATGAAAATGAAATTGCATACCGCAGAATCTTAAAATATCCACCGGCATATGCCATGCTTGCAGTTTTGGTTACCGCTCAGCAGGAGGCGGTGGCGGAGGAAGTGGCAGGAAAGCTTGGGGCTTATGTGCGGAACTGGCAGGGAGGCGCCGGTCCGGATACTCCGGTCCGGGTGATTGGACCGGCTGCACCGGTAATTGCCAAGCTTAAGGATATTTACCGCAGGGTGATTTATCTGAAGGCACAGGAGGAGGATTTGCTGCTACAGGCGAAGAATCAATTAGAGATGTATGCAGCGACCATTGGACAGCCGGAGGACTGGAAGGTATATTTTGACCTGAATCCTATGAAGGGGTATTGATTAAACGGAAAGAAACGATTATACTTAATTTGCTTTGTTCTGGAGCGCTGGCTCATTTGGATATCGGAACCCATTCGTATGGTTATCAATACGACCGCGGCAGCTTTAGCTGGATAAGGGTTACGGAGAATTCCGTATTTTTGAGTATGATGCCAAAGGTGCCGGCATAATGTATACCAAGAATATCCGTACTCAGCTCCGGCTCTTAGAAGAAGCTGGTTATGAATATGGTTATCATAAATCAGCCACAGACTGGTATGGCGTCTATGGATGAAGGAGCAATATAGCCGAGGTAAGGCTTGGCATGAGATAGCGGAAAATGCGTGAAAGCAAAATGAAAACGAAAGGTGGAAATAAAATGGGAATTCGTAAAATCCGGATGGAAGGTGATCCAATTTTAAGAAAACAGTGCAAGCCGGTGGAGAAAATGACCCCAAGGCTGTTGCAGCTCGTGGATGATATGTTTGATACTATGTATGAGGCTAATGGGGTAGGACTGGCAGGACCGCAGGTAGGTATTTTAAAACGGATTGTAGTGATTGATGTGGGAGACGAGCATCCGTTGGTACTGGTGAATCCGGAAATCATAGAGCAATCCGGAGAGCAGACCGGAGATGAGGGCTGCTTAAGCCTTCCGGGAAAGGTAGGTACGGTAACCCGTCCGAACTATGTAAAATGTCAGGCATATAATGAAAATATGGAGCCAATTACAGTGGAAGGTACGGAATTACTGGCGAGAGCCATCTGTCATGAAGTGGACCATCTGAATGGGGTACTCTACCGGGATCATGCGGCAGACGGAATCCGGGATGTGGAATAAAGCCAAAGGGAAGGCTTTGGAATGTGAAGCATATAAGAAAACGACAAGAAAGGTCAAATGGAAAGCAGGTGGCAGAATGCGGATAATTTTCATGGGAACACCGGAATTTGCAGTGAAGGTCTTAGAAGCTATTGTAACAGCCGGACATGAGGTGGCAGGTGTCTATACACAACCGGATAAGCCGAAAGGGCGGGGAAAGAGCATGCAGTATACTCCGGTGAAGGAAAAGGCATTGGAATATAACATACCGGTCTTTCAGCCGGAGCAGGTACGAAATCCGGAGGTAATAGAGGAAATGAAGAAGCTGGAGCCGGAGGCTATTGTAGTAGTAGCCTTTGGACAGATTCTGCCGGAAGCGATTCTGAAGCTGCCTCCGCTGGGATGTATTAATGTACATGCATCCTTATTGCCAAAGTATCGGGGAGCGGCACCCATTCAGCGTGTCATTATTGATGGTGAGAAGGAAAGCGGGGTTACCACCATGTATATGGCAAAAGGGCTGGATACCGGTGATATGATTGAGAAGAAGGTGGTACCCATTGAACCGAAAGAAACGGGAGGTACCTATCATGATAAGCTGGCGGCAGCAGGCGCCGAATTATGCCTGTCCACGTTGCAAAAGCTGGCAGAGGGAACCGCGCCAAGGATACCACAGGAGGATGCACGAAGCTGTTATGCCCATATGCTGAATAAGGCTATGGGAGAGTTGGATTTTCAGAAGCCGGCGGAAGAACTGGAACGACTGATTCGGGGGCTGAACCCATGGCCAAGCGCCTATACCCGTTTGGAGGGTAAGACCTTGAAAATCTATGAGGCAGATGTGGTAGAGACAGAGCCGGCTGATGGAAAATCAGTTTCTGCCGGGACTGTGATAGCAGTGGATAAGAAATCCTTTACGGTACAATGTAATCCGGGAGCCTTGCGGATTACATCCCTGCAGCTGGAGGGAAAGAAACGGATGGAAACGGCGGCATTTCTTCTGGGGTACCGGATGACTGCCGGAATGGAGTTGGGGTAAATTATGGTTTAGCGTACTAATTCTGCTACCGCGGCTTCCTGAGGTAAATATC
>JAMOZY010000029.1 GCA_023667695.1 Clostridium sp. | reverse complement strand
GAGGGCTTGACCAGGGAAGGTTAGATGGAAGCTGTATGATGTTCTGAAGGTGCAGAACCATGTAGAAATATTTATGACGAATGGCCCAGTGGCTCAGTTGGTTAGAGCGTCGCCCTGTCACGGCGAAGGTCGAGGGTTCGAGTCCCTTCTGGGTCGTTAATATGGGATCTTAGCTCAGCTGGGAGAGCATCTGCCTTACAAGCAGAGGGTCACAGGTTCGAGCCCTGTAGGTCCCATTTTTTATTGCAGCTATTGCGAAATATGTTTTGAATTAGATTGTATTATAGTATTAAATGCTATCGGCTCTGAAATCGGAGTGAATAAATCTTCTGGCTTAGTGTAAAATAGAACTGAGTGAGATGATGTATATAATATGGATGGATTCCCGAGTGGCCAAAGGGGACAGACTGTAAATCTGCTGCATCTTGCTTCGGTGGTTCGAATCCACCTCCATCCATTTTACAAAGACGTTTATATATCTATTCCTTCCTGCCAATAGGGATAAGTTCTGATTTTGCGGGTAATAGAAATATATAATGCGTTTATTAATTCCATAACGCGGGGTGGAGCAGTCTGGAAGCTCGCCGGGCTCATAACCCGGAGGTCATAGGTTCAAATCCTGTCCCCGCTACTGAAAATCACAAGTCCGTTAATAAAGAGCTTGTGATTTTTGTTATTAAATATCAACATATGTTATAGTCAGGCTATTAAAAAGCATCCGTACTTGTTAAATCAGGCTATTAAGAGGCATCTGTGCTTGTAATAATCAGAATGTTTAAGAAGCATTCGTAAACGTTATAGCAAGATTATTTAGGAAGTATTCGTTTTGCTGGCAGAAATGCCAATACCGAACGGATGGGATTTCCGGGAAAATTTACGAAAAGCCTTGAAATAGCAGAACCCCTAGTATATAATGGCAAAGGTAAGTGCAGTACTGACTCATTTATAAGCCCAGATAGCTCAGTTGGTAGAGCAGAGGACTGAAAATCCTCGTGTCACTGGTTCGATTCCGGTTCTGGGCATAGCCCCTTAGATATCGCATTTGTGGTATTTAGGGGCTTTTATTTTGTATGAGCGTATCCGATAATTATATGAGGAGCAAAGAAGAATGAAGCGAATTTTTAATGATTGTTTACAGGAATATTGCAGCCGGGATTATTATCCCTGGCATATGCCGGGACATAAGCGGCAGGTAGTTGCTTCGACTGAAATGGAAGCGGTAAAAGAAGTAAATGAATCGGAGGAGCGGACAGAAAAGACAGGGAATTCTGTTATAGATGGATTAGGAATCCAAATGGATGTGACGGAGCTGCCGGGACTGGATAACCTGCTGGCGCCGGAAGGAGTTTTGTCGGAATCCATGGCACAGCTAGCGGAGATTTATGGCAGCCGTAAGTCCTATTATCTTGTAAATGGCAGTACCTGTGGAATTCTAACGACAGTTTCTGCGGTCTGCGATTCTGGTGATACGATTATTATGAGCCGGAATTGTCATAAAGCTGTGTATAATATTGTTGCGTTGTTAAATTTAAAACCAGTGTATTTGTATCCGCGTACCATAGAACCATATGGTATTTGTGGGAGTATTACACCGGCTCAGGTTGAGCGGGCTTTGCATGAGAATCCGGAGGCAAAGGCGGTTATTTTTCCCTCTCCCACTTATGAAGGAATTTTGTCAGATGTTCGCGGGATTAGTGAAGTCGTTCATCGGGCAGGAAGGCGGCTGATTGTGGACGAGGCTCATGGGGCTCATTTGGAGTTTGGCGCAGGATTTCCAGATTCTGCGGTACGCTGTGGAGCGGATTTAGTGATAGAAAGTCTGCATAAGACTCTTCCTTGCTATACCCAATGCGCAATCCTGCATATTGGCAGGACAAAAACCGGAAGCATGGAATCAGAGAACAAAAAGACGGAAGGGGCAAAACCGGGGGGAAAAAAAACCGGAAATGAGGAAACAAGAGAAGAGACCGAAAATCAAATGAATGACCGGGAACTGATTGAACGGGTGGAGCGGTATCTGGGCGTCTATCAGACCAGTTCGCCGTCTTATTTATTCGTCGCAGCCATGGAGAATTGTATTGCTGAAATGGAGGAAGGGCGGCAGACCCGAATGGCAGAGTATTATTCCAGGCTAAAGTATTACCGTAAGAAGTGGATGGGACTGAAATGGATTCATTTGTTAACGACAGAAGAGGTTCGGCGTGCAGGCTGCTTTGCCTATGATGAATCGAAATTAATCTTTTGTATGCCGGAGCATACATGGAGCGGAGAAGAGTTTCGGAAGGAACTGGAAAAGGGTTTTGGAATGGTTCTGGAAATGGCATCTGTAAACTATGCATTGGCAATGACCAGCGTAGCGGATTGTGAGGCCGGTTATAAACGTCTGCATTTAGCATTGCAGGAAATGGACCGTCGTGCTTCTCAATGCCGGTTATCAAAGAAAACAGAAGGCTTTGCCGGGAATCATCCACATAAGTCAAAGATTGAAAGGAAAGCAGAACGGGCTGCACGGATGCATTCAGAGCAAAAAGCAGTACTGCCGGGGGAGGCACTCCGTAAAAAGTCAAAGCATATTCCTTTGGCAGAGGCTGTGGGACAGATTGCGGGAGATTATGTAACGGTATATCCACCGGGCATACCAGTGCTTGTGCCGGGAGAACTGATTACCGAGGTACAGCGGGATTATATAGAAGAATGTGTGCAATGGGGATTAACGGTTCATGGCATAGCACAGGATTCTTTCGGACAGGGAGAGGAGCAGTATTATATAAAGATATTAATGGAACATGAAAACGCATTATAAAGAAAATACAGGTGTAAAAAGGGTAATTGCTTATCCGGAACAGATATATAAGAAGGAAATAAAAGATTTTCATTATGTAGGGAGTATGATATAATATGACTTGAGGAGGGACCCGCCGCAAGGTGGGAGGAGTCCTTGAGTCGGACTGCAGAGCCAAACAACAGAGCAGGATATACCTAGGCATAAGACTTGAGGAGGGACTCACCGCAAGCTGGGAGGAGCCCGGGAGGCAGCTTGCAGTAAACGATAGAAGCGGGTAGAAAGTATGATTCATGTACCTTGAGAAAAGGTCCGAAAAGGAGGATTTTATGTATTACAATAATTCTGATGTAGAAGATATGCTAGAAGAGATGTTTGCCTCTACGGCAGTCATGACTATGATTATTGTTGTTTTTTTAATTGCGTTTTTGATACTTGCAATACTCTATGTTCTGAATAGCATAGGCTTATACCGTATGGCAAAGAAGGTAGGAAATAATAAGGCATGGCTTGCCTGGATTCCGTATGCGAATATCTGGCTGATGTTCACACTTCCAAGCAGTGAATACCGGGTGCTTGCTATTAATAAGGTAATTAATGACCGTTCCAATGCGTTTTGGATTTTCATTGCGATTTCATATGGCACCTCGATTGTCATATCTGTATTGTCTGCACTTCCATTTATTGGATGGTTGTTTGCGTTAGTGTCACCACTGGCTAGTATAGTGACAATCTTGACACATATTTTCATGATGTTTCCGGTGTACAAGAGCTTATATGCAATGTTTCTGCCGGAATCTTCCGCTCAGAATTATGCCATTGGCAGTATCATCTGTGCATATCTGATGCCGATTGTTACATCAATCCTGATGTTGATTGTATCTGGCAAGGAGCCGATTATGGTAGAGGAGCCGATATATGACCAGCAATATTATGGGTATTAGACGGCAATTACTGGCAGCCATTGACAAGTATGCAGGAAATAGTGTAAAATTCGCAAGAGAAATAAAATAGGTGAAAAGCCAATAATTAGAATCGAGGTTAGTGTTATTATGAAAAAATTAATATCCAGAATGACAGCGGTTTGCCTGGCTGCAATGACAGCAGTTATGGTGACAGGCTGCGGAGCCGGCAACGGAGGAAATGATGTAGTAAAGACCATTGATATTTCTTTGACGGACGAGCAATATGCGTTTGGTGTGGACAAGAACAATGCAGAGCTGTTGGAGCAGGCAAATGCATATATTGCTTCTGTGAAGGAGGACGGAACATTAGATAGCATCTGTGATAATTACTTTGGTGATGGAACACCTCAGGGTGTCACATCCGCAAAGGAGGATTCTTCGAAGGACCAGCTGATAATTGCTACTAATGCAGAGTTTTCACCATTTGAGTATAAGGAAGGGGATACCTTCTACGGGATTGACATGGAGCTGGCGGCAGGTCTTGCAGAATACATAGGGAAGGAATTAGTTATCCTGGATGTAGATTTTGAAGCAGTTTGTACCTATGTGGATACCGGCAAGGCAGATATGGCGATTGCAGGGCTGACGATTAACGAGACGAGAAAGGAAAGTGTGAACTTCACGGATTCCTACTATATTGCTTCACAGTTATTAATCGTGCCGAGTGAAAATACAGACTTTGATGCATGTGAAACAGCAGAGGATGTGCTGGCTGTCCTGGAAGGACAGGAAGCCGGAAGAATCGGCGGTCAGAGCGGCACGACGGCAGAGTATTTTGTAAAGGGTGATGCTGACTGGGATTTTGATGGTATCAGCAATATGAGCTGGGTTGGTTATACCTCTGGTTCATTGGCAGTCAATGATATGCTGTCCGGTAACATCAATTATGTCATTATTGATGAGGCACCTGCAAATATGATTGTAAAGAAGGTTAATGCAGCAAATTAAGGAACTGTAGATAAGCTGAAACCTGTCCGGAGGGGCAGGTTTCTTCTCGTATTACATTGTGAGGGCTGAATATGACATTTCAATCTTTAATGAACAAGTGGAATTTATTTTGGGATGCTTTTGTGAATAAAGGCAGCTACAAAGAGGTGGTAACCGGTTTGGTTAATACCATGATTATCGCCTTTGTGGCATTGCTTTTGGGTATCATAATTGGTACGCTGATTGCAGCAGTAGAGGTGCAGCCGAAGAAGGGGAAGGTCATGTCTGTATTAAACCGGATTTGTACGGTGTATGTGGCATTTTTCCGGGGGACGCCTATTGTAGTCCAATTGCTGCTGGGGTATTTTGTAATCCTGCCATTGATTGGGTTTAATTTATCATCTGTTGCAGTAGCGATTATCATAATGGGCTTGAACAGTGGAGCATATGTTTCGGAAATCATGCGTTCCGGCATTTTGTCTGTGGATATCGGACAGATGGAGGCAGGACGTGCCATGGGCCTGAACTATGGCATCACGATGCGGAAAATCATTATCCCCCAGGCAGTGAAAAATATTCTGCCTACTCTGGGAAATGAGTTGATTTCTCTGGTGAAGGAAACCTCAGTTGTCAGCTTTATCGGAGTTGTGGATTTGTATAAAGCATTTCGGACGATTGGTTCCAGCAACTATGAATATATGATGCCGTTTCTTGTAATGGCGGTGATTTATATTGTTATCATATTGTTGATTACCTTGGCGTTACGATTGATGGAAAGGGGGCTGCGGGCAAGTGATAAGCGTTAGGAATATTTACAAGAACTTTGGAGACCTTGAGGTGCTGAAGGGCGTCAGCATTGAAATTGAAAAGGGCGAAAAGGTAGCTATTATCGGACCCTCCGGCAGCGGAAAAAGTACCTTTCTACGGTGTATGAATCTGTTAGAGGAACCAACCTACGGAGAAATCTGGCTGGATGAAAAGCTGTTGACACCGGCAGACCCATATCTGCATCCGGAGGTAATGGCAGCTTCGAAAACCTATCATAGGCTGTATCAGGAGAAGCATCCGGAAGGTGCTTCGAATGGGGGAGAACAGGCGGAATATGATAAGGATATCATCCAAAGCATTAAAAAGGATGATTTGCTTCAAAAGCATGAAGGCAAGGAATATAAAGAAAAGCTGAAGGCTATTGAAGGGGAGAACCGCATGGATGTCAATGTGGCGAGACAGCGGGTAGGTATGGTATTCCAGCATTTTAATCTCTTTAATAACCTGACGGTTATGGAGAATCTTACATTGGCGCCGGTTACCCTGAAGCTGCAGACAGTAGAACAGGCAACAGAAACTGCCAGTGCATTATTAAAGCGGATTGGCTTATATGATAAAAAGGATGAATATCCAAGTAAGCTGTCCGGCGGACAGAAGCAGCGGATTGCCATTGTGCGTTCCCTGGTTATGAATCCGGAGGCCATATTATTTGACGAGCCTACTTCTGCGCTGGACCCGGAAATGGTTGGAGAGGTATTGGAGCTGATTCGGGAGCTGGCGGAAGAAGGCATGACTATGGTAATCGTTACCCATGAGATGGGCTTTGCAAGAGAGGTTGCGACCAGAGTGCTGTTTATGGATGGCGGTCAGATTATGGAAGAGAATCCGCCGGAGGCGTTTTTTGGTAATCCGCAGCATCCTCGGTTGAAGGAATTTTTGTCCAAGGTGCTGTAGGGAATTGGAAGTACCGGAGCTGCTTTTGGCGTAAAAATAATTCTGATTTTAGCCTGATTATTGATTGCCCGAATTGCCGGAAGAGCAGTGAAATGGTATGAGCGGGAATAAAAAGGAAAATACATGGGAAGGGCTGTGAGCCAATGATAAAATAAGGAAAGGACATTCAGAATGCAGGGATTATTTATTTCCATGGAAGGACCGGATGGTGCGGGAAAAAGTACACAAATAGAGCTGCTTCGGGACTATCTGGCAGACAAGGGGTATGAAATTGTCATTACCAGAGAGCCAGGTGGAACGGTAATCAGTGAAGCCATCCGCCAGCTGATATTGAATCGGGAATATGCAGAGATGTGTTCGAGTACGGAATTGCTTCTGTATGCAGCTGCCAGAGCGCAGCTGGTAAATGAAGTGATTCGACCGGCTTTGGATGCAGGAAAAGCGGTCATTTGTGACCGGTTCGTGGAATCTTCAGTGGTTTATCAGGGAATTGCAAGAGGGATGGGGATTGATACCGTTTATGCAGTAAATGAATATGCCTTAGAGGGGCTGCGGCCTCAGCTCACAATCCTGTTGGATTTGGATGCAGAAGAGGGATTGCGGAGAAAGAAAAAACAGGCGGAGCTTGACCGGATGGAGGCAGCAGGACTGGAATTCCATCAGAAGGTAGCAGAAGGATACCGTATGCTGGCAGAGCGGGAAAAAGGAAGAATCATGAGAATTTCTGCCACTTTACCGGAGGAGGATATTCATGCTAAAATAGTATTGGCTATTGAAGAACGGATATTAAACCGATAATATTAATATACATTCAGAGTCAAGCAGGCATTCATAAAGCGTTTCCACGAACGCTTGCATTCAGTGGAGAAGCTTTATGAATGAGTAATTTGGCGGAAACGCCAAATCGAGAAAATGCGAAGCATTTACGAACTAAATTCGTTCCAAAATGGAATGCCGGAAGGGAGGTCAGGGTAAATGGATATAAAGCTGGATGCCATATCCCAATTAACGCAGGTAGATGCTGCAGAAGCAGTGAAGAATGCCGGAAATGATGATTTTAAGTTTACCCTGGTCAGCCATATTCAGGAAAGTGAATTGCAGGCAAAGCTGGAAGGTCTGATGAAGGAAATCGAGGCGGAGGGACAGCGGATTGCCCGGCATAAGGATATCCGGGACATGAAGCGTTACCGGGCGAAAATCAAAGAATTTATGAATGAGATTACGACCCGTTCTTATTCCTTTTCCAGGGAGAACTTTCTGGACCGGAAGGGAAGACACCGGGTATATGGAATCATTCATCTGGTAGATGAGGAGCTGGATAAATTAGCTGGTGCGCTTATGGAAGAGGAGAAGGATCATTTGGAAATTCTTCGTCTGATTGATGATATACGGGGGATGTTGATTGATATCATCACTTAGGCATTGGGAGAATATTATTTTATTATAAGTTACTATATTTGGAAAGAAGGTGTTGGCTATGACAGCATTTAAAGATGTTATCGGGCATGAAAGTATTATCGGTCATTTTAAAAGCAGTATAGAGCAAGGCAAGGTAGCCCACGCCTACCTGATTCATGGAGAAAAGGGAACAGGTAAGAAGCTGCTGGCAGGGTTATTTGCCAAGACCTTACAGTGTGAAGCCGGAGGCACAGACCCTTGTGGGAGGTGCCGCTCCTGTATCCAGAGTGATACTGGAAATCAGCCGGATATTATCTGGGTGACCCATGAGAAGCCATCGGTGATTTCGGTAGATGATATTCGGGAGCAGGTGAATAAAAGTATTATTGTACGGCCTTACAGCAGCCGGTATAAGGTTTATATCATTCCACAGGGAGAACTGATGAATCCACAGGCACAGAATGCGCTGTTAAAGACATTGGAGGAACCTCCGGAATACGCAGTAATCTTACTGTTGACGAATAATATTGACAAGATGCTTCCTACGATTATATCCCGGTGTATTACTTTGAATCTGCGGCCGGTAGGGGAGCTGGATATGATGGAATATCTGTCCCGGATTGGAGTGCCGGCGACAAAAGCCAAGTTCTGTGTTGGTTTTGCCTTTGGCAACCTGGGAAAGGCGGTACGTCTGGCAACCTCTGAGGAGTATAACGAGATTAAATATGATTGTGTCCGCATTTTGAAAAATGCCAATAGAATGGAAATCTATGATTTTACAGAAGCCGTGAAACGGATGAGCAAATATAAGCTGGAAATCTATGATTATATTGATTTAATGATGATGTGGTATCGGGATATTTTGATGCTAAAGGTGTCCGGCTCTCCGGATAAGTTGTTATTTAAAGAAGAATATAGTACACTAAAGCAGCAGGCGAATTATATTTCCTTTGAAGGGATTGAGAACGTATTAGATGCTATGGATAAGGTAAAGATTCGTTTAGAGGCAAATGTGAATTTCGATATAGCAATGGAATTGCTGTTATTGACCATAAAGGAGAATCAAAATGATAGAAGTAATCGGAGTTAGATTTCGCGAAACAGGGAAGATATATTTTTTCGACCCGTTAGCCTTTGATGTAGATGCAGGGGATCATGTTATTGTTGAAACCGCAAGGGGTATGGAATACGGTAAGGTAGTTTATGGAAGAAGAACCATTGATGAGAGAAAGATGCCGACACCGATTAAGCCAATCATCCGGAAGGCAACAGAGGCGGACCGGGTAAGGGACCGGAAGAATAAGGAGCGGTGTAAGGAAGCCTTTAATATCTGTCTGGAGAAGATTGCAAAGCATAAGCTGGAGATGAAGCTGATTGAGGCGGAGTATACCTTTGATAATAATAAGGTTCTGTTTTATTTTACTGCGGACGGAAGAATTGATTTCCGGGAGCTGGTGAAGGATTTGGCATCTGTGTTTAAGACCAGAATCGAGCTTCGCCAGATTGGTGTCCGGGATGAGACGAAGATTGTCGGCGGGATTGGAATCTGTGGACGGGAGTTGTGTTGTCATAGCTACTTATCTGATTTTGCTCCGGTTTCCATTAAGATGGCAAAGGAGCAGAGCCTGTCCTTAAACCCGACCAAGATTTCCGGTGTCTGTGGACGATTGATGTGCTGTCTGAACCATGAAGAAGCAACCTATGAATATCTGAATGACCGTATGCCGAATGTAGGGGATTATGTAAAAACTCCGACTGGTCAAAAGGGTGAAGTGACCGGCGTGAATGTTCTTCGGCAGAATGTGAAAGTATTGATTACGAATGATGCCGGTGAAAAGGAGCTTCTGGAGTACAAGGTAGAGGACCTCCGGTTTAAGCCGAAAAGACATCGGGATAAGAACAAGCTGAATGCAGATGCGGAAGAAATGAAGGAATTGGAAGAGCTGGAGAAGCAGGAGAAAAAGGAAGGAAAATCGAAGCTGGATGACTAGGACTGATTTGCAGGGAGGACATCCGGATATGAGGAAATGATGGAAGGAATGCTAAGACCGGGAGAGCGGTTGGATGATTTGCAATGTAGGGGTTATCAGATTATTCAGGACCCAAAGCGGTTCTGCTTTGGTGTAGATGCGGTTTTTTTGTCTCATTTTGTCAAAGCAAAGGCTGGCAGCCGGATTTTGGACTTAGGCACTGGCACCGGTGTTATTCCGATTTTATTGGCGGCTCATACAGAGGCGGCGCATATTACGGGTCTGGAGATTCAGGAGGCCAGTGCAGAGATGGCGGACCGAAGTGTACGGCTGAATCATTTGGAGGACCGGATTGAAATTATACAGGGGGATATAAAAGAAGCCGCGGGATTATTTCCAGCAGCTTCTTTTGATGTGATTACCTCCAATCCCCCATATATGACAGCCCGCCATGGACTGGAAAATGAATATGAACCGAAAAATATTGCCAGACATGAGGTGCTTTGCAGCTTGGAGGATGTAGTAAGGGCAGCCGCCTATCTGGTACGGCCGGGGGGCAGCTTTTTCCTGATTCACAAGCCCTTCCGCCTGGCGGAAATCTTCTTGGTGCTAATGCAATACAAAATGGAACCAAAGCGGATGCGAATGGTACATCCATATGTAGAGAAAGAACCGAACATGGTGATGATAGAAGCTGTACGGGGCGGAAAATCCCGAATTACAGTGGAACCGCCGTTGGTGGTATATCGGGAGAAGGGTGTTTATACGGAAGAGATTGAGCGTCTGAGTGGAAGGTGGTGAAGTGAGATGCCGGGACAATTATATTTATGTGCAACGCCAATTGGAAATCTGGAGGACATAACCTATCGGGTGGTACGGATTCTTCAGGAGGTAGACCTGATTGCAGCGGAGGATACCAGGAATAGCATTAAGCTGCTGAATCACTTTGGAATCAAGACGCCCATGACCAGCTATCATGAGTATAATAAATACGATAAGGCGAGAACCCTGGTAGGAAAGCTGCAGGAGGGGCAGAATGTTGCCTTGATAACAGATGCCGGAACGCCGGGAATCTCAGACCCGGGGGAGGAGCTGGTTCGTCAGTGCCAGGAAGCGGGCATTCCGGTAACCTCGCTGCCGGGGGCCTGTGCCTGTGTGACTGCATTGACCTTGAGTGGTCTTTCTACCAGACGCTTTTGCTTTGAGGCATTTCTGCCTCCGGAGAAAAAAGAACGGGCTTTCATCCTGGAAGGTCTGCGGACAGAGACCAGAACCATTATATTATATGAAGCCCCGCATCGGTTGGTACGGACCTTGGAGGAGCTGCTGGAGAACCTGGGAAACCGGCGAGCGACCATTTGTCGGGAATTGACGAAAAAGCATGAAACGGTCTTTCAGACCACACTGGA
This sequence comes from Clostridium sp., assembly GCA_023667695.1. Classification (GTDB taxonomy): domain Bacteria; phylum Bacillota; class Clostridia; order Lachnospirales; family Lachnospiraceae; genus CAG-632. The sequence continues at coordinate 20,777 of JAMOZY010000029.1, read as the reverse complement.
GGAAGCAGCAGTCTTTTACACAGAGCATGAACCGAAGGGGGAATGTGTGCTGGTGCTGGAAGGAGTCAGCTTTCAGGCATTGGAAGAAGAGAACCGCAGACAGTGGGAGGCCATGGAGATACCGGAGCATGTGGATTTCTATATGAATCAGGGCATGGATAAGAAGGCGGCCATGAAGCAGGCGGCAGCAGACCGGGGAATCAGTAAGCGGGATATATATCAGGCATTGTTGTGAGAAATGTGGGAGAAACGCTGGGTAAGAAAATAAAAAGATTTGGATTAAAAAGTGAAAAATGCATAAATAAGTGAAATTTAAGTGAAGAAATGAATAAATATATTAAAAATAAGCAAACAAATTTGGAAATAACTGAAATTTTGTTTGCTTATTTTGTTTATATAAACTAAAATAAGAGATAGAGTGAGTAGTGAAAGGGAGGCGGAGGCAATGATTGAGGAAGAACTGAAGGAGTTGGTTCGTAGAGTACAGATTATGGGAGGAGAATCCCAGACGGTGGAACTGAAGGCGGCTCATGAGGGATGCCCTAAGAGAATGTATGATACGCTTTCGTCTTTTTCCAACCAGGATATGGGTGGAATCATTCTTCTCGGCATGGATGAGCGATTGGGTTATAAGGTTGTTGGCGTGTATGATGTCCAGGATATTCAGAAAAGGATAAATGAGCAGTGTAAGCAGATGACTCCTGTGGTAAGACCGGTTTTTACCACGGTTTTATTTGAAGAAGGGTATGTAGTGGCGGTAGAAGTACCAGGGATTGATGTGGCAGAGCGTCCCTGTTTTTACAGCGGAGTGGGACGGATGAAGGGGTCTTATATCCGGGTGGGAGATTCGGATGAACCAATGAGTGACTATGAGATTTATAGCTACGAAGCATTTCGTAAGAAGTACCAGGATGAGATAAGGCTGAATGAAGCAGCTACCATGGAAACCATTGATGAAAATAAGTTAAATGAATATGTTGAGCGGATTAAGGAGCGGAACGCACGGCTGTCCCTGTTACCGGACGAGGAAATCAAAGGATTTCTGAGTATGGTAGTTCGGGGTAAGCCTACGTTGGCATGTACGTTATTATTCTCTATTTATCCTCAGATGTTCTATCCCCAGTATACGATAAATGCCATGGTGGTACCAGGATATCAGAAGGGTGATGTAGATGAAGATGGCGCCCGGTTTTTGGATAACAAGAGGATTGAGGGAACTATTCCGGAGCTGCTTGACGGGGCAATGGCATTTCTGCTGAAAAATATGAAAATACGAACGATTGTTGATTCGGAGACTGGGAAGCGGAAGGATAAAATGGAATATCCGGTTCTTGCCGTACGGGAAGCGGTTCTGAATGCGCTGATTCACAGAGATTACAGTGTTCATACAGAGGCTATGCCGATTGAGATTATCTTTTACAAGAATCGATTGGAAATCCGGAATCCGGGAGGGCTTTATGGAAGACTGACCGTAGACCAGCTGGGCAGGGTAACACCGGATACAAGAAATCCGGTTCTGGCACGCGCCTTGGAGGCTTTGAATATAACGGAAAGTCGCTATAGCGGCATACCGACGATACAGAGAGTGCTTCGGGAGGCTGGTATGAAGGAAGCGGTATTTGCTGATTCCAGAAGGGAATTTGTTGTGACATTTTATAATGATGAAGCAGAGAATACGCCGGTAATGCTATGGGAGCGCCAGGACTACGCTGTCTATTTGAATGAAGAGGAGCTAATTCTTAATTTCTGCCGGGAACCCAGGTCCAGGCAGGAGATTGCGACGCTGCTTCGTTTATCTACAATCAGCTATATGATGAAGAATTATTTGAATCCGCTGATTGAAAGCGGAAGGCTGAAAATGACGAAGCCGGACACACCAAAAAGTAAGAATCAGAAGTATTACAGGGATAAGTAAGAGAATGGAAGGTGGCAAAATGAAGGTAAAGGAAGTATTTCTACAGGGAAAGTATAAGGATGGTACAGGCTGTGAGGACGGTTACCTGATAAATGATGATTTTGTGGTCGTGGTGGACGGTGCAACCAGTCAGGAGAAACATCTATGGGATGGAAAGGCCAGTGGTGAGTATGCAAAGGATTTGATTCTGGAAACGATGCAGGGAATGAAGACGGATACGGAGTGTGACCGCTGCTTTGAGATGCTTCATGATGCGTTGAAGGTACAGTTTGCAAAGGATAAGGATATTCCGATTTCGGAGGAGCTGCGGGCGTCTCTGCTCATTTACAGCAGACATTATCGCGAGATATGGTGTCTGGGAGATTGTAATTATATGGTAAATGGCCGTCTGTATGAAAATGGAAAGAAGGTAGATGCAGTAATCGCCGAGATTCGCAGCATGGTGATTCGCAGCCTTCTGGCAGAGGGGAGGACAGAAGAGGAACTGCTGGAGAAGGATATCAGCCGAAGATGGATTATGCCATTAATTGAGCGGCAGTATTATCTGGAAAACATGGAATGCGATTTTGGATATCCGGAGCTGAACAGCACTTCGTTGAATTGTAGTATGATAAAGCGGCTGGATGTGAAGAAAGGGGACCAGATTGTTCTGGCTACGGACGGGTATCCGGAGCTGAAGGCAACCCTGGCAGAGAGTGAACAGGAAGTAAAGCGGGTGATGCAGGAGGACCCGCTATGCTATAAGATATACAGGACGACGAAGGGAGCGCAGGAGAGTATGGTGAATTATGATGACCGGTGCTATGTGGGATTTGTGGTGTAGAATATGACCTGTGGTAAGACACGGAAGATATAAATACATGGTGAATCGTGAAGTTTGAATGTCGAATTTGGATGAGGTATTCCTAACATATTTTTATTCTGGAGTCAATACATTATAAAAACCCCTTTTGGAGTCTGGCATGTTAAACTATATCTGGGCATTCATGATTATCATTGGTATTATCGTGGCAGCATTTACCGGAACGATGGAACCAGTATCCTCCGGTATACTGGATTCTTCGAAGGAAGCCATCAGCCTGTGTATTGTCATGCTGGGTGTTGTGGGAATGTGGACAGGGGTCATGAAGATTGCAGAAGAAACAGGATTGGTCCGGCAGTTGACAAAGCTGCTGATGCCGGTCCTTCGTTTATTATTCCCCCAGGCAGCAGAGGAGGAGCAGGTGATAGGATATATTGCTGCTAATATGATTGCGAATCTGCTGGGGCTGGGCTGGGCATCCACGCCTACCGGCCTAAAGGCAATCAAAGGCCTTCATGAAATACATAAAAAGCGTTGTGAAGAGTCCGGCGAGAATCCGGATGCTGCCAGTGATGAGATGTGTCTCTTCATGGTAATCAATATATCTTCCCTGCAGTTAATACCGATTAATATGATTGCCTATCGAAGTCAGTATGGTTCTGTACATCCGGGAGCAATTATTTTACCGGGGCTGGCGGCAACCTTTGCGTCTACGCTTGTAGGGATTTTGTATGGTTTATGGAAATGCAGGCGGAATACCCATGAGAATAAAAAAGGATAGGCATTATAAGCACTTTATGAATCAGAATAGGAATGGGTGAAGGGACAGGTATGAAACTAATTTCCATGATTTCCAGCTTTATGATACCGTTGACTCTTTTTTATATCATCGGTTATGGTTTATTGAATCGGGAGAAGGTATATGATATCTTCATTGAGGGAGTAAAGGAAGGATTTAAAATCGTAATTGGAATCGCGCCTACCCTGGTGGGGCTGATGGTGGCGGTGGGAGTAATACGGGCTTCGGGCGTTCTGGATATGGCAGCGAAGCTGTTAACACCTGTTGGAGAACTGGTTAAGATTCCGGCACAGGTATTGCCGGTGATTCTGGTACGTTTATTTTCTACCTCAGCAGCAAATGGGCTGGTATTTGATTTGTTTAAGGAATATGGAACGGATTCCGGTATTGGTCTGACCGCATCCATCGTTATGAGCTGCACAGAAAGTATATTCTATATCATGTCTGTGTATTTTCTGTCTGTGAAGGTGAAAAAGACCCGTTGGACTCTTGCCGGCGGATTGCTTGCCACCCTGGCTGGAGTAGCGGCAAGTGTGGTGATTGCAAATATGATGCTGGGTGCCTGAGATACCAGACATCGGATGGGAAATGAGACATTAACTGAGCCTATTAAATTGGAAGTAATGGTATATACCGGTGGCTTATGAATGAACCTAGCGGAACAGGTACTGCTTTTAATATGAAATGGAGGGTTGCATTTCCGGATAGAGTATATGTATAATAAGGTCAGATAAATATACGGAGGTATTCGATTATGGACGGTAATTTCTTTTCAGAGGATGATTTGGCAGGCTTATTAGATGAATTGGATGAACAGGCAATGGATGAAGAGATTGAGCAGATGACGGACAAGGAAACTAATGCATCCTATATGCGGTTTAAGGAAATCATTGAAAAGCATAAAGCAGACTAAGAGGTTTGTGAATTAAGGGAAACGCCCTTGCGAAGTATGGATTGCAGGGTCAAAACAGAAACCGGTCATGTGTATGTAAATTATGCATGGACCGGTTTTTGTTTTAAAGATAAGGATTTATGACACAGGGAGTTGCCTGTTATTTTCCGTTTTGCCTGATTGAAAAGCAAATAGAATGAAAATGGTCAGGGCATTTATAGTCCTATATTCCATAAAAATTTTAAATTTCTCCATAGTCCTTGAAAGAATAGTGAAAATCGATTATCATAATCTTGCTGAGCAGTGTCTTTTTATCTGCAATTTTTTATGATTTTGAGAGAGAAATCCATTTATATTAAAACAACGGCTTTTGATATAGATTGCAAAATAATTATTGCTTCTTCAAAGCAATAGGAGGTCAGGTTCATGAAGAAATTTATACTAAAGATTAGCGCTTTTATTCTTTGTTTGATGATGGGCATTACGCTTTTTACGATGCCCGTATCTGCTGTTGCCGCGGCAGAATCCAAACCGTATCACTTTGTATTTATATGTCCCAATAAAGCACATGAGTATTGGACTCCAATCATAGACGGGATGCATAAGGCAGACGAAGAGCAGGGAACGATAACGGAAGTTATAGGAGCCGACAGCTATAATAATTGGGAAGAAAATCTGATAGCCAACATGAATGATGTTTTGCAGAGGGAAGAAAAACCGGATGGTATCATCGTCCGCGGCGGTGTTTCCGGTATGGACGAGCTGATTGATGAGGCCGTCAGTATGGGTATTCCGGTGTTTACCATAGATGCTGACGAACCGAATTCAAGGCGCACCGCATTTTTTGGCAGCGATTGTGCCACTATTGGAAAAAAAGCAGCGCAGGCGGTAGTCATGCAGGTGCCGGAGGGTTCAGAACTTGGTATGGTTATGTCTACGGAGGATTCAGCAGATGCCGGATTCGATATACGCCACGCCTTCGAGAGTATTGTCAATGACTATGATATGGAAGTGGTTGACACGACATATCTCGTTACAAATGATTTGGCGGATACAGAGCAAAACGCCAGGCAGCAGGAAACGGATACGGTTGCTGCAATCAAGGAAATGCTGGAAAGAAACCCGAACATAAAGGCTTTGTTCACGACTGGCGCGGTGAATGCGGGATATGCCGCAAAAGCCAAGGAAGAACTGGAACGGGACGAGCTTGTAATCGTCGGGCAGGAAGATATTACAGAAAATATAGAATATGTAAAAACAGGTTCCATATATGCCGTTACCGCACAGCGCACGGATATTATGGGTTATTTAAGTGTTATCAATTTTAAAAACTATTTCGACACGGGTAGCCTTCCTCAAACGGTATACGATATGGGCATCACTCTCGTAACCTTAGATAACGTAGACGCTTACAAAGACCTTGATTCCGTCCTCAACACAACAACAACTACGGTACGCGTCGGCTACTATGACGATAACGAACCAGCGTTTCAAAGCGGTTTTTCCGATGATGTACGGAAATCGGGATACGCATACGATTACTATCAGATGCTGGCACCCTTTGCGGGATGGAAATATGAGTATGTGTACGGCAGCAAAGAAGAAATACGCCAGATGTTGATTGCAGGTGACATTGATATCATGGCGGGTGCGTATAAAACAACGAGTGAGCTTGCTGATAAAGTGAATTTTTCAACGATGGATATGGGGCTGGAGGATAATCGGTATTTTGCGGTCAGGAAGTCCGGTACAGAATTGCTGACCGAGTTGAATTATGCAATGACACAGATTGATACGGTTTTCCCGATGTTTACGCTGGAATTATTTCAGAAGTATTACAGTGAGTCATCGCTTCAGTCTTTGACCGAGCGTGAGGAGCAGTGGCTGATTGAAAAAAATACGTTGACATTTGGGTATACGCGCCACCATCTGCCCTTTTCAGACCAGGACGAGGATGGCAATCCGATTGGGCTTGTAGGCGAGATTATACGCTCCCTTGAAGAGTTTACAGGTGTAGAAGTTGTTCCGGTATGCTTTGAGTATGTTGAAGATTTAGAGAATGCCTTGAAAGATAATACCATAGACATAGGATTTCCGATGTATTCGGACCTTTGGCTTGCCGAAAATAAGGGATTGATTCAGACCAAGCTTGTTGTTGGAGACCGGATGATGATAATTTACCATGGCGAATATACAGACAACATTACGGAGAGTATAGCTGTTTCCAAAACATCATTAGGTCTGCTGGAGTATGTGCCAAACAATTATCCGAATTCAACGATAATAGAATATGAAAATTTTGATGCGGCAGTTGATGCGGTATATAACGATGAGGCCAAATGTATTATTGGGTATTCCAGTATCCTGCAGCGTATCCTCAGTGGTTATGAGAATGCGGACAAGCTTAACATCAGTTATCTTGATAAAACGGAAGAGCTTTGCCTGCTTGTTAATCAGGATAATAGTATTTTAGCTGTAATACTTGATAAAATGATAAATCAGATGGACAGTGAAGTGATAACGGGTACATTGATGCAATATGCGAGTATGGAACAGCCGGAGCCTACCTTTATGGATTTTTTTAAGCAGTATGCCTATCTCATCGCAATTGTGTTTATTATATTTTTTACTGTGCTTGCGATGATGTTTGTTTTCTATATAAGAAAATCCCACGCATACAACAGACAGCAGGCAGAAATGCAGCAGTCCCTTAAAAATGCACTTGAATTGGCGGATGCAGCAAATAAAGCAAAGACAAACTTTTTGTCAAGCATGAGCCACGATATCCGTACCCCGATGAATGCAATCGTCGGAATGACGGATATTGCCAAAAAGCATACGGATGATGAAGAAAAGCTAAATGATTGCCTTGATAAAATAACACTGTCGAGTCAGCATCTTTTGACACTTATTAATGATGTTCTTGACATTTCCAAAATAGAGAGTGGCAAGCTCACCCTCGCTCCGATTAATTTTTCGCTGCGTAAGGTAGTGGAAAATCTTGTCAATATTGTGCGTCCGATGATAAAGTCTAAGGCGCAGGAATTCGATGTGCATATCCATGGTATAGACTGTGAGATACTGTACGGCGACGAGCTGCGTATCAGTCAGGTATTTATAAATATTTTGAGCAATGCGGTGAAATATACGCCGGAAGGCGGTAAAATCATACTTGATTTATACGAGGAACGCACGGACAATCAAAGGGTACAGCTTACCTATATGGTCAGGGACAACGGAATCGGTATGAGCCGGGACTACATGGGGCATATGTTTGATGCATTTACCCGTGCGGATGACAGCCGTACCAACAAGGTACAGGGTACAGGGCTTGGACTTGCAATCGTGAAGCAAATGGTTATGCTTATGAATGGTACGATTAATTGCGAAAGCGAGCCGGATAAGGGAACTACGTTTACGGTAAAGCTGGAACTGCCGATAGGCGAAGATGACAGTCGTGTTTATACACTTCCGCCAATCGATATTCTGCTTGTGGATGATGATGAAATCTTCCTTGCAATCACAGAGGATGTTGTAGAAGAAATGGGCGCAAAAGCGGAAACGGCGCACTGTGGTGAAAAGGCCCTTGAGCTTGTCAAAAAACGGCATGAGGCAGACAACGATTATGCTGTTGCCATGGTCGATTGGAGAATGCCGGAAATGGACGGCGCACAAACGGTACGTGCCATGCGCAATATTGTAGGCGAAAATACATCTATCATACTTGTAACTGCTTACGATTGGTCGGATATAGCGGAAGAGGCGGAAAGCAGCGGTGCAGATGGATTTTTATGCAAGCCCTTGTTTAAGTCTTATTTGTCTGAGAAGATAGGACGTGTACTGAAAAAGGAGAAAGGCAGCAATAGTATTGTAGAACCCCAAAATGAGGACCTTAAGGGCTTGCATATCCTCATAGCAGAAGACAATGACATTAATTGGGAGGTTGCAAGCGAGGTGCTTGGTATGTACGGAATTAATACCGAACATGCTGAAAATGGAAAAAAGGCTGTGGAAATGATGGAAAATGCAGCGGACGGCAAATATGATCTTATATTGATGGATATTCAAATGCCAATCATGAACGGGCGGGAGGCAACGATGGAGATACGAAAATCATCCCGGGATTATGTCAAAAATATTCCGATAATAGCAATGACTGCCGATGCTTTCGCTGAAGATATTGCTGCCTGTCTTGCCGCCGGTATGGACGGTCATGTTGCCAAACCAATCGATACGGATAAGCTTTGTCAGGAAATCAGACGTGTTATAAATGGGTGATGGAATTGGCAGAGGTCTTTGAAGTGGATTATAATAAAGATAAAAAGCAGGAGGAAGAAAAAATGTTGCTTTGCATTGCATTAGCTCCACGCAGGGTCTGATTGGACAAGCTTGTGTGGAGAATGAGAAAAGATTGTCCAATGACTTTGCATACGAATGATATCATAAACGAAAAAGGAGCAAAGTCGAAATGAAAAAATTAAATACACTTATCAAAGAGCTTCGTAGCTTTTTAATCTTATGGATGACACAATCCCTTTCTTCTTTGGGCAGTTCCATGACGAATTTTGCCTTGGTAATTTGGTCTTATCAGGAACAGGGGTCAGCGTTGAGTACCGCATTGTTATCGGTGTGTTCTTATGCACCCTATGTAATCATGAGTATCTTTGCCGGTGCCATTAGTGATAAATGGAATAAGAAGGTTACCATGCTGGTTAGTGATAGTGCAGCGGCACTTTGCACGGTGATAGTGATGGTTTTATTGTTGACACATCGACTGGAAATATGGCATTTATATGTCCTGAATGGAATTAATGGTCTGATGAACACGATTCAACAGCCGGCGGCGGATGTTACGATTACATTGCTGACGCCATCTGAACACTATCAAAGGGTAAGCGGATTACGTTCTTTTTCTAATTCCCTGAATACTATCCTGACACCGGTCTTGGCAACGGCAATTCTGGCATTCTGGGGCTTACAGGCAGTAATCTGGGTTGATTTGATAACCTTTGTGGCAGCATTTGTTGCGTTGGTTTGTTTTATCAAGATTCCGCCGATACCAGAGGAAGAGGAACAGAAGGAAACGGTTTTGCAGGCTGCTGCCAGTGGTCTGCGATATCTGAAGAAAAACAGAGGAATTCTGGACATGATAATCTTTCTGGCAGCTATCAATCTTATTGCATCTATATATGATGCGGCACTTCCTGCCATGGTTCTGTCCAGGGCGGACGATACGGCGCTGGGTACTGTGAATACGGTAGTCGGGATATCTGCATTATTGGGAAGTATTCTGGCATCTGTGGTTCCGAACCCAAAGAGCCGGGTTCGTGTTATCTGCAATACCCTGTTGTTGTCCATGAGTACGGAAAACTTTTTTCTGGCTTTTGCCCACACAGTTCCTTTGTGGTGCGTTGGTTCCTTTCTGGGCTGGATTAGCATTCCGATTATGAATGCCAATATGGATGTATTATTTCGGGAGCGTATTCCGGTTTCCATGCAGGGAAGAGTATTTTCCGCAAGAAATACATTGCAGTTTTTTACCATACCACTGGGGCTGTTTTTAGGCGGTCTATTAGTGGATTATGTATTGGAACCGCTGATGGCAGAGCAGGTGGCAGGCAGTCTTTTAACCAATCTGTTTGGAGTAGGAAAAGGCAGTGGGGCTCAGATGCTATTCTTTTTGATTGGCATTGCTGGTGTGATAGTCTGTCTGGTATTTCGAAGAGACTCTCATATCTGGGCATTAGAAGATAGAAAAAAAGATAATGCGTGATTATATTATGAAAAGGGAATGGGCAGTCGGTGTAAACGACTGCCCATTCCCTTGAGGTGGAAATCTATATAAATAAGGTTGTTGTTGGACGAAACCAATAATAACCTGCGCGCGCCTGGTCATTATTGGTTTCTTTTATGTATGGGTAGTATCCTACCCGCTAAGAAGAACATTTTCCTCTGTACATATTTTAGTATAATGGTAAATTGTGTACAAGGTGTGTATAGTTTCTAAAGATTTTCTTATGAAATCATTACGTAAAATTTGTATTTTAAAATACCATGAGAAAAATGCTGGTTTCTTGCATTAAAAAGTCAAAAATACTATTATAGTAATATATAAAACAAGTGGAAAGGAGATGTAGAGAATGCAGAAAAATGAGGTCTATGAATATACGAGGATTCGCGATAATATCTGGCAGATTGCAGAAGATGCGGGGGTATACTGCACACTTATAAAGGGAGACCAGATGGCAATGTTAATTGATACGGGTTATGGAAAGCGGGATTTGAGAACCTTTGTGGAACAGCATGTCACGACACCCTATATGGTGGTTAACAGTCATGGACATCCGGACCACATTGGTGGGAATCACTGGTTTGATACCGTTTGGGCGGCAAGAGAAGAATGGGATATTATAGATTATTTTGAGGAAGGCTCAAGGGATTATGAACGAAAAGAAATGGAGATTGGCAGTGAGATTTCCCTGGGCAATATTCATGTTGATATCATAGATTTATCGGGGCATACAAAAGGCTCTATCGGATTTCTGATAAGAGAAGAAGGGATTTTAGTTGCGGGAGATGCTATGAATGAAGAGTTATGGCTGTTCAATTATGGCTCCCTGTCCATGCAGCAGCTTTATGATACCCTGAAAAGAGTGAATAATATAGAGTTTGATTCCTATATATGTGGACATAGTAATCAGGAATATAAAAAGGAAAAGCTATGTACGCATATCAGAAATATAGAAACCCTCCAAATAGATAAATGTGTAAAACGAGATACCATAGGCTTTGAAACCTATTGCAGTGAATATCAGGATTCGGAAGGAAGGTCTGTAATCGTCTTTTCCGATAAAAATTTATGAAATATGACCTGAGGAGGGACCCAGCGTAGCTGGGAGGAGACCTTGGGTCGGATTGTAGAAAAGAAGAATAGTAGCAACAAGCCCATAGAAATAAACCTGAGGAGGGACCCAGCGTAGCTGGGAGGAGACCTTGGGTCAGATTGTAGAAAAGAAGAACAGTAGCAACAAGCCCATAGAAATAAACCTGAGGAGGGACCCAGCGTAGCTGGGAGAAAACCTTGGTATATTAAATACAAAATGTTATATAAGAGGGACAGGAAAAGGAGCAGAAGATGCAATATACGAGCAAATATAAATCACCCCTTGGCGGTATTGTTCTGGCAGCAGATGAAATCGGTCTGACGGGATTATGGTTTGAGGGACAGAAATACTTTGCACTTTATCTTGATAAGGAACATGAGGAAAAAGAGCTGCCTGTGTTTGAACAGACCAGGAAGTGGCTTGACATATATTTTTTGGGAAAAGAGCCGTATTTTAAGCTGCCCCTTCATTTTACGGGAAGTGCATTTCAAAATGAGGTATGGGAAATTCTCTATCAAATTCCTTACGGACAGACAACAACCTATGGAGCGATTGCAAAACAGCTTGCAAAAAAAAGAGGACTTGCAAGAATGTCTGCTCAGGCAGTTGGCGGTGCAGTAGCACATAATGAAATATCGATTATCGTACCTTGTCACAGAGTAGTTGGGGGAAATGGAAGCCTTACCGGATATGCGGGAGGCATTGACAAAAAGATTGCCCTCTTGAAAATGGAACATGGGTACAAGGATACATTTTTTATCCCTAAAAAAAGTACTGCACCGTAATATTTAGAGCCATGCATTTCGAACCTTCATCCGAATACATGGCTCATATAATTCCATTCTTAAAAAGTTGTTATTTGACGAATTATAATGCGTCAACCAGCTTCTTTAATGCATCTAATGCTTCATCTGGAAGCTTGTCATATCCGCCCTTCTTGGTAGCGAAGTCTTCTACAGCCTGAACACGATTCTGCATAGCGTTCTTTAACTGTGCCTTGTAATCGGCATCATTTAAGTCCGGAGTAAAGCCTTCCCAATCCATGATTTCGATATCAGCAAATGGTCCCCATTGTGTAAAGGTTGCCTTGCCCTCTACGATGGTCTCTAAGATACCTAAGGTATCCTTCGGCTGAACCTTCTTGCCCATGAAATCACCGGTATTGATGATGTAGCAGTCTACATTCTTTTCTTCCACCAGCTTCTTAAACTTCACATAGTCATTTACCAATGGATAGGTCCGGAATGGATTTGCGTAAGGTACGATACGAAGTGCATTCAAGTCGGTACCTGCAGCAACACGCTCAGCAGTTGAGGTCTTGGTAGCAAGCGTAGCACCCATAACAGAAGCAAGAGCAGCACCCTTTAGCTTAACGACTGGTGGAATGGTAGGGTCCTTCATAATCCAGAAGATAGCATTAACCGGAGCATCAATCTTATCTACCCGGTTTGGTGACCACAGCTTCGACTTGATAGCACGGCCATTACCGTTTCTGATATCCTCGGTTACTAACTGAATCTTGCCATCCTCATCCATGGTAGCGGAGCAGTTCTGGCAGGATAACAGATATTTATTATCCGGACATCCGGTTGGATAATCGGCAGTCTTATCAAAATAAGTAGGCTCCAGCGCAATAGAAGCACAGGTGTCTGTATTGATGATAAATGCATCATCATGCAATACCTTAATCTCATACTTTCCGCCATGCTTAGCATGAGTCAGAGTAGATTTACCAGAACCGGATAAACCGTATACGGATGCAACATACTTGCTTCCATCCGGCAATAAATATTCCTTCTGTCCGCCGTGGCAGGATGCATAACCATTCCGGTTTGCAATTGCCCATGCCATGGTCAGCGTACCCTTTTTATGCTCACCGAAGTACTTCATACCAAGGATTGCAGCACAGTTTTCATTTGTATCAAAATAACAAAGGGTAAGCGGGTCGCTTAAGCAGCTATAATCAACATCCGGACTTTCGGTAGGAGTCCACTGCGGGTCAGAGAAGATATAGATATCTGCTTCCTTACCGTCACCAACCGGCTTAGAGTTCTTATACATTTTTACATAGTCGTCAGACATATACTGGAAGTTCAGCATCCAGTTATAAAGTAAGTTCTCTTCCCCTTCCGGAATCAATAAATGAGCCTTAACCATGAATTCAGGGTCAAGACCGACAAAGCAGGTTGCATGATATAAGGTCTCCCAGCGGGTCTTATATATAGCGTCCATAACTACCTTGTCCAGCTTGGTATCATCTACGCCCGGCTCACCCTTGATACGACGGGCAGCAGCGTAACGGCCGGTTACGGCGCCATCATTGAATAATAATACTTTTGCATCAGCATCTAAACCGAATTCTTCACCTCTGTAAACAGGCATATCCGTAACGATAGTTCCAGGAGAATTCTTAGCAAGGTTATAAGCTTCTTTCAACGTGTTAACCTTTACTACATTGTTACCGTAGAAAGCAGCTTCGATAATGGAACGGGTCTTGGAAAATCCGACTTTACCTTTGCCAATCTCTTCCAGTTTGTAATTTGCTTTTGTTGACATGTTCTATTCCTCCTAATTTTCGTATATTTTTTACTGTTGAGAAGGGAAAACACCTTCAGAAATGAATCTAATCAACAGTGAAATGCTTGATAAAACCAAGAAGCAAAGGCTTCCTAGTCAACCAAATTAAAGTATATCGGTTTCCCGTCAAGGTGTCAACCTAAAGATTTGCAAAATAAGCTGCTAGGAAATTAACCCGCGTTTCCGTAATACCCGTTTTTCGATTACGGAGAAAATACATTTATCAATCAAGATGCCAACAACAACAATCACAATCATAACCAGCATGACCTGGTCGATATCGGCTAAGTCCCGTCCGGTAATCAGCGTCTGTCCCAGGCCGATAGAAGTGGTCATGACCTCGCCGGACATCAAAGCCCGCCAGGCAAAGGACCAGCCCTGCTTCAGTCCGGTGATTAGCTCCGGCAGACTGGCAGGCAGCACCACATGAAGATATAACTGCCGCTTACTTGCCCCCATGGTAAGAGCTGCCTTCGTATAAATCGGCAAAACGTTCTTAATGGCATTATCAACGGATATGGCAATGCTGAAGGCCGTACCCATGACGACAACAAACAATATCGCCTCTGTAGACAATCCAAACCAGAGAATGGAAAATGGAACCCAGCATATGCTTGGCAGGGTCTGGACGCCCAGAACCAAAGGCTTTAAGTTTTTCTGAAGATATGGAAAATGATGAATCAGCAGTCCCAGGACGGCGCCGATTAAAACGGCAATAGCATAGCCCCCAATGCCCCGCAGTAAGGAATATCCCGTCGCTTCCAGCAGAGTCCCGTTTTTACAAAGCTGGATAAAGGTTTCTCCCACACCAATGGGTGAAGGGAGGGCATAGGCCTTGAATACCTCCAGCAAATCTACAAAAATCCAATAGATTCCCTGCCAGGCACAGATTAACAGGATTAGAAAAATTATGATACTCATTCTGCGCTATCCTCCTTAATTTCATCCAGAATACGATGTCTGTAATTCACGAAGTCCGGGTCGTAGACCTGACGGGGCCGTTCCAGCTGAATCGGGATGATATCTGCAATCTGACCGGTTTTGGATGAAAGAACCACCACCCGGTCTGCGAGATAGACCGCCTCCTCCGCACTATGGGTAATGAACAGAATCGTCCGCTTGGTTTCCATCCAGATACGCTGCAGCTCGGTGCGAAGCTGATTGGAGGTCTGCTTATCTAAGGCAGAAAAGGGTTCATCCATCAAAAGAATTTTGGAATCCATGGTCAAGGCTCTGGCAAGGGCAACCCGCTGCCGCATACCGCCGGAAATCTGATGAATCAGATAATCCTTAACATCCAGAAGATGAACCATATCCAGATAATGAAGGGCTTTTTCCTCCTGTACCTCCTTTGGCACGCCGGACAGCTTCATTCCGAACTTTACATTTTCTATTACATTCAGCCATGGAAACAGACCATGCTCCTGAAACATCACCGTCCGGTCTGCACCGGGACCTGTAATCGGTGTCCCATCTAACAGAAGCTCTCCTTCCGTTGGAGTCTCCAGACCGGCAACCAGGTTCAGAAGGGTACTTTTCCCACAGCCGGAGGTACCAACGATGCATACAAATTCTCCGTTGGCGATTTCCAGATTGATGTCATTTAAAGTAGCAGACTCACTATTTTCGAAATGCTTATGTAATCCTTTGATTTCCAGTGACATAATTTTCCTCGATTCTTTTCATGATGATTGATGCTTCATGAATACCGGTTTCGATTGACTTAGGCTTACGGAACCTCCACATATAATCCGTCATCCGGTAATTCATCAATAAACTCCTGCTCCAGGCTGATATCTGCGAACCGGGAAATAGACTCCTTATTTAATTCACTGCTTACTCCGATTCTGGTAAAGGCCTCCGTAAGAATCGATGCATCAATGGATTTGCCGGTGGCTGCTTCCAGCTCCTGATTAATAATCTGAAGACATTCATCCAGTTCCTGATTCATCCGTTCCGTAGCTGCTTCATGCTCACGCAGGAACTGCTCCACAAGCTCCGGATGCTCCTCCATAAATTCCTTCCGTACCACTACGACGGCAACATCATAGTCCCCCTCGTAATAAATGGTGTCATAGTCCATCAACAGCTCTGCGTTATTGGAAAGTAAGGTTGCCCCCCATGGCTCCGGCACCAGGGCAGCGTCAATATCGCCGTTGTTCATGGTGTTTGCCACATCCGCATTGGCAACTGCTGCGACGGTAACCGTACCGCCATCTGTTTCAGGCGCTAATCCGTTCTCAGAAAGAAGGTTAAGCAGGCATAAATGCTGGGTGTTGCCAATCTGTGGAATGGCAACAATCTTTCCATCCAAATCCGCAACACTGTTGATATCAGTGCCATTCCGCTTTACAAGAACAGCACCGCCCTTGGAAGCACTGGAGAGAATCTGTACATCGCCCTCGGACTTTACATTCGCCGTAATGGCAGGCACCGGGCCAATATAACCAATATCAATGTTGCCGGAAAATAATGCCTCCACTTCAGCAGGACCGGCATTAAAGGCGGTCCAGGTAACGGTAGCGGTATCGCCGTAGCATTCCTCCAGACTTCCCTCTGCCTTCATAAGCAGGGCCTGGGGATGCGTAATATTATTAAAATATCCGATATGTACCTCCGGGGTCTGATTGGAATTGCTGCCACAGCCGGTCAGCCCCAGGATAAGAGCAAAAATCATAGTTGCTGCAAATAGTTTTTTGAATTTTCCCATGTCATTTACCTCGCAATGTTTTTTGATTGTTAATATCCGGTGACAAGTGTTCGAAAAGTAGTTTACATGTTTTACTGTCTGGTAGCAACCAATGAAATGAAAACGTTTGCAATTGACAATCTGTGCAGATTGGGATAATCTAAGTGAAAGAACAGGGATAAAGTAAAGGGATAAATGATAACGTTTTCACTTCGAAAAAGGAAAATTCCGGAAGATAACCCTGTAGGGAGGAAAGAGAATGTCATTAAAAAAAATAGCAGAGCTTGCCGGCACCTCCATTTCGACAGTATCCAGAGTTCTGAACACCCCGGAGCATAGATGTAATGAAAATGGATTGGAAAAACGAATCTGGAGAATCGCAGAAGAGCTTCACTACATTCCGAATTCTGCTGCCAGGGAGCTGAGGATGGGAACGGTAGCAAAGGCGGAGCCATTTGTAGTAGATATCCTGTTAACCCGGTTTGATACCATGGACAGGGACCCTTTTTTTCTGGAGCTGTTCCACTATACAGAGGAAGAACTCATGGAGCAGAAATGCATTCTTGGTGAAATCGTAAGCATACCGGATATTATGTCACTAAAAGAGGTTAAGTCGGATATCAGCAGCGTACCATACCGGTCGAAGAAATATGTAATGCAGGAGACTCAGATGAATGCCTCTGCATTTGTGGACCAAAAGGAGAATACGGGTCTGGTTGTATTTGGAAAATGTCCGGAAGAGCTGTCCGATATATTGCGTAAGCGGTATGCATATATCGTTGGAATTGACCGGAATCCGACGGATTATAAGTATGACGAGGTAATCTGTAACGGTGCTGTTGCAGCGAATACAGCGGTAGAATATCTGATTTCTCTGGGGCATACCAATATTGCTTATATAGGGGATTGTAATTATGAATCCAGATATACCGGATATTATCAGGCACTGTTTAATCATAAGATACCCCTCCGGTATAATAATGTGCATCAGACCGGGCAGACGGAGCAGGAGGGCTTTCGGGTTATGCAGGATATCATAAAGGAAGCGGTAAGACCGACTGCAATATTCTGTGCCAATGACTGTACTGCGCTGGGGGTATTGAAAGCGTTGGGACAGAATCGGAAGAGGGGGTATCTCCCCTCCGTTATTTCCATCGATGATATTGCAGAATCCCGAAAAACTACCCCCATGCTCACCACCATTCACATCCCGAAAAAGGAAATGGTACATCTGGCGGTCACTCTTTTGCTGGACCGGAAAAAAGGCGCCCATGAGGAGTTTCTTCGGTTAGAGCTTCCCTGCCGTCTGATGGAACGGGAAAGCTGCACCTACCATAATGGTTAGTCGTGGCAGATGGTATTACATCCGCCGCGGCATTCGATTTATGGTTGCCGTAAAGGTGAAAAAGCCAGCTGCGATTCCGTCCAGGAAACAGTATGCAAAATGCTTCCAATAGGAGAGCTGGAACTCACCGTTAAGCCGCAGCATGGCATGCAAGAAAAGCCTGGCGCTTTGAAAGCTACAATCCCGAAGCTGCATGATACAAAGAACATAATCCAGTTGTATGACAATCAAAAGTGCAATCAGAATACAGGTACCGGATATGATAAGACCGGGCAGCGTCATACCGCAGCCAAAGAGAACAGAGGTATTTTTGAATGCATTTTTGACCGACCAGCCATATTGGGGCAAATCTCTGGCAAACAGAAGATAGCAGCGGAATCCGCCGAAGGACAGCAAAAGACCGAGCAGAATCGAAAGGCGGGCGGATGTAAGGGAACCAAAAGGCAGCAGCCAGAGAAGCATGCCGGGAAGAACCCCGATGATTGCACCTATGGCGCCAAGGAGATAATGCTCTTTCGGTATGTAGGTCTGCTCCGGAATCAAACTGAATTTGAATTCATAAAGCGTATAATAAATGTGGATTTCATCTAATATTTCTTTTATATGCAGGGGACGGATGTCGGCAGATGTAGAGACATGCAGGGCATTGTTGGTATAGGAGATGTAATGATTTTCAAATTTTTCACTTAATTTCTCAATGATAGTTGCTGTTTCTCCAGGTACTGGTGTAACCGGACTGCCATATACGGAGATTTGCATCAGAGTTCCCTCGGAAATCTTAATTGTGGTTATGAATTCCTGATACATGAACTTATAGGCACCAGGGGCAAGGTCTACAATCGTATCCAATCCCAGAACCTGACACAAATCTTCTTTTAAAGGGTCGTTCATTTGAAATCCTCCGTTGGTTTTTTTATCGTTCTGTTATTATGTCATTCCTTAATCCACAACGGTAGCAATATACTTATCCATCTGCGTCCGAAGGGTATCAAAGTCACAAGGACCCGTTTCCAGGATAACCTGATGATAGGCAACCTCGTCAAAGTCCGCACCCAGGGCATTCTTGGCATAATTCCGCAGCTCGGCAAATTCCAGATACCCTACAAAGTATTGTGGATAATATCCCGGTTCCTCCACCATCATGTCATACAGACCCTGGGCAGCGCTGCCGTTAAAGCCTAAATCGTCCATATAGGTGGATAATTCCTCCAGGGTATAGCCGTAATAATTTACATTAATATCCGCCAGACAGCAGAAGGCGATATTCATCAGCTCACCGGCTACATACATTTCCCGAACATATTGGCTGTCATAGTCCTCATAGGTGACCCAGTTGTAGGAACGCATTTCCACATACATGGCCCAGCCCTCGTCATAGCCCAGGAAGCTTAAGGTGTCCCGGACCGGATAGGGGTCGGTAGACAGAAAATAGGTTAATTGATATAGATGTCCCGGATAGCCTTCGTGGGCATACATGGCAGACAGACCGCCGGAGCCTCCATTATCCTTACTGCGGTTGACCTGAATCACATTTTCCGTATAGTCGTCAAGACATGGTGTGACACAAAAGGCAGGGGATACAATATCGGCAATCGCCGGGTCAATATCGCTGATGGTGTAATTTACCTCCGGAGGCGTCGGGAATTCCTGTGCCATTTCCTGCTTATAGTATTCCAGAAAGCTTTCCGGCTCGGACATGCCCTCTACCACAAAGTTCTCATCCCCATAATATTCCATATATACATCCGGTGCATTCAGATAGACATCATAAGACATCTCAATGGCATCATCCAGCACCTGCTCCAATACCGCTTTCATTTCTTCAATCGTTTTAGAAGAGCCGGTTTTGTGTGAAACGATATATTCGTAATATTCTTTCCCATCCTCGTAGTTGCAGATTCCACCCCGGTCCTCGCCCTTTCCCTTCAGAGCATTCAGCTCATCAATCATGGATTCGTAAGCCGGAATGATGGTATTCAGAACCGTATTCCGGTTCTGGTCCTTATAGGAAGCCCGTTCCGTATCGCTAAGTCCTTCCAAAGCATCTACCCGATGGTCAAAGGTGGTAATCAGATAATTGTCGTCGGTATGGGTAAGGAATTCCTCGCACTGCTCAATGGCATCATCAATGGCGCCGTCAGACATGCCATAGCCTTCATCTGTACGGAACTGTTCATAGGCGATGCAATAATCAAAATAATCATCCAGCTGCTCCATCAGGGCAAGATAATCCTCTACATCATCCCCAGAGTAAAATTCATACAAAGACATATTTAAGGGCATATTACTCTGTACACCGGAGACCTGACCGAAAATAGTTCCCTGGTAATTACAGTCCTTCATGGACAGCTCCTGTTCTATGTAATGATAAAGAATATCATAGGTTAACTGCTGTTTCTCGTCTAAATCGCTGTAGCGGAAGGACTTTAATTTCTGGAAGGTAGCCTCCACATCCGCCCAGTCCTCTGCGGAATTGGTAAAATCCCGGTCCGTCAAGTCCCCCAGGGTTGGCTCCATGTCTTCAATGCCATAGCCCTCCGGGTCCTTTAATGTAAAATGAAGGCTTAATGTATCGCTGGTTACTTCTTCTAAGAATAATTCCTCTAAAAATGCATCAAAATCTGCGTCTGGGCTTGCCGCAACACCAGAAGAGTTGTTACAGCCGGAAACAGAGAAGAGCAGGAGAACGCTCATTGCAATTGCAGTAATTTTTTTGGAAAGTGTTTGTAATCTCATAGAAACTCCTTTTCATACTTTAACTGAATGTACTATATAAAGATTATACGCAGAATTCATTAAAAAAACAACAAGAATCCGTTTCTCCGATAGCGTAAATTTACTGTAGGAATTAAATAGACAGAGCTGCCCCGGTTC
>JAMOZY010000028.1 GCA_023667695.1 Clostridium sp. | reverse complement strand
AAAAAGCCCTTATAGGGCTAGTGCAAGCCACCGGCTAAGCCGGTGGTCTTGACTTAAATGAATTTATTTTACAGGATATTAACATACCTTTCCAGATTGTGCATATACTAATTCCAAACGATATTTGGTGAAAACAGTCTATGGATATCATACAAACACCTTCACAAACCACGCCTTCCGCTTCCAATACCGCGGAACAGGGGCGAATCCGGTTTGAAATCAATTCGGCACTGGGACGGATTCCCATTGCCAATGCACACATTTCCATATCCAATACCGGAGGCAGTGGCGGAGTATTGGAAGAAGTGGATACAGATGCAAATGGAATGACGGATGCAATCAGTCTGGAGGCTCCTCCCCTGGAATATTCCATGGAGCCTACGGATAATCAGCCCTATGCGGAGTATAACATCCGTATCACCGCTCCCGGCTTCGAGGAACGGTTTTTTTCCGGCGTACAGATATTCTCCAATGAAACCGCCATACAGTTTGCTGCTATGCGGCCTACGGAAGGCACCGGAGAGGAAGAATATGATCCAACGGTAATCGCAGGGCATACCTTATGGGAGGAATTCCCGCCGAAGATTCCGGAGGCGGAGATTAAGCCGACCAATGAATCCGGGGAAATTGTTTTGAATCAGGTAGTAGTACCGGAATATATTGTAGTCCATGATGGCGCCCCTTCCGATTCCACTGCCGAAAACTATTATATACGTTATAAGGACTATATTAAAAATGTAGCATCCTGTGAGATTTATTCTACCTGGCCGGAGGCATGTATTGAAGCGAATGTACTGGCAATCATGTCCTTTACCCTAAATCGGGTCTATACCGAGTGGTACCGGAACCAGGGCTACAGCTTTACTATTACCAGTTCCACCGCCTATGACCATAAGTGGGTATATGGAAAGTCCAGCTATGAAAGCATTGATGCGGTCGTTGACCGGCTCTATACCTCTTATCTGTCCAGACCAAATGTAAAGCAGCCGATTCTGACCCAGTATTGTGACGGAAAACGGGTGTCCTGTCCCAACTGGATGAGCCAATGGGGCAGCAAATACCTGGCAGACCAGAATTATACGGCGATTCAGATTCTGAAAAATTATTATGGAGATACGATATATATTAACAATGCCACTGCTGTATCCGGCGTACCCCTTTCCTGGCCGGGAGAATCCCTGCAGAATGGTTCCTCCGGTGAGGCAGTGCGTACCATTCAGGAGCAGTTGAACCGGATTGCAGATAATTATCCGGCAATTCCGAAGATTGCAGCAGATGGTATTTATGGACCACGGACAGAAGAGGCGGTGCGGGTATTCCAGCAGGTATTTAAGCTACCCCAGACCGGCATAGTGGATTACCGGACCTGGTATAAAATTTCGGAAATCTATGTGGGTGTCACCAGAATTGCAGAATTGGTTTAAATCTGCTATACTATCCACGTTATTAAAAAGTGAAGGGAATTTCTGGAATAAAATAAGCCTTCTACAGCATACACGACAATGATTATATATGGAAGTTAGATAGGAGACCATTGTGAAAAGATTATTGATTTACTTAAAGGATTACAGGAAGGAAAGCATTCTGGCACCGTTATTTAAGATGCTGGAAGCTTCCTTCGAGCTTTTTGTACCGTTGGTAATGGCGGCAATCATGGATGTGGGAATCGCCGGAAAGGACATGCCTTATATCTGGAAAATGGCAGGAATCCTGCTGCTTCTGGCAGTCATCGGACTGACCTGTTCCCTGACGGCACAGTATTTTGCCGCAAAAGCCGCAGTCGGATTTTCTGCTAAGCTGAAGCATGCATTGTTCCAGCACATCCAGAATTTCTCCTTTTCTGAAATTGACGAGGCGGGAACCTCCACGCTGATTACAAGAATGACCAGTGATATGAATCAGGTGCAGAATGGAGTCAATATGGTACTCCGCCTGTTTCTTCGTTCTCCCTTTATCGTATTTGGCGCCATGATTATGGCATTTACCATTGACTGGAAGGCGGCGCTCATTTTCGTGGTTGCCATTCCATTATTATCCGTTGTGGTATTCGGGATTATGCTAATCAGTATTCCAAGATTCCGCAAGGTGCAGGAGGGTCTGGACAAGGTTCTCGGCATTACCAGGGAAAATCTTACGGGTGTCCGGGTTATTCGGGCCTTTAATCAGGAGGAGGAGGAGCGAAGCCGCTTTCATCGGAACAATGAGGATTTGACCAGGCTGCAATTGGTCGTAGGACGTATTTCTGCGTTTATGAATCCGGTTACTTTTATTATTGTAAACGCTGCGGTTATGGCTCTGATTTGGACGGGTGCCATTCAGGTAGATACCGGAGTTCTGACTCAGGGAGAAGTGGTGGCATTGATTAATTACATGAACCAGATTCTGGTAGAGCTGGTAAAGCTGGCGAATCTTATTATCACCATTACCAAAGCAGTTGCCTGTGGGAACCGGATTCAGTCTATCTTTGAATTAGAAACCAGCCAGAGCTTTCCAGAGGAACCGGTGGAGGAGAATACCAGTGGAGAAATTATTGTAGATTTTCAGGATGTTTCCTTTACCTATAAGAATGCAGGAGATGCGGCCTTGCGCTGCTTGAATCTACAGGTAAGGCGGGGAGAAACCATTGGCATCATTGGCGGTACTGGTTCTGGAAAGACTACCTTTGTGCATTTATTGCCAAGATTCTATGATGCAACCAAGGGGCAGGTGCTGATTGATGGCGTGGATGTAAGGTCTTATCCGAAGGAGCAGTTACGGAATAAAATCGGCATTGTTATGCAAAAGGCAGTCCTGTTTAAGGGAAGTATCCGGGAAAATCTGCTTTGGGGAAATGCAGAAGCTGAGGATGCGGTATTGTATAAGGCATTAGAAACGGCACAGGCATTAGAGGTCGTCAGACAAAAGGATGGAGAACTGGATGCCATGATTTCCCAGGGGGGCAAGAATCTCTCCGGTGGACAGCGGCAGCGTCTGACCATTGCCCGGGCGTTAGTACGGGAGCCGGAAATCCTGATTCTGGATGATAGTACCTCTGCCTTGGACTATGCAACGGATGCAAAGCTTCGGAAGGCATTACAGGAAATGGAGCAAAGGCCTACGATATTTATTGTATCGCAACGGACGGCTTCCATCCAGCATGCCGACCGGATTGTTGTCCTGGATGATGGTGAAGCAGTTGGCATTGGAACCCATGAGGAATTATTAAAGGACTGTGAGGTTTACCAGGAAATCTATCATTCACAGTTTAAGAAGGAGGCGCAGGGGGCATGAAGCAGTCTGTTGGTAAGGGTTCCCTCGGAACCTTAAAAAAATTAATGCGTTATTTAAAGCACTACTGGTTCTTTTTGATTGCGTCCATTGTAATGTCCTTTATCAGTGTGGCGCTGACCTTATACATTCCGATTCTGACCGGTAATGCGGTGGACTTTATTCTGGAGCCGGGCAAGGTGGATTTTCCAGCCATTTTGCGGATATTAATCACCATGGGAGGCTGTATTGGTATCACGGCTCTGGCACAGTGGATTATGAATATCTGTAATAATAAAATGACCTATAACATTGTCCGGGATGTACGGCGGGATGCCTTTGACCGGATGGAACAGCTTCCGTTGAAGTATCTGGACAGTCATACCAGTGGGGAAATTGTCAGCCGGATTATTGCAGATGTGGACCAGTTTGCGGATGGATTGCTCATGGGCTTTACTCAGCTCTTTACCAGTATTGTGACGATATTGGGAACCCTGGTTTTTATGCTGACCATTCATCCCGGCGTCACATTAGTGGTTGTTTGTATTACGCCGGTATCCTTATTTGTCGCTGCCTTTATTGCGAAGCGGACCTATCATATGTTCCAGAAGCAGTCGGAAACCCGGGGAGAACAGACCGGATTTATTGATGAAATGATTGGAAATCTAAAGGTGGTACAGGCTTATAACCGGGAAGCCGCTTCCATGGAGACCTTTGATGAGGGGAATGAGCGTCTAAAGGAAAGCTCGTTAAAAGCGATTTTTTTCTCATCCATTACGAATCCGGCTACCCGATTTGTCAATAGCCTGGTTTATGCCGGGGTAGGAATTGTGGGTGCCATGGTTGCCATTCATGGTGGGCTTACCGTTGGACAGCTAACCACCTTTTTAGGCTATGCGAATCAGTATACCAAGCCCTTTAATGAGATTTCCGGTGTAGTCACCGAGCTGCAAAATGCCCTTGCCTGTGCTGCCAGAATCTTTGAATTGATAGAGGAGGAGCCGCAGCTTCCGGATGCAAAGGATGCCCTCGTTCTGGAACATGTACAGGGAAATGTGGGAATTCAGGATGTGTCTTTTTCCTATGTACCGGAGCAGACACTGTTACAGCATGTCAATCTGGAAGTCCGCGCCGGACAGCGGATTGCCATTGTGGGACCGACCGGCTGTGGAAAGACTACTTTGATTAATTTGTTAATGCGGTTCTATGATGTAAAGGAAGGACGGATTCTTGTGGAAGGGCAGGATATCCGGAATGTGACCCGAACCAGTCTGCGGGATTCCTACGGCATGGTATTACAGGAAACCTGGTTGAAAACCGGAACCATACGGGAAAACATTGCCATGGGCAGACCGGATGCCACAGAAGAAGAAATCATGGAAGCTGCCAGACTTTCCCATGCCCACAGCTTTATCAAACGGCTGCCCCAGGGCTATGATACCATGATAAATGAAGGAAGCGACAGCTTATCCCAAGGACAAAAGCAGCTTCTGTGCATTGCCCGGGTCATGCTTTGCAGACCGCCCATGCTGATTCTGGATGAAGCAACCTCCTCCATTGATACCAGAACGGAGATTCGCATCCAAAAGGCATTTAACAAATTAATGGAAGGACGGACCAGCTTCATTGTAGCCCACCGGCTGTCCACCATACAGGAAGCCGATATAATCCTTGTCATGAAAGATGGAAACATCATCGAGCAGGGCAGCCACGAAGAACTACTCAACCAACAAGGCTTCTACTACAACCTGTATAACAGTCAGTTTGCAGTTTAGCATGAGCCATGCGAGAGTATGATAGAACTGTCTCTTGGGTGCTTGCACACAAAAGAGACAGAGCTATCGTACTCTCATAGGGCGAAGCCCGTGACCGAGCGAAACGAAGAGGAGCGAGGTGCATGGCGGGAGCCAGAAAGCGAAGCCCGTGACTCTTGTCATAAGGAGGGACCCACGGAGTGGGAGGATGCCTTGTGACCTACGTGCGCATCAGCGCACTACAAATAGGCGGAACGAAGTGGAGCGAGGTGCATGGCGGGAAGTTATATTTACCGTAAAAGAAAGGGGCTAATGAAATGAATAATGATATATTTACAATTAAGGATATTGAGGATTTAGTGCAACCAATCGCTGAAAAATATAAAGTGCAAGCAATCTATTTGTTTGGTTCTTATGCAAGAGGAGAGGCAGATGAAAGCAGTGATTTAGATTTTCTGGTATGCGGTGGGGAAAATTTTAAGCTTACGATGATTTTTTCACTTGCTGAGGAACTGCGAGAGGTTTTAAGGAAAAATGTTGATGTGTTTGAAATAAATGAAATCAACAAAGATAGTGATTTTTATAATGCAGTTATGAGAGAAAGGTTGTTGATAGCATGAAATATTCGGATGAACAGCGAATAAAAAGAATTTACGAAAATGCTATAAAACTATATGAGTATATTGTATACAACAATATTAACAAGGAAGATTTGCTAACCGATATTCCGTTACAATGGCTTGTTACAACCCCACTGTATAATATTGGTGAACATGCCTATAATCTGTCCAATGAATATAAAGAATTACATAGTGAAGTTCAATGGAGCATGATATCAGGACTTAGACATCGTTTGATTCACGATTATGACGGAACAAATTGGAATATTATTGCTGATGTAGTTTTTGAAGAAATTCCCATATTGATTAAAGAACTGAAAAATCTTTTGTAATTAGTAAAAAATTTTGAAATGGTTTACAGGAATACTTTTCCGAAAAGAACAAAATACATCCGGAACGCAAAAGAAATCAACTGCAATCGAATAATAAAGAAAAAAAAACAACAGACAGAAAGGAGCATTTTATGGAATATCAATGGCCTACCGGCATGAAACGGACAAGACAACGGGAAGATGTATTTCGTGTTCTGACCCAGGCGGAGGAACCCTTAACGGCTATGGAAATTTATCAAAGGGTACGTTCCAATGCGAAGGATGCCAACTATGCCATTTCCACTATTTACCGCGCCCTGTCTGTCTTTGAAGAAAAGGAGCTGTTGGAAAAAACAACTCTGATGGGAGAAGATATGGCAGTCTATGCGTGGAAGGGGGATGTCCATAAGCACTATGCCATTTGTCTAATCTGCCGGCGGAAGCTTCCCCTGGGGTCATGCCCCATGGAACAGCTGCAGCTTTCCCCCGGGTTAGAAGATTTTACCGTTACTGGACACAAATTAGAGCTGTACGGATATTGTAAGGCATGTAAAAATAATATATCCTAGGTATAGCCGGACAGTAGCTTATGATAGAACAGATAACAAAAGCAAAAAAGTTGCAATATTTTAAGTTTGGTTGTATGATTGCTACAAACTTGGAAGATGGAAAGATGAAAACGAAAGAGCAGGAGACATAAGATATGGACAACCGTTCGATGATGGAGCTTGATGAAGAGCTGAATGCACAATTTGAAGATTTAGTAAATTACTGTATGGTATCCGGTGCCATTAATCTGGAATTATATGCGGAATATGATGTAAAGCGGGGCTTGCGGGATTCCAATGGAAAGGGCGTATTGACCGGACTGACGGAAATCGCAGATGTAGTGGCAACGAAGATTGTAGACGGCGTGAAGGTACCCTGTGACGGCAGACTTTATTATCAGGGCTATGATGTACAGGATTTGATAAAAAGCTATGAAAAACGGCGATTTGCCTTTGAGGAGATTACATACCTGTTGTTGTTTGGGGATTTGCCAAATGCGCATCAAATGAAAAGCTTTGTTGATATTCTGACCAGCTTAGAAGAGCTATCCGGGAATTTTATCCGGGATGTTATTATGAAGGCGCCAAGTGAAAATATTATGAATACTCTGCAGCGCTGTGTGCTGACACTATATTCTTATGATGAAAAGCCGGATGATATTTCCGTACCCAATGTATTGCGGCAGTCCTTGCAGCTGATTGGCAAGATTCCTTTGATATCCGTGTATTCCTACCATGCCTACCGACATCTGAATCATGGGGAAAATCTGGTTATCCGGACGCCGGATAAGAATATGTCCATGGCGGAGAATATATTGCAGATGCTCCGGCTGGATGGAGAATTTACAGAGCTGGAGGCAAAGGTACTGGATATTGCCCTGGTATTGCATGCGGAGCATGGAGGCGGTAATAATTCTACCTTTACCAATCATGTGGTAACCTCCTCCGGAACGGATACATACTCTGCCGTAGCTGCTTCCATTGCATCCCTGAAGGGACCCCGTCATGGTGGAGCTAACTTAAAGGTACAACAGATGTTTCGGGATATACAGGCGCAGGTTTCGGACCTGAAAAATGAAGATGAATTGCGGGCATACTTAAAGAAAATACTACAAAAGGAAACCTTTGACCGGGCAGGACTGATTTATGGAATGGGACATGCGGTTTATACGGAGTCCGATCCGAGAGAAGTTGTGTTAAAGGAATATGCGGAACGGCTGTCCATTGAAAAGAACCGCCATGAAGAATTTGAACTTTATGAACGGGTCGAACGGCTGGCGGCGGAGGTAATCGCCAAACAGCGGCGGTTATTTAAACCAATTTGTGCCAATGTGGATTTTTATAGCGGCTTTGTTTATACCATGCTGGGGATTCCGGAGGAATTGTTTACACCGATTTTTGCCATTTCCCGTATTTCCGGCTGGAGCGCCCATCGACTGGAGGAATTGGTAAATAAAGGAAAAATCATTCGTCCTGCCTATAAGTTTGTAGGTGTGCATAAAGAGTTTTGTGATATGGAGGACCGGAATTCATAATACGGTGCAGTACGCAGGAAAGGATAAGCAGATGCTGGAATTAAGAAATATTAGTTATCAGGTAGAAGATGGGCAGTTAGATATATTAAAAAATATTAATCTTAAGATTGAGGAACGGTTTGTTGCCATAACAGGACCCAACGGCGGCGGTAAGTCTACCCTTGCCAAGCTGATTGCCGGTATTGTACCCCCTACCTCCGGACAGATTCTGCTGGATGGCGAGGATATTACCGGCTGTAGTATAACGGAGCGGGCAAGAAAAGGAATCGGCTATGCCTTTCAGCAGCCGGTAAAGTTTAAGGGGATTACCGTCCGGGATTTGATTACCCTTGCTTCCGGAAAGCAGATTGGGGTTACAGAAGCCTGCAGCTATCTGGCGGAGGTAGGTCTATGTGCAAAGGATTATATAAACCGGGAGGTAAATGACAGTCTGTCCGGCGGTGAATTAAAGCGGATTGAGATTGCCATGACCATTGCCAGAGCTGCAAAGTTCACGATTTTTGATGAACCGGAGGCAGGAATTGATCTTTGGAGCTTCCATAATCTGATTCAGGTATTTGAAGAAATGCATCAGAAAATCAACGGTTCCATTCTGATTATTTCCCACCAGGAACGGATTTTGAACATTGCAGATAAGATTATTGTGGTTTCTGATGGAGAAATCACGCAAACCGGAACCAGGGAGGTGGTTCTTCCCGGCTTATTAAATAAAACCGGTGCAGCATGTAAGACATTGATGGATAAACTCGTATAGGAGGGATAGCTTTGGATCAGATACAACAGACCTTATTAGAGCAGATTGCCGATATCCATTCTGTTCCGGAGGGAGCTTATAATATTCGCGCCAATGGCAAATTAGCAGGCAGAAATACCACGGCCAATATCGATATCATTACCAAGGAGGAGAAACCGGGAATCGATATTGTCATTCGTCCCGGAACTAAGAATGAAAGCGTGCATATACCGGTGGTGCTTAGCGAAAGCGGCTTAAAGGATATGGTATATAATGATTTTTATATTGGCGAAGACGCTGATGTAACCATTGTAGCAGGCTGTGGAATTCATAACTGTGGTGTAGATACCTCGGAGCATGATGGTATTCATACCTTTTATGTGGAAAAGAATGCAAAGGTACGCTATATTGAAAAGCATTATGGGGAAGGAGAGGGAACCGGAAAGCGGATTCTCAATCCTACCACTATCGTACATGTTGGCGAAGGGGCGTATCTGGAAATGCTAACGGTACAGATTAAAGGCGTGGATTCCACGATTCGGAATACAGAAGGGGATGTGGCTGCCGGCGGCACCTTAGTGGTAAAGGAAAAAATCATGACCCATGGCAGCCAGTATGCGGAGACGAATTTTACAGTTGACCTGAATGGGGAAGGCAGTAGTGCCAGTGTATCCTCCCGGTCTGTGGCAAAGGATGCATCCACCCAGTATTTTCAATCCGGAATCAATGGCAATGCCGCCTGTTCCGGACATACCGAATGTGATGCCATTATCATGGACCAGGCAAAGGTAACGGCAAAGCCCCAGTTGACTGCCAATCATATTGATGCAAGTCTGATTCATGAGGCTGCCATCGGCAAAATTGCAGGGGAACAGTTGATTAAGCTTATGACCCTTGGGCTGACAGAGCAGGAAGCAGAAGAGCAGATTATCAATGGATTCTTAAAATAGTAAAAATGCGGGCTGTACACAAGGTCTTTCATTCTCTGACCTGTGTATAGCCCGCTTGTATCATTCCATACGACGTCGTATTTAATGACTAATGCTGTTCTGCGACGGAATTTACATACATGTAGAAGGTAATCAGGTATAAACCGGATAATCCCACAAGTGCGTAAATGATTCTGGAAATCCAGGACATATTTCCGCAGATAAATGCAACCAGGTCAAAGCTGAAGAACCCAATCAGTCCCCAGTTGATAGCACCGATGATTGCAATGGTAAGAGCAATACTGTCTAATACTTTATTGTTCATGATATCTACACCTCCTTCTAGGAATAGTATTCTTCCGGGAAGGATAAAATATACATGCGGTTAGAAGTTCCAAATCAGGGAACGCAGTTGATTCATGGAAAACCGGAATGTCAATACCCATAAATCTGATACTTGATGTTTTGCATTTTCTGATCGGTAGCAGAAATGGTATCTGCGCATTCCTTTAATTCCCTGGAAATTTCCTCTGCATTTTTTAAGCTTTTTTTATAGCGGAGCTGATGGTCCAGACTGGCCCAGAAATCCATGGCAATGGTGCGGATTTGTACCTCTACCTTCATACTCTGCTTCCGGTCTGACAAAAAGACCGGAACCTCCAGGATTAAATGCAGACTACGGTAACCGTTTGGTTTTGGATTCTGAATATAATCCTTTGTTTTGATAACCGTAATATCATCCTGGATTGTCAGCATTCGTGCCACCTCATAAATGTCGTCAATAAAAGGACAGATAACCCGGATACCGGCCACATCACTGAGATTGTTCTGAATGCTTTCCAGGGAAATCTCGCAGCCCTTGGCTAATAGTTTTTTCAATATACTGTCCGGAGATTTGGTACGGGTCTTTATGAATGAGATAGGATTTCGCTGATATCGGACAGAACATTCGTCATTTAGTACCTCCAGCTTAGTCTGAATTTCCCGAATGGCGCCACCGTACATCATCATCAGTTCTTTATACAGATGAGGCTGATTGGTGAAAACCTTGGGAATGTTATAGGATTCATATTTATTATGTGGTGTTTGTTCCAGCTTCTCCAACATATGTGATTCCTTCTTTCGTAAATAATTGCATTTATATTTACTTTACCACATGAAAAAAAATGGGTCAATGAAGGAGCGGTTGTTTTTTTGCTGGATTCTGGATGCGATATCTTGATTTTTGGAAAAATAGGCTGTGTATTCATGGTCTGTTTTTTTGTCTGCGTTCTGCTAATAGTTTTTCCAAAACAGGGTTAAATTAGGATAGATAATCAAAAGAATCACAGGAAGAAATTCCTTGCAATTTTCAGAAAGAAAGAATACAATATAATCGGCAGAAATTGGTTTTTAGTAGGCCATGAAATAAATTTACAACGGAGGGCTTGATATGAGCAATAATT
Source organism: Clostridium sp. (assembly GCA_023667695.1). Classification (GTDB taxonomy): domain Bacteria; phylum Bacillota; class Clostridia; order Lachnospirales; family Lachnospiraceae; genus CAG-632. The sequence continues at coordinate 21,720 of JAMOZY010000028.1, read as the reverse complement.
CTCAATTGTCTGCAAGACAGCGGATTGCTTCTTTGTTAGATGACTCCAGCTTCGTGGAAGTTGGCGCTTATGTAACGGCAAGAAGTACGGATTTTAACTTAGCAGACAAAGAAACACCATCTGACGGTGTCATTACCGGCTACGGCGTCATTGACGGAAACCTGGTATTTGTATACAGTCAGGATGCAGCAGTATTGAATGGTTCCATTGGCGAAATGCATGCCGGAAAGATTGCCAAGATGTACGATATGGCAGTAAAGATGGGTGCGCCGGTCATTGGACTCATTGATTGTGCCGGACTGCGGATGCAGGAGGCGGTGGATGCGCTGAATGGATTCGGTACCATTTATGCAAAGCAGGCAATGGCATCTGGCGTGATACCACAGATTACGGCAGTATTTGGAAGCTGTGGCGGCGGTGCGGCAATCATTCCGGGCTTAAGTGATTTTGCTTATATGACCAGAGAGGATGCAAAACTATTCGTGAATGCACCAAATGTACTGGATGGCAATCATGTGTCCAAGCTGGATACGGCTTCTGCAGAGTACCAGAGTGTGAATTCTGGTAATATAGATGGTGTGTTTGATACAGATGCGGAAGTATTAGGGCAGATTCGTCAATTAGTAACAATCCTGCCTGCCAATAATGAAACGGATTTGTCTTATTCGGATTGTACGGATGATTTGAATCGGGCGGTTGCAGTGGAAGGCTATGTCAAGGATGCAAAATCATTGTTGATTACGATTTCAGATAACAACTTATTTGTAGAGACGAAGCAGGATTATGCGAAGGATATGGTAACCGGATTTATACGGTTTAACGGTGCTACCGTAGGCTGTGTAGCGAATCAGGGAACGGAAGGCGGAGAGGTTCTCTCTACCAGGGGCGCCTATAAGGCGGCAGAGTTTGTTTCCTTCTGTGATGCATTTGAAATTCCGGTTTTAACCGTGACCAATGTAAAGGGATATAAAGCAACGGTAGAAGAAGAGGCTGGAATTGCAAAAGCCGTTGCTGCCATGACGGCAGCCTTTGCCAGTGCATCCGTACCAAAGGTGAATCTGATTACCGGTGAGGCATTTGGTTCTGCTTATACCGCTATGAATTCCAAAGCAATCGGAGCAGATATTGAATATGCATGGCAGAATGCGAAGCTTGGTGTGATGGACCCGGAAACAGCGGTAAATATTATGTATGCAGAAGAGATTGCCGCTTCCGAGGATAAGAAAGCAATGCTTGCAGATAAAAAACGGAGCTTTGCCGAGCAGCAGGCCAGTGCAATGGCAGCGGCAAGACGTGGGATTGTAGATGATATTATCGTTCCGGATGCAACCAGAAAGCGGCTGATTGCAGCATTTGAAATGCTTTATACCAAGTGCGAAGACAAGCCGGCAAAAAAGCATGGCGCGAAGTAGTGAGGTGACGATGCATGAAGAAAAAACTTTTAATCGTTTTCCTGTTTGCTATGCTGTTTTCTCTTACTGCATGTCAGAAGGAGGTCGTTCTGCCGGAGGATTTTGATATAGCAGACTATAATACGGAATTAAATCTTATTATTTTCACCGTTGGGACAGAAGCCCAGAACCTAGAGCTATATGCAAATGATGCAGAAGAATTTTGGACTTCGGAACAACTGGGCTTTGATGTAGAGGTATATAAGACGCTTTGTGCCGGAACACTTACCGCCAGAGAAGAGGCGGGCAATCCGGTGGGAGCGGCTGATGCCATTCAGTATGAAGTATCCGGCATCAACCAGGATGTTGTGACAGTAATCCTTCCATTTGAGTTTGAGAATTATACGGTTCACTATGAGGTTACCTTCGAGCCAAATTCCAAGGCAGAGTATAATCCAAATGCGAAGCCATATAATCTGACTCAGATTGTAGTATCTACCCAGTATCCAATGGGCGAATTGATGAAGATGGCAGGTATGAATACGTTGATGGGCGTGGGGATTGTATTCCTGGTACTGATATTTATTTCCTTTATCATCAGTTTGTTTAAGTATCTTCCGGGCAGTGGAGAGAAGAAGCGGACGCAGGCTGCAAAGAAGGAGGAAATAAAACCAGTAGCAGCAACCCCGGCAGCCCCGGTACCGGCTTCGGAAAATCCAATGAATGACCAGGAATTGGTAGCCGTGATTACTGCAGCGGTTTTCGCTGCCGCCAGAGAGGATTCTGCTATCGTCAGCAGTGACCAGTTAATTGTACGTTCCATCAAAAGAGCATCTCGATAATAGATTTAGGAGGAAATGAAAATGAAAAATTATAGAATTACCGTAAATGGTACCGCTTATGATGTAGCTGTGGAAGAGTTAGGCGCTGGTGCAGCACCTGCACCAACAGTAGCTCCTGTAGCCACAGCGCCAGCAGCACCGGCTGCAGCGCCTGCACCGGCGGCCCCTAGCGCCGGAGCAGGCAGTATCACCGTAACCGCACCAATGCCAGGAAAGATTCTGGCAGTCAAGGCTTCAGTAGGACAGGCAGTGAAAAAAGGTGATGTTGTATTAATCTTAGAAGCAATGAAGATGGAAAATGAAGTGGTAGCTCCGGAGGACGGAACTGTTGCAAGTATTGATGTTACCGTCGGTGCTGCTGTAGAAGCCGGTGATACCTTAGCGACTTTGAACTAATGCACTGTCATACTATGAAATCTGACAGGAGGAAAATAAATGGATTACATTATATCAACCTTGCAAAATCTTGCTGACCAGACAGCCTTCTCTACGTTGTATTGGGGAAATTATGTGATGATTATTTTTGCATTGGTCTTTTTATGGCTGGCAATTGCAAAGGGATTTGAACCATTACTTTTGGTACCAATTGCGTTTGGTATGTTACTTTCAAATATGTTCCCAGGCATTATAGAGGATGGGGGGCTGCTTCATTTCTTCTATCTGCTGGATGAGTGGAGTATTCTGCCGTCCCTGATTTTCTTAGGGGTAGGCGCCATGACGGATTTTGGCCCGCTGATTGCCAACCCGAAGAGCTTTCTGCTGGGTGCGGCAGCGCAGTTCGGCATTTATGCTGCATACTTCTTGGCTATATTTATGGGATTTTCCGGAAAAGAGGCGGCTGCTATTTCCATTATCGGTGGCGCAGACGGCCCGACCTCCATCTTCCTGGCTGGCAAGCTGGGAATGGGCGGAACCTTAATGGGACCGATTGCAGTTGCTGCCTATTGTTATATGGCATTGGTGCCGGTTATCCAGCCGCCGTTTATGAAGCTCTTTACCACAGAAAAAGAGCGTAAGATTAAAATGGCACAGCTTCGTCCGGTATCCAGGCTGGAAAAGATTTTATTCCCGATTATCGTTACGATTGTCGTTGTTTTGATTCTTCCGACTACCGCTCCATTGGTTGGTATGTTAATGCTGGGAAATCTCTTCCGGGAATGCGGTGTTGTAAAGCAGTTGACGGAAACCGCTTCCAATGCATTGATGTACATTGTAGTCATTCTGCTGGGAACCTCAGTTGGTGCAACCACAACGGCACAGGCATTCCTGACCCTGGATACTTTAAAGATTGTTTTACTGGGTGTGATTGCTTTTATCATCGGTACATCTGCCGGTGTATTGTTCGGTAAGCTGATGTGCTGGGCAACCAAGGGCAAGGTAAATCCGTTAATTGGTTCTGCCGGTGTATCCGCAGTTCCGATGGCAGCCCGTGTTTCCCAGAAGGTAGGTGCGGAAGCCGATCCGACCAACTTCTTATTAATGCATGCCATGGGTCCGAATGTAGCCGGGGTAATCGGTACTGCTGTAGCAGCCGGAACCTTTATGGCTATCTTTGGAGTAAAATAACAGGATTGAGAATGAATTGACCGAATAGAAGGAGGAAATATTATGGCAGATCAGAATGCGGCAAAGCCGATTAAGATTACTGAAACTGTATTGCGGGATGCACACCAGTCTCTGATTGCAACCCGTATGACAACGGAACAGATGTTACCGATTATTGATAAAATGGACCAGGTTGGCTATCATTCCGTGGAATGCTGGGGTGGAGCTACCTTTGATGCTTCCCTGCGGTTCCTGCATGAGGATCCATGGGAAAGACTTCGTAAGCTAAAGGACGGTTTTAAGAAAACCAAGCTGCAAATGTTATTCCGTGGACAGAATATCCTGGGCTACCGTCCATATGCAGATGATGTGGTAGAATATTTTGTTCAGAAGTCCATTGCAAACGGAATCGATATTATTCGAATCTTTGACTGTCTGAATGATTTAAGAAATCTACAGACCGCCGTAAAGGCAGCCAACAAAGAAAAAGGACATGCACAGGTTGCGTTATCCTATACCCTGGGTGATGCTTATACCCTGGATTACTGGAAGGAAACTGCAAAGCGGATTGAGGATATGGGAGCGGATTCTATCTGTATCAAGGATATGGCAGGTCTTTTGGTTCCATATAAGGCAACGGAGTTGGTAGAAGCGTTGAAGGAAGGCTCCAGTCTGCCGATTCAGCTTCATACTCATTATACCTCTGGTGTTGCTTCCATGACCTATCTAAAGGCAGTAGAAGCAGGCTGTGATGTGATTGATACGGCAATGTCCCCATTTGCTTTAGGAACCAGTCAGCCGGCAACGGAGGTTATGGTAGAGACCTTTAAGGGTACTCCATATGACACAGGCTTTGACCAGAATTTATTGGCAGAGATTGCAGATTACTTCCGTCCGTTGCGGGAAGAAGCCATTGCTTCCGGTTTATTGAATCCAAAGGTATTGGGTGTGGATATTAAGACCCTGATGTATCAGGTACCAGGTGGTATGTTGTCTAATATGGTATCCCAGCTGAAGGAAATGAAGGCAGAGGACCGTTATTATGATGTATTGGAGGAGATTCCAAGAGTTCGGAAGGACTTTGGGGAATGTCCATTGGTAACGCCGTCCAGCCAGATTGTAGGGACGCAGGCGGTATTAAATGTCATTACCGGTGAACGCTATAAGACCACCACCAAGGAGACGAAGGATGTGCTGGCAGGAAAATATGGGCAGACCGTTAAGCCGTTTAATGCAGAGGTACAAAAAAAGGTTATTGGCGATACAGAGCCGTTGACCTGCCGTCCTGCCGACCTGTTAGAGCCGGAATTGGATAAAATCGAGGCCGAAATGGCACAATACAAGGAGCAGGATGAGGATGTTTTAACCTATGCCTTATTCCCTCAGGTTGCAACAGAATTCTTCAAGTACAGGGAAGCGCAGAAAACCAAGGTTGACACATCTGTAGCAGACATGGAGAATAAAGTATATCCGGTATAACTGCCGGTATTGGAAAGGGGTTGTCCTGCTGACAGCCTCTTTCTGTTATTCCTGTGAGGTTAGTTAGAGGGAAAGATATAAGAGGAAAAGGCATGAATCAGGTGATTGTGGTCGGTGGCGGAGCCGCTGGGATGATAGCGGCGATTGTGGCAGCAAGAAATGGTTCCAAGGTGACACTGATTGAAAAAAATGAAAAATTAGGGAAAAAACTGTTTATTACCGGTAAAGGACGCTGTAATCTGACCAACGCCTGTGAGACAGAAGAGTTGTTTCATAATATCGTAACAAACCATAAGTTTTTATATAGTGCTTTCTATGGCTTTGATAATTGGCAGACCATGGATTTTTTTGAGGAATTAGGGTTAAGATTGAAAACGGAACGAGGGAACCGGGTGTTTCCGGAGTCGGATCATGCTTCGGATGTGATACGGGTTTTAGAAAAAGAGTTACAAAGACAAAAAGTTATGGTACACTTACATACAAAGGTAACACAGATTTGTATGGAAGGAAGAACCGTGACCGGCGTGGTGCTGGAGAGGGGGAAAGTCATAACTGCAGATGCAGTTATTGTAACCACTGGGGGCTTGTCGTATCCAGGCACCGGTTCTACCGGCGACGGATATGAATTTGCAAAAAAAGCGGGACATACCATTGCTTCCTGTCACCCATCTCTGGTTCCCTTGGAAACAGAAGAAAAGTGGTGTAAGGAAATCATGGGATTAACCCTGAAAAATGTTGCTATTTTCTTACAAAAGGAAAAAAAGGTGATTTATAAGGGATTTGGTGAAATGCTATTTACGCATTTTGGCGTCAGTGGTCCTTTGATTTTAAGTGCCAGTGCTTATCTGCCTGCCGGTCAAAACCAACCGGTGGAGCTGCAGATTGACCTGAAGCCGGCATTGTCAGAAGCACAATTGGATGAACGGCTGCAAAGGGACTTTTTGCGTTATCAGAACCGGCAATTACAAAATGCTATGGATGATTTACTGCCGAAAAAGTTAATCCCCATATTGATTACATGCAGCCGGATTCCGGCAGACAAAAAGGTAAACAGCATTACAAAGGAAGAGCGAATGCTGCTGGTGCGGACGCTCAAGGGTCTGCTGCTTCATATAACCGGCACCAGGGATTACAAGGAGGCCATTATCACAAGGGGCGGGGTAAATGTAAAAGAGCTGAATCCTCAGACAATGGAATCAAAGCTGGTAAAGGGATTATATTTTGCAGGCGAGGTGCTGGATACAGACGGATTGACCGGGGGCTTTAATCTTCAGATTGCATGGAGTACCGGCTATACAGCAGGTATGTGCAGCGCCCAGGCAATGCGTTTCAACAATTAATTTATCTACGACAGGAGAATATCCTCCTGCAATAACCCATGGAGAAAGAGATGGAGGTACTTATGGGAACAAACTTTACAAGTTTATTATTACGCAAGAATGGAATGAATTATAAATATACAGCACATCAGCTGCAACATCTGTTGAACCGGGATGGCTATGTATTAGTAGAACAGCCGGAGCAGGCAGAATTCACACTGGCAATTCATCAGATGGAAGGACAGGCATGGCAGCTTGTCAGTGGGGATGCAGCAGTATTATCCCGCTATGCGGAGGCAATCGCCGGAAAGAATAAAGCAGAATCCATATTGGTTTCCTGCGTGGATAGTGATTTTGTGGATTATACGCTCTTTGCTCCGGACAGGAAGCATAAGACAACTGCCCGGTCTGGCTTTGCTTATGATGAAAGTCCGAATCCGGTGATTAATTCAGAGCTTTGGAAGGCGGCTGCCCATTCGGATGTGGAAATGGATGTAGAAGCGATATTTAACAAGGAACGGACTTTTGCGGAAGACAGCCTGAATGAGCTGGGAAATTGGCTGGGGTTTGACGGAAGTGCTGTGATAAATGGATGCTGTGGAGAAACCGAACCGAATCAGATTCTGTATTTTTCCAAGGCTTCCGGTTCCCTGTATGCCGCTGAAGGGGAACCCCGGATGGAGCTTGCCGGTTATCAGAATGTACCGGTCATACCGGAACAGCCTTGTAGTATTTCATTTGTAAACCGGGGAGGAGAAGGCATGGGACTGCAGGTCATGCTGTATGGTCCCTTTGTAGAAACGGAAGCAATGACCTTTACGGATGTGGTACTGCGGTATGACCAGGAGGAATATGAGGGGGCTTCCATGTATAAGACGAAGCTTACCAACGGCTGGTATGCGTATGTATATGATTTTCCGACTGTAAAGATTGTACCCGGCGTCCGGATGGATGTATTCCCCAGTGATGCATTTTATCGTGCCTATGGCAAGTCCTTATGGAGACTGTCTGCAGTGCCGCATGGGGATTCCCGTTATGGTCTGGATGTGTACTATTATGTTAATCCATTACAGTCTCCTGGGAAAGGCTTTACCCATACCAACTGTGGCATTGACTGCCATGAAGAGTGGATTGAGGAATATAACCGGCACGCAGAGGTGCTTCTGAAGGAAGCAGACTTTCAATATTAGAAAATAAGTAACCGTGTCTGGGATATAGAACAGATTGCAAAGAAAAAGCAGAAGGGTAGAAGCGGAACAAAAGGAAAGGGATAGTAATTATGGCAAGTATCGCAATTGATGGTCCGGCAGGTGCAGGAAAAAGCACCATTGCAAAGCTGGTGGCAAAGGAATTAAATGCAATCTATGTGGATACCGGGGCTATGTACCGGGCGATTGCCATTTATTTTTTGCGGCACGCGTTGAATCCGGACATTCCGGAGCAGGTAGAGGCAGCCTGTGAAAATCTGGAAGTAACAATCAGCTACGAAGCTGGCGTACAGCAGGTCTGGTTAAATGGGGAAAATGTAACACCGCTGCTGCGGACCGAAGCGGTGGGGAATATGGCATCAAAGTCTTCGGCGAAACAACCGGTACGGGATAAGCTCCTACAGCTTCAACGGGATATGGCGGTGAACAATAACGTAGTCATGGATGGAAGAGATATTGGTACCAATGTGCTTCCCAATGCCGAAGTAAAAATCTATCTGACGGCTTCGTCAGCGGAACGGGCAAGAAGACGGTATGAGGAATTAAAGCAAAAGGGGGAGGACTGTAATATCGAAGAAATCGAAAAAGATATTATAGAGCGGGACCGGCAGGATATGTCCCGTGCGATTGCACCCTTAAAGCAGGCAGAGGATGCCTATTATCTGGACAGCTCTGGTCTTACCATACCGGAGGTAGTGGCTGAAATACTGAAAAAATGCGAGGAAGCGGCAATATGGAGATAATCTTGGCGGAAACAGCCGGCTTTTGCTTTGGGGTGAAGCGGGCGGTGGATACCGTATATCAGGAAGTGGAACAACAGACCCCGGTCTATACCTATGGACCAATCATTCATAACGAAGAGGTCGTGGATGACCTGCAGCGGCGGGGGGTAAAGGTTCTTCATGGGTTTGATGAATTAAAGCAGGTTCAGGAAGGAAGCGTGGTCATTCGCTCTCATGGCGTGGCGAAGCAGGTATACGACAGGATTCAGGAACAGGGCTTAAAGCTGGTGGATGCTACCTGTCCCTTTGTTCTGAAAATTCATAAAATCGTCCGGGAGGAAAGTGAAAAAGGGAACCGGATTCTGATTGTCGGCAGCAATGACCACCCGGAGGTAGAAGGAATTAAGGGCTGGTGCAAAACAGAGCCAATTGTGGTGGAACAAGAGGAAGATATTGATTTTATTGACCTTCCGCCTGGGGAAAAGCTGGTAATTGTGTCCCAAACGACATTTAATAACAAGAAATTTCAAGATTTAGTTGAAATTATATCAAAAAAAGGGTATGATATATGTGCTTATAATACGATTTGCAATGCTACCGAGGCCAGACAGAAGGAAACGGCACAGATTGCCAGGGACGCAGATGCAATGATTGTGATAGGCGGTAAGAATAGCTCAAACACGCAGAAGCTATATGCGATTAGCAAACAGGAATGTGCAAATACTTACTATATACAGACACTCGTTGATTTGGATTTGACTGCTTTTGAATCCGTAAGTAGGGTAGGTATTACTGCAGGGGCATCTACCCCAAATAATATTATTAAGGAGGTTCATGACAGCATGTCAGAATTAAGTTTTGAAGAATTATTACAAGAAGAAGAAAAAAACAGCATCCAGATTGCACCTGGCAAACTGGTGGAAGGCGAAGTATTAAGCGTGAAGCCGGATGAAATCATTGTCAACATCAATTATAAGTCAGAGGGCGTAATTCCAAGAAATGAATATACCAACCAGCCGAATGCAGATTTGACCACCATGGTACAGGTGGGAGATAAGATTTCCGCCAAGGTTGTAAAGAATAACGACGGGGAAGGTCAGGTATTGCTGTCTTATAAGCGTGTAGCCCAGGATATGGCAAATGACCGGTTAGAGGCTGCCTGTGAAAGCGGTGAGGTATTGACTGGTAAGGTTGTTCAGGTGCTGGAAGGCGGTTTGACTGTTTTATATGAGGAAAGCAGGGTATTTATTCCGGCAAGCCTTGTTTCCGATACCTATGAGAAGAATCTGGAAAAGTACATGGACCAGGAAGTAGAATTCGTGATTACGGAATGTAATCCACGGAAGCGGAGAGTGATTGGTAACCGTAAGATGCTTTTGGTTGCACAGAAGGAAGAAGCACAGAAGGCATTATTTGAAAAGATTGAAGTTGGCATGACGATAGAAGGTACGGTTAAGAATGTAACGGACTTTGGTGCATTTATTGACTTAGGCGGTGCAGATGGATTATTGCATATTTCAGAGATGTCCTGGGGCAGGGTAGAGAATCCAAAGAAGGCATTAAAGGTTGGCGATACCGTTAAAGCATTTATTAAGGATATTCAGGGTACAAAGATTGCCCTCAGTATGAAGTTCCCAGACCAGAATCCATGGGCAAGCGCTGCTGAGAAGTATGCAGTGGGCAGTACGGTAACTGGTAAAGTAGCCCGCATGACAGATTTTGGCGCATTTATCGAGTTAGAGCCGGGCGTAGATGCATTATTGCATGTATCTCAGATTTCAAAGGAACATATTGAAAAGCCATCCTCTGTACTTACAGTTGGACAGGAGGTAACGGCGAAGGTTGTTGATTTTAAGGAAGCAGACAAGAAAATCAGCTTGAGCATCAAGGCCTTGTTACCGGCAGAGGAAGAAGCTGAAGAACAGACAGAAGATACTGCCGAGGAGACTACAGAAGAATAACCGGATTTCTGCTTCAACGCAGAGATTCATTGAAAGAAACGCTTGTACAAGCCAGTCAAGTTTTTATGGGCAACTTGTACGGGCGTTTTTGTATGACGGCAGGTTGCTATTATTTAGAATATGGAAGTAAGGAAAAGAGAAATGAAAGAAAGTATAAACGATTACAATCAATTTAAAAATGATATATTAAACCTTACCGGAATCGATTTGAATGCGTATAAGGAGCGGCAGATGAAGCGGAGAATCAATACCCTGTGCGATCGGTATGGGTTTCAGACTTATGATGAGTTTTTTCGTGATTTGAAGAAAAATCAAGAGCATCGTAAGGATTTTATGAATTACCTGACTATCAATGTATCCGAATTCTACCGGAATCCACAGCAATGGCAGGTATTGGAGACGAAGGTCATTCCAGAGCTGCTTCATGGTAACCGCAGCAGCTTAAAGATATGGAGCGCCGCCTGTTCTACCGGTGATGAACCATATACCATTATTATGATACTGAAGGAACTGTTTCCCAATGTAAATGTAAGATTAAGGGCAACAGATTTGGATGATAAAGTAATTGCCTATGCCAGGGAAGGACGGTATACCCAAAAGAGCATTGCCGGTCTGCCGGCTCAATATGTTAAGAAGTATTTTAAGAAGGAAGCCAATGGCATGTATCAGCTGTCGAAGGAAATCATGAATTGTGTGGAATTCCAGCAGCACAATCTTCTGGCAGACCCTTATGATACGAATTATGATTTGATTGTATGCCGGAACGTATTGATTTACTTTACGGAAGAGGCAAAGCTGGAGGTATTTAAGCGGTTTCATCGCTCCCTGCGGCTAAACGGTTATTTGTTTATCGGAAGTACAGAGCAGATTTTACAGGCCAGAGCGATTCATTTTGAACCGTGTTATTCCTTCTTTTATAAAAAGGACCGATTATAATGCGGCTTACACCTCCAGTGTCTGAGAACGGCTTTCCGATGCTGGAGGTGTCGGTTATTGGTCTGGTATACAGGCTAAGTAATTCAGCCAAAAGCTGGAAGCATCTGCCGGAACCTCCGAAAGGGCAGCAAAGGATAAGGGGTCTTTCTGCTCTCGTTGGTATAGCCGGATGTCCGGCATAGGATTGCGTCTTGGAAATGGAAAAAAGCAGTCCTTCTTTTTTAGAAAGCAGTTGCTTCTTTTTGCTTTTTCTTTATAGGAAGCATCCACATAGGCAGCAACACTTTTGTGAATAACCGTATCCTCCAGGGGGAGATAATAGTAATCCTTCCAATCGGGCAGAAAATACTTCATTTCTTCCTTCCGGAGGGATATCGTAATAACTGCCTGGTCCTTGCAGCCATTAAAATCATAATAGGAATTGCTGGTGATGCAGCGTAGAGGCAGTGGGTAATGCAGGTGGAGAAGCAACCGAAGCTGTGCTTCTGTGATATTGATTTTCAGCAGGTCCCAGGCATGTTCCCGGATTCCGTGAAAATGAAGAAGCTGTAACAGGGGTATCATGGCAGTGATATCCTCATAATTATGCTGAAACAGCAGTTGTTCCCGGAATGAGTCCGGCGTTTTCAAAAAATCATGGTATACAGAAATCAGTTCACCGCCGTGATAGGTATCGGTACGCTGCAGCTGCATGGCGGCTTCGATGGTGGTTAGCTTTAGATTGGGAAGCCCCAGACCGGATTTGTATCTCCGGATACATTTATATAAATCTACACTGTTCATTGTAGTAAGCCGTTCCCTTCCGTCCAGGGGGAGTCCCAGGCTCTGGTATTGCCCGCATTTTTCAATCAGATATGGAAGATCAAAGCCATCCCCGTTATAATGAATCAAAACAGAGTAGTGCCGCAGAATCGAAAGAAAGGAAGCCAGAAGCTGATACTCAGAGCGCCCATCATCATTAAACAGCATCTGGTAGTGCCATTGTCCGTCCTGGAAAAAGCAAAGGCCAATCATGTAAAGGATTGTCTTTTCGGAGGAAAACCCTGTTGTTTCAATATCAAATAACAATACCTGTTCCGGAGGATACCAATGCTCGAGCTGATACAGCTCCCTTTGTTTTAATTCACCCTTCCATTCCTTCATCTGATTTCTCCTTTGTATTTTATGGCATATCCCTCTTTGCCTTTTCTTTTCAGTAATCTAACGCAAGGACTCCTCCCAGCTTCGCCGGGTCCCTCCTCAAGTTAAATGCCTATGGTAATCCTTCTTTGCCTTTTCCTTCCAGCAATCTAACTCAAGGACTCCTCCCAGCTTCGCCGGGTCCCTCCTCAAGTTAAATTATACCATATCTTTTTTTGATTCGTCATGTTATTCCAAATCTTAAACGGTTATAACTTTTTCCTGGATTTTTATACTTATTTTTTGCTTAATGACGGAATCTGTGTTATACTGATGTGGTTGATATAACTCAGTTATGAAAATGATAAAATGAGGAAAGGGAGCTTCATATGCTGGCATATATAACAGGTACACTGGAAGAAATACAGGAAGATTCCGTCGTGATAGATTATCAGGGCATGGGCTACCGCATCTTTGTCAGTGCCATGGAGCTGGGCAGTCTGCCCGGGCTGGGGCAGAGGATGAAGCTTCATTTACATATGCTCATTCGGGAAGATGATATTAGCCTGTATGGTTTTTCTTCCAAGGATGCTTTGTATATATTCCGTCTGCTAATCAGTGTATCCGGAATCGGTCCGAAGGCAGGACTGGCAATTCTTTCTGCCCTGTCAGTGAATGAGATTCAGATGGCTATCGTAAGCGGTGATGTAAAGGCTCTCACCAAGGCCAATGGTGTAGGTACCAAGGGGGCCCAGCGGGTCATAATGGAATTAAAGGACCGGATTGACCTGGATTCCATGCTGACCTCGGTTCCGGAAACTTCAGGCGGTGGAACCGCCGCATCGGATACGATAACCGCTGCCGCCATGGCTTTGACTAGTCTGGGCTATTCTCAGATGGAGGCGATGCAGGCGATTCAACGGGTGGAGCAAAGCGAGGCTATGACAGAAGAGGAATTACTGAAGGCGGCTCTGAAAAAAATACTCTGAAAGAACGAAGCAGTCTGACTTTCATATGGATTTAGAATCCCACAACAGGAATGAAGGATGGAATACTGATGAATAATCGTATGATAACAACTGAATTTATTGAGGAAGACAGTAAGATTGAAAGCAGTCTGCGGCCGAAGTTCCTGGATGATTATATTGGACAGGAGAAGGTAAAAAACAATTTAAAGGTCTTTATTGAAGCAGCAAAGCAGCGAGGAGAAGCCTTAGACCATGTATTACTTTATGGACCGCCCGGTCTGGGAAAGACCACGTTGGCTTCCATTGTGGCAAATGAACTGAAGGTGAACTTGAAGATTACCTCCGGTCCGGCTATTGAAAAGCCGGGAGAGCTGGCTGCCATACTCAATAATCTTTCCGAGCATGATGTTTTATTTATTGATGAAATCCATCGTTTGAACCGACAGGTAGAAGAGGTGCTGTATCCGGCCATGGAGGATTTTGCCATTGATGTTATGATTGGCAAAGGGGCTGCCGCCCGTTCGATACGACTGGAGCTGCCCCATTTCACTTTGATTGGAGCAACCACCAGAGCCGGGATGCTGACAGCACCCCTGCGGGACCGGTTTGGGGTGGTGAACCGGCTGGAATTCTATTCCAATGAAGAACTGACGGATATTTTGGAGCGTTCTGCCTATGTATTGGGAATCTCCATTGACAGTGCAGGCGCCGGTGAAATAGCCAGACGCTCCAGAGGCACGCCGAGGCTTGCCAATCGTTTATTGAAACGGGTTCGTGACTTTGCCGAGGTAGAGTATCAGGGAGAAATCACTTACGAGATTGCCCGAACGGCATTGAACCGTCTGGAGGTGGATACTCTGGGACTGGATGAAACCGACCGGACGATGCTAAAGACCATGATTGAAAAGTTTGGCGGGAAGCCGGTGGGACTGGATACTTTGGCGGCAGCCATTGGGGAAGACCCGGGGACGATTGAAGATGTATACGAACCATATTTAATCAAAAACGGTTTTATCAACCGTACCCCAAGAGGCCGGATGGTGACAGAGCTGTGCTATCGGCATTTTGGACTGGAAGCTTATATACCGAAGGAAGAATAAGGAGGGACTTATGGCACAAAAGAATGATATACCGGTAATCATAAATGGAAAGGTCTATACCCTGAGCGGTTATGAGAGTGAGGAGTATTTGCAGGGTATTGCCATGTATATCAATAATAAAATAACCGAATGCAAATCCAGTGAGCATTATCGGAAGCTGAATGCAGAATATCAGGGCGTGCTTCTTGCATTGAATATTGCAGATGATTATTTTAAGGTAAAAAAACAGGCGGAGGAATCCGGCAGAGTGGAGGACGAAAAGGATAAGCAGCTTTATGATTTGCGTCATGAGGTAATTGAGACACGGATTAAGCAGGAGTCAGCCCTGAAGCTGGTGGAGGAATACAAGGAGCAGGTGAATGCCCTGCAGCGGAAGATTATCCAGTTGGAGGCGGAGCAGAACCGCAGCAGTAAAAAGTAAGGGTAAATAATAGAATGGAAGCAGACTATGGGAGAAAAACTTCCTGAAATTCTGGCTCCGGCAGGTTCCCTCACAATCATGAAGCAGGCCTTTCAGGCAGGAGCGGACGCCGTTTATCTGGGTGGACAGCTTTTTGGCGCAAGGGCCTATGCCGTTAATCTGACGGAGGAAGAATTACTACAGGGAATTGAATATGTACAGCTTCATCATAAAAAGCTGTATCTGACGGTGAATACTTTATTGAAGAATGAAGACATTGACCGTCTTTTCGAATTTCTGGAAAAGCCATATGAGGCTGGGCTGGATGGGGTTATTGTACAGGATTTGGGTGTTGCGCGCATGCTCCGGCGGGGATTTCCAGACCTGGAGCTGCATGCCAGTACCCAGATGTCTGTTACCAGCCCCTATGGTGTGGCATTATTAAAGGAATTCGGATTTTCCCGTGTTGTTCCGGCCAGGGAATTATCCATGGAAGAGATTCATATGCTGAAAAAGGAAACGGATTTGGAAGTGGAGGTTTTTGTCCATGGCGCATTGTGCTATTCTTATTCCGGTCAGTGCCTTCTCAGCAGCATGATTGGCGGCAGAAGCGGAAACCGCGGCCGTTGCGCCCAGCCCTGCAGGCAGCGGTACACGACAGAGAACGGAGATTCCGGATATTTGTTAAGCCCCAGGGATTTGTGCAGCCTGAGGGTTGTACCGGAGCTGATTCGGGCCGGTGTGGATTCCTTTAAGATTGAAGGCAGAATGAAGAAGCCGGAATATGTGATTGCGGCAGTGAATGCATACCGAAGAGCGATAGATGCTTATGAAGGACAAAAGGATTTTGACCTCCAGGCAGAACAGGAGCAGCTTGCGGATATCTATAATCGCGGGAATTTTACGGAAGGTTATTTTTATCAGCATAACGGACCGGATATGATGGCAATGAAGCGGAATCATCACAATGGAATTTTCCTGGGAACGATTCGGCAGATAAAGGGAAATCAACTGCTGATTCCGCTAGAGCGTGAACTGAACCGGGGGGATGTACTGGAAGTCCGGACGACTACAGGAGAGGCGATAGAGCTGACCTCCGGGCAGGAGGGAAACAAAGGCCAGGTTATTGCCATCAATGGCAGACAGTTGAAAAAGCTGCAGGTCGGCGACCCGGTATATCGGACGAAAAATCATACCTTGTGTCAAAGGCTGTTGGAAGAAAATGATGAAAACCGATTGAAAGAAAAAATTAATTTTTCTGTTACGCTAAAGAAAGACTTATCTGCTAGAATAATAGCAGATTGTGGAGAACGGCAGGTTGTAGTGACCGGTTCGGTCGTAAAAAAGGCGCAAAACCAGCCTGTATCCGAAGAAATGCTTTTAACTAAGCTGCAGAAGCTGGGAGATACTTCCTTTCTGCCGGGAGATATTGTGATTGACATGGAAAAGGACTGTTTTATTTCCATGAAGGAATGGAATCAGTTACGCAGACAGGCAGTAACAGAACTGGAACAGCTTTGTTCCCAAACCAGAAGAAGAGCGCCGACAGATATATCGAAGAAATTATCCGGTTCACAGATATTGGAGCAGAGTCCGGCAAGAAAAAAGCCGGTTTGGGCAGTCGGTGTTTCGACCAGGGAACAATCCGAAGTGGTATGGAGAACGGATGGGGTAAGCCGTATGGATGTGGAGCTGGAGTGCTTTTCCCTAACGGAAGCAGAAGAGCTTCTGAACCAGACCCGGAGCAGCGGAAAGAAAGGCTATCTCAGTCTGCCTAGAAGCTTCCGCCGGAATATGGCGGATAGTCTTTTGCCTTATCTGGACCTGCAGGCGGACGGCTATGTGGTCCGTACTCTGGATGAATTGGAATTTATCCGCTGTCACAGACCGGAGGCTTCGGTCATCTGTGATTATAGTGTATATGCTTACAACCGGGAAGCGGCTGCTTCCTATCGTCAGTGGGATTCCATACACGCTCTGACCCTGCCGGTAGAATTGAATAAAAAAGAATTGCAGGAGCTGTTACAAAGCACAGAGGGGATTCCCTGGGAATGGATTCTATACGGCAGACAGCCCGTGATGCTGTCAGCCCAATGCGTCACGAATAATACCGAAGGGTGCCGGGGAAATTCCGGTTATACCGTCCTGAAGAATTCATTTCAAGACGAGTTTCTGGTGCATAGAATTTGTAAGTATTGCTATAATGTGATATATCAGAAGGAGCCGGTCTGTCTGCTTTCGTTCCTTCCGGAATGGCAGCCCCTTTGTCAGACCTATCGTATTATGCTGACGACAGAAAGCGGAGCGGAGACGGAAGGGATTTTGAACCCTTATGGAACAGTAAGCGGTATTTCCGGTCATTATAAGAAAGGAATTGAGTAAGAACCTATGATAACAGTCATTTCCATTATTGCACAATATATCAGTGTTATCTTACTGGCAGTTTATGGCTGGAGCTGTTTTAGTATCTTTCGCTCCAGGGAGAAGGAAATGAAGGATAAAAAGCTGACAAGGCAGATTATTCTTATATTCTCCATACATTTTTTATGGTATCTGGTATTGTTTCTCCGGATGGAATCCATGAAGATTCTGTTTCTGTATGGCGGAGAGATTCTGGTTGCCGTGTTGTATATGGTGCTTTATCACCGGTATTATCCCCAATCCTCCCGTCTGATGACTAATAACATGTGCTTTTTACTGTTGCTTGGCTATACCATGCTGACCCGGATTAATTTTAATCTGGCATTCCGGCAGTTTGCCATTTCTACGGTGACCATGCTGATTGTCAGCTTTATACCACTAATTATGCTGCGCTACCGGAACCTGCGAACCTATTATTTTATCTATGGGATTCTGGGGATTTTGGGACTGGCAACCGTATTCATACCAGGGGATGGGATGATTCACGGCATCTCCCAGTATGGAGCCAGAAACTGGCTTGCCATTGATTTTCAGGTAGCACAGGTTTCCTTGCAGCCTTCGGAATTCGTGAAGATTTTGTTTGTGTTTTTTGTAGCAAGTATTCTTGCCAAAAGCACGGAATTCCGGCAGATTGTCATTGCTACCGGCTTTGCTGCCGCCCAGATTGGGATACTGGTGCTGGAAAAGGACCTGGGCGGCGCCTTAATCTTCTTTGTGATTTATGTGACTATGCTGTATGTGGCAACCAGACGGCCCCTGTATTTCTTTGGCTGTGTGGGAGGAGTCTGCGCGCTGGGGGCTATTGCTTTCCTGATGTTTAAGCAGCAGTTATTCCGGCATGTTCTGGTACGGATTCAGAATTGGATTAATCCATGGGCGGATATTGATAACAGTGGATATCAGATTGCACAGTCCTTGTTTGCCATTGGTTCCGGGGGCTGGTTTGGCTCTGGTCTGTGTAATGGTATGCCGGAAACCATACCGGTACGGGAAAGTGATTTCATTTTTTCTGCCATTGCGGAGGAAATGGGAGTTCTGGCCGCCCTGATTTTAATTTTAATCTGCTTTAGTATTTTTATCGGGTTTATTGATATTGCCATGAAATGCAAGCATTCCTTTTATAAAAATATGGCCTTTGGCTTTGCGGTCTGCTATATCTTTCAGGTGCTGTTAAATATTGGCGGTGCAACCAAGTTCATACCTTCTACCGGCGTTACTTTGCCCCTGGTCAGTTATGGACTGAGTTCGGTTACCAGTACGTTGATTATTTTCCAGATTATACAGGGAATTAATATTATTACAAGTAAAGAGGCGGAAAAAATTGAGCGAGAAAAAGAAAAAATCATCCAGGCTTCGGAATCCACAGGAATTCCTGTTAAGGGAAAAGCTCCGAAGCGAAAAAAACAAAATAGCAAATAGACCCATTCTTCTTATGACTTATGTATTTGCAGGTATTTTTTTACTGATGATTCTATATGTCTGCAAATTCATGATTTTTGACAGCAATACTGTGATTGCAAATTCCTATAATGCAAGACAGGATAAGCTGGCGGAGCGTGTCATCCGGGGCGATATTGTATCCAGAGATGGTGAAGTTCTTGCCACCAATCAGTATGCAGAGGATGGAAGCTATACCCGTTATTATCCCCACGGCAGTATGTTTGCTCATGCGGTAGGATTTTCCACTTATGGAAAATCCGGAGTGGAACTGACGGCAAATTATTATCTGCTCACCTCCAATGCCAATATCTTTGAACGGACCTCCAAGGCATTGCAGGAGGAAAAAAACATGGGAGATACCATTGTAACCACCCTGGATTATAATTTGCAGAGTACTGCCTATTATGCTCTGGGCTATGGAAGGGGCGCTGTTGTAGTAATGGAGCCGGATACGGGAAAGATTCTTGCCATGGTATCCAAGCCGGATTTCGACCCCAATGATATCGATAGGGTCTGGCAGTCTGTGACGGAAGGAACGGCTGGAGATACTACGATTTTGTTAAACCGCAGTACCCAGGGACTGTATCCGCCCGGCTCTACCTTTAAGACCTTGACCACTCTGGAATATCTTCGGGAAAATGCCCATCCGGAGGAGTATCATTTTCAATGTGAGGGAGAAGGGATTTTTAACAATGTAGGAATCCATTGCTATAATAATACAGTACATGGAGAGGAAACTCTGGCGGATTCCCTTGCATTTTCCTGCAATACCTCCTTTTCCAATATTGGTACCTCCCTGGATATGGAGAACTTCCGAAAGCTTTGTGATGACTTTTTATTTAATGGCAATCTGCCTTATGGGGGCAATTATAATAAAAGCAGCTTTGTATTAGACGGCGAAAGTGATAAGTCCCTGATTCCACAGACGGTCATTGGACAGGGTGATACCCAGATTACACCGCTGCACAATGCCATGATTATGGCAACCATTGCCAACGGCGGGGTTATGATGCGGCCCTATCTGGTGGAGCGGATTGAGAATTATGAAGGCGTCGGTGTAAAACGGTTTCTGCCTTCTGCCTATAAGCGGATGATGACAGCGGCAGAGGCCCAGGAGTTGACTACCTTGTTAGAAGGTGTAATCAATTATGGTACCGGTGCTGCCTTAAATACGGATGCTTATTCCGTTGCCGGAAAGACCGGTACGGCGGAATTTGATGCAGAAGGGAATTCCCATTCCTGGTTCGTTGGATTTTCCAATGTGGAAAATCCGGATATCGTTGTCTGTGTTTTGATTGAGGATGCTGACAGCTCCGGCATTCGTGCCGTGTCTGTGGCAAAGCAGATTTTTGACGCCTACTATCAATAATAGTTGAAATCACCCTCCAATCTTGTTATACTGGTTACGATAGGGAATCACACCAGGAGGAATTGCAATGATTGAAGCAACAAGCTGTGGGGGTGTGGTAATTTTCAGAGGAAAAATCCTGTTACTTTACAAGAATTACCGGAATAAGTATGAAGGCTGGGTACTGCCAAAGGGAACCGTCGAGGCAGGAGAAGAGCATACCCAGACTGCTTTGCGGGAGGTTCAGGAAGAGACAGGTGTACATGCAACCATTATAAAATACGTTGGAACGAGCAATTATATGTTCAATGTAGCAACGGATGTGATTAAGAAAGATGTTCACTGGTATCTTATGATGGCTGACAGTTATTACAGCAAACCACAAAGAGAAGAATATTTCTTGGATTCAGGATATTATAAGTATCATGAAGCATATCATTTATTGAAGTTTCCGAATGAAAAGCAGATTTTGGAACAGGCATATGCGGATTATACAGACCTGAAGCGATGTAACCAGTGGGGAAACAGGAAGTATTTTTAAGAAGAGAGGCCCGGTGGTCTCTTTTCTTTCTTGCTATATGAAAAAGGTTGAAGGAAGGGCAGATGGATATACAGGGATATCCGGCTGCCTGGTGGAGGCAATTATGGAATCAGAAGAAGTAAAAACAGAAAAAAAGGAAACCAGCAAGGGGAAATCCGGAGGCTTACTTCGGATGTTCTTAAGCCTGCTATGTCTTTTCATTACCCTTGGCTGTATTGTTTATTTGGGAAATTATTTTTTGAAGGCAAAGAAAAGTCAGGATAATGTTCAGGATCTGCGGGATCGGATTCTTCTGGATTTTAATGTTTCGGATGGGGAACCGGAGTTCGTGGAGGTCAATGGGAGAATGGTACAGAAAAAGTTTGCCGGACTATATCAGGAGAATCCGGACTTTATCGGCTGGATTACCATTGCAGATACGAAGGTGGACTATCCTGTCATGCAAAATATGGAAGAAAATGAATATTATATTCATCGCAATTTTCAGCAGGAATGGGATGATTCCGGACTGCCCTTTCTGGATTTCCGGTGCAGCTTTACAGAACCCACGGACAATATGCTGATTTATGGGCATAATATGAAGGCAGGAACGATGTTTTCCGGAATCATCAGTTATAATTCCCAGGAGTTTTATGAAGGACATAAGACCTTTACCTTTGATACCCTGGACGGAGACGGAGAGTATGAGGTGATTGCCGCCTTTTATTCCCAGATTTATCCGGAATCGGATATGGCCAGCTTCAAATACTATCAGTTTTTTGATGCTGCTTCGGAAGAGGAATTCAATGCTTATGTGGAGCAGGTAAAAGCAATGACGCCTTATGAAATCAACGCGACTGCCCAATATGGGGATTCCCTGATTACATTGTCAACCTGTGCCTATCATACAGAGGACGGACGGTTCGCTGTGGTGGCACGAAAAGTAGAATAGGAGCATTCCTGTAATTCAGAAATAATGCCAATTGAAAAAAAAGAAACCT
>JAMOZY010000027.1 GCA_023667695.1 Clostridium sp. | reverse complement strand
AACAGAACCGGGGCAGCTCTGTCTATTTAATTCCTACAGTAAATTTACGCTATCGATAAAGGGAATTTGATTGAATATAGATACAAAGTGTGATAAAATGGGAAAAATATTGATAGTTCTTTTCCAGCACACACAGGAAGAATGCAGGGATGGATAAGCCGCTGAATGGGAGCTGCACTGATAGAAGAAATGAAGCCTATAAATACAGGAGGTTTTGAAAATAATGGAACAATATAAACAGGAATTTATTGAATTCATGATTGATTGTAATGTATTGAAATTCGGAGATTTTGTTACAAAAAGCGGCAGAAAGACCCCCTTTTTTGTAAATACGGGTTTTTATAGAACCGGCTCCCAGCTCCGCAGACTGGGATACTATTATGCAGAAGCAATCCATAATAAATACGGGTTTGATTTCGATGTGTTATTCGGACCGGCATATAAAGGAATTCCATTAAGTGTTGCAGCCGCTATGGCGATTGATGAGAAGTACGGAAGGGAAATCAGGTATTGCTCGAACCGGAAAGAAGTGAAGGATCATGGAGACAAGGGAATTCTATTAGGCAGTCCCATTCAGGATGGAGATAAGGTTGTGATTATTGAAGATGTTACAACCGCCGGAACCTCTATTCAGGAAACGCTTCCCATCTTAAAGGCGCAGGGCAATGTAGATGTGATTGGACTTGTGGTATCTGTGGACCGCATGGAACGAGGGCAGGGTACTAAGAGCGCCTTGACGGAAATCCAGGAGAATTATGGGATTCAGACAACTGCGATTGTAACCATGCAGGAAGTAGTGGAACACTTATATAATCAGCCATATAAGGGTAAAATTATAATTGATGATGCGTTAAAGACAGCAATTGATGGATATTATGAACAGTATGGCGTAAAATAGGAGGTTATAGTATGGAAGAAAGTACGTATAGAACCATGTCAAATACCGGAATCTGGAGTCTGGTTCTTGGAATTGTAACCATTTGTGCAGGGATTGCAGTTGGTGTTATGATGATTATAAATGGTGCAAAGCTGATTAAATCAAAGACGGAGCTTACATTCTAAGAATTGATAGGATTGTTTTTATAGTCATTACGAGTATCAGCGAGCGGGGAATCCTGCTCGCTGATGCTTGTAGTGGTTATGAAGGAAAGATGGAATATAAAATGAGTGAGAATCAGAAAATGGAAAGTAGGAAACGATTTCGTATAGTATGTCTGATATTGTTTGTTATATATATGATAGCCATTATATATTTCCTGCTGCTAAGTGATATATATGGGAGAGCAGGTGGATATTCGGATTATCGCTATAATCTGATTCCTTTTTTAGAGATAAAACGATTTATAAGCAGCGCCGTAAATGGCGGCAGCATTCATTATGCAGATGTTTTTGTTAATCTGATTGGAAATGTAGTGGCATTTGTCCCCTTTGGAGCATTGATTCGCTGGGTCCGGAATCAAAAAACCGGTTTTTTCATTGCGGTTTTATATACATTTCTGTTCAGTCTTGCAATTGAACTGATTCAGTTAGTCACCAAGGTAGGAGTATTTGATGTAGACGATTTGATTTTAAATACCTGCGGCGGCGCTGTCGGATATATCTGCTATCGTATTTTACGTGCCATTGACAGAAGGAGGTACCAGGATGGCGAAAAAATCTCATAAGCCATATAAATTTCAGGAAATTAAGCATTCGCCTGACGGAATATTGGCCTGTGGTCTGGCGATTCTGTCGGCGGTGTTGATTATAGCAGAATTAATCATAACGATTTCTGTCAGAGGTCAGGCTGGAGGAATGATTGGCCTTATGGGGATTGCTGCATTCTTGTTTTCTATCGTTGGTTTTATCTTTGCAATCATAAGCTGGAAGGATGAAGAGTCGGAGGATTTATCCAAACGGGCCGGTACTTTTTCGAATATTGCTTTGATAATAGTGAATATTTGCGTTATTATTCTTGGAATTTGACGGTTGGATAAAAGTGAATATTAATACGTTGCATGTTGGAGCAGTATAACAATCCCAAAGTTGGGAAAGCTGTTCATAACAGAACTTCAATAGAATCATGAAAAGGAAAATATGAAATGAAAAATCAGGAGTTATGGCAAGAAGAACAGGATATCATAAAGGAACGGTTAGAACTGGCATGGAACCGGATTCAGACAATGGTAGAAGAGCATAGTACGGCCTCGCCGTTTCAGGATTATTTTCACCAGACTGCAGAAAATATACTGAAAGTAGAGCGGGAATTTGGTTTTGATTATGTGAATTATTCCATGGAGACCTTACAGGCCATGAATCAGGCCATCTATGAGGAGCTTTTTCCGGAACGCTATGCAACAAGCTATGCCAACCCGGAATATGCCGTGGCTGTGCTGGGGGAGGAATATGGTCCGGTATTATGCTTCCTATATACAGAGTTGCGAGGACTGTTTCGGTATGCCCGAGAGCTTCGTCTGACAGAGTTCACTTGTCTGTTGGAATTATTTATTGAAATTTATAATCTCTTTGAAGCTCATGAGGAGTTAAAGCTGCAGCAGGTACAGAATGCTATCTATTATTTCTATTATGATTACTGCGATGTTTTTGTTCCGTATAGGGTCAGAGAGCAGTATGATTCCCAGTTAGACTTTTGTACCTCTCTTGTGGAAACGGCAGATTTAACGGATTTACGATATTTATATGCATACGGTGAATATATATCAGAGAATGAGCTTCGGACAGCAGAGTTCCTGAATCAACTGTCCCAGGAAGAAGTGGATGCATTGGCTTTTACTTATACGGATGGATACCGGGAAGGCTTTGAAATAGCCGGTATTGACCTGAGCCGGAAGAAGTATGTCAATCTGATTTATGCCATTGGGCAGGAACGGATAGTACGCGCAGCCATTACACAATTTCGGGCAATGGGATTGGAACCGATTATATACCGTCCGGCTGTCAGCCGCCTGAATCAGAAGCAGAACCGCCGGGGAGGTATTAGTTCCACCTCACCGAACCGGCAATATGAGTATGACCATCGCCTGGATGAGGGGCTTTATCTGAATAAAGCTTTTCTGGAACGAAAGCTGGAGGTTCTGGCACAAGGCTACGAGGCAGTGAAGCATTTGACGGAGCTATATGCTGGACCGGCAGTCATAGAAACCTTTGGCGAGACGCCCTTTGAACCGGCGAGAAAGCCGGGCTGTATTGAATTAAGCAGGCAGCAGCAGGAATTATCCGTAGAATATGCCACGCAGTCCAGTAAGATTATAAACCGTTATGTGCGCCGGGAAGAATACAGCTTTACTATCATTGCCTATCCTTCTCCGGAAATCGGTGAGGATTTTGAAGCGATATTCCAAGAGACGGTAAAGGTCAATACGTTGGATAAAAAGCTGTACCGAAGAATTCAGGAAATTCTGATTGAAGAATTGAATCAGGCTAAATCCATACGGGTACTGGGAAAAGGGAACAATCGAACGGATATCCTTGTTATGATGCATCCTCTGAAGAATCCGGAATCGGAAACCAACTTCGAAAACTGTCTGGCTGATGTGAATATACCGGTGGGAGAAGTGTTTACAAGCCCCCAACTAACAGGGACAAATGGTTTGTTAAATGTGAGTGAGGTATTTTTGAACGATTTGAAATTCGTGGACCTGGAAATTCGCTTTGAAAATGGTATGATTACAGAATATACCTGCCAGAATTTTGAAAATGAAGCAGATAATATCCGGTTTGTGAAGGAAAATCTTCTGGTGAACCGGAAAACGCTGCCGATTGGTGAATTCGCCATCGGAACCAATACCACAGCTTATGTAATGGCAAACCGATATCAGATTGTCTATAAGCTGCCTATATTGATTGTAGAAAAGATGGGACCTCATTTTGCAGTTGGTGATACCTGCTATAGCTATAGTGAGGAAAATCGATTGTTTAATCCGGATGGAAAGGAAATCGTTGCGAAGGACAATGAATGCTCCCTTTTGCGAAAGGAGGATGTAAGTAAGGCATATTTCAACTGTCATACGGATATTACGATTCCTTATGATGAAATTGGCGCCATTATCTCCATCCATGCAGATGGAACGGAAGTGGAGATTATGAAGGATGGCCGGTTTGTTTTAAACGGAACGGAGGAATTAAACCGACCCTTTGAGCAGGAAGGCATATAAGTGTTTCTGCCTGTATGCATGGTCCGGATGCAGAGAAAATAATATTAAATATGAAATGCCATGCAGTTTTTCGTATAAGCTGCATGGCATTTTTCCAATATGGAAGTGTAGCTGTCGATTTTATTTCAGCGCCTTTTCTGCATAGCTGGTATCTACTAAATCCTCATAAGGAGCAAAGGCTTCCAATTCACCAGCTTCATCCAGAATATTTTCCAGAAGCAGGAAGCTCTCTTCTTCAAATATCAGATTTTCCTTCCACGTATCCTGGGCAGCATAACGCTCTACGATAGTGGTTAGGGTTTCCAGGTCTGTTTCCTCGAACTGAGGCGCAATCACTTCCGCAATCTCTTCCGGTGAGTGATTGTTGACATAATCCATGCCCTTTTGCAAAGCATTGGTAAAGCTTTGGATGATGTCCGGATGTTCATCGATATAGCTTTTCCTTGCACAGTAGGCGGTATATGGAACATATCCGCTGTCAACACCCAGGGAGGCAACAACATAGCCGGCACCCTGCTGCTCTAAGGCAGTAGCAGAAGGCTCGAATTCTACGGTATAATCCCCGGCTCCTCCGGCAAATGCACCGGATGTATTACCAAAGTCAATATTTTGGACTAAGGTAACATCCTGTTCCGGATTGATGTTATTTAATTTTAAAATATATTCCAGCACCATTTCCGGCATGCCGCCAGGTCTGCCGCCAATAACCTCTTTTCCAATCAGGTCAGACCACTGGAATTGTTCCGTATTCTCTCGTGCCACCAAAAAATTACCAGCACGCTGGGTGAGCTGGGCAAAGTTGACGGCATAATCCTCGGCGCCTTCGTTATACAGGTAAATCGAGGACTCAGAACCCATAAATCCAATATCTGCTTCTCCGGCAACCATAGCGCTCATGGTCTTATCTGCACCAAAGCCGGTCACCAGTTCAAGCTGAATTCCTTCTTCCTCAAAGTATCCAAGCTCAATCGCCACATATTGCGGTGCATAAAATATAGAGTGGGCAACCTCATTTAAGGTAACAGTTGTCAGGGTATCCTGGGTTTTATTGCAGGCACTTAGCGGACAGACGAACAGAATCAGACTGCATAAAACCGCCAGTAACCCTTTCAGTTTATGTGTCATAGCAACTCCTAAATTATAAAGATTTATAGCTATTATATTCAGGGAACGGTAAAATGCCAGTATTTTATACCAAGAACTTGTTGTACTGGCAATTCTGCATGGCTGAACGGCTGTTATACAAGGAAGGAAAACCGGGATAGCCGTTGAAAAAGAAGAAAAAATGCTATAGAATAAAGAGTATTATAAAAGGAAAGGAATGAAACTATGAGAACGGCTGTTATTATGGGTTCTACCAGTGATTTGCCAAAGGTAGAGCCGGCAATCAAGATATTAAAGGATTATGGAGTTCGTGTGGATGTAAGATGCCTGTCCGCCCATCGCGCCCATGCCGGACTTTCTGCATTTATGGAGGAAACCAATCAGAATGGAACAGAGGTGATTATTACAGCGGCTGGTATGGCGGCGGCTTTGCCAGGGGTTGTAGCTTCCCAGACGGTACTTCCAGTTATAGGAGTTCCATTGTCCGGTTCGGTACTGGATGGTATGGATGCATTGTACTCTATCGTGCAGATGCCTTCCGGTATTCCAGTTGCTACGGTGGCTATTAATGGAAGTAAGAATGCTGCTTATCTGGCGCTGCAGATTATGGCGCTGCAGCATCCGGAGCTTCGGGAACGGCTGCTGGCAGAACGAAAGGATATGGAAGAAAGTGCCATGAAGGCAAATGAAGCGGTTATGGAACAGTTTCGTTAAATGAAAAACCGACATTCATGAATCAGACAGAACTGAAAGGTTCATGAATGCCGGTTTTATATTTTAGAAAGTGTTATACTGGGAGAAGTACCTTGACAGCCGTTTCAATATAAATTAGCTATGCAAGGGGCTTTCCGGTGAGAAGCTCATAGGCTTCTAAATATTTATCAATGGTCTTTTGGGCAACCTCTTCCGGAAGGGTCCAGTCATTATCCGGATGCTCTTTTAACCAGTCTCTTGCAAACTGCTTATCAAAGGATGGCTGTCCGTGTCCCGGTTCATAGCCTTCTGCCGGCCAGAAACGGGAGCTGTCCGGCGTAAGGATTTCGTCGCCGACAACGATAGTTCCATTTTCATCCAGACCGAATTCAAACTTGGTATCTGCAATGATGATTCCCTTCGTTAAGGCATAATCTGCACATTTTTTATACAGGGCAATGGTATAGTCCTTCAGCTTTGTTGCATATTCCAGCCCCTTACCCGGATAAATCTTTTCCAGATGGTCTACACTTTGTTCAAAAGATATATTCTCGTCATGGTCGCCTAAATCGGCCTTGGTGGATGGCGTATAGATTGGTTCCGGCAGCTTGTCTGACTCCTGTAGTCCCTCTGGCAGTCGGATGCCGCATACGGTTCCGTTCTTCTGATAGCTGGCCCAGCCGCTTCCGGTAATATATCCCCGGACAATGCATTCAATCGGGAGCATTTCCAGCTTTCTGCACAGCATGCTGTTACCGTCGAAGCCTGGCTGACGGAAGAATTCCGGCATATCCTTTCCATCTGTCGATATCATATGGTTCGGAAGAATGTCGGAGGTCAGGTCAAACCAGAACTTTGACATCTGGGTTAAAACGGCACCCTTTTTATGGATGGTATTCTTAAGAATCACATCAAAGCAGCTAATCCGGTCCGTTGCAACCATAATCAAGCTGTCTCCGTTGTCGTAGATTTCGCGAACCTTACCTTCTTTTATTGGTTTTATTTCTGTTGTACTCATTTGTATACCTCTCAATCATAGAATTTGCCTTAAGTCCTGTTAAGCATAGATGATTTTGCATAAAAAATCAATACTTTCCGTAATTCTATATTTATTCCCGTGGGTAATGAGGAAAATAGCCATGCTTGCACGGATATCTGGCGAACGCTGCAAGGGTCAAATATCCCAGCCCCTTGGGACGGAAAGAACAAGCTGGATTATACCCGGCAGCTCTGCTGTACAGCCAGCCGGATGCCTGTAGCCTGTTATGGAATCTTTGGCTGCAAGCCGAAGGTTCAACTTGAATTTTGAGGCTTCATCCTGTATAGTTAATATTATAGGACGCTGATTTAAAGTCATAAAGTATATGCGGAGGAAAAAGGTATGGAGCAGAATGGGTTAATGATGCAGTATTTTGAGTGGTATTTGCCGGAGGATGCTTCTTTATGGAAAACTGTGAAAGCAAATGCTTCGAAGCTGAAAACGATGGGAGTCAGTGCAGTCTGGCTGCCCCCAGCATATAAAGGTGCAAAGGGAATTCAAGATGTAGGCTATGGCGCCTATGATTTATATGATTTGGGTGAATTTGAACAAAAGGGAACGGTTCCGACCAAGTATGGAACCAAGGATGAATATCTGGATGCGATTCAGACCTTGCAGGCAAAGGGAATTGAGGTATATGCAGATATTGTGTTGAATCATAAAATGGGTGCAGATGCGACAGAGCAGATTACGGCAGAGGAATTCAATGCATGCAACCGGAATCAGATGATTGGAGATAAGAAAGTGATTCTTGGCTGGACCCGATTTACGTTTCCAGGCAGAAAGGGGAAATATTCCAAGTTTACCTGGAACTGGAATCATTTTGATGGTATTGACTGGGACCAGGAAAGTCGTAAAAATGCGATTTATAAGTTTGTCGGCAAGAGCTTTGATGCGGATGTAGATGAGGAAAACGGGAATTATGATTATCTGATGGGTTCTGATGTAGACTTTGATAATCCGGAGGTATCCCAGGAATTATACCGCTGGGGACAGTGGTATCTGGATACCACAGGCGTGAATGGCATGCGCTTAGATGCAGTAAAGCATATCGGCAGCAGTTTTTATCGAAAATGGCTGCCTGCCATGCGCGAGATAACCGGTAAGGAACTATTTACCGTAGGCGAATACTGGCATTGGGATGTACGGCATCTGGAATCCTATCTGGATAAGGTAGAAAATACCATGAGCCTGTTTGATGTTCCGCTGCATCTGCATTTTCATGATGCATCCAAAGCCCATGGCAGCTATGATTTGCGGACTATTTTCGATAATACACTGGTTCAGCGTCGGCCGATGCAGGCGGTGACCTTTATAGATAATCATGACAGCCAGCCGGGGCAATCTCTGGAATCCTGGGTGGAGGACTGGTTTAAGCCAATGGCTTATGCGCTGATTTTACTACGGGAAAGTGGTTATCCATGCCTGTTTTATGGTGATTATGCCGGTATTCCTCATGATAATATTCTGTCTATGAAGTCTGTTTTGGACCGGCTGCTAAGACTTCGGAAAAAATATGCCTATGGTCTGCAGCACGATTATCTGGATGACCCGAATGTGATTGGCTGGACCAGAGAAGGAGATGAAGATCACAAGGGTTCCGGTTGTGCTGTAATATTGTCAGACGGTACCGGAGGCACGAAGCGTATGTATATTGGAAAGCGATTTGCGGGTATGCATTTTGTAGATGAAATGCGGAATGCCAAATACAATATAAAAATTGATGAGGAAGGCTTTGGCGATTTCTATGTTAATCGGGCGGCAGTTGCCGTATGGATTCAAAAGGAACCAAAACCAAGAAAGACAAGCTGAGAATTGCTCGCGTATGCGAAAATGACATCATGACAGGGTGGAGAAGAGGTGGTATATATGGGCAAGACAATACATACAGATTCTGTAGAGCTGTTATTTGAAGCAATCCATACCTTGAAGACGAAAGAGGAGTATTTTGCATTTTTTGAGGACCTGTGTACGGTAAATGAGGTGCTTTCGCTGGCACAGCGGATTGAGGTGGCACAAAAGCTGGAAGAGGGCAGTACCTACCTGGAGGTAACCAATGATACCGGTGCATCGACAGCCACCATAAGCCGGGTGAATCGAATGCTGAATTATGGAACGGATGGATTGAAAACCGCCTTAGAGAGAATCCGGGAGCAGGGAAAAACTTTATAACGGTATTGGGCGAAACATAAAAATGAGCTGCCAGATTGGCAGCTCATAAATTATTTTTCTTTCTTTTTTGGCTCTGCTGATTCCTTTTGTGCGGGTGCTTCCGGCAGGGGAGCCAGTTGGTCAATGATTTTTTCTACTAATTGGGTCTTTAAGTAGATATCATAGCTTAACAAAGCAACAAAGGTGAAATCCTGTAAATAAGACATATTTTCATCCATTGGCGTTTCCGGATGCTCTTCCTTCAGCTTTTTATATACAAGCTCGTAGGATTCGAAGATTCCCTGCTTATCCAACTGATACTGGTGCTGGGCCAGTTCGACTACCGTGCTATAGATGCTGGTCAGGTTTACAGAGTCCTTTTCAGAGGCTGTGAAATAATTCTCAATCATTGGATTTAACAGCTTCTGGATATCACCAATCGATAAAAAGTTCTTCAGGTAATAGGTGTAAATCAACAGAATAATATGTTCCTTGGAATATTTTTTCTTTTCCGGAGGCGGCAATAAGTGATTCTTTGTATAGTTATTAATCATAGTCTTGGTCAGAATCTTGTCCTCCGGCTGCCGCTTATTGTTGCTCAGATGCTTATCCATAAAGGTGGTAACCTGATCCATATATAATTCAATTGCAGGAATATCCGCAGGCTCAATGTAATCCATCTGGATGGCGTCGCGAATTTCTTTTTTTATTTCATCAAATGAAGTCCCAATCATGTGATTCGCCCCTCTCAAATCGTGTGTATAATTAAGTAATTCAACAACCACATTATATAGTATTAAAAACCATAAGTAAAGGGATTTTTAACGCTTGATGTGGATTTGACTGAATATCTCACGGGTAACATCGGATTTGTTCATGGTGTATACATGGATGCCGTCCACCTTCTCCTGGATTAATTCCTGAATCTGTCGGATGGCATAATCAATTCCTGCCTTACGCATATCCTCCGGATTGTCTCCATATTTGGCAAGAAGATTGCTTAATTCCGTAGGGATGGAAGAGCCGGAAAGCTGAACGCTGGTTCCGATTTGCCTGGCAGAGGTAATTGGCATGATGCCGGCAGAGATTGGCGTCTGGATTCCATAAGTACGGGCAGCATCCCGGAACTTTAGGAACTTGGAATTGTCAAAGAACATCTGCGTAATGAAAAAATTCACACCAGTATCTGCCTTCTGCCGCAGATGAACCAAATCCTCTTCCACACTGGCAGATTCCGGATGCTTTTCCGGATAACATGCAGCAGCGATACAGATATCACCCTGGGATGCATCCCGAATGATTGGAATGATATCACTGGCATGCTGGAAGCAGCGGTTTTGAAAGGCTTCATCCGACATGTCTTTTGGCTGGTCGCCCCGGAGCGCCAGTACATTATGGACCCCCTTTTTGTTTAATTCATGAACCATCTGGCGGAGAAATTCCTCGTCCATTGCGACGGAGGTCAGATGGGCAAGGGCTTCAATCTCACATATATTCTGAATGTATGCGGCAATGGTAGCTGTTTTTTTGCTGGTTCCGCCTCCGGCACCATAGGTAACGCTGATGAAGTCCGGATGATAAGGCTGTATCTCGTCTAAGGTTCGGAAGATACCATAAATATCATCATTTCGTTTCGGCGGGAATACCTCACAGGATAAAACGGTTTTTCCGGTTTGAAAGATATCTTTAATCATTGTCATATTTCGCAATCAAAGGATTGCTCTAACTCCTTTGTATATTTTATTCCCGTGAGCAATGAGCCGGATGAATGGGTTGACATCCATTTGGCAAATGCCATGCGGGTTCAATACTCTATCTGCGCTGCAGGGTATTTGCTTCAGTGCTGTAGCTTGCTGAAGGATTCATAATAGGTAATAAATAAAAGACACAGTCGATGCTGTGTCTTTTATTTATAATCGTACATCAATATTCTGTCCTAACTCTGGTGTTACGGAAGATTCCATCATCTTCGTTAATGCATCGCCGGTATCCTCTGCTGTATCAATGGCTTTTGATAACAGGGCTACGCCCCAATCCGTATTTACTTTATCCAGAGACATGGCAATTGATAATGCCGGAATATCCATACAATCACCTCCTGTTAATTGATAATATTATAGCAGAAGCATAGGGAAAAAGCAACGGAAATTTCAGTGACTTAATATAGTATTTAATATGATGAAATAAGTCACCAGCTAGTTTCGTGTATAACAAGCAAGTATATATTCTGGTGACTTATAAATGGACATGGGAATGGGCATGGCGGAACGGTTACAATGACTTATAAATTAAAAAAGATAAGGGTTGACTTATGAAAAGGGTGTTGCTATAATTAATTCAATGTTTTGTAACATATTTGTAACAATTTGCTTGTTCTTTTAGGAGGAACGTTAGGATGATACGCAAGATAATAAGAAACACGGTTATTTTGTCCGCTGCAGCAGCAATGGTTTTTACCTATGGTGTACATACAAAGGCAGCGGAAGCCTATAGAGATACGGCAGTGGGAGGGATTGATGCTGCGATTGACCAGTATGTAGCTTCTATACCATCTGGCAGTGATACAGATAATGCGGAGGCTCCGGCGGCTGAAAATGAGTCTGTTGCGGAGGCAGCACTGGAAAGTACCGAGGCTCCGGTTCCGGAATCTACGGCAAGATATCCGGAATTTGAGAATAAATTAATGGCGAATGTATCGGATTACATGAATATTCGCTCAGAAGCAAATGCAGAATCCGAGTTATTGGGAAAGCTTCCTCATGGCGCTGTGGCAGAGGTGTTGGAGCGTGGAGAGGAATGGACCAGGATTCAGTCCGGTTCCGTAACCGGTTATGTTAAGAATGAATATGTCGTATTTGGTGATGATGCAGGCGATTATGCAGAAGCCAATTGTGATAAGGTAGCTACAGTTACTACCACTACCTTGAAGGTACGGGAAGAAGCCAATGCAGAAAGCACCTGCCTGACTTTGATTCCGGAAGGAGAAACCTATGAGGTACTAGAGACAGCAGAGGGCTGGACCAAGCTGTTGATATCAGAAGAATTTTCCGGATTTGTATCCAATGAATTCATTGCGATAGAGTATGACCTGGGAACGGCGGTTTCCAAGGAAGAGGAAGAAGCAGAGCTGGCGCGGCAGGCAGAATTGGCAAGACAGGCACAGCAAAGTGCGGCATCGCAAGCTCCGCAGCAGTCAGCACCGGCTGTTGCACCGGTAGATACCGGAGTGGTAAGCGGTTCCAGAGCAGACCTGGTGAATTATGCATTACAGTTCGTAGGCAATCCATATGTATATGGCGGTTCCAGTCTGACCAATGGAACGGATTGTTCCGGATTTACCATGAGTGTATATGCACACTTTGGATATTCCTTGAACCGGTCATCCAGAGACCAGATTTACAATGGAACGAATATTGGTATTTATGAGGTACAGCCTGGCGACCTGTTGTTCTACAACAACGGCGGTTCTACTATTGGACATGTTGCTATCTATATCGGTAATGGTCAGATTGTACATGCCAGCACTCCAAGGACTGGTATTATTGTATCCAATGCATATTATCAGACCCCATGCGGAGCGACCAGGATACTGCCATAGGTATAGAAATAAGCTGTATAGAAAGATATAGGGAGAGGACTTCAGAATGCTG
Organism: Clostridium sp.; assembly: GCA_023667695.1. GTDB lineage: Bacteria > Bacillota > Clostridia > Lachnospirales > Lachnospiraceae > CAG-632. The sequence goes on along the minus strand of JAMOZY010000027.1, from coordinate 21,234 downwards.
AGGTCCTCTTTTTGTATTATTGATGAATTAAGAAAAGAAGCATAAATGATAAGATATATACTGAATAAAGTTTAAAATTATCCCCACATATTATTATATTGAACAATTATAATAATATATAAATATTTTATATAAGAAAAAAATAAAATTGACAAATGAATATTCCTTTGCTACAATCAAGAAAAGCATTCAATTTCTAATTTCTTATGGCACAGCCATTCTAACACATCTTTCATGTAGAACTTCAATGCTTTTATTTCCCATAAAAAGCAGAGAGGTCTTGCAAGATATGAGTTAGTAGCTGTGATGCCTCCTGCACGATTGGATAAAGGAGGTAGCGGGTGTACAGAAAAGAGAAAAATATCGGAAGCGATGAAAAGCTACATCCCTTCCGTACCCAGAAGGACAGGATATTCCGTATGCTGTTTGCCGAGAAGAAGGAATTACTGTCCCTGTACAATGCAGTCAATGGTACGGCATATACGAAGGAAGAGGATTTGCAGATAACCACGCTGGAGAATGCATTGTATATGACCGTTAAGAATGATGTATCTTGTATTCTGGATATGCATCTGGAGCTGTATGAGCATCAATCAACGGTGAATCCCAATATCCCTCTGCGGGATTTGGATTATGTGGCAAGAAGCTTTGAAGGACTGATTATTGGCAGAGATGTCTATTCTGCCCAGCCCATAGAACTGCCAAATCCAAGGTTTGTTGTATTCTATAATGGAAAGCAGGAACAGCCGGCAAGAAAAGAATGGCGGTTGTCGGATTTGTATCATTTCAAGGAAGCGGAGCCGAGGCTGGAGCTAGTTGTTACCCAGATTAATATCAATCCCGGATATAATGATGAACTGTTGGAACGCTGTCCGACATTACGGGATTATATGCAGTATACGGAACGCGTGCGGAAACAGGAACGGGAGTTGCCTTATGTTCAGGCAGTGGAATCGGCAGTTGACGAGTGTATTCGGGAAGGAATCCTGGAAGAATTTTTAAGAAAGAATAAAGCGGAGGTGGTAAGCATGAGTTTGTTTGATTATGATGCAGCCTTGCATGAGCGGACGTTGCGGGAGGAGGGCAGGCTGGAAGGTAGACTAGAAGGTAAGGCAGAAGCGATTGTCTTATCCATCAGGAATCTCATGACAACAATGAAATGGACTGCACAGCAGGCAATGGATGCCTTGCAGATACCAGAAGCGGAACGCGGGAAATATATGATTAATTTGTAAGCGGAAAATATTTTGAAAAAAGCCAAAGCGGAGGTGGTAAGCATGAGTTTGTTTGATTATGATGCAGCCCTGCATGAGCGGACGCTGCGGGAGGAGGGTAAAGCAGAGGGCAGGCTGGAAGGTAGACTAGAAGGTAGACTAGAAGGTAAGGCAGAAGCGATTGTCTTATCCATCAGGAATCTCATGACAACAATGAAATGGACTGCACAGCAGGCAATGGATGCCTTGCAGATACCGGAAGCGGAACGCGGAAAGTATATGATTCATTTATAACTTGAAAAATATTTAGAACAAACAGAGCGAAAGTGGCAGGCATGGATTGAAATCTGCGTTTCGACATTCGACAAAGAATAAGAACGAGAATTGTCAGATAAAGGGTTTCAATTTCTAAATTCAGAAAAATAGTCAAAATAGGGATACTGCACAATGATTTTCGGCAGTAAAAAACTTTTTTACCGCTTTAACAAGAATCAAATTGTGGATAACTAAGTTTTCCACAAGCCCAAACAGAGGAAAATGGCTTGAAAATCAAGGTTATTCACAAAGTTATACACGTTTTCCACAAAAAAAAGAAAAAAAGTGAAGATGAATTAACAAAACATTTGTTTTGTTAGAAGTCATGAAAAATCGTAATTGCATGAAAATAATCGAAAAAGTTTTATTGAAAAAAGAAGGGGATTTTGAAAGAATTGTGCGAAAATTCAAGGGAATAATGTGAATATTCTATTACAATAATGGAAAAACGATTGAAAAAGTACTGGTTTATGGTATAATATGACTTGAGGAGGGACCCATCGCAGATGGGAGGAGACCTTGAGTCGGACTGCAACAAAGTGTAAATACAGTCAGGAATCAAGGTGTTATGTTTACATAAGCATGGATGCGGGGCAGTATAAAATGGGCTGTGTCTGCCAGATGCTTGAGATGGACGAAGCGACAGTGAGAAGGCGTTTTTTCCATTAGTCGAAGGGAAATCCTTCAATTATGACAGGTAAAGGAGTGGGCATTATGAACTACATAATCAGCGGAAAGAATATTGAGGTTACGGAGGGATTAAAGTCAGCAGTTTATGAAAAATTAGGCAAGCTGGACAAGTATTTTACGAATGAGACAGAGGTGCAGGTTACATTTTCTGTAGAAAAGGAAAGACAGAAGATAGAGGTTACTATTCCGGTTAAGGGTAATGTGATTCGGGCAGAGCAGGTAAGCGATGATATGTATGTATCGATTGATTTGGTAGAAGAGGTAATTGAACGTCAGGTAAACCGTTATAAGAAAAAGCTGGTTGATCAGAAACAGAATGCAGCATTCTTCCAGAAGGATTTTATGGATGATGATGATATGGATGAGGAAGAAATCAAGATTATCCGTAGCAAGCGATTTGCAGTAAAGCCAATGGATGCAGAAGAGGCTTGTATCCAGATGGAATTGTTAGGACATAACTTTTTTGTATTCCGCAATGCAGAAACGGATGAAGTAAATGTAGTATATAAGCGGAAAGGACATACCTATGGTTTGATTGAGCCGGAGTGTTAATTCCCGCGAGCAACGAGCCAAGTGGCTGCTTGCAGACATTTGGCGACTGCCGCGAGGGTCAACATACCCCGCCCCTTGGGGCGTTTCAAATTTGATGTCCCACTGCTTGCGGCGGGGTTGTTGACTGGATAGTATACGGAAATATAAGAAAGACAAGACAGTTTCTTTATCAATAATAATAAAGAAGCTGTCTTTTTTTCTTGCGTGTGTGAATCAATGGTGATACAATAAAAAAGATTGTAAAGTGACGAGTTAGGAGTTATCGAAATGAGTATTGTTGAAAAGATATTTGGAACACATAGTGAAAAGGAACTAAAGCGGATTTATCCGTTGGTGGATAAGATTGAAGCACTGGATTCTGATATGCAGGCATTGCGTGATGAAGAATTGCAGGGGAAAACAGCAGAATTCAAGGAACGTCTGAACAACGGTGAGACTTTGGATGATATACTGGTGGAAGCCTTTGCGGTGGTCCGGGAGGCTGCCAGCCGGGTATTGAAGATGAAGCATTACCGGGTGCAGCTGATTGGTGGTATTGTTCTTCACCAGGGCAGAATTGCAGAAATGCGAACCGGTGAAGGTAAGACCCTGGTGTCTACATTACCGGCTTATTTGAATGCATTGGAAGGGAAAGGGGTTCACATTGTAACGGTCAATGATTATCTGGCAAAGCGTGATGCAGAGTGGATGGGACAGGTTCATGAGTTTCTGGGTCTGAAGGTTGGTGTGATTCTGAACAGCTCCACCAACGAAGAACGGAGAGCCGCTTATAATTGTGATATTACATATATTACCAATAATGAGCTTGGCTTTGACTACCTTCGTGACAATATGGTTATATATAAGGAACAGTTAGTGCAGCGGGAGCTTCATTATGCGATTGTCGATGAGGTAGACTCTGTATTGATTGATGAAGCCAGGACGCCCTTGATTATTTCCGGTCAGAGTGGCAAGTCAACGGATTTATACCGGATGTGTGATTATCTGGCGCGCCGGATGCAGCGAGGCTCTTCCGATGGCGAGCTTTCCAAGATGGACGCCATGATGGGTACGGATATTGAAGAGGACGGCGATTTTCTTGTGAATGAAAAGGATAAGAATGTAATGCTGACCGCCCAGGGTGTAAAGGAAGTGGAGAAGTTCTTCCATATTGAAAATCTGGCGGATGCAGAAAACTTAGATATTCAGCACAATATGATTCTGGCATTGAAGGCACATAATCTGATGTTCCGGGATAAGAATTATGTGGTGAAGGATGATGAGGTGTTGATTGTAGATGAATTTACCGGACGTATCATGCCGGGACGGCGTTATTCCGATGGACTTCACCAGGCGATTGAAGCCAAGGAGAATGTGAAGGTAAAGCGGGAAAGCAAGACATTAGCCACCATTACCTTCCAGAACTTCTTTAATAAATATACAAAGAAGGCCGGTATGACCGGTACAGCACAGACCGAAGAGACAGAATTTCGTGAAATATATGGCATGGATGTTATTGTCATTCCGACGAATCTTCCAATTCAAAGAGTCGATCATGATGATGCCATGTTCCGGACCCGGCGGGAAAAGCTAAACGCCGTGGTTCAGTCTGTTAAGGAATCCTATGAAAAGGGTCAGCCGGTACTGGTCGGTACCGTCAGCATCGAAGGCTCCGAGGAATTGAGCCATATGCTGGTAAAAAAGGGAATTCCCCATAAGGTGTTGAATGCGAAGTTCCATGAGATGGAAGCTGAAATTGTTGCAGATGCCGGGCAGAAGAAGGCGGTTACCATAGCTACGAATATGGCAGGACGAGGTACGGATATTAAGCTTGGGGAAGGGGTTCTGGAGCTGGGCGGATTAAAGATTATCGGTACTGAACGGCATGAATCCAGACGTATTGATAATCAGCTTCGTGGACGTGCCGGACGGCAGGGAGATGTTGGTGAATCCAAGTTTTACTTATCCATGGAAGATGATTTAATGCGGTTGTTTGGTTCGGAGCGTATTATTACCATGATGGATCAGCTTCAGGTGCCGGAAGGAGAAGAAATTCATCATAAGATGTTGTCCAAGGCGGTAGAACGGGCGCAGAAGAAGATTGAGAATAACAACTTTGGTGTGCGTAAGAATCTGATGGAGTATGATCAGATTAATAATGAACAGCGGGAAATCATTTATGCAGAGCGCCGTCGGGTACTGGACGGAGAGAATATGCGGGATGTTGTCTATAATATGATGATGGATACGGTAGAGGATTGTGTAAATCGTACCATTCTGAGAGACGCACCGGCAGAAGAATGGGATATGAAGGCATTGAATGAAGCCCTGCTTCCTACGGTTCCGTTATCACCGGTTGAATTGACAGAAGAAGAGAAAAAGAGCGGTGATATCGAGGAATTGAAGCAGCGGTTAAAGGATGAAACGACCCGTTTATATGAACAAAAGGAACAGGAATTCCAGCAGGAGGATCAGATTCGTGAGCTGGAACGTGTGATTCTGTTAAAGGTTATTGACCGGAAGTGGATGGACCATATTGATGACATGGCACAGCTGCGACAGGGAATCGGTTTGCAGGCTTATGGACAAAAGGACCCGGTGATTGAATACAAGTATGCAGGCTATGATATGTTCCAGGAAATGACCAATGCAATCAAGGAAGAAACTGCAAGATTGCTGCTGCATGTCCGGGTGGAACAGAAAATTGAGCGGGAGCAGGTAGCGAAAGCAACGGGAACCAACAAAGATGATACGGCTGTCAAGGGACCGGTAAAGCGGAAGGAAGCTAAGATTGGCAGAAACGATCCTTGTCCGTGTGGCTCTGGTCTGAAGTATAAGATGTGCTGTGGCCGGGGAAAGTAAACTATTTCAGCAAAATAGATAGAAAATAATAAAGTAGGTGAGATTAGTGATTGAATTAGACCAGTTCCGTATGGAACTAAAAGAATATCGTACACCACTAGCGGAAGTAAGGGATTCACTTTGACATCCCCTATCTGAAGGATGAGATTGAGAAGTACGATTATCAGATGCAGGAATCCGGTTTCTGGGATGATGTGGAGAAGTCCCAGGAAATCATGAAAACGGTAAAGACATTAAAGGATACCGTAGAAACCTTCGAAGCATTGGAATTGGAGTTTGAAGATATTGAAACCATGATTCAGATGGCAGAGGAGGAAAGCGACCAGTCCTTAGTTGCCGAAATTGAAGAAATGCTCCAGCACTTTATTCAGGATTTTGATGCGTTGCGGATTCGAACCTTGTTGTCCGGAGAATTTGATCGGGAAAGCGCAGTGGTTACCCTTCATGCAGGTACCGGTGGAACGGAGGCCTGTGACTGGGTGAGTATGCTGTATCGTATGTATACCAGATGGGCGGAAAAGAAAGGCTTTCAGTTAGAGGTATTAGACTACCTGGATGGGGAAGAAGCCGGTATTAAGTCTGTCACTTTTCAGGTGAATGGAGAAAATGCCTTTGGTTATCTAAAGTCTGAACGGGGCGTTCACCGGCTGGTACGGATTTCTCCCTTTAATGCAGCTGGAAAACGACAGACCTCTTTCGCATCCTGTGATGTGATGCCGGATATAGAAGAGGATATAGAAGTGGATATTAATGAAGATGATCTGCGGATTGATACCTATCGTTCCAGCGGAGCGGGCGGTCAGCATATTAATAAGACTTCTTCGGCAGTTCGTATTACCCATTTGCCCACCGGAATTGTTGTACAGTGTCAGAACGAACGGTCCCAGCATAGTAACAAGGACCGGGCCATGAAGATGCTGAAGGCAAAGCTGTTCATGATAAAGCAGCAGGAAAATCTGGAAAAAATATCCGATATCCGGGGTGAAATCATGGAGAATACCTGGGGCAGCCAGATTCGTTCATACGTCATGCAGCCCTATACCATGGTGAAGGACCATCGGACGAATGCAGAGTCCGGTAATACCTCTGCCGTTCTGGATGGGGAGATTGATTTATTCATCAATGCATTCTTAAAATGGTCGAATACCAATCGGGATATGGCAGATGCAGATTGATGGAAGGATTACAAGAGATAGGAGTGGGAAAAATGAGTGAGGAAAAACAAGTAGTATTTCGATTGGGAAATGAGTCCTATAGTATAAATATTGAATATGTCAAGGCAATTGAGCAGGAGTATCATATTATTCCGCTGCCAGAGGCACCGGCTCATATCAAGGGTATGATTAATTTACGGGGAGAAATCATTCCGGTTTACAGTCTGCGTTCCAGGTTTTGTATGGAAGAAATGGAAAAGGGAAAGGATAACCAGTTGTTGATTGCACGGGCAGGAGTTGTCCAACTGGCCTTTGAAGTCGATGCGGTGATTGGAATTGAGACGATTGAAGAAGCACAGAAAAAGGAAGTGCCAATTGTAGTCCGCAGTGAGACAACGAATTACATGGGTGGTATTTTAAGCATTCAGGATCAGATTGTTGTAGAAATCTCAATTACAAATATACTTACAGAAAGTGAATGGGAAGATATCGAACAATTAATAAAAGGAGAGACAAGAGATGATTAATATTGCAGTACTTGGATATGGTACCGTAGGCTCCGGTGTGGTGGAAGTGATTCAGACGAATCAGGAAATCATAAATAAACATGCCGGTCAGGAAGTGAACATTAAATATGTGTTGGATTTGCGTGATTTTGAGGGAGATCCGATTCAAAAAATTCTGGTTCATGATTATAACGTGATTCTGGAGGATGAAGAGGTTAAGGTTGTCGTTGAGGTAATGGGCGGAGAAGAGCCGGCGCACCGTTTTGTAAAGCAGGCATTGGAAAGCGGTAAAAGTGTGTGTACCTCCAATAAAGAAATGGTGGCAAGGTATGGTGCGGAATTAATTCAGATTGCCAGGGAAAATAAGGTGAATTTCTTATATGAAGCCAGTGTGGGCGGTGGTATTCCGATTATCCGGCCTCTGATTAGTTCCCTGACCTGTGATGACATTACAGAGGTTTCCGGTATTCTGAATGGTACGACGAATTATATTTTGACCAAGATGCGCAATGAGGGTCTGGCCTTTGAAACTGTATTACAGGAGGCACAGGAAAAGGGCTATGCAGAACGGAATCCGGAAGCGGATGTGGAGGGCTATGACGCTTGCCGTAAGATAGCAATATTAACCTCCCTGGTATGCGGACAGCAGATTGATTATGAAGATATTTATACCGAAGGAATTACTAAGATAACGGACAAGGATTTTTTATATGCGAAGGCGCTGAAGGGTTCTATAAAGCTGTTGGGAACCTACCAGAGAATCGAGGGAAAAGTATATGCTATGGTGGCACCGGTCATTATCAGTGAGAAGCATCCTCTTTATCATGTAGATGATGTATTTAATGCTATATTTGTCCATGGCAATATGCTGGATGATGCGATGTTTTACGGCAGGGGAGCTGGAAAGCTTCCGACGGCAAGCGCAGTGGTTTCCGATGTGGTAGACGAAGTGAAGCATATGGGCAGGAATATCATGCAGATTTGGGAACCGGGCAAATTAGAGCTGGGAAATTTTGATGATTGGAAGCATAAGTTCCTGGTCCGTATTCAATCAGAGGATATTGATGATGTAAATATGGAGGATGTCAAGAATGCATTTGGTAACGTATTATATGTAAACGCACCTGGCATTATGAATGAAACTGCATTTGTAACAGAACCAATTGCAGAAGGGGTATTTCAGGAAGGCATTCAGAAGTTTGAAGGGGTGCTTAGTACGATTCGTGTTGGCTTCTAGGTTTAAGATATACAGTTTTAGCGGGAATTCATTTCTTAAAACGAAATGGATTATGCGCGGCGGAGGAAAGACAGATGAAATATGTTATAATTTTAGGGGATGGCATGGCGGATGATCCGATTGATGCAATTAACGGCATGACGCCGTTGGAGTATGCGAAAACCCCGGTCATGGATGCTATGGCCCGGGTATCAGAGGTTGGGATGGTTCATACTATACCAGAGGGGATGAGTCCAGGCAGTGATACTGCTAATTTATCGGTAATCGGTTATAATCCGAAACAATACTATTCCGGTCGTTCGCCTTTAGAGGCGCTTAGTATCGGTGTGGATATGAAGCCTACGGATATTTCCTTTCGCTGTAACCTTGTAACCGTATCGGAAGAGGAAGGGACTTATGAGGCACGCAGGATTCTCGATCATAGCTCCGGCGAGATATCAACGGAGGATGCTGCCATATTATTGGATGCAGTGAAACAGGAATTAGAACCTTTATATACCGCTTACAACTTTTATGTGGGAACCAGCTATCGTCATTTAACCATTTGGGATAATGGAAAAGTGTTGCCATTGACCCCGCCCCATGATATATTAGGTAAGGTTATCGGGGATTATTTACCGGAGGATGCGGTTCTTCGTACCATGATGAAGAAAAGCTATGATATTCTGGCAAGTCATCCCATGAATCAGGAACGAAAGGCAAAAGGCTTAAACCCTGCCAATTCTCTTTGGTTCTGGGGAGCAGGAACAAGGCCGGCGCTTTCTTCCTTCGAGGAAAAGCATCAGAAAAAGGGTGTTATGATTTCGGCGGTTGATTTGTTAAAAGGAATTGCCGTGGGAGCCGGATTGAAGAATATTTCAGTAGAAGGTGCAACCGGCGGTCTGGAAACGAATTATGAAGGAAAAGCAGAGGCGGCAGTAAAAGCACTGTTAGAGGATGGATATGATTTCGCATATATACATGTGGAAGCACCGGATGAAATGGGGCATCAGGGAAGTCTGGAACGAAAAATAAAGGCGATTGAATACCTGGACAGCCGCTTGATTCGGATTGTAAAGGAGGCTTTTGCAGCCAGGAAGGAAGCGGTCCGCATTTTGATTTTGCCGGATCATCCCACTCCGATTGCAAAGCGGACCCATGTAAGTGATCCTGTACCATATATGTTATATGACAGCAGCAGACCATTGGAAAATCCGTTCTGCTATAATGAAAAAGAAGCAAAAAAAAGTGGTATCTATGTGGCAGAGGGTCATGAGATTATCAATCATTTGTTTGAAAAGTAAACAATTAGGAGGAAGTCATGTTAGTAGTAAAGAAATTTGGCGGTACTTCCGTAGCCAACAAAGAGCGAATCTATAATGTAGCCAATCGCTGCATCGAGGACTACAAAAAGGGAAATGATGTGGTTGTTGTATTATCGGCTATGGGTAAGTATACAGACGAATTAATTGATAAGGCAAAGGACATCAATCCAAATCCACCAAAGCGGGAAATGGATATGTTATATACCATTGGGGAACAGATGTCAGTCGCATTAATGGCGATGGCGATGAATCACCTGGGAGTTCCGGCTGTTTCCCTCAATGCCTTTCAGGTCAGTATGCATACCACCAGCGTATATGGAAATGCCAGGCTGAAACGGATTGACAGTGAGAGGATTCGGAATGAACTGGAGCAGAGAAAAATCGTCATTGTAACCGGTTTTCAGGGCGTTGATAAATTTGATAACTATACGACCCTGGGACGTGGCGGCTCCGATACAACAGCAGTTGCATTGGCGGCAGCGCTGAATGCGGATTCCTGTGAAATATTTACGGATGTAGACGGTGTATTTACGGCAGACCCGCGTAAGGTTCCGTCTGCAAAGAAATTAGAAGTGATTTCCTATGATGAGATGCTGGAGCTGGCAACTCTGGGAGCAGGGGTATTGCATAACCGTTCCGTCGAGCTGGCAAAGAAATACGGTGTGAATCTGGTGGTACGTTCCAGTTTGAATACAACAGAGGGAACCATAGTTAAGGAGGTTGGAAGCATGGAGAAGATGTTGGTAAGCGGTGTGGCTGCCGATAAAGATACAACAAGAATTTCGTTAATCGGATTAAAGGATGAACCGGGTGTGGCATTCCGCCTGTTCAATCATCTGGCAAGACATAATATTAATGTGGATATGATTTTGCAGTCTGTGGGACGGGATAGTACCAAGGATATTACCTTTACTACCACAGAGGATAATGCACAGGAGGCAGTTGAAATCGTTGAAAGGCACTTCCATGAGTATGAGAAGATTGATGTAGAAAAGGATGTTGTAAAGGTATCTATTGTTGGCGCCGGCATGCAGAGTAATCCGGGTGTGGCAGCTAAGATGTTTGAGTGTCTGTATGATGAAGGCATCAATATTAAGATGATTTCCACCTCAGAAATTCGTGTCAGCGTATTAATTGGAGAAAAGTATACGGAAAAGGCTATGAATGCCATTCATGAAAAATTCTCTCTGGGTGATAACTAAGTCGGAGCAGACTATGAAAAAAAGAGCGGTTTGGTGAATCGTTCTTTTTTTGTATCTATTCGTGGGTCAAATGGATGGAAAACGGCTTGCTTTTGATTCTGGTGCATAGAAATAAATAAAGGTTGGTATGTACTTAAAAACTCGGATATGCTAGAATAACAGTGGTTACAAAAAGGATTTGGATGGGAAGGAGTTTGGGAATACAAATGAAACGGGAAGATTATATTGGATGGGACCAGTATTTTATGGGAATTGCCATGTTGTCGGCAGAGAGAAGCAAGGACCCTTCTACCCAGGTGGGAGCTTGCATTGTAGATGAAAATAACCGGATTTTGTCAGTGGGATACAACGGTATGCCCTCTGGTTGCAATGATGATGCCATGCCTTGGGGAAAGGTTGGAAATGCATTGGACAATAAGTATTTCTTTGTATGTCATGCAGAATTGAATGCGATTTTGAATTATCGGGGCGGGTCCCTGCGTGGGGCAAAATGTTATTCCACACTATTTCCATGCAATGAATGTGCAAAAGCGATTATTCAAAGCGGTATCCGGGAAGTTATTTATTTATCCGATAAATATGCAGATACGGAATCTACTATAGCGTCGAAGCGGATGTTTCAGATGGTGGGAATCACCTTCCGGGCATTTGAACCACAAGGAAAGAAAATTACATTGGATATCTAGTAGCTGGAGGAAGCATTATGAACATCACAAAGGTGATAGCATCAGAGTTAGGAATTAAAACAAGTCAGGTAGAAGCAGTCATTCAATTAATTGATGAAGGAAATACTATTCCCTTTATTGCAAGATACCGAAAGGAAGCCCATGGCGGTCTGAATGATGAGATTCTTCGGGATTTGGATGAGCGTCTTACCTATCTGCGCAACTTAGAGGAACGGAAGGCAGCAGTTATAAAAAGCATTGAAGAGCAGGGAAAGCTGACGCCAGAATTACAAAAAGAGATAGAAGACGCCATGACTTTGGTAGCAGTAGAAGATTTATACCGCCCATATAAGCAGAAGCGCAGGACCCGGGCTACCATAGCAAAGGAAAAAGGTCTGGAAGGACTGGCGAATATCATTTGGTTGCAGATGACAAAGCGTCCGGTGGAAGAAGAGGCAGAGCCGTATGTGAATGAAGAAAAAGAGGTTCCTACCGTAGAGGAAGCCATCCAGGGAGCTATGGATATTCTGGCAGAGAGTGTCTCCGATAATGCCCAGTACCGTACATGGATTCGGGATATTACCTGGAAGGAAGGCATATTGACCTCTGCGGCAAAGGATAAGGAAGCGGAATCTGTTTATGAAATGTATTATGAATTTCAGGAGCCGGTATCTAAAATGGCAGGTTATCGGATTCTTGCAGTGAACCGTGGTGAGAAGGAAAAGGTTCTGACGGTGAAGCTGGAAGCTCCGGAGGAAAAAATTATTCGTTATCTGGAGCAGCAGGTGATTATAAAGGATAATCCAAATACAAAGGGAATCTTACAGGCAGTCTGTGAAGACAGCTATCACCGCTTGATTGCAGATTCCATTGAACGGGATATCCGGAATGAAATGACGGAGCATGCAGAGGATGGAGCGATTGAGGTATTCGGGCAGAATCTGAATCAGTTACTGATGCAGCCGCCGATTGCAGGGCAGGTTGTTCTGGGCTGGGACCCGGCGTTCCGTACCGGCTGCAAGCTTGCGGTGGTAGATGCTACCGGCAAGGTGCTGGATACGAAGGTGATTTATCCGACTGCACCACAGAATAAGGTGGAAGAAGCAAAGCGGGAGGTTTCGAAATTAATTAAGAAATATGGTATTACTTTGATTTCTGTTGGAAATGGGACTGCCTCCAGAGAGTCGGAGCAGGTGATTGTAGATATGCTGAAGGAGTTGAAAGAGCCGGTTCAGTACGTGATTGTGAATGAAGCCGGAGCCTCTGTATATTCTGCCAGCAAGCTGGCGACCGAAGAATTCCCTAACTTTGATGTGGGACAGCGAAGCGCTGCTTCCATTGCCAGAAGGCTTCAGGACCCATTGGCGGAATTAGTAAAAATCGACCCGAAATCCATAGGCGTCGGACAGTACCAGCATGATATGAATCAGAAAAAGCTGGGGGATGCATTATCTGCAGTCGTTGAGGATTGTGTGAACCGGGTGGGCGTAGATTTGAATACCGCTTCCGTATCCCTGTTGGAATATGTATCCGGCATTTCCAAGGCGTTAGCAAAGAATATTGTTGCATACAGGGAAGCAAATGGAAGCTTTCATAGCCGGAAGGAGCTGTTGAAGGTGGCAAAGCTGGGACCGAAGGCCTATGAACAATGTGCTGGATTTATGCGTATTTCCGGTGGCGAGAATCCTTTGGATGGAACCAGCGTACATCCGGAATCTTATGAGGCGGCAACAAAGCTGTTGACGAAATTAGGTTATAAGCTGGCGGATATTGCTTCCGGCGGCTTAATCGGATTGTCTTTGGCAGCAAAGGATACCAAGGGGCTGTCAAGGGATTTGGACATTGGAGAAATGACACTGAAGGACATAATCAAGGAATTGGAAAAACCGGCGAGAGACCCGCGGGATGAGATGCCAAAGCCGATTCTTCGTTCCGATGTAATGGAGATGAAGGATTTGAAGGAAGGTATGATTCTAAAGGGAACGGTCCGGAATGTAATTGATTTTGGCGCATTTATAGATATTGGAGTTCATCAGGACGGCTTGGTGCATATCTCACAGATGAGTAACAAGTTCATCAAGCATCCTTTGGAGGTTGTAAGTGTAGGCGACATCGTGGAAGTGAAGATACTAGGTGTTGATTTGCAAAAAAAACGGATACAGTTAACCATGAAGCTGTAAGAGATAATTCTCATAGCAGGAAAGCAAAGAAGGAGAAGATAGGTATGAGTTCAGAAAGCATAAATGAGGAAATGGAACAAGAAGAGCAGGGACAGCAGACCATGGATTCCGCTCTGTGGCAGCAGGAACTATCTCTGGCAGTCAATATGAAAACCAGATATATGTATTCCTTTCTCTTTCAACATCTGCACCGTTCCTTTCAGGGGATTTTTGGAGTCTGTATCAGTCTTGCAGCTTTGATTGCCTTTGTGGTGTCCTTGGATAGTACAGAAGATACTACTCGAAAAGTGATTTTATTGGTGATTGGTCTGTTGTTTACGGTAGTAAATCCCGTTTTGTTATTGATTCGGGCGCAAAAGCAGGTTATGCTGTCCCCTATTTATAAGCAGCCCTTACAGTATACTTTTTGTAAGGAGGGAATGAAGGTGTCTCAAGGAGAAGAAGAGCAGGCGATTGAGTGGAACCGGATTGTGGCGGTTCGTAAGACCCCGTCTGTTTTGATTATTTATACCTCAAGAAATTCCGGTTCCATCCTTGCCTTTCAGGAAATGGGTGACCAGAGACAGCGAGTCGAACGTGTCATTGCAGAGGGCTGTAGGGCAGCCGGTGTTACGAAAGTGCCGGCTTTCATGAAGAAGCTGGATATTTCAACAGAATGAAATATTAATATGAAGATTGAGGAAAAAGAATGACGAAACATAGTTATAAATCAGAAGATACCTTTCAGATTGGCTTTGAACTGGCAAAAGCAGCAAAGCCGGGGGATGTATTTTGCCTGATTGGAAATCTGGGAGTGGGAAAAACAGTTTTTTCTCAAGGCTTTGGAGCCGGCATCGGTATTCAGGAGCCGATTAACAGTCCGACTTTTACGATTGTACAAGTTTATGAGGAGGGCAGACTGCCCTTCTATCATTTTGATGTATACCGGATTGGAACGGAAGACGAGTTGTTTGAAATCGGTTTTGATGAAATGATAGAGGGGGATGGCGTTGCATTAATTGAGTGGGCGGACCAGATTCCGGACAGTCTCCCGGAGCATTATAAGCAGATTATCATTGAAAAAAATCTGGAGCAGGGTTTTGATTATCGAAGAATTACCATAGCGGAGGTATAAAAATGAAAGTATTGGCAATGGACAGCTCCGGTCTTGTAGCAACGGCGGCAATTATTGAAGATGATATCCTACGTGCAGAATATACCATGAATTATAAGAAAACACATTCTCAGACCCTGCTTCCCATGATTGATGAAATCGTGAAGATGACGGAAACGGATTTGAATGAAATTGATGCAATCGCAGTTGCCGGGGGTCCCGGTTCTTTTACGGGTCTGCGGATTGGCGCAGCAACGGCAAAGGGCTTGGGACTTGCATTGGAAAAGCCCATTGTCAGTGTGCCTACGGTGGTAGGTCTGGCGTATAACTATCAGACCAGTAATCAGTTTATCTGTCCAATCATGGATGCCAGACGGAATCAGGTATATACCGGCATATATAGCTTTGAGGGTATGCGGCTGGTTACCTATAAGGAGCAATGTGCGATTTCTATTGAGGAATTACTGGAAGAATTAAAGCAAAAGGCAGCAGAGCAGGACCGGGCAAAGACCATTATTTTTTTAGGAGATGGCGTGCCGGTTCATCGGGATTGGCTGGATGAACACTTGGAACTGCCCCACATGTTTGCACCAGCTCATCTGAATGGACAGCGGGCAGGCGCCTTGGGAGTATGTGCGCTCGAGATGGCACGGGAAGGAAAGCTGGAAACTCCCGAAGAGCATCGCCCGGATTATCTGCGGCTGTCTCAGGCAGAGCGGGAACGGGCAGAACGGGAACAGAAATAGTAGTATAGAAAGTACAGGTAGGAAAGCCGAATGGAAGAAAGTGGCAAAAACAAGATACAGATTCGTCCCATGGCGTTGGAGGACTGTCAGGCAGTTTATGAAATTGAACAGACTTGCTTTACGGATTCCTGGAGCCTGTCTATGTTTCAGGAACTGTTCCGATATCCAACGAATTTTTATTTTGTAGCAGAAGAAGGACAGCAGATTTGTGGCTTTGCAGGAATTGTGGTTTCCGTGGATGCTGCAGATGTTATGAATATTGCTGTACAAGAGGAACATCGGGGGAGGGGGATTGGCAGACGGTTATTGGAACAGCTAAGGGTACAGGCAGAGCAGTGTGGTTGTGAACAAATGCTTCTGGAAGTACGGGAAAGTAACCAGACAGCGCGTCGGCTTTATCAGTCCTGCGGATTTGCAGAAATAGCAATTCGCAAAAACTACTATACCAGTCCTGTGGAACACGGAATTGTAATGCAATTTCAATTCAAAGAAAAAAGGAAAAATTAAAACAGAAAATGACAAGGATTCCCACTATACGACAGACTGGATTTCTTATATAATGAGCTTGATAAAATATTTATTCCCGCGAGCCATGAGGAACATAGACATGCTTGCATGGATATTTGACGAATGCCGCGAGGGCCTCCGGTATGGGAACGGAGTGCTTCGGAATAACAAAATACAAGAAGAAAGGTCGGAAAAAACAATGGGACAGATAAGATGTAATAAATGTGGGAAAATGATTTATGACGGAAAAGGGATTCAAAAGGAGGACTGCTTAAGGATTGTAAAAGAGTGGGGATATTTTTCAAAAAAAGACAGAGAAATGCATGAGTGTTATCTATGTGAGTCCTGTTATGATGCCATGGTGCAGGAGTTTACAATCCCGATTCAAATACAGTCGGTAGAAGAAGTATTGTAAAGAATCTTTCCGGTAATACATTGATTTATGAACTGAATATTGCTACAATGAAGAAAGTATAGGAGAAATGAGGATTCAATATGATTGACGTATGTTTATTAGGGACCGGCGGCATGATGCCTCTTCCCCAAAGGGCATTGACCTCCCTGATGATACGATATAATGGAAGGAATGTACTGATTGATTGTGGCGAGGGAACGCAGATAGCTGTTAAAAAGTGTGGCTGGAGTTTTAAGCACATTGACGTTATCTGCTTTACTCATTTTCACGCGGATCATATCAGTGGATTACCGGGCTTATTATTAACCCTTGGAAACACGGAGCGGACAGAGCCGCTGCTGATGATTGGACCGAGGCGGTTGGAAAAGGTGGTAAATTCTTTGCGGATTATTGCACCGGAGCTTCCTTTTCCCATTGAATTTCATGAATTGCAGGAGGCGGAGGAACAGATTTCCATTTTTGGTTTAAAGCTTCACGCCTTTCGTGTCAATCATAATGTGACCTGCTATGGATATAGTATCGAACTGGACCGGGTCGGGAAATTTGACATGGAAAAGGCAAAAAAGAATCAGGTGCCAATGCCTTGCTGGAGTCCGCTGCAAAAGCAGAAAACCTTTCTTTATGAAGGAATCCCTTATACACAGGATATGGTGCTGGGGGCAGCGCGAAAGGGCTTGAAGCTGACCTACTGTACGGATACCAGACCCACAGAGTCGATTGTAACCAATGCCAGAGGTTCGGACCTGTTTATCTGTGAGGGAATGTACGGGGAAGATGGTAAAGAGGAGAAGGCCAGAGAATACAAGCATATGACTATGTATGAAGCAGCAGAGCTTGCAAAGCGGGCTGAGGTACAGGAGCTATGGCTGACACACTACAGTCCTTCTCTGGTGTACCCGGAGCAATATGAAAAGAAGGTAAAGCAGATATTTCCGAATACGGTAATCAGCCGGGATGGAAGGATTCAGGAACTGAAGTTTGAAGAGGATTGATAAAGGAGAGATGCTTATGTCAGAGATGGAAGAGGAACAGGCAGTCAGGGAAGAAGAAACCCAGGAAAAAATCAGGGAAGAGGAAATTCCAGCGGAAGATTTAGAAGAAATCAGTGAGGAACCGGATGCAGAGATAGGGAGGAAAGAAGCGCCCAGTGTAACTAAAAAAGAGGAAAAGAAAGCGGCTGTTAAGACACATACCTTACGTTTTGTGATTATTTTAGTTTTGGCTGCAGTTGTTATTTTAGGGGGATATCTGCATTTGACCAATCAGTCAAAAAACAGTGACCAGCAGGCAGAAGAAAACATGACAGAGACCGAGGTGCTGAAAAACTATGATTTGGCGGGTCAATATCCAAAGCAGGCACGGGATGTGGTAAAGCTGTACTGCCGTTATTTGAAATGTATGTATAATGAAAGTCTGAGCGCGGAAGAATTAGAAATACTGAATACCCAGATAAGAAAGCTGTATTCCGAAGCGTTACTGGCTGAAAATAGTGAAATGGTGCAATTCTCGGAATTACAAAAGGATGTGGAGAACTTTCATGCAGCAGGAAAGATATTCATTGGCTATACCGTTGATGAGGAAGAAAATGTGAAGTACTCTACCCTGGAGGATGAAGAATATGCAATTGTAAACATAAGCTGCAATATTAAGGAAGGCGCCAGTACCAATACGTTGCAGCTGGAATACTTATTGATAAAGGAAAATGAACAGTGGAAGGTATGGGGCTGGCAGGAGATTATTACAGAATAACCGGCTTTTGTATGAGAGTGCGGTTATAAGACGGACACAGGGATGAAGGACATGGATAAAGAAATAAAAATATTAGCGATAGAATCTTCCTGTGATGAAACGGCAGCGGCAGTTGTGGTAAATGGACGGGATGTCCGGTCGAATATTATATCATCACAGATTGATTTACATACGGTATACGGTGGAGTTGTTCCGGAAATCGCTTCCAGAAAACATGTGGAAAATATGAATTATGTCATTCAGGAAGCATTGGATGGGGCATCGGTAACGCTGTCGGACCTGGATGCAGTAGCCGTTACCTATGGTCCCGGTTTGGTGGGAGCCTTGTTGGTAGGAGTTGCGGAAGCAAAGGCAATCAGTTATGCCCGAAGGCTTCCTTTGATTGGTGTACATCATATTGAAGGTCATATTTCAGCAAATTACATTGAGCATAAGGAGCTGGAGCCGCCATATATCTGCCTGGTAGTTTCCGGCGGACATTCTCATTTAGTGAAGGTTACGGATTATGGAGAATATGAGGTGCTGGGTAGGACCAGAGATGATGCGGCGGGAGAAGCCTTTGATAAGGTTGCCAGAGCCATTGGGCTGGGATATCCGGGTGGACCGAAGATTGATAAGATATCTGAATTGGGCAATCCCCAGGCGATTCCTTTTCCAAGAGCCAATATTGCGGAGCATCCATATGATTTCAGCTTTAGCGGGTTGAAATCAGCCGTTTTGAATTATCTGAATCAGTGTGAAATGAAAGGGGAAGCTTATAATCAGGCAGATGTGGCGGCATCCTTTCAGCAGTCAGTCGTAGATGTGTTAACGGAACATGCCATGATGGCTATGGAGGAAACCGGGATGAAGAAGCTGGCAATTGCGGGCGGTGTTGCTTCGAATACAGCGCTTCGTCGTGCTATGAAGGAACGGTGTCAGGAACGGGGAATTGACTTTTATTATCCATCGCCGATTTTATGTACGGATAATGCGGCAATGATTGGAGCCGCAGGTTATTATGAATATTTAAAAGGCGTCCGCCATGGACTTGACCTGAATGCAGTTCCGAATCTAAAGCTGGGGGAACGATAGTTTTTTGGTAAAAGGTTTCTTGTAGGTCGCAGGGCTTTCTGCAGATTGTGAAGAGGTATAGAATGAATATGACGGCGAAGGAAGAAATCAGTGCTATTGTGCTGGCAGCAGGACAGGGGCGGCGCATGAACAGTAAGGTACAGAAGCAGTTTATGCTGTTACAGGATAAACCGGTTCTGTATTATTCATTGAAATGCTTTCAGCAAAGTAATGTCGGACGGATTATTCTGGTAACAGAAGAAAAAGAAATTGAATATTGTAAAAAAGAGATTGTAGAGAAATATCAGTTCACCAAGGTGACCGATATCATTGCAGGAGGCGCAGAACGGTACGATTCCGTAGAACAGGGGTTGGATTGCATTACCAGTGGAATTGTATTGATTCATGATGGTGCCAGACCCTTTGTTACCGCAGAAATGATTCAGCGCTCCATAGAAGCGGCAAGGGAATATGGCGCCTGTACAGTAGGGATGCCAGTAAAGGATACCATCAAGGTGGTAAATGAGAAGGGAATGGGAATTGATACACCAGCTCGGAAAACCCTGTGGCAGATACAGACCCCTCAAGCCTTTCAGACTGCATTGATAAAAGAAGCCTATGCCCGTATGAGACAATCAGAAATGGGGAATATTACAGATGATACGATGCTGGTGGAAAATTACTGTAATACTAGGGTGAAGGTTATCAAAGGAGATTATCGAAATCTGAAAATTACAACTCCGGAGGATATGACTTTGGCAGAAGGAATATTGAAAGCCCTTCTTTGATGTTACGCGGGAAATTTATTATACATGAAACTGGCTGGTGACTTATTTCATGTGTGGCGTTCGCCCTATAGAATTGGCAATACAACAGGTTCTTTGTGAGCAAGCTCCCGCGAACCCATTGCACTGGTAATTCTGCATGGCCGGGGTGATATGAAATCTTTGTAACAGTTCCGCCATGCCCATTCATAAGTCACCAGAATAAAAATTTGCTTATTATAATATGAAACTGGCTGGTGACTTATTTCATGTAGGGCATTCGCCCTATAGAATTGGCAATACAACGGGTTCTTTGTGAGCAAGCTCCCGCGAACCCATTGCATTGACAATTCTGCATGGCTGAGGTGATATGAAATCTTTGTAACAGTTCCGCCATGCCCATTCATAAGTCACCAGAATATATACTTGCTTATTATACATGAAAACTGGCTGGTGACTTATTTCATGTGTGGCGTTCGCCCTATAGAATTGGCAATACAACAGGTTCTTTGTGAGCAAGCTCCCACGAACCCATTGCATTGACAATTCTGCATGGCTGAACTGTTACAAATCTTCAAAAATGGTTCAAAAATTCAGTAGAAAATGGTTGACAGTATAATTTGAAGATGATATTATTAATGATGTCGCTGAGAAAATGGTAACGAAAAAGTGACAGGAAATAAGTGAAAATGAATCGATGGAGAGGTATCGAAGTGGTCATAACGAGGCGGTCTTGAAAACCGTTTGTCCGAGAGGGCACATGGGTTCGAATCCCATCCTCTCCGTTCCTGACGGAATAATCAGGTATGAATCAAACGCTTGTACTTGGAGAAGTACCCAAGCGGTTGAAGGGGCTCCCCTGGAAAGGGAGTAGGTCGTTAATAGCGGCGCGAGGGTTCAAATCCCTCCTTCTCCGTTTGCTTATGTTGGCACTACATACATGTGATAACAGGCAAATGTGTGCATAGTCCTATGTGCTTTCAGACAGGCGTCGAACCATGACAACAAAACAATAAGACAACCCTGAAAATTCAAGAGAATTTCAGA
>JAMOZY010000026.1 GCA_023667695.1 Clostridium sp. | reverse complement strand
CCGACAACACCAGAGCCAAGAGCTTAAAGGTCTATATGGAAACCTACAAGCCCGACTATGCTATCAAGCTCTCTGCAAAGAACTTTGGCTTTGAGGACGGGAAAAAGACCGTTCCTCTCTATGCCGCATTTTGTATCTGATTTCAATAGAACGAATATCGCAATCGGTAACGCTCACTTCAAAAAGTGGGCGTTATTCTTTTGCAAAAATCGAAAGGAAAAGCCTATGAAAAATGATAAGACGGTTATTTGTATTGTTGCAGCCGTGTGCCTGTTAGGTGCGGTGGCTTTTTGCGGTTGTCACATCTATGAACAATATGCACACGAATCAGAGCAGACAGAAGCCTTTGAGGAGATTGCCGATAAGGTGGAGCAGGTTCAAATGGGCGAAGAAGCTCCGCAAGTACCCTTGAACGAGGAAGAAACAATCCTGCCAGAGTATGGGGAGCTGTTCCTGCAAAAATCCGATATGGTAGGTTGGATTTCCATTGCTGGCACGAAGCTGAACTATCCTGTCATGCAAACACCCAATGAGCCGAACTTCTATCTGAAGCATAACTTTGAAAAGGCGTACGGCGATTTAGGAACGCCGTATATCCAAGAAAACTGCAATATTGCAGAGAGCGATAACACAAACCCTTATACCATTCGCCTTGAGGAAACGAATAGTCAAAAACACTACTTTGTAGCGTTTATAGACGGACAAGCTATCTTCCGAGAAGTGGAAGTATCTTATGAGGTCTATATACAGTTTTGTCGCTTTATTAAGTGTGAGCGAAATCTGCGTAGGTCTGATGAAAGACATCGTGAGTAATCGAAACTGACCGAGAAAACCAGATAACGGACCACCAGAAGGGTTCTGGGGAATCATTAAAACGGAAATGTATCAGATGTACGAAATAACGGATGAGGCTTCACTAAGGTATGCCATCAAAGATTATCTCCGTTTTTACAGTGAAGAACGTCCACAGGACAGATACCACTGCAAGACACCATTAGAAGTACGTGTTGAAGCATTGGCTTCTGATGCGCCGATAGAATACCCGATTTCTGAAAACAAACGGATAAATATAAAGAGAAATGGTGTGCATAGAAAATGCCTGCACTTCAAATCAAAATACGGGCATCATCTACATTAAATTTTAGATATTTCTCCTGTCTACTTGACAAGGGGCATATCAAAGTAGGTGGTTTACCATTGTTGACTTCATTTAAAGAATCGGATACAATATAGTAAAGTACTCACTCGATGATTAAATTTGAGGTTAGTTAAGTAGAGGTGAAAAAATGCTTCATGAAAATGATATAAAAAATGTGAGAAAGCTGTTCAATCGGCATCACTATATAATGACCACTGCTGAGCTGCTTGAAGCTAAGTTATATTATGCGGATATTAAACAGCTTTTGGATGCGGGGCTAATTGAAAGAGTTAAAAGAGGATACTATCACTGGATTGAGGATTGTGGAGAAAGCGAAGTTGTAATGATTAACCACTTATTCCCCGATGCGGTGCTGTGCATGGAAACTGCACTGTTCTATTATGGGTACAGTGATAGAAATCCTGCGGAATGGAATTTTGCAATTGATAGAAATGTTTCTAAGCAGAGGACTAAAATTGATTACCCATTTATAAAAGCATACCGTGTGGAGTCGGAACTGGTTACACTGGGCGAAACCGAGGGACAAATTGATTTTCAAAAGGTTCGTATCTATGACCGTGACCGTACTATCTGCGATGTACTGCGAAACATGAACAAAATGGATAAAGAAATTTTCAATAAGGCAATACAGGGTTATGTGAAAGACCTGAAAAAAAATATACCGAATCTTATGGAATATGCAAAAGTATTGCGTGTGCAAAAACGAGTAAAAGAATTGATTGGAGTGTGGTTGTGATGGCTGATATTGCAACATCTGTTCTTACAAAGCTTAAAAATAAGGCAAAAGCATCTGGTATCAGCTATCAGCAATGTCTACAGCTTTTTGTGCAGGAAGAATTTTTGAGGAGACTTTCAAAATCAGGTTGTGAGGACAATCTCATTCTGAAAGGCGGTTTGTTCATTTACACGCTCACCAATTTTGAAAGCCGAGCTACGATTGATGTGGATTTTCTTTTGCGGGCAGCGTCCAATTCGATGGATGATGTGAAAGCACTTATCAATCGTATTCTTAACACGCCCACGGGAAATGATTATATTTCTATGAAGGCGAAAGGGTTTGAGAAAATCTCACCACAAAGAAAATACCATGGTATCAGTACACAGATTATCGCTCAGATAAAAAATGTCCGTGTTCCGTTTAATGTGGATATTGGCGTTGGAGATGTTATCGTTCCACGAGCCAAGGAACGCAGAATCAATACCCAGCTCCCAGGCTTTGAAGCTCCTGTTATTATGACCTACTCTCTCGAAAGTACAATTGCTGAAAAGTTTGATGCTATCCTGCAACGCTTTGAACTAACAGGACGGATGAAGGACTTTTTCGATATTTACTATCTTGCAAGAACTTTTGACTTCGATGGTGCAAAATTGCAGGCAGCAATATCTAAAACATTAGAACGGCGAGGAACCCTCTATGATAGAGACAGCTTCAAACGAATTCTCACACTTGCCGAGGATGTGAATATGCAGAAGCGTTGGAAATTCTTCTTGAAGAATATTAAGGATAATACGCTTGCGTTTGCTGTTGTGATTGATGAGATACAGAAATTTCTTGAACCTGTATTGGATGCAATTGTAAATGAAGATAAATGGAAAAACATCTGGAAAAGCAATGAGGGGAAATGGTTAAATCTGAAGGAAGGCATTGAACGTGACAAGAGCAGTTAATGATAGTAAAGATGTATGATGCTATTCTTGATTTTATAAATAGAACTTTTAGGATTGTCCCACAAGGTAGTCAAAAGTGAACTGCGCTGTTTCCGAAAATTCGACCTACAGAAGCATCAAAAATGTGCCATTTCACGGAAATGCCTGAAAAACCTGTGTTTATGGGCTTTTTAGTGGATACAATCAACACAACGGACAAGCTCACAAGATACGGAAAGAACAACAAATTTACATACTCAGAGCAGCCGACACTTATCGGACAAGGCTCTGAGCGTCAAATAAACATCTATTGCACTATCCCAGATGCCGCCTAATCGGATGCTAAATTTTTATAGGTAATTTATCAGAAATAAATAATAAATTTTAAAAGCATAACAAAAGGGGACTGCGGTAACAGCCCCTTTTGCCATTAAAATCCTTGGATTTTGACCGTAGTGCCTATTGGTTATTTGCAGCCGCAATCACTTTTCTTGTCTACACAAGGTGCTGCCGTATCGAAGTCCGGATTGAATGCATAGAAGTTATTGGAATCTAATTCATCCTGTACTATGCGCAGGCTTTCCCCGAACCGTTGGAAATGTACGACCTCTCTTGCACGGAGGAATTTGATAACTTCATAAACATCCGGACAATCCTTGGTTAAACGAAGTAAGTTGTCATAAGTTGTACGGGCTTTTTGTTCTGCTGCCATGTCCTCGAACAAGTCAGTGACTGGGTCGCCTTTCACTGCAAACTCACAGGCATTAAATGGTACACCACCTGCAGATTGCGGCCAAATACCCAGGGTACGATCCGTATAGTATTTATCAAAGCCGGATTTTTCAATCTCTTCCATGGAGAGATTGCGGGTTAACTGATGGACGATAGCACATATGATTTCACCATGACCCAATTCCTATAGACCATGAAGTTATCTGTAGAAATATGGCTAATTAATAGGCATTTTTAACTGTATGAAAAGCTCGAAATTATCTTTGGGTCCAAACTTCCCGGAACGGGATTCTTTTATGTAATCAATTCTCTCAATCAAATCCATTAGAAGTGCATTTTGTTCTGCAGGGGAAACGGAATAAAAAATATCCAGAGCATTCCTTAAGCGAGGAATATAGTTTTCCTTTTTATCCAGGATGATTTGCTCATGTTCAATATCAGCTTCTATCTTCTGTAACTGATTTTCTAAATCAGAAATTTCTGCTTTCAGTATGGAGCTTCTTGTAATAAATTCTTCCGGAGAATATACACCTTGTTCAACAAAATCATAAGCTTTATTTAATTTACCATGGGTTTCCTTCAATTCGGATAGGAGCTTTGTCCTGGATTGCTCCAGTACCTTTCTCTGTGTTGGTTGGCCGGAAGGTTCTGTCCGATATTCGCTTGTCATGCTTTCTAAATACTGGCGTAATATAGCTATGGTCTTATCGGTCATGGTGAGCTGGTCGCCGGCAATATTATCACATACTTTGTTAGCACACATGATAAGAGCATTGGCATTGCCCTTTGGATAAGGACGTCGTGTCATTTTTCGGCCGCATTTTTTGCAATATACTAAACCAGCAAGGGCATTCTTGATTTCTAAATCCTTGCCGATTGGATGCTTGTCATGGGATGAGAACATTTTCTGCACCTTATCAAATTGCTCCTGGCTAATAATGGGTTTGTGCAATCCGGGATATAAGCGGTATTCCTGGGTTCTTGGTCTGGTGACGGTCAATTGTCCGTTTACGGTTATTTTTTTGATTGCTCGCTGTCCACGCTTTACCCATCCGCAGTAGACAGGATTTTTTAATATGGATTGGATGCAGCTTGCACTCCATCCCCTGGTATCCGTG
The DNA here is from genome assembly GCA_023667695.1 of Clostridium sp. Classification (GTDB taxonomy): domain Bacteria; phylum Bacillota; class Clostridia; order Lachnospirales; family Lachnospiraceae; genus CAG-632. The sequence goes on along the minus strand of JAMOZY010000026.1, from coordinate 31,387 downwards.
TCGATATGCATATTACGGAGCATTTCTCCAATGGCTCCATAGCCCATTGCTTTTTCGGAATAGGAATCAAATATTAATTTTATAACCTCTGCCTGTTCCGGGATGATTTCCAGGGCATATCCTTTTTGCTTTTCTAATTTAACGGTTCTGTAGCCATATGGAGGACGGTTGTATACCCACTTACCGTCTTTTAACGCCTGTTCAATACCACGCTGCTGGCGGCGGTTAATTGCTTTGTATTCCCTTCGGCTCTGGAACAGTCCATATTCAAAGTATTCTTCATCAAATTCATTATTTGGATCATATATTTTATTCAGAGTGATGATTTTACAACCGGACAGTGAAAATACCTGGCTAATAATGCCCTGGTCTATGGTGGCGCCTCTGCCAAGCCGTTCAATCTCTGTCACTAGCACACCGTTCCACATGCCATTTTCAATATCAGTAAGAAGCTGCTGCATCTGTGGACGTGCTGCTATGGTATCGCCGGATACGATTTCCTTGTATATATGTTCAATCTGGATATCTAATCTTGAAGCAAGGGCAGTAAGCTCCTTCTCATGGTTCGCCAGAGTTTCACCGGCACCATGCTGTTCAGCTTCCTGGTCTTTTCTTGATTTTCTTAAATACATGCAGTAGTGACCTTCCATATATGTATCCTTCCCTGTTACTAATACAATGATTGTAACGCAATCTGTGCTTAAATTGCAATGGATTATGACACAGCAGAAAAAATATAGTACAATTACCATATAAGGAGATGATTTAATGAGAACGGAGTATTATGTGGATGCTGAAAATGTCGGTACTTTATGGACAAAGCTTGAGATAGCATTTATGGAGCAGGATAAGATATATATATTGGCAAATAAGGATTCTCAAAGGGTTTCTAAAAGGTTCATAGAAACCTGTCCGGCAAAAATAGAAACAATGGTATTCAATGCAAAAGGACATAATGATTTAGATATTTTAATTGCTGGCATGATTGGGGCGTCTATAGCAGAAGATAAGAGATTCGTAATAATATCAAATGATACAGGATATAACTCTTTTATTGATTATTTCTTGGAACATTACAGTTGTGACATAGAAAGAATAAAAATTCCGGAAGAATTTACCCGCATTGGAAAGCTGAAGCATAAGATAATCAGTATGCCAATGGACAAAGGTGAAAAGCAAAAGATTGCAGTATTGCTAGATAGATATCAATATGATCGGCGGGCAAAATTCCAGATTCATAGTTCATTATGCAAGAACTATGGAAATGCAAGAGGATTGGAACTGTATAATATGATAAGAAAGTATATGTGATGAATATTAAGATTTGCCTTGATAAAAAGCAAAAGAAAAGTAACAAAAGTGGTGGAAGGCAAATGAGAATTATGCTATACTCATATTGTTATAATCGAATGAAGAAAGTTGGATGCATTTCTGATGTGGTTGCCCTCTGGAATACAAAGGAGGGTGATGCCCATGAGTATGATGGAAGTATTGACTTTGCTATTACTTATTTTTGCGGCGCTATCTTATATAGATAATCACGATAGTAACAATAAAAAGAAATAGCATCCGCTGGTCCAAAGCAATGCTATTTCTTTAATACATCTGCAGAGGGCAATCGGAAGTGTTTCCGATAACCTTTCTTTACCTTGATTATACACGAGGCTACTTGTTTTTGCAAGTAGCCTTTTTGCAACTATATTAAGAAGCACTATGATTGGATACATAGAAAACCACCCATATATACTTAAACGCATATTGGGTGGAATTTCTAACCATCTAACAGGTCGACCACCCTGTGGGTGATTGTTCCTTTGTATTCATAGTTTACTACGTGAAGTCCCATATGTAAAGAACAAAATATTATTTCAAATTTCTTGATTCGTTTCAATTATTTTTGCATTAGGTTTTATAAATGCATCACAAGGACTGTCGCCTCCGATTATATCCCCCAAGATTAAGTCATTCTTCAGGTGAAATTTGTATAGGATTAATTGAGAAGCATCATATGGACTGGTTATAAAAAAGGGAGAATCCGGTTCTGCAAAAAGATAAAATTCACCCTGAATGGCTCCACAAGAATGACAATGGTTTGCTCTGTATGTGCCGCCTTGTTTGCTATAACCTTCATGAAAATGAAAGGTATCATCCATGTACTTCCATAAATCAGATGGTATACAGGATGTTGGTAAATCCGGAATTAGGTGAATCGTCTTTGTGCAATAGTGAAAAAGTTCTATATCATCGCCATATTCTTCCGGATTCAAAACCTCATAAAAATCCTCAACTCCGAAGCACATAACCTTTGTTGTTTTGCCACATTTATAACAGGTTCGATGTCCCTCGACAACATAAAGATGATCAATAAGAATAATTCGCACTTCATCTCTCGGTAAATCCATCCATTTATAAAAGTTGGGATATTTATATGGTGATGGAGCATACCATTTCTTTAAATCTGGGTTCCAGCGTGCGCCTAAAGCCTTTGCCTCATCTTTTTCTGCATAAGGTACATTTAATAATAATCCCATCTCAAATTCCTCCTCTGTTAAAAATCTGCATCAATAACATTATCCCGAATTACCCGATATCTTTTTTCTTCCTTGCCTCCACAGAAGAAGACAATTTCAAATCCAATGCTTTTCCCAAAACAATTTGCTTTTCGTCCGCTCCAAGGCTGCGATATGTATTTAGCAGCTTAGATTCATCTTCAGAAAGTTGTTCACCGTGAACAGGTTCTTGGGTAGAAAATGAGCTTAAAGCAGGAGACAGACCTAAAAGATAGTCGGTAGTAACATTGAAATAATTCGCTAATTTAATAATTATATCAACAGGAATTATCCTTTTTCCATTTTCAAAATTAGCAAGTGTACTTTGTCCTACATTAAGGTATTCACTTAATTCTGTTTGGGTAAGGTGCTTGCTTTTTCTTAATTCCTTTATCTGTTTGCCAATCATTATAAATACCCTCCTAAAAAGTAGAATATCACAACTAGAAATTATTTTTTATTTCCAAAGTAAAAAATATTGACAATAAACATTTCAAATAGTAATATTATTTCAAATAGAAATATCAGAAAGGAAAATGTGGATGAATGAAGTATTACGAAAATTTAGAAAAGAGCATCATTTAACTCAAGCAGAATTAGGTAATCGGGTAGGAGTAAAACAAACTACAATTTCTCAATTTGAAAAAGGTAGTCGTAAACCCAGTCTTTCTACGGCAAAAAAAATTGCGACTGTATTGGAAATAAATGTTGAAGAGATTTTTTAATTCTGAAATAAAGTCTTTTTATATAAGGAGCGAGCATATATGGGACAAACTGTATTATTGGCGGACTTGAGAAAGAGAAAAAATATGACCCAAAAGGATTTGGCAAATATATTGAAGGTGTCCTCTAGTGCCGTGGGCATGTGGGAAAGTGGAAAAAGAAAACCAACGCTTGCTTGTGCTATTGATATTGCAAGAATATTTAATGTACGGGTAGAAGAGATTTCATTTTCTGATAATGATGAATTCGTAAATCACAGAATAATAAGTGAGAACATATGGAATACCTACAAGGAGTTGCGCAGGCAGGGGAAAATAAGAGAATATTTTGACACAGAAGGGATATGTATAGGGCTGCCTGAACCGAATGATGCAATAGGTGGAGTTTATGAATGCTATGAGGATTTCTTCTTCCGAAAAAAAAGGGAAGAGAAATCAGATTTTGAACGCTTAATGGAAGAAATAAATGTTGAAATAAATGTTGAATCCATAAATCGCAGAACAATAAGTGAGGACATGTGGAATACCTACGAGGAATTGCGCAGGAAGGGAATAATAGAAGATTGGGTTTACATAAACGATTTTGTATATGTAGGACTGGCACCTAAACCGGGTGATGTTGATAAAAGAGGTAAAATATATGAATGCTATGAAGATTTCTTCCTCCGAAAGGAAGGGGAAGAGAAATCAGATTTTGAACGCCTTATTGAAGAAATAAAAAGACTTGGTTTATGAATAGATATAATTAACAGCAGTAAAAGGGGTAATCATATGGCAGTCATAAAGACCGTTATAGATGGAAATACAAAAATACATATAATGGATGATGCTTATGCAAATAAAACTCCGGAAGAAATAAAAATGTTAAAGCTGCAATTCCAGCGAAAAATAAACGATTTGGCTTTTCGCATAGAAATGGGAGAATTTGACAACCTGGATAAGTAACAAGAACGAGAGAGAATAAGATGATATTAAGTATAAAAGAAATTGAAGAAACCATATCGAGGAATAATTTTATATCTGAACTTCTGGAATGCCAAAGACGGCTGCTTTCCAATGTGACAACGCATGATGAGCAAGTGGCTGCCTTATCTTATAAAAGGGTAAAAGCACCAAGTATCAATAGAGATATATCAGAACTGCTAGTGCAGGTGGATCGGAATGAACAAAATTCCATTCAGGAATTGGTATCGGCTGTTAAACAGATAAATCTTGAAATTGAACAATACAACCGGATTAGGATATGTTTTGAAATAACCAGAATTATATATCCGAAGGGATATTATATCTGCTTTGACCTTCTTCAGATGAAATATACATGGGATGTGGTTAATGTAAGGAATAAAATCTGCCGGGCAAGTATTAATACTTTGAAAAATAGAGAGCTGCGGTTAGTGCTGATATTGTATTGTATGTATGATGATACAGAGCAGCTCATTGACAGATGGAGGGAGCGCTATAAGGAGGCACAGAAGGGTGGGAAAGTGGATTTGACACAGATTATTAAAGAGCCGGAACTTGTGTTGACACAGGATGAACTGAAAAAGGCACATTTTGGCGTCTATGTTTAAGAAGGAGGTCTATATGAAAAAAATTGTAAAAGAAGTTAGAAAGGGGAAATGTAGATATGGCAACAGTTAGAATGGATGTAATTAATTTATTGGGTGTAGACATTTCATTTTCAGGTCTGAAAAATGAGATTGATTCTATATTGGATTCAGAGAAAACCAGAAATGGTCTTTTGACTGGAACGTTGAATTGTGATGTGGATACGGCTTTTCAGACAATGGTAAATACCAAGAAAACTTATGGGAATATAGATATGAGGCAGGGATATCAAATCACGGTTTTATTTGATGCAAAAAAGCTTGGCGAGACAGAGGCAGTAGATATTCTACGGAAATTTGCGCAAACTTATATCGGTGAAAAATATGAATGTGTCTATGCAATTCATAATAGCACTGAGAAGCTTCATGGACATTTATTATTTAATTCTGTGTCCCGCCTGTCCGGAGAAAAATATCTTTATATGCATGACGGCAGAGAAATGCAAAAAATTACAGATTTGTTATGCAAAATGGAAAAAGAGGTATTAAGTGGCAGAACAGAATCGGGTAAAAATCATGTTTTGCCGGAGAAAAGAATAAGTCCACAAAGTAAACCATGCAGGGGGATGCAAAGATGAAGGAATTAGCAAATATTATACGTCGCTTTGGAGATATTGATATACTGGCAGCTAGTATTGAAGCAATGGAATATGTGGATTTGGTAGACGACCTGAAAGAAGAGTTGGAAGCGGAACTTGAAGTTATGGGAGAATACTGCGACTGACAGCAACACAGCCGGACAAAACGGCAAGAAAAATACCAAGCCCCAAGAGGATTTAATAAATGATAAGAGATATCAGTAAATGTACATACAAGAATAAAATTGAATATATATGTTTTTCCGGAAAGCTACATCTGCTCCAGATGGGCTTTCCCGGAGACTAAATAAAAAAGAAGAATCCCGGCAGATTCTTCTTTTTGCATCTGCTGTAACGATAATCAATGAGTAGTTGAAGCATGTTACGAGCATTGCTGTAATTACATAGTAGCATTATGGCTAAATATTGTCAATGTGTTATCGGAATCAATTTTTTGAAAATTTTTTGAAAAATGGTCCCAGATAGCTTTATTAAGTGTACGCATTTTTACAATTGGAAAAGGGGAAATCCGGCCGGACAGGAATGCGGCGGTTGTGTTGAGAGGTGTAATCACATAAAAATAACCTGCCCGTCATGGAACACGGCTTCATCACCGTCCTATATGCCGGGGGCAGACCGGTTATAGCGCGACGGGTCAACCGCTGCCTTTTGAGGTGTTACGTGACATCTCATCGTGGTATAGCGATGAAACAAAAACTAAAGAGCCAAAGTTGTTCACGGTGAACAACTGGAGAGACTGTCCTGCAGCCATGTTAAGCTTCCGGATTGAGAACCCGGAATGATACATGGAGGGGGGATAAGCAACAGGTGATTCCTGACGGTGTTTTAAGTGCAGACCTTGACCGTTCCGCATATGGTGAAGCTTATTCTTTCTGTTATCAGATACATATATGAAAAAGATAGGATTATCCTGCTGTATGCATCTGATGACAGGGGGGAGTTTGAAGTACGTCGATTAAGAAAAAGAGGGGACATAAATAGGACTTCAAACGTCGGGGTCTCCACGCGAGAAATAGCGAAATTTATACAATAGAAATTAACGTAAAATCAATGAAATTTAAGCAAAAAGTGTTGCAAATTATACCGATATATGGTATGATATATATAGTAATCAATGAGTGATTTTATTATGAAAGGAGAGCATGTTTATGAAAAAGATTGCTGTATTTAACCAAAAGGGCGGTTGTGCCAAAACAACGACAGTCGTTAATCTGGCTGGGATTCTTGCCAAGAGAGGAAGCAAGGTTCTTGTAATTGATTGCGACCCTCAGGCGAATGCCACGAACACATTATTGATGGAGGATGATACGGATATTGCTTCTACTATCGTAGATGTTTTATCCGGCAGGGACATTAACCAGGTAATCTGTACTGCACATATCAGAACCAGGGCCAATGCAAAACCAAAGGATATTGGCATATCAGTGATTCCGGCAGAACGTGGCTTATCTGCTGTAGAGCTGGATTCAGAATATATCATGTCAGGAGCGATTGACTGTCTGTCTGGTGATTATGATTACATATTGTTTGACTGTCCGCCATATATTTCCGATTTTACTCTTAATATACTTGCAGCAGCTGAATATGTACTGGTTCCGGCAACGGTAGATAAAGACAGTCTGGATGGATATGGTGAATTGATGGATACGATTCATGCATTAAGAAGCAATGGTGTCAATCCGGGACTTCGGATTCTTGGAGTATTTCTTACTCTGATTAACCGCCGGGAATCCTTTGACCAGTATATCAGTGAGAACTGCAAGGAAATGTTTGGTAATGAATATATACCGGTATCCATAAGAAGGCATACTTATGCAAAGCAGGCTTCCCTGTTCGGCAGACCATTGTGTTATTATAAGCCGACTTCAAAGGTGGCAAAGGACTATGAAGAACTTGCTGACTGCATTATAGATAGAATGATAGGATAAGGAGGAACTAATTATGGCAGTAGATTTTGGAAAAGCAAAAGGCTCACAGCTATTAAAGGATGTAGCTTCCAAGAATTCCGTTCTTAATAATGGAACGCTCGTAGTGCATCTGGAAATAGATAAGCTGCATGATAATCCGGATAATAAGTATCTGTTTGGGATGGACGAAGAGGATATCCGACATACAGCAGAGGGAATTAAACGAAATGGATTCCATGGAGCAATAGAAGTATTTGACACCAAGGAAGGAATCTATGAGATATATTCCGGTCATATACGGAAATATGGGGCAATGGAAGCAGGTATGGATAAGATTCCTTGTATCATTAGTCCAATGCCGGAACCGGCACAAAAGCGGAGGCTGCTTGTTGGAGCGAATCTGTATGGACGAAATAAGATTAAGGGAAGCAATCCGATTTATACAGGAAGGCAGTTAGTATACCATAAAGAAACCTTGAAAATGGAAGGCTTTAAGGGTGATATCCGGGAGCAGCTTGCTAAGGAGTTTGGAATCAGTGGAAGCCAGGTGCTCCGGTATATGGCATTAACGGAAATGATAGAACAACTGCAGGAAATCACCGGAACCGGATTAGTTCCGTTTACCATGATATACAGGGCAAAAAGCTATCCGGAGGAAAAGCAGAAGGAATTATATGAATACATCATGGAAAAGGCTGGTTCTGATTTGGAACCTCTTACGAAAAGTGAATTAAAGGAATGCTTTTTTAAGATGCATGGAGAGCAGCCAGTGCCGGGGCAGATGGAAATTAGCAATTACAATGTTGATACGGAGATGATTTCGGTAATAAGTGATGGAGATGAGGCTGCTGACAAACTGACAGAGCAAAAAAGCTGCGATGGCAACTGTTTTTATTGTCAGGAAACAGAGTGCAATAGCAGCCAGGAAAAGAGAGAGTATTGTATTTTTGATTCAGAACAGCCTTGCAATATGTATAATATTCATGAAAAGGCCATCAGCCTTGGAGTGAATTGTAATAGTTCCTGTTGTAGAGATTGTGATAAAGAATGTAGTGTGAGATGTAATCACTGGAAACACGTAGAAACTTATCCAGTTAATAATACAAAGGCTCAAGCGATAGAAAATGTTGTTCACGGTGAACAACTTAAAATTCCCTCTGCTAATGAAGTTTATAAAGTATATGAGGACATAGAACGGTATGTTAAAGGGATTAAGAATTATTATAAGTTAAGGGATTACCTGATTAATAATTATGGAAAGAGCCATAGTTATCGCGGACGTAGTGATATTAATTTCCAGTGTTCCATTAGAGGAATCAGAATAAACAGGAATGATGAAATTACCTGGTCTATGTTTTTGGATATTTTATCTGAGATGATTCCACTGGATAAAACAAAACAGGAAGAGCAGTCAGTCGCCCCGGTTCCGGCAGTAAGAGCGAATGAAAATGAAGTAACACGAGCGGAACGGATGATTTATGAAGTGGAACGGCAGTTGAGCAATGATACAACCGATTCTATCCCATGGAGCAGACCAGAGGATGCCTTGAAGGTACTGCGTTCCTTGGTGGCAATGTTAGAGGATGAGATAGAAGCCATTAGCTAAAATTTAATATAGGGGCGGGCAGAACCGCCTCTATAAAATATTTTTTCTTAAATGACATCATTTTACTGGAAGTAACCAGAATCAGAAGAGGAGATGAAAGGGATGAAGCCAATTTTGAAATATCCAGGAGCCAAGAACCGGATGGCACCCTGGATATGTTCCAGGATACCAGAGCATGAAGTTTATCTGGAACCATACTTTGGCAGCGGTGCAGTATTTTTTAATAAAATACCTTCCAGGATAGAAACCATTAATGACCTGGATGATAGTGTAGTTAATTTCTTTCATGTACTGCGGGAGTATCCGGATGAGCTGACTGCGAAGCTGGAACTGACGCCATATGCAAGAAAAGAATATGAAGATGCCTTTATTGTGAACGAAAATGATGATATAATCGAACTTGCTAGGAAATTTGCTGTAAAATGCTGGATGGGGTTTGGCTGTAGTAACCGGTACCGGAATGGATTCCGGACATCCCAGCAGCGAACATCACCGGATACGACCAAGCAATGGCATGATTTTATTTCAGTCATACCGCTGGTGACAGAACGGCTGCAGAATGCACAGATTGAAAAAAAGCCGGCAATGGAATTGCTGGATATGTATGATACAAAGGATGTATTTATTTATCTGGACCCGCCGTACCTTCCAGACATAAGAAAGAAATACCAGTATGTGCATGAGATGTCTTATGAAGGGCATGTAGAATTATTGGAAAAGATTTTGAAGCATCCGGGGAAGGTCATGATATCCGGTTATGAAAGCGATTTATATAAAAGGATGTTAAAGGGATGGAGCTTTGAAAGCCGTTTGACCAGGGCAGAGCGGGGAGTTGAACGAAGAGAATTTATCTGGATGAATTATAATTAAATCAGTTAAAAGGAAGGAAGAAATAATATGGGAAGAAGAAAAGGGGAACCAGCGGAAAATGAAAATTTTCATATGCGATTGAATATGAAAAAACCGAGTGAAAAGCGGATATGGATGGCATTACAGGAGCATCGGGGTTATAAGACAACAACGAAATGGGCAAAAGAAGCATTTTTGGAATTTATAGAAAAGCAGGAAACGGAAGAGGCATTGTCGGAGTATATGCCAAGACCTCTGCCACCGGATAAAGATTAATCTGTACTGATTGGGTTTTTACACATGCCGGGAGGAGATTATATGCTTAATATCAATATTACAAATTTTAGAAAGAACCTATTTAATATACTGGAGCAAACGATTAAATTCAATGAACCAGTGAATATCAGTACAAAAGATGGAAATGCAGTAATCATCAGCGAAAAGGATTATAATAGGCTGGTGGAAACCGTATATATTAGCTCTCTCTCCGGCTTAAAGGAAGATGTTATTGATGGATTAAATGCTCCATTAGAAGAATGTTTAAGAGAAGATGAAGTAGAATGGTAACAACGGTTTTGTAATGATAGCTCTTGCAATCATCATTACAATATGTTATAATATTTATATCATAAAGAGAAAGGGGTATTGTAATGGCGCAAGTAGTTAATATAAATTTCCGTATGGACGCTGACTTGAAGAAAAGCATGGAAGAGGTCTGTTCTGATATTGGGATAAATCTGACAACTGCCTTCACCATCTTTGCAAAAAAAGTCAGCAGGGAGAGACGGATACCATTTGAATTATCGGCAGATCCGTTTTATTCTGAAAATAATATGAAATATCTGGAAAATATTACACAGGATATAAAGGATGGTAAAGCACATTTTGCAGAACATGACTTGATAGAGGTAGATTGATGAGGTTATTATGGGAAGATAGGGCATGGAATGATTATTTATATTGGCAGATGCAAGATAAGAAAACACTGAAAAGGATTAATGCAATATTAAAGGATATTGAAAGAAATACATTTGAAGGTATTGGAAAACCAGAACCGCTAAAAGGAAATTTAAGTGGTATGTGGAGCAGGCGTATTGATGAATTAAATCGAATTGTTTATTATGAAGAAGGTGGAATAATATATATTATATCCTGTAAAGGACATTACGAGGATTAAGGACGATTTGCATGAACATGTTGAAGAAATATATAAAACTTGCATTTTTGAGTGTTTGATGTATTATAAGTACTAATTGGGGTATGCATTTGCGGATGTATATTTGAGAGGGCCGGAGCAATTCGGCTCTCTTGTTTTGTTCACCGTGAACAACTTTTGATTAGCTGTATTAGAATTTGAGAAAGTAGCCCACCATACACAATACAAAATAACGAAAATAAAATGAAAAATAACAAAAAAGTGTTGCAAAATAAATTATAATATAGTATACTATAGGTAAGATAAGTAGTTGGTGATTTCGTATAGGGAAGGAGATAGATTATGAGGAAAACGGGGAGAAAAGTGATAACAGGAATGATGTTTGCAGTAATGATACTTTCTGTAACGGGCTGTAAGGCAGATGAAATAGTGCTTACAGATGCGGAAGTGGCAACAGAGGAACAGAAAGAACAGGAACCGGAAATCCATCTGGCAATCGGACAGGAGAGCTTAAATGTAGCTTTTACTTTGGAGATTGGAGAGAGCAGAAAGCTTGATATAGATACAGATTATGATGGGGATTTGGAATATCTCAGTGGTGATGAGGCAATTGTAACTGTGAATCAGGAAGGAATGGTAACCGCAGTCAGCAATGGTCTGGTGAAAATGACAGTGACGGCAGGTGATGTAGAACGGCATATTAATGTTGTTGTAAAGGAGCCTGTGGATGTAGCAGCAGAGGAAGAACCGGAAAGTACCCAGGAACCAGAGGAAGCAAATGTAGCAGCAAATGAAGCATCCAATACAGTTAGCAGTAATCAGACGGTGAGAGCAACGGAAAGCAAAACTTCCGCAAATGGTAATGGAAGCAATGCAACGGCAGCATCTGTTTCCAATGGAACAAGTAGCAATACGACTCCTACGGAAGCTTCGACCTCTACGTTTAATCCGGAAGATTACTATTTGGACTGGTATTACATCGCAGAACAGGTAAATGCAAGGCTGAAAGCAGAGTATCCAAATGCGACTATTGGCAGCGGATTTATCTGGGAGGGAAATTATTATGAAGCTGGGTGGTGGAGCGAAACTACTAAAGATGGACTTGAAGGGGGATGGACGGCAGAACAACAAATTAATGATATATATTCAGCTATAAAACATGATTTAGATGCACAGGGCATTCCTAATGATGTGCCAGGGGCGGCAATGGGAATGGTAGTCAATGGAATAACCGTAAATGCAGATGGTACAAGGACGATATCAATTACCTGTTATCGATAAATTATGCTAAAGAGGAAGGAATCTTGTTATGAGTAATGAATTAAGAAACTCATATGATTTAAATAACCTAAGTCGAATTGAGTTAATGAATATTATTGCTGATGTATATAATTTTCTACTGAAATTGAATGAGGTTTCAGGTCAGAAACAAGCGATTGAGAAGCAAATGGATAAAATAAATGAACGAAGAAATTGGATTGAATCACATCTGAATACGGAAAGAAACTGTGTTGAAAAATTACCACACTTTATTTCTGGAGGGAAAGTGGCAGGAAATATATTTCGTAGTGCTGGAATAGCTGGTGGTATATATCTTATAGTAAGTTATTTCCATCTGCTGATGATACTAGAAAAAAACGGGGGACATTTTAATATATCAGAAGTTTTAGTGTCGGGGTGGATTTTTTTGGTGTTATTTTTAATAGTATTTATAATAATGTTTTTTGTGTCAATTATACGAACACATGAGCATTATAAAAAGGCCATAGAATGTTACAATTCTAATTGTAATATTGCAACAATGGAAAATATTCAGCTAGAGCAAAAGGAACAGCAGTTAGGTGAGAAGATGACCCAGTTGGACCATTTGCTTGCTCAGTTGCCTGGTGAGTATGTGGAAGGTTTTCAATTTTCGCAAATTATACCCCAATATTATAGAAATTGTAAGGACTTAAATTATATTTATAGGTATTTAGAGCATTGCAGAGCTTCCAATTGGAAAGAGGCGGTCAATCTTTATGAATCTGAGAGAAATAAGAATGCTGGTAAATCTAAATATGTTATGTACTGATTTGGAGGAAAAGTTGTTCACGGTGAACAACTTTTCATACTGACTAGACTAATTAGAACTAAAAAGAGACTAGGAAGAACTGAAAAAACATGCTATGTTATCCTTGTGAAATTATATACAGGGCAAGCCAAGGGCAGATAACGAAAGTTATTTGTCCTTTTTCTATGCCCAAACGAAAGGAGAGATAGCATGATTTTCAAAGGAAAAATCAAAAAGAAATGGAAACAATGCATAGGTGGATTCCTGGTAATGCTGATATTGGTATCATTCAGTATACTGACGCTTTATGCAGAAGAGCCGGAGCCGATGAATGAGGAACCGGCAGCGGAAACGGTAACAGAAGAAGTACCAGCGGAAGCGGTGGCAGAAGCAACAGAGGAGATGCCAGAGGAAGTAGAAGAAGCAGGATTTCTGGCTCCTCTTGCTGCAGGGGATGACATGTTACACGCTATGAACATCTGGAATGCAGATGGTAGCCATGGAAGCAGCAATATGACGGTATGGAAGAATGCCGGCACCAGCGTCCAGGCACCCCAGATTATGTATGCATGGATTGGCGGTGACAGCTACAGCTTGTTTTGTATTGACTATGGAAAAGCAGCTCATACCGGTGATTCCTATGCTACAGAATCAGAGTATATTCATAAACTAAATCGTAACCAGAGAAATGCAATCGGTTACGTTCTCGGCTGCGCCCAGAGGGTTCAGGCACCGCGGAATAATGGTTCCTTTAATGAATATGGTGGTGAAGTGACCTGGGAGAACTGGAGATTGTATAACTCTACCCAGCTCATGATATGGTATTACATTGACCAGTATTATGAACCGGGCATGAATGAAGGTATCGGCTGGGATGGTGTAGTACAGACCTGTAATTCCGGTTGGGGTGACCTGGCAGAGTGTGAGCGGATTAAGAATATCGTAGACAATCTGTTTGTTGTTCCAAGCTTTTCTGCCCAGAATCCGGTTATGGCTCCAAGTCACAAGTTGACCTACAACCTGTCTACGAATCAGTATGAGGTTGTTCTCCAAGACACCAACGGAGTATTAGGCAATTACACCTTTGTAGCTAATAATTTATCTTTTAATCGATGCAATTTTGATGGCACCCCGAATGAAAACGGTTCTTATCTGAAGGTGGCATCTGCAGGAATAATCCCTAGCGGGACCAAGGTTAGCTGTGCAACGGAAAAGGCAGCGCAGTCCGGAAATATCACTTATGTGATAAATCAGACCAGCGCACAGGACTTGCTCTTATGCAGCAGTACAAGACCAGACCCGGTACGGGCATACATGAATTTTTATACAGAATCTGTTTTGCAGATTAGCAAGCAGGATATTACTACTTCGGCGGAGCTGCCGGGGGCCACTCTGACAGTAACTTCCCAGGATGGCAGTATCGTTTATGATACCTGGGTGTCCGGTACAACGCCTCATGTGATTCATGGCTTGCAGACTGGTACTTATGTACTGACGGAAGTCATTGCACCGGATACTTACACGAAAGCAAGCAGCATTTCGTTTTCCTATGATGCAGAATCGGGTGTGACGCAGACTGTGGTTATGAAGGATTCCAAGACAAGGATTGAGCTGTTAAAGACGGATGAAGCTGGAAAGCCCCTGGCAGGAGCTACGCTGGAGGTCTACAATGCAGCAGGAAAGCTGATAGAACGCTGGACATCCGGAACAGAGGCTCATGTCATGGAAGGACTGGCAAAGGGAAATTATGTACTGCATGAAGCAGAAGCACCGGAAGGATATGTGACCGCAGAGGATGTTACATTTTCGGTAACGGACAAGCCACAGACCATACGGGTTGTCATGAAGGACGAGCTGATACAGGGCAGAATTCGGATTCAGAAAATCGGAAGTCAGATAACAGCTTCCATGGAGCAGGCATCTGACTATGGTACATATAGGGAGCTTGTATTTGGCTTAAAGCCATTATCAGAAGTCGTATTTGGAATCTATAAGGCAGACGGAAGCCTGATGGAGAAGATTACTACCGATAAAGACGGAATTGCAGAAACCGGATATCTTCCGTGGGGCGAGTATTATATCACAGAGCTAGAGACACCGGATGGTTTTGTAAATACTGGTGATAAGGTTTATGTAAAACTGGAATGTCCGGACGGTTTCCATGAAGCAGTTTATACCGAAGAGGTAAGGGTAAGAAATGAATTTGCCAATACGGAATTACATATTTACAAGCTTGGTGAAATCCTGAACATCCAGGATGGAACCTGGTCAATCGAAACGGAACCATTGCCAGATGTTGTCTTTGGCATTTATGCCAATGAAGATATAACGGATTATCAGGGAAATATTGTTATTCAGAAGAATGAGTGCCTGGGCTTTGCCATTACAGATCAGGAAGGTATGGCAGCATGGAAGGGGAAGCTTCCGGCCGGAGACTATTATTACCGGGAAGTACAGACCCTGGATGAATATGCTCTGGATAAAGGAACCTATGGATTTACCCTGGAGCTTGGAAATAATGCAGTAAACATTCTGGATGTCAATGCGGATGCTCCAATGGTAAATGAACTGTATAAAGGCAAGGTTTTGCTGATTAAGAGTGACAGCCGGGATTCGAGCATTCTGTTAAGCGGTGTGGAATTTGAACTGTATAACGATGATGATGAATCTATGGGACATTATGTAACAGATGAACAGGGACAGATTCTGATAGAAGGGCTTCCGTATGGAACGTATTACTTCAAGGAAGTAAAGACTCTGGATGAATATATTCTTGACCCGGAGAAGCAGGAATTTGTTCTGCAGGAAGGGGCTATGCTTCTGGAGCTTCCAAACGAAAAGATTCCGGATACTCCAAAGACCGGTGATAAGGCTCCGATTTGGCTGTTGGTTGTAATCGGAATATTGTCTGCCTCGGTTGTGATTGGGTTGATTATAAGAGAAAAGGAAATTAAGAAGAGGAGGAACGCATTATGGGGTTCAACAAAATTATATTAATGGGACGGCTTACCAAAGACCCGGAAATTCGATATTCACAGGGGGAAAACCAGATTGCGATTGCAAGGTTCTCTCTTGCAGTTAATCGGAGATGGAAGCGGGAAGGAGAGCCGGAAGCGGATTTCTTTAATTGTACGGTCTTTGGCAGACAGGCGGATTTTGTAGAAAAGTATTTAAGAAAGGGCAGTCAGATTATAATTTCCGGACGGGTACAGAATGACAATTATACGAATAAGGAAGGACAGAAGGTTTATTCCGTAAAGGTTATCGTGGAAGAAATTGATTTTGCAGAGAGTAAGAATGCTGCTGAGAACCATGCTTCTTATCCGGAAGGAACCAGACCGGCACCAGGTGAAGCTGCAAAGGATGGCTTTATGACGATTCCGGAAGGCGAAGAGGAATTACCATTTAATTAAAGGAGGATGACTATGAAAATTTTAATAATAAGAAAGATATTAATGCCGGTTATAGCTACTGGTCAATATGCTTTTTTACAACCCCTTATATTGTTGAAGGATTTGCTTATTGCCTCAGTAGCTGTAGTAGGTACGATTTATTTAATAAAAAATATAGTCGATTTTTTTGGCGCATTAAATGCAAAAGATAATAGTGGGATGTGGGATGCAGGACAACGTGTGCTGGGTTCTTTGGCAATTGCCAGTATTGGATGGATTTTGACTTTTTTAGGAATCGAATAGAACCGGGGTGATGATATGGGAGATATTGCTATTCAGGAAAGTGTTTATGAATTACTCATGGAGCTTCTTGATAAGATGTTTGTATTTGATGAGTATGCATATTTCTTGCAATTGTTCGGTATAAGGATATGGAATAAGGTGATGGCATGGACATTCCAACTGCTGGGCATGGATTTGGAAGAATTTGCAGGGGGAAGTGGTCTGGAGATTGTCCAGTCCATTTCTACTGCATTTACAGGTGTAGCTGCTATTTTGTTTGTATTGTTCTTTATCTACAATATATACTACGAATCTTTTGAAGAACAAAGGAAAGAACTGAATTTCTGGGGTGTAATCCGGTTATTTCTGCCTTTGGCATTAGGGGAGGTATTAATAACAAATTCAGCTGCAGTTGTAACACAGATTTTCCGTATGGGATTTGCCCTTGTGCAGATGGTGACGAAAAGTGACCTTGGAAATCTTATGATAGATGAAATGATTATCGTACAGGCCTATGAAAGTTTTAAAAATAATGTGGATGGCTTTCACCTAATCCTTGATTTGATTTTATTCCTGGTTTCACTCATATGCATGATTGTCATGGTGATTTGCGCAGGTATTCTGCTATATACCGTTTATTATCGGTATTTGAAGCTGTACTGCATTATTCCTTTCAGTTCTTTGGCATTTTCTACAGTGATTGGACCACAGGAATTGAAGCGGGTTGGAATGATGTATGGCAAATATGTGTGTATCCTGGCTTTGGAATCAGTGGCAATGCTCATAATGATTGTACTTTGCAATGCTGTATTGTCCGGAGGCATTCCAGAGCTGGAATCACTAATGGAAAATGATTTTATGATTATGCTGCTGCGCATTGTGACAATGATGTTTACTTGTTGCCTTACAGTCGGTTCGGCAAAAGGAAGTGAAGCTCTGCTTGAAAAGTGGCTGCTGCACTAAAAGTTGTTCACGGTGAACAGGATTCGGAAGGAGAATATCTATATGCAGATAAAGATTAATAAGGATTTGGATGAAATAAAAAATGGTGGCTTGTACATGTTTAATGCCAGACAAAAGATTATGGCAGTTATCGCGCTTGCCATAGGGGTGCCGCTTATATTTGTCTTAAATATTGTGCTGGGATTAGATTCTAAGATTGCAGTTTATCTTGTGGTATTTCTGGTTCTGCCAATCGCATGGTTGGGAATGTATCAGAAACACGGTATGACATATGATGAATATTCCCGGGCAAAAAAACAGACAGGAATAAATGGAGAGTATGAGTATAAATCAACGGAATGCCCGGAGAAAGAAGCAGTAGAAAGTAAATTTTGGTTTTGTGCAATAGGCAAGGGAAAGAAGGTGGGAAAGGATGAATGCTAATTTTTTTGGTAAAAGAGAAACGGTTGATTATCGAAAGATGGATGAATGCAGGGTAACAAATCCGGATTCCGTTCAGGATTTAATTGAAATCTATGCCGTGGCAGAAGATGGGATATTTGAAGTAAAGCCGGGCTTATATTCCAAGACATACTGGTTTGCCAATATTAATTATGACATCCTGGGAGATGAAGAACAGATGTCCGTTTTGGTAAGATATATGAAGTTATTACAGGGCATGAATGTCCGTTATAAGATATCTTATTTAAATGATGAAGTAGATATGGAGGAATTTAAGGAGAATGTTCTGCTGGCATATCGGGATGATGCGTATGATTCTTTGCGGAAAGAATTAAATGCTATCATTCAGAAACGCATCATGGAAGGAAAACAGGGGATGGAACGGAATGAATATTTTACATTATCCGTCCGCCGGAATTCTTATGAGGAGGCAAAGAACTATTTTATATCTCTGGAGGCTTCCCTGCAAAAGAGCTTACATAAGCTGGGAAGCTATCTGGTGCCGTTAAATTGTGAAAGCCGTTTCAAGCTTCTTTATGATATATATCATTCCGGAGATGAAGATAAGCTTCCTTTCCGGTTTGATTATGATGCAATGATAGAATCGGCAAGAGATTTTCTGAATGACCTGGCACCGGCGCGTGTTCACTTTGATGAAGATTCTTTTGAACTGGGCAGACGGATGCATTGCCGGGCATTATATGTAAAGAATCTGCCTACAGAGCTTACGGATCGCTTTATCCAGAAGCTGCT
The DNA here is from genome assembly GCA_023667695.1 of Clostridium sp. Lineage (GTDB taxonomy): Bacteria > Bacillota > Clostridia > Lachnospirales > Lachnospiraceae > CAG-632. The sequence continues at coordinate 12,511 of JAMOZY010000026.1, read as the reverse complement.
TGATCTTCCCTATCGAATGATAATCAGTGTTGATGTAGAACCTATGGACCGGACCGAGAGTAAAAAGCTTATCGAAATGAAATATCTGACGGTACAGAATAAAATTCGAAAGCAACAGAAAATCCGGAACAGAAATCAGGATTTTTCTTCTGATATATCACTTTCCGTTCAGGATGAAAGAGATGATGTCCAAGCAGTCAGAGAGGATATTGAAAAGAGGAATATGTCTATTTCTTTTGTAGGTGTAACGATACTTGTCTTTGCACCGGATAAAGAAATATTGGATGAAAGAACAAGGTCACTGAAAGATGTCGCAAATGAGGAAGCTGTAACTCTGGATATCATGTGGTATCGACAGCGGGAGGGACTAAATACATCGCTGCCAATCGGCATCCGTCAGGCTCAGAAGATGCGGACCATGACATCCGGGGCATTGACAGTATTTATACCTTTTACCACGCAGGAACTTTGTATTTCCCAAGGCACATATTATGGAATTAATCAGTTATCAAAGAATGCGGTATTTGGTGACAGACGCACATTAAAAAATGGAAATGCCTGGATATTTGGTGTTCCGGGTTCCGGCAAATCTTTGGACTGGAAGCTGGAAATGCTGTTTCATTTCTTACAGCATCAGGAAGATGAGATTATTATTTTTGATCCAAATAATGAATGTGAGGAGATTGCAGCAGCCTTAAATGGTACTTATATTGATGTCAGACCGGGTTCGGATACATATATCAACGGTTTTGATTTCCCACAGGATATGAAGCCGGAAGAAATCGTTGCATCAAAGGTTTCCTGGCTTATGTCCGTTCATGTACGGTGCAGGCAGGATAAACTGACGGCATTAGATAAAAGCATTATTGACCAGGCCTTGCGGAATACATATGCTCCGTGGGTAACCGGAAAGAAATCGCCGGAATGTCCGCCAACCATGGTAGAGTACCGCCAGGAGCTACTGAATATGCAGAATCCCCTTGCAGATGATTTGGCACTGGAGCTTGCCTATTTTACAGAAGGCTCTCTTAATATGTTTGCGAAGCAGACGAATGTGGATATCCGGAATCGTTTGGTTATTTATGGGCTTCGGAATATTTCAAAGGATTTGCAGCCGGTAGCAATAACGACCATCATGGAGAGCTTACGGGAAAGAGTATTTGAAAACTTTAAGAAGGGTAAGGCGACCATGATTTATATTGATGAAGCTCATCGTTTGACGGGTGATGATGTGTCCGCAGAATATCTGGATACCTTGTGGCGTGAATTCCGAAAGTTTTACGGATTTTGTACAGGCATTACACACCAGGCGGGAGATGTATGCAAAAGTGATAAGAGCAGGGAACTGGTTCGGAACTCAGCATTCTTATGGCTCTTTGGACAGGATGATATAGGGCCGTTGAAAGACCTTGGGTTTACGGATGAACAGCTTCAGTATGTTTTGGATGCGGAACCGGGAACCGGACTTTTGAAGCATGGAAAAGTTATTATTCCAGTGGATAATCAAATACCGGAGAATACGGAAATTTACAGGCTATTGAATACAGATCCGGATAAGTATGCAGAAAAGGAATGATGTATTATGGAGGAAAGGGACAATGCGGAAGTAGTCCTGGATGAATCGGAGGAACAGGCAAAACATCTGCAGGAAAATTATATCAGGACAGATACAGAGATTGCAAAGCAGATTGCACAAAGGCGGGTTCAGCAGTTTATCACAAAGGAAACAGAGGGAAAGACTCCAAAGACCTTGAAGGCAGCGACAGAAGCTCCGGCAAAAGAAATGATAGCCGGGGTAGCAAAGCAGACGGCTGGCAAAGCAGCTACTGAAATTGGGAGAAGAACTGCTGCAGAAACTGTTAAAAAGACTGCCCAGGCAACCGTGACTGAGACAACAAAGCAAACGGTTTCTTTTGTTGTATCATCTTCTGCTGGTGCTGTGGGAACTGCTTCCGGTACAGTTGTTGGAGCAGCCGGAGGCATTCCGGGGATGCTGGTTGGAGCAGGTGTTGGCAATATATTTGGAAAGACAGCAGAAGTTGGGACGAATGCAGTATCACAGCATTCGGACCGCTTCAGCAGATGGCGGAAATCCATGCTTGATGTCATGAAGCGGGGACAGGCCCCAAAAACATTACAGCATATGATGAAATCATTGGCAGCTGATTTTGTGGCAACAGTAAGAAATGTCAATTCCATAAAGGCACTGGCAAATGCTATACTGCCGGGACTTTCCGTGATTTTGGGTATTTTGTTTCTGCTGATTACATTTTTATTATTTTTTGTTATAATGACTTCGGTCTTGATATATATACTGGTAAGTGTGATTGTGCCAATTGCTACACGAGAAGCAATCGGTCAACTGGCAGGCGGTCAGGAGGTAGTATATTATTGTCAGTATGAGGAGCCCTGGGCGGATTATTCATACGGCGATTCTACCATATCTGTCTGTGGATGTGGACCTACTACAATGGCTATCGTCGTTTCCACATTGACAAATCAGGAAATAACACCGATTGATGCTGCAGATTATGCGACGGAGCATGGTTTCTATTTTAATGGAGTGGGTACTATGTGGTCGTATTTTGTAAGAGGAGCAGAAGGGTATGGGCTTATTCCAGTGAATCATGGAAACGATTTGATGACTGCACTGGAATGCATTCCAGAAGGCGGGATGGTGGTCATCAGTGTGGGAAAGAGTGATGGAACTGGCAATGGATTGTATCGTGGGAACGGTCATTTTATGGCAATCCGGGGGATTACAGAGGATGGAAAAATATTAGTGGCAGATCCGGCTAGCCGGTCAAATTCCGAGACGGAATGGGATTATCAGACAGTTACAGAGATACTCAAGAACTGCTGGAGCATTACTTATGAAGTGCCGGAAGAAACGGAACTGTCAGAAGAATAAAAGTTGTTCATGATGAACAGGATTATAGGAGGATTTGAAATTGTTAGATGTAAAACAGAAGGTAAAGAATGAATACATATTTTTTGAGCAAATGCTGCTGGCAACATCAAGACAGAATATATTCAATAAATGTGCTGAAATAGTATTTAAGCAGAATATTGTGGAAGAGGTTAATCGGATGGATTTTGATGAAGCGGATTCTATGCGGCTCTATGCGATTGATAATCTGCTTGAGTATATTTATTTAATATGCTGTGATATGCATTGGAGGGTAGATAAGACAGGAAAGGCGGTTGAAGAAATACTGCGGCGTTCACAGACTGGAAAGAACTAATTCCATACTGCAAAGAACTATTTATTGTGGTACAATTAAATTGGAAAAATATAATCACAGGGAAGACATGTAGCGTGTCTTCCCTTTTTTATTGGAGGGAAAGCTTATGGAAGAAAAGAAAATCAATGCATTTGTCACAAACTTAGGAAAATACAATGAAGGCCAACTGGTAGGAGAATGGGTATCCTTTCCGGTAACCAGAGAAGAGATGCAGGCAGTATTTGACCGGATTGGTATCAATAATCAGTACGAAGAATATTTCATAACAGATTACGATATTGATATCCCGAACTTAAAGCTTGAGGAATATGAAAGTGTTGACCGGATTAATTATCTGGCAGGGCGCTTAAATGAACTGGATGATGAGGAACTGGAGAAGTTTGAAGAAATAGTAAGCTCCGGAATTGATTTGTACCAGACAGATGGCTTGGAGGCATATATTAATCTGACTTATAACCTGGACACATATGATTTATATCCGGATGTGAATAACGAATATGACCTGGGATACTACATAGTACATGAAATAGGCGGCTATGATTTGGAAGCAATGGGGAATCTGGCAATGTATATCGATTATGAAGCATTAGGAAGAGACGCCGTGATAAATGATGTGTGTGCTTTTTCCGAGAATGGCTATGTCGTATATGACAATTCGAAATGGTACATTGAATATGATGGCAATCAGGAAAGCATTCCAGATAAATACTGTATAGCTTATAGGTCCGAAGCGGAATTAGGAATTAAAAAGGAAATGGCAGCACATCCAATTTTAGATGGATATGTGTGGACCCATTACAGCGATGGAAGCGGCGCACTTGAAAATTCTGTTGGTGAGAAAGCAGCATCTTATGATCTGACAACCAATGAAATGAGTGTTTGTCTGCCGGGAGAGCAGAAAGGGAAAAGTCATAATTATTCCGGTGATTCATATGGTCTTGATACAGTTAAGCGGGATGTAGAATCTTATCTTGCGGAACGGATACGTTGTAATGCTATTGGAGCATATGAAACGGAACATAATTTGCCTGATAATGTTAGATTGACCCAATGGAGCAGTCAGGGAAAGTCATATTATCTGAATACTAATTTAAGCGAAGCACAGTTACAGAAAAGATATGAGGATGTTACAGGAAAGGCAATAAAACAGCCGGCACAGCAACCGCCGATTTGCAGATGAAAATACGAGGATAAAGTTGTTCACGGTGAACAGATTTGAAACGGGGTGATAAATATGCATTATACAGCTCAGGATATTCAGAGAGCAAAAGAAGTAGACCTGGTGGAAGTCGCAAAATACATGGGTTATACACCAGTAAAGAAGGGAAATTTATTTACATTAAAGGAACATGATTCTGTCCGGATTCGTAGTAACCGCCTGACTTATAACCGGTACAGTTCGAAGTGTGGCGGTGATGCTATTAACTTTGTTAAGGAGTTTCAGGAATGCACCTTTTCAGAAGCCGTTGAATATCTGCTACAGTTCCAGGGGATTCATCCGGAAGGACACCGAAAGCTGGCAGATATACAGCCGGCAGTAGAAGTGCAAAAGGAAATGGTACTGCCGGAAAAAGCGGAACGCTATCAACGGCTATTTGCATATCTGATTAAGACAAGGAAGCTGTCGCCAGAGATTGTGCAGTATTGTGTTAAGAATCATTTAGCATATGAGAGTAAGGAGCATCACAACATAGTCTTTCTGTCAAAGGACAAGGAAGGAGTGGTGCATCATGCATTCATGAGAGGCACCAATGATGATTTTCCTTTTAAAGGAGATGTACCTGGTAATGACAAGCGGTTTGGATTTAATATAGTAGGCTCTTCGGATACGTTGTATGTGTATGAATCTGCCATTGATGCACTGGCTGATTTGGACATGGATCGGAAGTGGTCTATCTCCAGGCTGGCACTTGGAATGTTATCAGACGGACCGCTTGAAACATTTCTGCAGGAGCATCCGAATGTCAGCAGGATAGAATTCCGGCTGGACAATGATACATCCGGAATGAAAGCCATGGAAGAGCTGGATATGAAATATACTGCTCTTGGATATGAGACAAAGAAATGTCCGCCTGTGTTTCCAGAAGGAACCACAGGGAAGGATTACAACGAGCTGCTGAAAGTTAAAAAATCGGCTATGCCCATAACACGCCCGGTCAGAGCCGGGCGGTAAGCTTATCGGCGTGCTAACGCTATACAGGGGGTTCAAGGGGGGCTATGCCCCCTCTTGCAAGATGCATTTTGTCCGACAAAATGCGTATCTTGCTAAAAGAGATGCAACACAAAATAGAGTGTTTGCAACACAATTTTGGAGAAATTTGCAACACAATTAAAAGAAAAAATGCAACACAGAATTGGAGGAGAGCTATGGCAAGGTATATACGCAAAATAACAATACGTTTGACACAGCAGGAATATTCCGACATTGAGAAAAAAGCGGCTGCATTGCATGTGGATATTTCAAAATATGTCCGGAGGACCATTCTGGATAATCCATATGAGAAGCCGGAGCTGATAAAGGAGTGCCAGAATCTATCCTACGAGATTAATAAAATTGGGAACAACATTAACCAGATTGCTCATTTACATAACAGTAATTTATATAATCCTGAGGATATTGATAACTTATTGCAGATGATGTCTTTTATCCGGAAATTAATCATGGATTTCAGGAAACGAATATTGAAGAAAGGGGATTGATTTTATGGCGATTACCAAGATTTTATATATTAATTCATCACCAAAGGGTGCGCCTACAACACATCTGGTCAATTCCATTGATTATATCCTGAATCCAAGAAAAACAAAGAATGGTCTGCTGACCGGTTCCCTCAACTGTGATAAGGATAATGCCTTTCAGGATATGATGGATACCAAAGAATTTTATGGCAAGACAGATTTACGCCAGGGATATCATATTATGATTTCTTTCAGTCCGGGTGAAGCAGATGAGGAGACAGCAATGGATATCGTCCGGAGATTTGCACAGACATATCTTGGAGAGAAATACGAGTGTGTCTATGCTGTACATAATGATAAAGGGCATATGCATGGACACATTGTATTCAATTCTGTTTCCTGTCTGGATGGAAGGAAATATCATTATGATAACGGCGATTGGGCAAGAGAAATTCAACCAATAACCAATTCGCTTTGTGAAGAGTATGGACTGGAAATCATTAATTTAAATGAAAGAGGATTAAAGCGATATGAAAATTACGGTGAATGGAAAGATGCAATGGAGCATCTTCCACCATCAGATTTTGAGAAAATGAAAGCAGATATTGATGAAGCAGTAGTTGCATCTGTCAATATGGAAGAATTAACGGATTACTTGGAAATAAAGGGCTACAAGGTTAAATTGGGCAAACATATGACCTTATGCCCTAAGGACCGCCAGCGGGGAACCCGAACCTATCGGTTGGGCTATGCGTATACATCGGAAGCCTTGGAGAAACGTCTGGCCGGAGAAGATTATGAATTATCAACGTATTCGCTTTCAGATTTGGGTGAAAAGCGGTATAAGATACAGCGTGCCGGTTATCACATAAAAGGCACACATGGGATTAACAGTAAGAATCAATATTCTTTATACAGAGAGGATATCCGTAAGCTTCAAAGGATACAGCGGGTAAATAATTATCTGACCAAGCATAAGATACAGACCATGGAAGATTTAAGTAAAAGAGTTGCCCGCCTGGAGACTTCCATTGATACCATAGACCAGGAACGGAAAGATATTTTTCAGGAACGGGGAAAGCATAGGGCAGCCATTCATATACTAAGAGCTGGTGATGAGGAAGGAGATGTAGCTGCTGCATTACGAAAAATGGGATATGTACCGGAAGAAATCCAACGGTTTGAAACCGAAAGCAGTAGGAAGCTGGAGGAATTAAGAAAAATGAAGCGTTCCATTGGGTTTGAACTAAGAACATGCAAGGAGGTACAGCCAAACAGACTAATTAGAACTAAGTAGTTGTTTCTTTCGTATTTTGCGGATTTTATAATGTTTGTAGGAGGTGATATTTTGCGGGAAGAAGAAAAGAATGAACTGCTGAATCTTGCAAAGGAGAAAAAGCTGGATTCCTGGCAAATCTTTGAGGTAAAGCTTGGCTTAGATATTCTGCCGGCAGAAATGATAAAGAAGTACATGGATGCAGACTATGACTATCTGCAAATGGAACAAATACGAATTGCTCTTGTAGATGGAATTCCAGAAAATGAATTGGAAGCTTTGAAACCGGATATGGACTGGAGAGAGATGCAGCAGTTTCGGATTAATAAAATGAAGGGGGAACATTCAGAGGATATCCTTGTATCTATAAAAGCGTTAGAGGAGCAGTTTGCCAGGATGCAAACCAAGGCAGAAAAGCAAGAAGCGGAAAATTGTCAGCTAAAAGAAAAAATCCAAAAGCAGGATACAGTGATTAGAAAAAAGGATACAGCTTTGGCAGAACAGAAGCAGGAGCTGGAGGATTTGAGAAAATCACTAAAAGAAAAGGAAGATATTATCGGTGGACTGGAAGCAGTTATTAAAAGCCGGGAAGCAGATTTAGAAGTATGTCAGAAGAAATTAGAAGAGATGAGAAAAGAGAAAGTTGTTCACCATGAACAATTTTCGGAAACAAACAAGCAGCCAAGAGAGAAAAAGATATTACAATTTTTTAGGTTTTCAAAAAAACGGGAGTTTTCTATCATAAAAATCATTGAATCTTCAAGATTCACGCCAGAACAAATTGAAGAAATCCGCTTATCGCTGGAAGATAATTTATCAGAAAATCAGTTGCAAAAAATCGCTGTGGAATCCAATTCTTTTGAACGCATGAAGCAATTACGCCTCTTTTATAAAACCATGAATGATAGGTATAAGGAAATGGATTCAGACAGGGTACAGGAGAAACAGTCCGAACATATGTCGGATGCTATCTCTCTGGAAGAGGAGAAAGGGGAATTATTGTTTGACATGGAAGAGGGAATGTTTCCGGAAGAAGCATTCCTGACAGATTGGGAGGAGGCAGAAAATGAATGATGTTATTAGGAGTGCCGACCTGGTTATTGCACAAACCAAAGAGCAGTCAATCAAAAATGCTTTGGCAGTATTTGAGGCAGAGCATGGAATTTCACATGAAAGCAGACACAGAGAAAGGAGTGCGATGAAGCATGGACGAAACACAAATCATAAAAGCTGGCGTTGAGGTAGCGAAGGCACCGATTGAGATTATTAAAATACCTTTTGGTGGTGTATCCATGGCATTTCAAATGTCAATGTCAAGTGCATATGGATTATCGGCTATTGCACAGTTTGGACAGGCAATCAAACAAAAACTGGATTATGAAAAGGCAATCGGAGGAGCAGATTTAAAAACTCTGTTGGATGTAAGCGGTGGGGATATACAGGTTGTTGGGATTCCCAAGAGCCAGTTTGAAGCTATTAAGCAGGCATTTATTGATTATAATATACCCCATAGCCTGGCACCGAAAATAAATGCCCCAAAGAAAGAGAAAGTGCCAGAGGAGGCGAAAGAAGATATAATACCGGATAAATCAGGAGAAAAAGAGAAGATACTATCCGATGAGAAGGAAAAGGAGATAAAGCTGGGTGAGAAGCAAGAGGAAGAAATCATATCTTTGATGTTTCCTACAAATGCAACGCCGCGTGTAAATCTTATTTTAGAAAAGTTTGATTTAACTGAGAAAGCCGAGGTAGAAACAACAGATGAGTATGTTCAGAATGCAAATCCAGAAGCTCCAACGGAAAAGCTGGTTACTAATAATCAGACATTATCTAATATACCCGTTGAGAACCCGGCTGGAATTTTGACACCGGATTCTATACCGCCGGAACAGAGAAAGATAATAGAACAGCAGCAGATAAAGATGAAACTGGCAGATGAAAGCAAACAGGCTTTTTCCCTCAATATAGAAAAGCTTGTAATATCACAGGATGAAGAATCTGTATTGACCCGCATTCCGGGAACAGATAATTATGTCCGATTTCCAAAGAGAGAAGCATTTATCATTGATGACAACCAGACACTTTTGGTATTTGCGGACAAGAAAGCAGAGGTTTCCGTATTTGATAATTTGAATCAGCACATAGATACTACGAGTTTTGAACGGCTGCATAAACTGCATTATGACCGTGTTGCACAGATGTCAAGGAACAGAATGAGGAAGGCAAAAGTATTGAATCCGCAGGGAGCCAATATACAACTACAATAAAAGGAAGGTGATGGTAATGAGAAAGAGAAAAAATTCAGTTATTATTGCGTATTCCCTGATAGGCATCATAATTGAATATATGATGTATTTATTGGCAGGTTCCTGGGAAAAGGGCAATACGATTTATGAACTGCTTCCAAGACTGCAGGAAATCCTGGCTCATCCAATAGGTTGGTATTTTAATCATTATACTCTTGTTTTTTTGTTAATTGGTCTTTTCCTTACAGGAATTCTGCTCATGTGCGAGCTGACCAAACCAGACCTGATGCCGGGACGGGAATACGGTACGGCAAAATGGGAAAATGTAAAGCGATTAACTCAGAAAATGACGGAGAAAAAACATATGGATTCTATACGGATATATTCGGAAAGTTTAAGTATCAGTACAAATTCGGAATTTACCGGCATCAATAATAATTGCCTGGTTGTGGGAGGTTCCGGAACCGGAAAGTCGTGGTTTTTGGTACAGCCGAATCTTTGGCAGGAAAATGGTTCTTTTGTGGTGACGGACCCCAAAGGAGAACTCTTAGGAAGGAACGGCAGACGGCTGCTCCAGGATGGTTATATGGTCCGGGTATTGAATCTGGTGGATATGAAATCTTCAGACTGCTTCAATCCATTTGTATATATCCGGGAATCAGCGGATGTAAGACGATTGATTACAAATCTGATAGCCAATACTACTTCTGAGGAAGCCAGAAAGCATACGGGCGATCCTTTTTGGGAAAAATCAGAATCCATGTTTTTACAGTCTTTATTCTTCTATGTATGGATGGAAGAGCCAATGCCGAAACGGAATATGGCATCCCTTATGAACCTCCTTGCAAAAGCAGAATATACAGAGGATAGTGTTCCATCAGAATTAGACGATATCATGACAGCGTTGGAAGCAAAAAAAGGCGAAAGTCATCCGGCGGTAAGAAATTATAAAAAGGTAATCCGTGGTGCCGGTGATACAATCCGGTCTATCATTATTTCAGCCAATGCTCGAATGGCGCCTTTTGAAGAGGAAGATGTACTGCGGATTTTTAATAGGGATGATTTTGAAATTGGAAGCATTGGTGCTGGCATTAATATGGATGGTAAGACGAAAACAGCGGTCTTTTGTGTGATTCCGGACAATGATAAAACTTATAACTTTATTGTCGGAATGTTCTATACTCTTGCTTGTCGGGAACTGTACATGCTGGCAGATCAGGTTTATCATGGAAAGCTGCCAATTCCGGTCACATTCTGGTTTGATGAATTTGCCAATGTTGCATTGCCGGAAGGCTTCTTGCTATGGCTGGCAACTTGTCGCTCCCGGAATCTGTCCTGTGTGGTTATTATACAGAATATCGCACAGATTAAGGCATTATTTAAGGACAACTGGGAAAATATCCCTGGTAACTGTGATGTCCTAGTCTATCTTGGAGGCAATGAGCAGTCTACATATGAATACATATCAAAGATGCTGGGAAAGCAGACGGTATACAAGAAGAATACCTCAGAATCCAGAGGTCAGCATGGGAGCACTTCCAGAACGACAGATGTTCTTGGCCGGGAACTAATGACCTTGGATGAGGTTGGTTTGTTGGATAATTCCAAATGTATTATAAAAGTTAGGGGCTGCCGTCCGGTACTTGATAATAAATTCAATCCCTTTGATAAGGATGATTTTAATATGCTGAAAAGTTTTGGCGTTTATATTCATACACCGACACCCGAAACGAAACATTTTAAGTTGCTAAGCAAGGAAGAATTGGCAGCTTGTGAAAAGGATGCAAAGCGTATGCCGGATAAAATCAGAATTACCAGCCTAACGATAGAAGAGCTGTGCCATCTGGCAGAACTGGCAAATCAGGCGTCCCAGCCTCTTGGGGAAATAAAGAATGTGCCATTTAAAAGAAAAAGTGAAGTTGTTCACGGTGAACAGGTTTCTTATAAGGGAAGCAGTCTGACGGAAATATTGACAAAATATGTTCTTGATGATGAAAGGATGGAAGCTGTGCGAACCGGTATTCAGGATGGACTGACAGAAGAGCAGATTATCTGTCTGTTAAATAAGGAACCGGAGGAACGGGAGAGCTGCAGGAATTTATTCCTGGCATTAAATGAACGCAAGACTACTCAGCCGGCTTGAAATAAAGGCAGACTAAAAAGAACTAAGATTATACTGCAAAGAACCAGATATCATGGTAGAATTAAACTGAAAAATTATTGTTATCGGGAAGACATGAAACGTGTCTTCCCTTTTTCATGTAAAGGAGGAGTAAGATATGATGACAGTAAACGCAAAAGTAACACCTTATGAAAATGGAAAATTGAAGGGCTTGGCTTCCATAAGTTTTAATGATGATGTGAAGCTGAACGGCATCCGGATTATGGAGGGTAAGGAGGGAAAACTATTTGTTTCCTGTCCTTCCTTCCAGGCTAAGGAAGGAGGATATGTGGAATATTTCCATCCGATTACAAAGGAATTCAAGGAAACATTTGATAAGACGATTTTAGATGCTTACCAGGATGCATTAGACGGAGTGAAGCGGACGCCAAAGCCGCCAGAGGGTATCATGGAAATTTCTTCTGCCCGGGCAACGGAATTCAAAAAGGATAATCTTCGAGGGCTTGCAACCGTTGTCCTGGATGATTCTTTTGTTATTCAGAATATTAAGGTCATGAGAGGAGAACATGGATTATTTCCGTCCATGCCATCCTATAGGGGAACCGATGGAAACTTTCATGAGTATGTAGAATGCAGTAAAGGATTTAAGAAGGAATTACAGCAGCAGGTTGTAGAAGCCCTGGTAAATGGCAGAAGCAAGGCACCGGAAGCGAAGGCACCGGAGAAAAACGTATCGCAGGAAGCTAAGAAGCCGTCAGGCAAGAATGCAGCGAAAATGAAGCCAGGTACAGAGGAAGGAAGACAGACACCAGGTAAAGCTGTGAAGGAGGGTTTTATGGCACTTCCGGAAGAACCAAGTAAAATGCCAAAACCGCAACCGGCAATTCGATAGGAGCATTCCTGTAATTCAGAAATAATGCCAATTGAAAAAAAAGAAACCTCT